>CAKTXZ010000003.1 GCA_934632155.1 uncultured Clostridia bacterium | reverse complement strand
GTCCGATCGTGCCGATGTTTACGTGCGGCTTTGTGCGCGCAAATTTTTCCTTTGCCATGGGATTTTCCCTCCTGTTTCATGTTGATTTGAAACAATTGAAGCTCTTAACGCTTGCCGACGACCTTCTCCGCCACGCTGCGAGGAACCTCCTCGTAGTGGTCGAACTGCATGGTATACATGCCGCGGCCCTGCGTACGGCTGCGAAGATCGGTGGCATAGCCAAACATTTCGCTCAGAGGAACATAGCTGTGCACGGACTGCTCGCTCTCGCGGGCTTCAATATTCTCAATGCGGCCGCGGCGGGAATTGATATCGCCGACCACGTCGCCCAGATACTGATCCGGCACGATGGTTTCCACCTTCATGACAGGCTCCAGCAGACGCTCGTCCGCCTTGGCCAGCGCTTCCTTGAACGCCATGGAGCCGGCGATCTTGAAAGCCATTTCCGACGAGTCGACGTCGTGATAGGAGCCGTCGACAAGGGCGACCTTGAAATCAACGACCTCAAACCCGCCGAGCAAACCGGAGCCGGCCGCTTCCTGAATACCAGCATCCACGGCGGAAATGTATTCCTTGGGAATTGCGCCGCCAACGATGCGGTTTTCAAAGGCATAGCCCGCGCCGGGCTCCTGCGGCGACATTTCAATCACGCAGTGGCCGTACTGGCCATGGCCGCCCGTCTGACGCACGAAGCGTCCTTCGGCGGTAACCGGCTTGGTGATGGTTTCGCGGTAGGCAACCTGCGGCTTACCCACAACGGCCTCTACCTTGAATTCGCGCATCATTCGATCCACGATGATCTCCAGATGCAATTCACCCATGCCGGCGATGATCGTTTGGCCGGTTTCCTGATCGGTGAAGGTTTTGAAGGTGGGGTCTTCCTCGGCAAGGCGCTGCAGCGCCAGCGCCATCTTGTCCTGACCGGCCTTGGTCTTGGGCTCGATGGCCACCTGAATCACGGGTTCGGGGAATTCCATGGATTCGAGCACGATGGGGTTTTTCTCATCGCACAGCGTATCGCCCGTTGTGGTATCCTTCAGACCCACGGCCGCGGCGATTTCGCCGGAATACACGGTTTCCACATCCTCGCGGTGATTGGCGTGCATCATGACGATGCGGCTGAAGCGCTCGCGCTTTTGCTTGGTGGAATTGTAAACGTAGCTGCCGTTATTGATGACGCCGGAGTACACCCGGAAGAAGGCCAGCTTTCCAACGAAGGGATCGGCGGCAATCTTGAAGGCCAGCGCGGCGAAGGGCTCGGAATCGCTGGCGTGGCGAACCACGTCGGCTTCCGGATCCTTGGGCAGCGTGCCGTGCACGGGCGGCACATCCAAGGGCGAGGGCAGATAGGCAATAACGGCGTCGAGCAGGGGCTGAACGCCCTTGTTGCGGTAGGACGTACCGCACAGCACCGGCGTCAGCGCGCAGGAAAGCGTTGCTTTGCGCAGGGCGAAGATGATTTCGTCGTCGGTCAGCTCCTCGCCGCCCAAAAACTTCTCCATCAGCCCGTCGTCCTGCTCGGCAGCCGCCTCCACCAGCTCGTCCCGCATCTGCGAAGCTTCCTCCAGCAGATCGGCGGGAATTTCTTCCTCGCGGATATCCTTGCCTTCGTCGTCGTAATAGACCTCCGCCTTCATCCGAATCAGGTCAATGATGCCGCGGAACGCGGCCTCCTTGCCGATGGGGAGCTGAATGGGAATCGCCTTGGTGCCAAGGCGCGTGCGCATCATATCCACAACATGGTGGAAATTTGCGCCCGTGATATCCATTTTGTTGACGTAGGCAATGCGGGGAACATGATACTTGTTGGCCTGACGCCAGACCGTTTCGCTCTGGGGCTCTACGCCGCCCTTGGCGCAGAAGACCGCGACGGCGCCGTCCAACACGCGCAGAGAACGTTCAACTTCAACCGTAAAGTCCACATGGCCGGGGGTATCGATCAGGTTGATGCGATAGCCTTTCCATTGGCACGTCGTGGCGGCGGAGGTAATGGTAATGCCGCGTTCCTGCTCTTCCTCCATCCAGTCCATGGTCGCGGCGCCCTCGTGCACCTCGCCCAGCCGGTGCGTCCTGCCGGTGTAGAACAGGATGCGTTCGCTGGTGGTGGTTTTTCCGGCGTCGATATGCGCCATGATCCCGATATTACGAACCTTTTCAAGCGGATGACTTCTGGGCATGTTCGATACGTTCTCCTCTATGTGAAATTCAAGATACGTTGTGACGCGGCGGCAATTTCCCGGACGGGAAAGGACCCGCCGGAAACATTACCAGCGATAGTGCGCGAACGCCTTGTTGGCTTCGGCCATACGGTGCATTTCTTCCTTACGCTTCACGGCGTTGCCGGCATTGTTGGACGCGTCCAGCAATTCGGCGGCCAGGCGCTCGGCCATGGTCTTTTCGCCGCGGGAGCGGGAGAAATCAACGATCCAGCGCAGAGCCAGCGTCTGACGACGCTCGGGGCGGATTTCGACAGGCACCTGATAGGTGGCGCCGCCGACGCGGCGAGCCTTGACCTCCAGCTGAGGCATGACGTTGTTAAGCGCCTGCTGGAAGACTTCGTTCGCATCCTTGCCGGACTTTTCCTTCATCATCTCGAAAGCACTGTAGCAGACCTGCTGGGCCACGCCGCGCTTACCGTCGAGCATGATCTGATTGATGAGCTTGGTGACCACGACGGTCCCGTATACGGGATCGGGGAGCACTTCGCGCTTAGGAATAAATCCACGACGGGGCATGTAGTTCCCTCCTCAAATCGTTGCGTATGCCATCGGGCCGGCGGCAGCATGTCAGCATCATGCCGCTCCTGAGCGGTGCGCGATGGAAAAAGGCAAGCGGCCTGTCGCCGGGTGTTCCGTCCCGGGGGCGGTTCCGCCTTTTTCTCCATCCGGGCAGCGGCCCTGACGATGGATACGTTGCTTACTTCTTGGGGCGCTTGGCGCCGTAGAGCGAACGAGCCTGATTGCGCTTGGCAACGCCGGCCGTATCCAACGCGCCACGAATGATGTGGTAGCGCACGCCGGGCAGATCGCGCACACGGCCGCCGCGGATCAGCACGACGGAGTGCTCCTGCAGGTTATGACCGATTCCGGGAATGTAGCAAGTACCTTCGATGGAATTGGTCAGACGGATTCTCGCAATTTTGCGCAGCGCAGAATTGGGCTTCTTGGGCGTCGTGGTCTTAACGCTCAGGCAGACGCCGCGCTTTTGCGGGCAACCCTGCAGGATGGGCGCGGTTGACTTGTTGACAACCTTTTCTCTTCCCTTGCGGATCAACTGATTGATCGTAGGCATGGAAGCACCTCCTGATAATTGTTCGGAGCCGTTTTACGGTCTCCTCCTATAAAATCCCCGCAACCCCCGGGGATATATAGTCATGCGTTTTCCCGTGCTCTTTTCAGCCCGGCGGCAGCGGACGGCACATCCACCCCGCACATCTGGCCCAGCTCCTCCATGGAGACGACCATCGTCAGGCGAACCTGCTTTTCCATCGCCCTGTCCTCCACCTGCCGGCGAAGGGCGGGCGCGGCGTCCATCGCAAGGAAAACCTGCTCCAGCGCGTCGTCGTTCAGGGCGCGCAGCACCTGCTTTACCCCCACCACACGCCGGGGAACCTTCCGCAGCTGATCGGGCATTTTTCCCTCCGCTTCATGACGAAAGAGCACAGTTGTCCGTATAATACAGACAACTGTATCATGATACCATTGTCAACCGAAATTGTCAACCGTTTTTCCCGAAAAAAAGACGCCGCCCGGCGCGTTGTTCCCGCCTTTCTCCTTTTCGGAAAAAAGCCGGACAATTCGCACAGGCAACGCCCGCCCACCCCTGTTTCAGGCCGGCTTTTGAAGCGCGCCGCCGCACAATCGGGCGGCGTCTTTTCCGCCGTCCGGAGCTTACAAATTCCTCATTTTCCCTCCGGTAAGCCTTCGAAATCTGCATGGGCGTCCGACGAAAAATCCATTCGCCGGTCGACCGCCTCATCGGTGCGGCGCCTAAGGATTTTCGAAGAAAAATTCCGTTTCATCCAAGCGAATCGTCATCGCTCGCGCGCCCGCCGGCGCCGGGGCGAAAACGCCGCTGAAGACGATGTGCGCGCCCTCCTCCGCCGCCATATGGTAACGCATGACGAAGTTCCCCGCCTCATCCTCCTCAAAGCGCTGATCAGGCGCGTTGACAACGCCGCTTGCGCCCTCGAGCATCTCATATTCCGTGCCGTCGACCGTCAGCGAGAGCGACAGTCCGCGGCTGACCTGACGCTCGATCGCAGCGTCGTCCAGCCCGGCGGGCAGCGTGATTTCCCCCTGCACATACGTGCGCATGGGCGTAATCAGGCATTGGGTCAGACGCGTCGTGACGCCGCCGGACGCGTCGTTCGCCGCCTCGGGCAGCGCGGGGCTGCGCAGGCCGGGCAGATCCCGGTTGCGAACCGTGCAATGCAGCGCCTGCGGCGTTTCATCCACGCGCGTGCGATCATCGTAAAGAATGGGCAGCCACACCTCGAATGCGTCGCCCAGCGTGGTTTTCGTCCCCTCGGCCGCCATGCGCTCGATCAGGTCGCTCTCCAGATAAACCAGCACCTCGCCCGTCTCCTTCCCCGCGCGTGAGGCCATGCTGCCCGTCAGGCATACGCTTTCCCCGTTCACGAACAGGAAATCGCACCCCCACTGCGCGGTAATGCCATCCGCGTCCGCGCCGGACATTTGCAGGGCGAAATCCCCGTCGTCCGTGCAGGCCCACACCTCGTCGTCCGTGTAAACGCTGTCCGCCGTCCTATCCCGCACACTGTAAACGATGCGCAGCACGCGTCCGTCCCAGCATACCTCCTTCATGGTCACATCGGTGTGCGCAAAGCTGTACGCGCCCGCATCGTGCAAAATCAGCAACTCCGCCTCGGGCAGCACCGCCGGGCTTGCGCCCATCAGCTGACCGTCCGCATAATAGTTTCTCACGCCGATTTCCTCCGCCGCGGCTCCAGCCGCAAGCATCAGGCACACTGCGGCGGCCAGCACGAAAAGCGTCTTCCTTTTTTTCATCGTCCGTTCCTCCTTCGTTGTTTGAGCCCCTTTCGACCATTAGACGCAGCCCGCGCCCCGTCGGTTCGCCGCGAAAAAAGGAAAAACCGCGGCGCAAAAACGTCAAAGCCGGGAATGCGCGCAAGCTCGATGCGGGCGCTTAAATTGACAATTGGCGAAAAACATGCTATATAGTGAATCGGCAAGGCGCTAAATATAGAATGATCGCGGCTGCGCGCTGCATTCATAAAACATGAGTGGGCCTGCAGCACGCATAACACCGAAATGTTAAAGCGGGTGCAAAATATGCTGAAGAAAATGAAGCTGCATGGTTCCAAATCATACAAACGCATATACTTTTCCGTTATTCTTTTGCTGCTTGCCGTCATGCTGCTGTTTTCGCTGCTTTTTTATATACGCTTCATTCAGCAGCAGAAAAAAGAAATCTACCAAAGGGCGCAGGAAAGCGTCGGGCGGATAGAAAGCTGGATGAACGCGCAGTATCAGGAAATGTCCCGTATTGTGCTTGAAATCAACGGGGACGGTACTTTCAGCTACGCGCCCATCGCCTCAAAAGCGCAGCGGGAAAACCTGCTCAAGGAGCTCATCCGCTATGTCCGCGGCAACAGCTTTTCAATGGATCTAAGCTATGAAAGCATGCTGGACGAAGAAACGATATATTCCAGTCAGGGCATATTTGACAAAGAAACCTTCAAGAAATACATATACGACGTTACGGAGGATTTTGATTTCCAAGAATACAAGGCGCGGCGCAATCACCGCATGTTTACGACCATTTCCGCCGATCAATTGTCGGTTCGCCTGTCGCCGCAAAAAGCCATGGCCTATGTGTTCGGATTGCCCCTGATGAGCGACAACCCCAAACGGCTGATAACCTTTTACGTCGGCAAAGACACAATCGACCATATCGTAACGCAGTTTTTGCCCTGCGAAATGCTGGACGTTCGCTTCTACGAGCAAGATACGCTGGTATACTCGCTTTATCATCCATCCTCCCTGCCGGACAACGGCGTGGTAATTTCCTGCGAGGGCGGCTTAAGAAATTACCGGTACGAAATGATCGCCTCGCCCGACGTACTGTTTGCAGATTACCACGCCACCCAGACGTTCTTTTTCTTTATGCTGGGGATCCTGTGCATCGTAATTATGCTGGCAAGCTGGGTGGTAGCGGCTTACAATTATCAGCCGCTTCATCAACTGGTCAGCAAATATGCCAAAACACGAAACGAAGGAATGGATGAATACGCCCTGCTAAACGAGCTGGTCGAGGATGCGATCAAGCAAAAAAGGGACGTCCAAAAAAATCTGTTCATTTCAAACGTGGTTTGGGGGCAGTATGAAGCCTTGGAAAGCCTGCAGGAGGACGCTCAGGAGGCCGGCATCGAGTTTGAATATTCCGATTTTATTTGCTGCGCGTTGGATTATACCGAATCTGAAGATGCAAACGCTTTATCCGCCCGTATTGGTGAAGAGCTGGATACGCCGCGCACGATGGCGGTATGCGCCAAGCGTGACGGCGACAAACGCCTGACGATTATTATCAACCACACCGGCGCATTAGAGAATGTCGAATTAGCGCGGCGTGTGTTCAAGGCGCTAAAGCATACGCGCGTGGGAATGGGAACCAACGTAAAGGACGTTATGTGCCTGTCGGAATCTTATCGGCACGCACGTCACGCCCTGCATGAAGCGCGGGATCTGTCCATAAGCTTCATCCAGTATTCCGAAGCGGAGGAAGAAGCGGCTTCTTCTGCCGCGCCGGAAAAGGACGAGCGGGGATCCGGCAAGCTTTCCCCCAACAATGCCCTTCTGGAAACCGTTCTGTCGTGCATGCAGGCTCATCTATCCGACACCGGCATGTCGCTGGAATTTATTGCAGGCTCCTGCGGCGTGAGCGCCTCCTACCTTGTTCGCTATTTTAAGAGCCGCATGGATATGACGCCCATGCAATATGTAGATTCACTGCGCATGAGCATTGCACGAACGCTGCTTACAACGACAACGCAATCCCTGCGGCAGATTGTGGAGCAATGCGGCTATCTGGATGAATCGAATTTTGCCCGAAAATTCAAGAAAATGGAGGGCATTACGCCAATGAGCTACCGAAAACTGAACTGGAAAAATGACATCGCCGATATTCAATAAATGACAATGTTCAAAAAATGAATATGGAATATTCAAAATACAACGTTCCGACTGCAAATGAATATTGAAGCGATCGGGGCGTTTTCTGTATGATAAGCCCGAAAAAAGGAGCGCCGAAGCTCCAACACGAACGAAAGGGGTACGACCAAATGAAAAAGTTCCTCGCTCTCCTGCTTGCGCTGCTGCTTTGCACATCCGGCGCGCTGGCCGAATTCCCGCTGACCACGACGGGCGAAAGCCTGCACATCATGGTCAATAATTCCTCCCTGCAGCCCGATTTTGGTCAGGTCAAAATGTGGCAGCGGTACGCCGAAATGACCGGCGTACATATCGAATGGGAAAACATCCCCGCCGGCACCGCCACAGAAAAGCTCAACATGGCCTTTGGCTCTGAAGAATTGCCCGATGTTTTCCTCAAATTCGGCATCAGCGCCGCTAACCAAATCAAGTTCGGCTCCGACGAGGGCTATCTGGTCAACCTGAACGAAAACAACCTGCTGGAAACCTACGCCCCGAATTTCTACGCCTACATGAAGGCGCACCCCACGGTCGAAGCAGCGCTGACCATGCCCGACGGCGCGATTTATTCTTTGCCGCAGATCATTGAATCCGTGCCCAACAAGGTCGCCGCCAAAATGTTCATCAACAAGACATGGCTGGACAAGCTCGGATTGGATCTGCCCAAGACGACCAAGGATTTATACGATATTCTAGTGGCCTTCAAAAACGGAGACCCCAACGGCAACGGTTTGGCAGACGAAATTCCCTTTGGCGCGCCTAACTTCAACTATATCTACTATTCCCTGATCGGCGCGTTTGGCGGCGGTACGCGCGGCGTGCATGATACCGTGGTGGATGCCGACCCTGAAACGGGCTACCCGCGAATTCTGGGCACAAGCGATGCTTGGAAGCGCATGCTGACCTATGTCCACCAGCTTTATGCGGAAGAATTGCTGGATAATGCGATCTTCACCATGAAAAGCGCGCAGTACACCGCCAATGCAGCCGAGGATAAGTATGGCGTAATCGTTTACACGAACTTTTCCAACATTCCCGAATCCATTGCGGAGCACTTTGTCGGCATTGAGGAAGCGCTGGAAGGGCCCGACGGCGATAAGTTCTGGTTCCCCGTTCGCTCTGACCTGCACTCCATCGGCAATTGGGTCATCACCACGAAGTGCAAAAACGTGCCGCTCGCGTTGCAGTTTGTCGACTACTTCTACTCCGAGGAGGGCGTGAAGCTGTTCAACTACGGCACTCAGGGCGATTGCCATGTGGTCAAGGAGGACGGAAGCCTCGCGTTTGTGGATGCGGTGTATGAATCGGTTGCTTCCGGCATCAGCTTTGACGCCGCTGTGGCGCCCTATGTTACCTGCGGCGGCAACAACCCCGTCATCGTCATGGAAAATTACTTCTACGGCGGGGAAACCAAGCCAGTCCCTGCGGCGGCGGCGCATGCCATGATCGAATACTTCCCCGAGGAAATTTGGCCGATTTTCACCTACACTGCCGAAGAAAGCGAGGAAGCGTCCGTTATCCGTACGGATATCAACAATTATGTCAATACCATGCGCGCCCGCTTTGTAACCGGCGAGGAGTCTCTGGACAAATGGGACGATTATGTGCATCAGATCAACACAATGGGCGCCGATCGTCTCTGCGAAATTGTGAACAACGCGTATATTCGCAGCCAGAAGTTTACTGCCGCTCAGTAATGGAAACGTACCCGGGGGCGGGGTGGATGCACCTCGCCCTTCTTCATTCCGAGGAGGAAAGATGCAGCATTCCAATCTTCTGTCAAGCGTGCGCGCGCAGCGCCGCCTGTATTCTTGGAAACGCTCCTTTATCAAGTACTGGGATTTGTATCTGCTGATGATCCCCGTGCTTGTCTGGCTGATTATTTTCAAATACGGCCCCATGTACGGAACAGTCATCGCTTTTGAAAACTATTCCCCCAGTCGCGGCGTCCTTGGCTCCAAATGGGTGGGCTTCAAGCACTTTCAGCGTTTCTTTCAGGCCTATAACTTTCAGGACATTCTGCTCAACACCGTCAAATTGAGCCTGACGCAGCTAATCTGTGCTTTCCCAATGCCCATTGTTCTGGCGCTGGTGCTCAACGAGCTCAATAACAAGCACTACAAAAAACTGGTTCAAACCGTTACGTATTCCCCGTTCTTTCTCTCCACGGTTGTGATGGTGGGGCTGATTGACGCCTTCCTATACCCCAACACCGGCTTGCTGAATGTGCTGATCGCCAAGCTCGGCGGGCAATCGGTCAATTTCATGGCCAAGGAGGAATATTTTCGACCCATTTTCATTCTGTCGCACATCTGGAAGGGCACGGGCTGGTCGTCTATCATCTACATGTCCGCGCTGACCAGCGTTGATCCGCAGCTGTATGAGGCCGCGCGCATCGACGGGGCCAACCGCCTTCAGGCGCTTGTGCATGTGACGCTTCCCGCCATTTTGCCCACGGCGATCATTATGCTTATTCGGGACTGCGGCAGCATCATGGACGTCGGCTTTGAAAAGGTTTACCTGATGCAAAACGACCTGAACATGGGCGCGTCGGAGGTCATCTCCACATACGTGTACAAGGTGGGCATGGTCAATTCCCAATACAGCTATTCAACGGCGGTTAATCTGTTTAACTCGCTCATCAATCTGGTTATGCTGCTGCTGGTAAACAAGCTTGCCCGCACGGTATCCGATACGAGCCTGTGGTAAAGGAGGATGCGCATGAAAGGAAACCGTATTCGCACGACCGCCGAAGACCGCGTATTCTCCGCCGTCGCCTATGCGCTGGCAACGCTCGCGCTGGTCGTTACGCTCTATCCGCTGCTCTACTGCGTCAGCGCCTCCTTCAGCGACCCGATGGAGGTGGTTCGGGGCAATGTGCTGCTGCTGCCTAAAAAGCCGACGCTTATGGCCTATCAGGCCGTGCTCAAGAACAGGTCCATGCTGACGGGCTATGCCAACACGTTCTTTTATACCGTGCTTGGCACCTCCATCAACCTGATGATGACCATTGCCGCGGCTTATCCGCTTTCCAAGCGCGATTTCCGCGGCCGCGGCGGCGTTACCCTTTTGTTTACGCTAACGATGTTCTTCTCCGGCGGCATGGTGCCCAATTTCCTGCTGATTAAGAATTTGAACATGTACAATTCCATTTGGGCGCTGCTGCTGCCCGGCTGTGTCAGCGCATGGAATCTGGTCATCATGCGCACTTACTTCCAAACGTCCATTCCGGAAGAAATCTGCGAATCGGCCTACATGGACGGCTGCAGCAACATCAACGCCCTGCTGCGCATCGTGCTGCCTCTGTCCTTACCCATCCTCGCCGTCATGGTTATTTTCTACGGCGTAGGCCATTGGAATTCATATTTCAACGCGCTGCTTTACCTGAAATCCCGCGAAAAATATCCGCTGTCACTGGTTTTGCGCGAGATCCTGCTGCAGGGCATGGGACAAGAAAAAACAGGCGCCGAGGTGGTCGACTCCGTAGCGGATTTGCTGCTTTTTGAAACGTTAAAATACGCGGTCATTATCGTATCCAGCGTACCGATGCTGATTCTCTACCCCGCGCTGCAGCGTTACTTCGTTAAAGGCGCAATGGTAGGCTCTTTGAAAGGATGAGAAATATGCGGCTTTCTACTTCGACAAGCATTATGGACCGTTATCAGAAACGGCAGGGCGCAGTGTCCATGGAGGATTGCCTCAGGCAGTGCCATGCGGCCGGCTATCGCGTGATGGACATGAATTGTCACGACATGAGCAACCCCGGCATGCCGCTCGCGCTGGACGATTGGGAAACTTGGGCCTATCGCATCCGGGATCTAGCGGAAAGTCTGGGAATGATTTTCTCACAGTCGCATGCGCATTTCTACCATTTCCTGAATCGAAATATCGAGCATCGGGAATTTCATGACGAATTGATGCGGCGTTCGATCGTCGTCTCGTCCATTTTAGGCGTTAAATGGATGACCGTTCACGCGGCAACCGAGGCCGATACAAGGGGCTATTCGCATCGTTTGTCAAAAATAGGCAATTTGAATTATTTCCCGAAATATATGGAGCTGGCAAAAAAAATGAACGTAGGAATCGCCATTGAAAACATGTTCGACCCAACCCCGCTTCAAAGAACCTATACCGCCGCCGTGGAGGATTTGCTCGACCTGACGGATAGCTTTCATGATCCGCTGGTTCAGGTCTGCTGGGATTTGGGCCACGGCAACCTCGTGGGCTTCGATCAATGCGAGGCGCTGCATACGGTGGGCGACAGGCTCAAATCCCTTCATGTCGCGGATAATCACGGCGTGAAGGACGAACACCTTCTGCCCTTCTATGGCGGCATCGACTGGTTTAAGGTTATGAAAACGCTGCGCGATATCCATTATCAGGGCGATTTCACCTATGAAATCACCCCCTTTCTGGACGCAGTGCCCTGCGAAGTGCGGCAGAGCGCTCTGGCGCACACGGTTGAAGTTGGAAATTACCTGCTGAGCCTGTGACGCGCTGCTTGGCGCACGCCAATAGGCTAAACAAGGATCGGAGGAACATATGGGCTTCACAAAGCGATTGCTGATTTGCATCCTTGCCTGCTTCATGCTGATTCGGACGGGGAGCGCTGCTTACGAAAGCATATATGCATATGACGAAGCACGGCTCAACGTCTGGTTCATTGCGCTGCCCGGCGAAACGCACACGGGCGAAAGCATTCTGATTCGCACGCCTTCCGGCGACTGGCTGCTTTTTGACGGCGGCACAGCGGAAGCCGGCAATACGGTCGTATCGGTATTGCAGCAACTGGGCGCAGAGCGCCTCAGCGCTGTGTTTGCCACGCATATGCATGTAGACCATGTAGGCGGCTTACCCGCCGTCATCCGCAGGTACGCTCCGCAGCATATATACGCCAGTCCCTTTACCGATTATCACACAACGCCCACGGCCAATCTTAAGTCGGCGGCTGCGGATAGCGGTCTAAAGCTTGAAAAGCTGCTCGCAGGGGACAAACTGGAATACGGAGATGTGACCCTTGACGTGCTATGGCCCGACAGCGAGCCTGTTCCGTATGACAAGAAGCGCATTACAGAAGGCTTCGTAAACGATTCTTCCCTGGTTATCCGGGTTGGGTATCATGATATTTCCATCTTACTGTGCGGCGACATAACGCAGTTTGCAGATCGTAAGCTTGTTCAGCGCTATGGCGAAGCCTTGCAGGCCGATGTAATCAAGGTGCCGCATCATGGCTCGGCCGACGCATCCTCCGGAGCGTTCGTAAAGGCCGTTCGCGCCAAGCACAGCGTCATCTGCTGTTATGCGGTTAACGATTGGGGCATATATAACCGATATAAAAAGCAAGGAAACCCGCCGATGATTACCAGCCTAGACGGCACCATTCTTCTGGGCGTCGACGGAAAAAGCATCATCGTAACTACAGAGAACGAAAGAGCTTTCTGAAGCCGCGCCGCGCTACGGGCGATACGAATCAAAATGGAGGGCTGGACGCCCTTCATTCCTCCCCGGAGCCTTAACGAGGCTTTTTTGACAGGCAACAGTGAGGCTATCGCTTCCGAGAGGTTTTATGCATAACAAGGCTTTATTAATATCTGAGGACCCGGGCGACTTTCTGCCTTTGATGCAGAAGGCCTTTGACGCTTTGGAAATCGTAACCACCGCTCAGGCAGACAGCATCGATTTTTCAAGTTATTCGGCCGTCGTCGTTCTGGGCGGCGGCACAGAATACGGCGTTACGCTGCTGCCGCCTGTTCGCAGCCAATTGGAAAGCGCCATGAAGAAAGGCACGCGCGTATTCGCGGAGTTTGCGCGGGTTAGCAATGCGTTCGCCTTCGCGCAGCCGGTTCACACCGAGTTTTCACGCCCAATCGGCATGCGGGAAAGCACTGCGCTGGGGTCTTTCCCCAAGGGCATGATACTTGACGAGCAGTGGAACGAGCGTTTGCCTGTTGAAACGTCGCCGGCCGATGCGGAAATCCTCTTTCAATATGTCGACCAACCGCGCGGCTTTTATCAAGCCGACGTCCTGCCAGAGAAGCAAGCCCGACGCGCAGCGTTTATTCTTCATGGAAATCTGCTCGTTTGCACCTTCCGCATGTTCCGCTTTGCTCGGGCGCGTTTTTCGCCGAAGGCGGGCTGGGCCGCGCTGCTTGCCGGCGTGATGCAATGGCTGGGCGGCCATGCTTCAGCTGCGGAAGCGCTTTCGATCATGAACGATGTCTACGCCTTCTCCGGCAAGCAGCCATATTCGACAGCCGTCGACCGTGCGTTTGACTGGTTTCAAAAAGCGGATATCATCGTGCATTATTGCGGCCAGCCCTATGCCGTTATGGAGGGCGTGTCCTCCCAAATCAACGCTTTCGGCGAAACGCACCGCAACCAGCAGCTTCGGCTGGACTGCACGGGCGAAGCGGCATGGCTGTATTTGCTAAAGTATTTGAAAACGAAGGATCCGAAAGCGCTTGCCGCCTGCAACGGCTTATTCCGGATGCTGCGCGACCTCCCTTATAAGGACGGCCCCCTGCGCGGCTTTACGCCCTGCTCGCTCGGCTGGTGGCAAAAATCAAATTACGGCGACGATACGGCGCGCGGCTTTCTGCTGCCCATGCTTTGGAAACGCCTGTTTCTAAACGATCAGTCGGACGACGATTTGATTGCCGCCGTCGCACAATTTTTGATAAGCACCGCGGGAGAGGACGGCCTGCGCTATAACCGCATCATGCTGTGTTCCGCCGACGGCGACAGCATTCTTGCCGCCAAAGCGCGCTATAACGGCAAAAAATGGGAGAATACACCGCTGCAAAGGATGCGTATGGCCGATATTCCCCGGCAGCCAACGGGCAACTGCAGCGTCCACCATAACGGCTACTGGCTGGGTGCAGTCGCTTTAGCCGGGAAGCTGCTCAAAAGGGCGGATTTTATTACGGCAGCCGAAAAAGGAATGGGAGCCCTAATGGCGGCCTACCCGAATACGGCGCGCGAGCACAGCAAAACGCAGGAAATGTGTCGCTTCATATTGCCGCTGGCGCTCCTGTACTATAGCACAGGAAAGACGGCGTACCGAAGCTTTCTTGAGCGGATTGTTCAGGATCTGGAAAAGGTGCAGGATGCTTCGGGGGGGTATCTGGAGTTTGACGAAGGGTATACCGCCATTTGGAGCCACGGTTATGCTGCGGAATGCAGCGTGTTCTCCTCCAACGGCGACCCGGTGTGCGACCTTCTCTATTCCAATAACTGGGTTCTTCAGGGCTTCATGCTCGCATACATCATAACAGGCGATTCGGTATTTAAGAAAAAATGGGAAGAAAGCGCGCAATTCTTATGCGCGTGCCAATTAAAAAGCAAGGATGCGCTTCTGGACGGCGCTTGGGCGCGTGCGGCGGACGTTCGCGGACAGGAGGTTTTCGGTGTAAACGCAGATAAGGATTGGTCGTGCTTTACCATCGAATCCGGCTGGACCGTGGCTGAAATAGCGGCAGGCCTTTTGCTCGGCCTGTTGTATCAAACGTTGGAAAAATATTTTCATGGCAGCGATTCTCCATGAACGATACAAAACGAAAGAAAGGATGAAAAAGCATGACCAAGGAAGAGCTGTTTGCCCTCATGCGCGGGACGATCATCGTTTCCTGTCAGGCAACGCCCGGCGAACCCTTGTATCGAAAAGATGATTCTATCATGTACCTGATGGCCCGCGCTGCCAAGCAAGCCGGCGCAAAAATGATCCGCACAAGCTCCGCGCGCGATATTAGGGCCATAAAAGAAGAAACCGGACTTCCCGTTATCGGATTAATCAAGCGCGAATACCCGGGCTATAGCGGGCGTATTACCATGACCATGCGCGAGGTAGACGAATGCATGGAAGCACTGGCGGATATCGTGTCCATCGACTGTACGGATACCGAACGCGGCGACGGCTTAACCGCCCCGGAGTTCCTGAAAAAGGTAAGGACGAAGTATCCAAACATCATTATCATGGCGGATTGCGCAACCCTGCAGGAGGCAACCGCCGCATATGAAGCCGGAGCTGATTTGGTCGGCAGTACGATGAACGGCTATACCGCGGCGACGGCGCATTGTCAGGAGGGGCCGAACTGTGAGCTGGTTCGGCAGATGGCGGCGACGCTGCCCTGTCCGGTGATCGCCGAGGGACGTGTGCATACGCCCGAGCAGGCCAGGAGAATGCTGGATCTGGGCGCATGGGCGGTAGTTGTCGGCGGGGCAATCACGCGCCCGTTGGAAATTGCCAGCCGCTTTATGGACGCAATCAGAAAGTAATCCCTTCCTCCCGTCGAGAGAAGTGGGAAGGAGAAGAACGCCATGATCTTAGGCATCGATATTGGCGGAACAACCGTCAAGCTCGGCTTGATTGACCCTGCCGGAAACATTCTCAAACGCCACGAGGCCAGCGTATGCTACGACAATTACGCAACGCCCGTTTTAGCGACCGTCGTCAGGGAAGCACGGCTGTTTAGCGAAAACTGTCATGCTGCGATTGAGGGCGTCGGAGTGTCCGCAACCGGCCAAATCGACGTCAAAACAGGCGTCGTCATTGGAACAAACGGCAAAATCCCACACTATGAAGGATCCGAAATCAAAAAAGAAATAGCGTGCGCCTTTGGCCTTCCAACGGTTGTGCTGAACGACGCGAACGCCGCCGTCCTCGGCGAATACTTTGCGGGCCGCGCAAAGGGCAAGCGGCATGTTGTGATGGTCACGCTGGGCACCGGCGTAGGCGGCGGCGTGATCGTCGACGGCCGGTTGCTCACGGGCGCTTCGGGCATCGCGGGGGAATTGGGGCATTTCACGCTATATCAAAACGGTTTGCCATGCGCCTGCGGAAAACGAGGCTGCTATGAATGCTATGCCGCCGCAACGGCGCTAAGCCGCCGCGTTTATGAAAAAACAAACAAACGATTAAACGGCATGGCAATATTTGAACGGCTGCGATCCGGCGATAACACCTTAAACAAGATTTTCGATCAATGGATCGATGACATTGCCGCCGGTCTTTCGGGTCTTGTTCACATTTTTAACCCAGAAATAGTTTTGATCGGCGGCGGAGTCAGCCGTCAGGAAGATTTGCTCATCGCCCCGCTGCGAGAACGCGTGCTGGAAACGGTCATGCCGCGTTTCGCCGAACATCTGCAAATCGACAGGGGCGTTCTGGGAAACGACGCAGGAATGATCGGCGCGGCGGCGTTTTGGCTTGAATCCACAGCCGCAAAATGAACGCATGATACAGCCGCGCCCGGCCGGACCGCATAACGGCGCCTTCCCGCGCCGTCGTATCAATCGCCGGCATAACAAAATAGACCGTCGAAATTCTCAACGCGGTTAGGACGACGGCGATCGTCCGACAGGCAAAGAAAATCGGCGGTCACAGGGAAACGAAAGTCCGCATGGCCGAAGCCGCTTCGGGGCGCTTACGCCCTCGAAGGCAGCGCCGGCTTCAACACGTTTGAAAGCGGCTTTTTTCCGTACAATGAAACGTTTTTGTTTTCAAGCGGTTCATTGCGCGGCATCGCCCTTACATTTTTTCAATCACAGCCGTCAGCAGCGCGGCGAACGCGCCGCGGACGCGGCGGCCGGTTTCCATGACCTCGGCGTGGTTGATGGGCTGATCCAGCACGCCGGCAGCCATATTGGTAATGCAGCTGACGCCCAGCACGCGCATGCCGCTGTGGCAGGCCGCGATGGTTTCGGGCACAGTGCTCATGCCCACGGCGTCCGCGCCCAGAATGCGCGCCATGCGCACCTCCGCGGGCGTTTCGTAGGTCGGCCCGTTCATCCAGCAGTATACGCCCTGCCTGAGCTCCACGCCCTGCTCCCGTGCGCAGTCAAGCGCGAGCGCTCGCAGCCCCTTGTCGTAGGCGTTGCTCATGTCCGGGAAGCGCGGGCCGAACGCGTCCAGATTGGGGCCGGTGAGCGGATTCTTGCCCGTCAGGTTGATAAAATCGGTAATCAGCATCAGCGCGCCCGCGGAAAAATCCGTGTTCACACTGCCCGCGGCGTTGGTGACAATCAGCCTTTTCACGCCCAGCCGCGCCATCACGCGTACCGGCAACGTCACATCGTCCATCACGTGACCCTCGTAGCTGTGGAAGCGGCCGCTCATCATCATCACGCGCTTGCCTGCCATTTCGCCGCAGATCAGCTTGCCTGCATGCCCCTGCACCGTGGCCCGCGGGAAGCCGGGAATATCGGCATAGGCGATTTCCCGCGCGTTCTCCAGCGCGCTGCCGAAATCGCCCAGCCCGCTGCCCAGAATAACCGCCACGTCCGCCGTGCCGATCGCTTGCAGCACCGTTTCCGCCGCCATATCAATACGGCGCATCCGCGCGTCCGCCTCCGCGTCGCCAAGGAAGGATCGCGCGCCAAAGCGGCGCTGCAGCCCGAAAAATTGGCTGATTGTCGCTGCAATATCGGCATAGGTCGCGCGCGTACCCAGATCGCGCAGCCCCGTCATGCCCTTTTGCCAGCAGAGAATGGGAATGTACTCGCGCGTGTGATCCGTGCCGTGGAAGGTCGGGTCGCAGCCATGATCGGCGGTGATGATGAGCAGGTCGTCCTTGCCCATCAGCGCCTGAATCTCCGGCAGGCGGCTGTCGAAATATTCCAGCGCCCTTCCGTAGCCCGTCACGTCGCGGCGGTGACCGTACTGCATGTCGAAATCCACCAGATTGACGAACAAAAGGCCGTTAAAATCCCGCTTCAGATACGCCAGCGCCGCGTCGATGCAGGCGGGGTTTCCGGCGGCATGGTTGCTTTCCGTAATGCCCTTGAAGGCGAAAATATCCTCGATTTTTCCCACAGCCAGCGTGTCAAAGCCCTCCGCCTTGAGCGCGTCCAGCACGGTTTCGCCCGTAGGCTCGAGCGAAAAATCGCGCCGTCCCGCGGTGCGGGTGAATTGCCCCTTGCCCTCGCCGATAAAGGGGCGCGCGATCACACGGCCCACCGCGTGGTCGCCCACCAGCATTTTCCGCGCGATCCTGCACATTTCATACAGCCGCTCGCGGGGATAAACGTCCTCGTGACAGGCAATTTGAAACACGCTGTCGCCCGATGTATACACGATCGGGTAACCGGTGCGCATATGCTCCTCGCCCAGCTCATCCAGAATCGCCGTGCCGGAGGCGGGCTTATTGCCGATGACCTTAACGCCGATCGCCGCTTCAAAGCGCGCGATCACCTCCTCCGGAAAGCCGTTGGGATAGGTCGGGAAGGGCTTTTCCAGCGTCACGCCGCTCATTTCCCAATGTCCCGTGGTGGTATCCTTGCCGCGGGAGGCCTCCCTCGCGCGTCCAAACGCGCCGCAGCCCTCCGCCGCAGCAGGCAGGTGCAGCCCGGGCAGATGACCAAGACCCATCCTGAGCATGTTGGGAAGCTTCAGCGGCATTGCCTCGGCAATATGGCCGATGGTGTTCGCGCCTACATCGCCGTACGCCGCGGCGTCGGGCAGCGCGCCCGCGCCCACGCTGTCCAGTACGATCAAAACAGCTTTTTTCATCCTGTATATCTCCTTTCAGGGCAACCGCCGTCAGGGAACGAGCGGCTCCGCATCATCGCTTTTTCCGGTTTCATCAGGCGGCTTGGGCAGATCGTCCAGCGTCGTCAGGCCAAAGTGGGCAAGGAAGCGGTCGGTCGTGCCGTAGAGAATCGGCCTGCCCAGCGCGTCCTTGCGCCCGACCTCCTCGATCAGCCCCTTGTTCACCAGCGACTGCACCGAATAATCGCACTTTACGCCGCGCACCGCCTCGATTTCCAGCCTTGTCACAGGCTGACGGTACGCCACCACGGCCAGCGTTTCCATAGCGGACTGGGAAAGCGACTGCTTCTGGATCGGCTGCAGCAGGCGCTCGACATACGGCGCGTATTCGGCGCGGGTGGATAATTGAATATGCCGCCCGAAGCGCTTGAGGCAAATGCCGCGTCGGTGATAGGCGTAATCGCTTTCCAGCGCGGCAATCGCCTGCGCCGCTTCAATTTCCGTCACATCCAGCGCGCGGCGCAGCTCGTCCACCTCCACCGGTTCGCCCGCCACAAACAAAATCGCCTCGATCACATGTGCCAGCTCAGGCGTATCCATCGATCTGTATCTCTCCCTCCGCCTTGGGCGCGTCCGGCCGCTCCTCCAGCGTCATTTCTCCAAATATGCCCGTCTGGCTGACGGCAACGCGTCCCAGACGCAAAAGCTCCAGCACCGCCAGAAACAGCGTGACCACCTCGTCGCGCGTGGGCGCGGGGCTAAAGAGCTCCTCAAAGCGCGCGGGGCCCCGGCGGAGCCGGCGAAGAATATGCGCGCTGCAGCGCGGCACGGTGTATTCGTCGCGGATAATGCGCCGCGCCGTTACGACGGGCTCCTCCTCCGTTTCCTCCGCGCGCGCCATCACCCGCGCGAAGGCGGCGATCAGCCCCTCCAGCGTCAGGCCCGTCAGCTCCAGCGTCGGCGGGGGAAGCGGGTATTCCTCCGGCAGCTTCTGGTACATCAGCGCCGCCGTTTTTTCAAAGCCCTGCATATCCTGCGCAATCTGCTTGAAGCGCTGGTATTCCTCCAATTGGCGAATCAGCGCCTGCTCCGGATCCTCCTCGTCGGGCTCCTTGGGCTTGGGCAGCAGAGAGCGGCTTTTGATTTCCAGCAGCGTCGCCGCCATGGCGATAAAGGCGCTCGCGTCGTCCATGTCCAGATCCGGCGCATTCCGTACGGATTGGATGTATTGATCCGTCACCTGCGAAACAAAGATATCCTGAATATTGATCTTCGCCTTGCCGATCAGAAACAAAAGCATGTCCAGCGGGCCGTCGAACCGGCTCAAATGCAATGTCAGCGGCATGTCAGGCTACCCCGAAAACCCATAGCAGCGCGCTGAGCACGCCGCCCTGTACAAAATAAATCGCCCGGGAAATGATCGTGGAAACAATGTCCGTCGCAAAGCACACCACCAGCAGCGCGATCATGCATACGTTCATCACGCGCTCGGGAATATGCAGCCGGCCGCGCACCAGCACGTCGTTAAACACATGATACCCGTCCAGCGGCGGAATCGGCAGAAGGTTGAAAAGCGCAAGGCCCAGATTCACCATCGCGGCGTTCATCCAGAAGCGCTGCACATACCTGAGCTGCGGCATGCGCAGATAGCGGCTCATCTCCGCCCAGCTGCAATACAGGCCGCCGCCCTCGCCAGCATAGATGAAAAGCTCGTCCAGCCCCTCGTAGAGGCTGTAAAAATTATAGCCGTCGAAGCTGAGAAAATCCCGGCGCGTCGCCAGCTGAATGCCCGATTGCCAGAAGGAGGGCTTGAACATCAGCTGCAGCGTGAGCAGCATCGCCAGCATGGAAAGCAGAAACAGGGCGAAATTCATCACAATGCCCGCGATGGAAACCCAAAAATCATCCCGCCGGAAATGCTTGAAATTCCGGGGATTCACCGGCACGGGCCGCGCCCAGCCGATCCCAAAGAGAAACATGAAGATCGTGCCGACGGGGTCCAGATGCTTCAGCGGGTTAAACGTCAGCCGCCCCAGCATCTGCGCCGTCGGGTCGCCGCATTTGAGGGCGACGTAGCCATGCGCCAATTCATGCAGCGTCAGCGCAATCAGCACCGCCGGCACGCGGTACAGAAACGATATCAAAAACCCCGTCGGATCGCTTTGCAGCTGCGATAAAATGCTCAAGGTGCAACCGGCCTCCCGTCCTTTCAGGCGGCGCGGCGCGGCAGACCGGCGCGGCGACGCCCGAAGTTATACAGTTGAATTATACCTGATTTTTCTTTGAATGGCAAGCGCGGCGCGCAAAGGGAGGGCAATTTGCGCAGCCGACGCGCCCCTCCCCGAGAAAAAGATAAAAACGCGCAAATAAAACGCATGCGCTCCGCCCCGCCGGCAGTTTGCCCGCAAGTCGAAGCGCATGCTGCGCCGATTGGTTTGGGATGCGCCAAGCCGCGGCGGCATAAAGGACGCTTGCCCCGGCGCCTCCGTCAGTCCGCGCCGTTCTCCCGCCGGATTTTGCGCCAGCTTTTGATCGTAAGCAGGCAGCACAGCGTCCCGGCCAGCGCAATCAAGCACCATGCGCTCAGCGTCGCCTGCCAGCCGCAGCGCTGGGTAAGCATGGCGACGCCGTACATGGACAGCGCGCTGCCCACATAGGTGCAGGAATTGAGCAGCCCGGAAACGAACGCCGTTTTGCCAAAGCGGGAAAGGTAGGGCGGAATCATGCAGGTAAACACCAGATTCACGCCGTGCATACTGCCCACGGAAATTGCCAGCGCCAGAACCGTCAGCAGGAAGCTGCTCGTTCCGGCCAGCCGCAATACGCATAGCGCAACCAGCCCGGCGGCAAAAATGCTCGCGGCGCAGGTCATCTCGTTCTTGATCAGCTTCCGGTTCAGCGTGGACGTAAGCTGGAAGCAGACAATGGCGAAGAGCGGCAGCACCACGCTGGAAAGAATCGCAACGCCCGAATCCGTCTCAAACGCATCGGAAAGATAGCTGGGCGTCCAGGTGGTAATGCCGTCGCGCAGAACGCCGTGCAGCACAATCGCCAGCATAATCATTCCCACAACGGGCAGCACCGCGCGCATGCCCTGCTTCCGTTCGCTTTCCTGCCGGGGCGTTTGGACGGGCGCGGCGGTAAGCGCCGGCATTTTGAGCGCGTGATAGCGCCACAGCCACACCGCCGCCATCACAGCGGCCGCAGCGGCCGCGCCGAAGAATACCAGCCGCCAGCCGCCAGCCGCAATGAGCGCAGGCGCAGCCAAATACACAATAATCGTGGCGATCGAGCCGCCCCAGCTGACCCAAACCACGGCGCGCTTATAATCCTGCTCATGCAGATGCAGCGTCATCACCTTGACCAGCGGCGGCCACATCATCGCCTGTGCCAGACCGTTCACGCTCCACACCGCGGTCATCCACCCCGCCGTGGGGCAAAGCGGAATCAACACGTTCATTGCGGCGCACACCAGCATGCCGCCGAAGATCAGCAAATGCGGCGGCAGCCTGTCGCCCAGATAACCGCTGATTAATTGCCCCACACCGTAGGTAATAAACAGTCCCGTCAGCGCGGCGGAGGCGGCCACGGGCGTAAAGCCCTCGCTTTTGATGATTTCCACCATCACAACGGCATAATCATACCGCGACATATAACTGCAGAAATACACCGCGGCGCACAGCAGCGACAGCCGCAGCGCCTTGCTTTTCTCTTCTCTTGTCACAGCGCTTTTCCCTCCCAGTCCGCATCAGCGGGAATTTCCATCACCCTGGCGATCGTGGGCGCAATATCCTTCAGGTTCATCGCCTCAAAGGCTTCGCCCGCCGGGAAGGGCGCGCCGCAGGCAATAAAGGGAATGGTCATATCCTCGGGAATATCCTGCCCGTGGTCGCGTCCATGCCCGCCATGGTCAGCCGTAACCATGAGCGCCTCGCCCTCCGGCAGCGCCCGGTACACGCGCTCGATACAGGCGAAGGCATGATAGACGGATTGAAGGTATTCCGCGCTCATCCAGCCGTACTTGTGCCCCATCTCATCCACCTCGGGCAGGTAAAGGAAGGTAAAATCCGGGGCGTTTCGGCGCAGGTTCTCAATCGCCCTGTCCGTCAATTCCTCACAGCAGGCATACCAGCCGTGCACGCGCCCCGACACAAAGCAGGCGTCCGCCAGCGAGGAGGGCCTGTACAAATCCTTGAGCTGACCCCAGCCATAGAAAAAGGCGCTGGTTTTGTCATACTTGCTCAGCTGCTCGAACAGCCCCGTCACCGGGCGCACCGGCGGCGTATACAGGTTGGTCGTCACGCCGTGCCGGTCAGGATCGACCGAATGAATCAGCGACATGTGGCAGGGCAGCGTCACGGGCGGAATCACCGTACGTCCCCGCAGCGTCGAGCAGCCCAGCCGCATCAGCTTTTCCACAAACGGATGCCCGCACGCGATCATCGCGTCGGGCCGCATGCCGTCCACCAGCGTCAGAAATACCTTATGCATCGTCCTTTCCCCTCACAATCCGAATATTGCTTTTGCGGTATAATTCGCATATTTCCGGCGGCAGCGCGCCGTCGGTAATGAGCACGTCGTCGGGCGAAAGCGGCGCGATCTGCAGTCTGGCCGCCTTTTCAAATTTGCTGCTGTCCGCCAGATAGTACGCGCGGTCGGCCATGCGCAGATACGCCCTTTGAACCGGCAAGAGCTGATACGCATAATCCGTCGCCCCGGCGGAAAGCGAAACGCAGGAGGGACACAGAAACGCCTTGTCGGCGTGCAGCCGGCCGGCCGTCTCCAGCGCGAAATCGCCCCAGCAGGCGTTTTCCTCCGGCAGAAAATAGCCGCCCAGCAGAATCAGCTCAATCCCCCGCGCGCCCTTGAGCGCCTGCGCCACATCGAAGGAATGGGTTACAACCGTCAGGCGTTCAAAGCGCCCCGGCAGGCAGCGCGCCAGCTCCGCCGCCGTCGTGCCTGAATCAACGGCGACGGTGTCGCCCTCCTGAATCTGCTCCGCGGCGCAGGCTGCCAGCGCCCGCTTCTGCGGTAGGCGCTCGTTCAGGCGCTGCGCATAATCCTTGCCGTGCGCCATGCGCGAAAGCGATATCGCCCCGCCGTGCGTCCGGTGAAGCAGGCCGCCCTTCTCCAGCGCCAGCAGATCGCGCCGAATCGTCTCCGACGACACCCCGAACAGCGCCGCCAGATCGGCAATCTGCACGGCGTTGTTGATCGAAAGCAAATCGCAAATTTGCATCTGCCGCTCCCGCGCCACCATGCCGCTTAACCTCCTTCGTTCTGCATGCCGTGTATTATAGCACCCAGAATCCAACAAAACAACATATATTATCACATTTTTCAACAAGCAAAGCCCAAAATGCAAAAAAGCGCACGGCGCAGCGCGTCTCGCCGCACCATACGCCATGCGCTATTCCTTTACGTGCGCGCCACAGCCCGGCGCTTTACTGCTTTTTCCCGTCCTGCCCGCCGCGGCGCGCCGAAGCGATGGATTGCAGGTAATCCGCCAGCGCAAGGGATTCGCGCAGGTAGATTCCCCTGCGCTCCTCGTCGGTTTCGGCGTAATCCGGATACCGGGCGAAAATATCCGCCGCCCGCTCGATTTCCACCCATTCGGGCGTCGCGCCGACCGTCTTTTCCGCCTCGGTCGGCCTGCGCTCGGTCGCCCCGACGACTCGACATACAAAGTAACGGCTGATATACCGCCAATCCTGATAATACTCGTTGAGCACCAGAAAGCAGCGCTCGGGCCGAACAAGCAGCCCCGTTTCCTCCGCCGCCTCGCGAACGCAGCATGCCTCCGGCGCTTCGCCCGGCTCCATGCCGCCGCCCGGAAGCATCCATCGCCCGAGGTTTACCTCGTGTGAAAGCAGAATCCTGCCCTCCGCGACAATAACCGCACGGCTGGCCTCCCGGCAATGCAGCGCGCAGCCGCCGTAATTTTCGCCGTAAATATTCCGCACCTTATATTCCGAGCACGCTTCGGTCTCCGTCCGGCCCTGCGGCCGATAGCACGCGAAAAACTGGCGCACATGCCGCTCGATCAGCGTCAGGATTTCCTCCTCCCGCTCCGGCTCCCGGTCGCACAGATTAATCCACGCGGAGATCGGCAGACACAGCTGCGCCGCCATCATCTCGGGATCGGCGTCCGCCAGCGCTCCCCGGCGAATCAGGTCGCGTATCCGGTTTGTAAAATACCGCATCACATCGGCGTAATTATACTTGGTCTGCAGCCCGGCCATCTGTGCGTTGCGGAACTGCTCGATCGTCAGCAGCTTTCTGCCCCGGCTGATTTCCGAATCCCGCAAAATAAAGCGAACGTGCTCCAAAACCAGCCGCACCGCCGTATCGGTCGGGTCAGCCGTTCCTTCCCCGCCGGAGGGCGCGTCGGCCTCCGCCCGCGCGAAAACAGAATGCCTGTCATAATGCTCCAGCACATGCCGCAGCAGCGAATCCAGTATTTCCTGCTTGCTGGAAAAATGGCTGTAGAGCGACGCCTTTCGAATGCCGACGGCATCCGCAAGCTGTGAAATAGAGGTGGCCTCAAACCCCTGCGTCGAAAACAAATCCAGCGCCGCGTTGAGTATTTCCTGCTTCGTATTGCCCTTTTCCATCGCCCCGACGTCTCCTGTCGCATGAATCTCCCCTTCATTATAATGACCGATCGGTAGGCCGTCAAGAGCGAGATGAAAGGGGGCGCGTTCGCCTGCGCGGGCCCTTCGCAAAAAGACGACGGGGCGTCCGGAAACCGGCCGGGTCGATTCATCGGCTCCGCGGCTTGAAGCGCGCCCCCGAATATGATAAATATCTGCGCGCCTTCCCGGAAAAACACGAGCAGCTCAGCCTGTTTGACGCAGGTATTTGACAACCGCCGCGCAGCCCTTTTGCCGGAAAAACAAAAACCGTCTCATGAGAGCCGGATGCTGGCTAATCCCACTGAGGCTGATACAATATGGGAAAACAGAAGCGGGGTTCGCGCTAATAGTAGGGGGCAAACTGTACCATCGCCCCTTTAGTTTTTATTTTCCCGCCCCAGTAATTCAGGATGAACTAAATCCTTTGCCTCAGGCTCAAAGAGTTTATCAAACAATGCCTTATTGCGTTGCTTGGCATCTTTGAGCAGCTTGTCATACGAAATTACTTCAACATATGCACCATATGTCGGATTATAGCCAAAGTACCCCTCTTTGTCCTGAGTTTGACTCAACCCCCTACTCTCAGCAGACTCTTTCAGTGACGGCGTCAAATCACCAATGACGCAGCAGTAAAAGGCTACTCGACTAACGTTTCCAAAGTCACGACCATTTTTCTTTTTTGTTTTCCCGGCTTTAATGTCGCGCACATATTTGAGCGCCTGGAACACCGGGTCATTATCTGCATCGCCGCGTTGAGGACGTTTCAGCTCCGCAATGGTAATGGAGTTATATTATCCGGGTCGGCAGTGCAGGATAGCGCAGCATCAAAAATTGCAATATCCATGCGCTTGTCTGTACTGTTTTCAAGCATCGGAATGGAATTGATTTTCTTGTCCGAGGCAACACCCCTTTTACCAATGAACACTTCGTCGCGTTCTGCGAGAAAATGGTCGGCCAGCCCTACTGGTACGGCGCCTGCGTGCGACTCGAGGTCGCGTAAATCATTGTTCGGCAAGAGACCGAACCCGTCATTCCGTTGACGGCAGCCTACCGCCGCCTGCATGGATGGTAACGTCTTTTAGGATTCAAGGTGGTATAATAAATCGTATGTTGTATGCTCGCCGTTTTTCTGACGAGCTCCTTCAAACCCTGTAAGTTAGCGTACTCTAACTGATTGTGCTGCCGATCCGTCCTTATCAGTGTAGAATATGGTTCGGCTTGAATCCAAAAAGATTCTTCATGAGATACTTTAGACGCACGGGAAACAATCATTCGTCGCTTTCTGTGGTTATGGAGCATCTTCTTGCATACGGGCTGACAAGAGATGTAGAGATACTGTCAAAACACGTTTGGCTTCTGTCATCCATTGGCGCGAAAAATCAAGATATTCGTCAAATTCTAACTTATCTTGATTGTTTCCATAGTCTTTATTCAAATTATACGGCGGGTCAGTCACGATTAAACGAACGCTCTTATCAGGCAACTTTTTCATTTCCTCAATGGCATCGCCGCAAATTGTCTTTAATTCTTTATCCATTGATTTTTTGTAGCCTCCCGGTAAAAATCGTCAATCGTTCTACGGGAACTATGCAAATACTTTGGGTCAAGCAGTTGGCACATTTCCCACGTTGTGCGGTATTGATATGTCACATAGTGAATATCTTTAATCTGTATCTGTCCTGTTCCGAGCGCAGGATTATAGTTTATGTCTGCATCGCTTATAAACTTTAAGTCATAGGCATTATAATCAACAACTTCCATAATCCCATCAACAAGCCCGGTAGGATGACTGCATCATCAATTCTCCGCGCCTATTACAATGGGCTCTCCCTTGCAGGAAACAAAGCCGGATTCTACCCGAACAGCAGAACCTCCAAGCTGATTAGCGTATACGCCCTCGGGGAGGTCGCAGCGGACAACGCCGCTTTCTCCCTGTGTACTGAAAAAGCCATAGAGCTTTCGTCCCTGCTTTCGGTAAGACGCGCGCAGAATTCCATGCCCCGCATCCGAAGCCTCAAACCGACCTTCACGGATCAGCGGATGCTGCTTCATATGATACAAAGCTCGCAGCTCTTCAGAAATATCCCGTCCCGTGTTCCAATTCACCGGATCACGTTCAAATAGACTGGGACGAAAATCATTCGCCGTTTCTTGCCCGTTATACAACAGAACCATACCCTTTCGGAAATAAAGGAAGGCCGTCCAGTTCCTGCGTATTTTTTCATTCGGAATCAGAAATGCCGCCCGAGGCCGATCATGATTCTCCAAAAAACGAAGCTTTACATAGTTTTCCGGGTAGATATGCTCCTGATCATTGAGCCTTTGAGCGTATGCAAGCAGCGGAATTTCACCGCACAGGCAGCGAACCCATTCATGATAGACGTCGTACTCATAGCTTAGATCAAAGGCCTGAAAGATCTCTCCATCTGAAAGGCTGACCATCCCCCGTTCGCGGTTGTCCATCGTGAAAACGGGCTCAACCGTTTCACTGAGCCACAGGCATCCGGGTCGTACCGTTTCCACCTCTTTTCGCGCTCTCAGCCAGAATTCCAACGGTACCAGCGGCGCTACATCACAACGGAAACCATCCACCATTGTCGCCCAATATTTCAGCGTTTCGATCTGATATTTCCAAAGATCCTTCTGGCTGTAATCCAGGTCAATAATATCTGACCATTCGCCAATCCGATTCCCGAAAGAACCGTCCGCCTGATGAAAAAACCATTCCGGATGATGCTTTGCCAGCCAGGAATCCGGGGACGTATGATTATATACCACGTCAATGATGCATTTCATCCCGCGTTGATGAATGCCGTCTATCAGGCAGCGAAAATCATCCGGCGTTCCAAATTCCGGATTCACTTTGCGATAGTCCTGAATGGCGTAAGGACTGCCAAGCGCGCCTTTCCTGTTTTTAAGACCAATGGGATGAATCGGCATCAGCCAAATTACATCCACTCCGAGAGAGCGAATCCGATCCAAATCCCGTTTGACACCGGCAAAAGTCCCTTCTTTGCTGTATTGACGGACAAAAATCGAGTACATTACCTGGTTCCGAAGCTTTACTGTTGTATTGATAGCCATTTTTCTCCTCCCTTTTTTATCCCTTGACAGCTGATGCGGCAATTCCGGCGATAAAACGCTTTTGGAAGATCAGGTAACAGATAATGACCGGAATAATGGCGATTGAGGTTGCCGCGAACAGGCCTGCGTAATCCGTAGAATAACGGCCGCTGAACATGTTCAGCGCTACGCTGAGCATATTCTTCTGCTCTGTCCGGATCATCAGATAGGGCCACAGATAATCTTCCCAAGCCCAAAGAAACTGGAAAATAGCAATGCTGGAGATCGCGTTGTGCAGCATGGGAATCACGATTCGATGGAAGATATAGAATTCATTGGCTCCATCGATCCGTGCAGCCTCCAATAATTCATCCGGTACGCCGACACAGCTCTGCCGCATCAGGAAAATCCCGAAAGAAGTAAACAAACTGGGAACAACCAGGGCGCGGTATGTATCGATCCATCCCCATTGCTGCATAATCGAGTACCGTGGAATGATCGTTACCACGCCAGGTATCATCATGGTTGCCAGGATCGCGCTGAATAAAGCATCCCTGCCGCGAAACCGGTATTTGCAAAAGACAAAACCCGATATTGCGCTGGTATAGATTGTTATGACCGTAAGCAGTATAGCATAGAACAGGCTGTTTCCAAAATACCGCAGGAAGTTCATTTTCTCAATTGCGTTCTGATAGTTGACCAAGGAGGGCGCTTGAGGAAAGAAATGCTGCTTCAGCGCGCTGATTTCCGAATTGCTTTTAAAGGAGGAAGCAAACATCCATAGAAAGGGCAGAATTGTTGCGATGCTGAAAATCAAAAGGATCACATTCAGACAAACTGATGAGAGGCGATTTCTTTTCATTTTTCTGCTCCCCCTATATTTTGCTGTCCGCCAAGGCGGAAGGAAGCAAAGGTCAGCAGGGCGATAATCAGGAAGAGAACAAACGAAATAGCAGAGGCATACCCAAAGTTATATTTGACAAATGCCTGATTATAAATAATATAAGAAGCCAGATAGGTTTTGGTGCCAGGACCTCCCTGCGTCAGAACCATGACCGGAATATAGGTTTGGAAATAAGATATCAGGGATGTGATAACAATAAAAAGGATCGTCGGCTTTAACAACGGCAACGTCAGAAAATAAAATGTCTGCATCGCTGTAGCGCCATCAATTTCAGCTGCTTCATAGCAGTCTGCCGGCAGCGAATACAAGCCGCCCAGCAAAATGACCACGGCATATCCATAATCCTTCCAGATCGTCAGGAGCAGAATGGCCCCCAGGGCGTATTTAGCGTCGAAAAGCCAGTTGATTCGGGTTCCAAGCAGCTGATTCAGCAAGCCGAACTGAGGGTCATACATGAATTTCCACACAAACGCCACAGCGACCATGGGCGTTATTGTGGGCAAATAGTAAAGCGTCCTGTATAAGGATTTCCATTTCACCAGCTTAGAATACAGGGCGGATGCGAGAGCAAGTCCAAGAACGACGCGGGCCGCGACGGCAATCGCGGCAAAAAAAGCCGTATTTTTCATAGACTGCCAGAACAGCCGGCTATGAAAGACATTTTCCCAGTTTTTTAGCCCGGTGTACTTGTATTGTCCTTTTAAGGGGTTCCACAGGTGAAAGCTCCCTACAAACGCGCTGACGATCGGGATCAGATAAAACACTGTAAAAAAGAGTATCAGGGCAGAAACCACCAGATTGCGCAGCACCACTTCGCTTCGGCTCTGCAGGGGGTGCGCCCGTTTGGTAGAGATCATCGGCCAATCCTCCCGGTTTTGTCCGCCGACAACGGGTAGAACCATCGGTCGGTGAACCTTGATTCTTTTGGGGGAAAAGGGGATGCAGAAGTTTTTTCTCCCGCATCCCCTTTGGATATCTTGCTATCCGTTACTTTGCTTCGTCAGCATGCGCATAGGAGGACTCTACAGGGACGAATTCGCTGGAAGCCAGTTCTTCGTTGCAGGCATCTTCCGCATTCTGCAAAGCTGCTTCGACGTCTTCGCCGTTGTAGAAAATATTCTCAAGCGCAATTTTCATATTATTTTCTACTGCGCTGGGCATGGGACCGGGCCAGATGTACCGGTCAATGTGATTCGCCAGAACGGCAATGCTGGAGACGCTGAGAATGTCGCTGTCATTCGCCAGGCTCTTCTTTGCAGGGAATATAGAATTGGCCAAGACAAATTCCTTTTGCAGTTGATCGTTAGCCAGGAAGAAGCGAACGATATCCTGTGCGACGGCCTGCTGGTCGGCCGGCGCATTTTTATTGATGCCAAAGGTAGATTCGCCATTATACCGGTGATAGGCGTAAGGGACGTCCTCGGTGGGGGTGGGAATTTCAAAGCTGCCAAACTCGGTTTCAGGCCACAGCGCCTGGAACAGCCCATGCATGAAGCCCCAGCCCAGATACATGGCAATCATGCCCTGGCCAAAGTTGTCGCCGGAATTGTTGCCGAAGTTGTAGTCTCCGCTTCCGTCTACTTCGTAGATATCTTTCATCCGTTGCACAACAGTTTTGATTGCGTCGTTATTGAAGGTGACCCTGCCGTCCTCGGTGAACAGATTCTGACCATACTGATACTGCATACCAAGCACATCACCCTGAGCTCCGCCGTTGAAGCTGAAGCCGGCCTGAATCAAGTCGCCCTTTTCATCCCGGATGGTAAGCTTTTTCGCCACTTCACGGAACTGATCCCAGGTGGCAGGGATATCCGCCTCGGTCAAACCGGCAGCGCTCCACATGGCCTTGTTGTAATACATGGTAGCGGTCATCATGCCATAGTCGGTATAATAAACCTTCCCATCGATAACATGCGCGGAAACGCCTACGAAGTCTTCTTCCAGATCTTCCACGGGGATATCGTAGGGAGCCAGGTAGTTAATCAGGTTTTCGTGGTAGCTGTTGTGAACGTTGAAGATTGCGGGGCCGTTGCTTCCCTGCAACGCCAGGGGCAGCTTGGTCCAATAATCATCATAAGGATTCTCGACCAGCGTGATTTTGACGTTGGGATGAATCGCGGTATATTGATTTACCACAGACTTGAACAGCTCCGAGGCGCCTGTCCAGTACCAGAATTCAATTTCAATGTCTTCGCCATTGTTTATGGCTTTGCTGGTGTCGTATTGAATTTTGCCGCCGAGAATGGCGCTGGCTTCAGCGGAAGCGCCGGCTACGGTAAATAGCATGACCAAAGCGAGTACCGTGCTGATCAGTCGGGACAGATTCCGTTTCATTGAGAATACCTACCTTTCTACCGTTCAGTTTTGATTTCCGCCGACTAGTATAGCGGTAAACTTAATTCTATTATATACAAATTGGGGAAGTTGTCAACTATATTTTTTTGAGATATATGAGTTTTCGATTGTATGAACATGATTTATAATGAACATGATTCGCCGCCACAACCGTTACGGCATATCACTGTAAGGTTTGTTAAACTTTGCTGGTTCGCATCAAATTCTGCATAATCCTCTTGCAAAAAGAAGGATTCCATGGTATTCTTGTTTATAAACCAAGGCAAAGGAGAGTGGGCCAATGGTCAGACTGAAGGATATTGCCGCTGAGGCGAATGTGAGCGTTATGACGGTATCCAATGTTGTCAACGGAAATTTGTCCAAGGTTTCAAAAGAAAAAGCCGACGAAATCCAGGCCATTTTGCGGAAACGAAACTATGTTCAGAACGCCAGCGCCAGAAGTCTGGCCAAGGCCAATTCAAATATCGTGGCCATTATGCTGCGGAATATTGAAAACGAGAATTCTCTGAGCAGCCCGCACAATGCAACTCTTGTTGGAATCATTATTCAACAGGTGCAGGCGCTTGGATACTACGCAATGGTCAGCCTTGTCCAGAATAAAGAAGATATTACCCGCAACCTTCGCACCTGGAATGTCCGAGGCGCAATCTTCCTGGGAATGTTTGATGATGAAATCGAGCAAATTAGTACGCAGATAAAGACCCCGGCAGTTTTTATCGACAGCTACAGTCATGTTCGCCAGATATGCAGCGTCGGAATTGACGACTATAAAGGCGGAGCGATGGCCGCCAACTGTCTTCTGCAGCATGGGCATAAGCAGATTGCATTTGTCAGTCCGCCGGATATGGACAACGGCGTTATCCATCATCGGTTGTCCGGCTTCACGGATACTCTGCTCAAAAATGGTATCTCTGCGGACAAACTTCACCGTTTTGTCCTTTTGTCAGATAATGATCCGGCAGCAGCATCCGATACCATAGATGCGCTGTACAGTTTGCGGCATGAGATTACAGCCGTTTTCGCCACCAGCGATCATCTTGCAGCCCGTCTCATGGGGGATCTCTCTGAGCGAGGCATCCGCATTCCAGACGATCTGTCAGTCGTCGGTTATGATAATATGTCGATCTGCACCCAAATCTATCCTCATCTTACCTCCATTGCACAAGACCTGCATCAAAAAGCAGTGGTAGCTGTAGAAATTCTACAGCGTCAACTGGAAAATCCGTCTGCGCCGGCAGAAATACGGATTCTGGATGTCAAATTAGTTGAAAGGGGAACTGTACGGACAATCTAATGATAGCTCGCTGCAGGATTATCTTTTTCGTGCTGGATTATATCAGCCCTTCGCAGGCAGAATAGGGTTATTTCCCATATAGAGCCGGCAGTAAACCTGCCTGCAGCAACTAAAGCAAGGAGTGCGTATGTCATACCGTCATGGATAAAAACAGGGATGATTCGTAAACTCAAATATCAACTTGCATTTTTCGCCACAAAAGAGTGATAGATAGGCCTGCTCAATAACAAATGCGGAGATTTATCGAATGGATAAACGCTTTGAACCCTACCTGAAGGAACTGATAGCACTCTGAGTTGAGAAACTGACCTGGGAAAAAGGTACCGAAATTCAAAACAGCGATAGAGTGGCTGAAAAAGCCCTAATTAAACGATTTAGCAAAACTCAAAAACGAGTCATTTTGAATGAGATGGGGTAAAAAGCAGGCGCGGAAAGCGATTCTGCCTTCCGCGTCTGTTTGCATGATAGAAATGATGCTTGTCTCGGGATATCTTTTCAAGAAAACGCCTGAAAACCCTTTGCCATCAGGGCTTTTGAGCCGCCATGGGGTAAAAGAAAAGCACCAGCCTTCGTATCAAAAGCTGGTACTTCCTATGGTGCGCCATCAGGGACTCGAACCCGGGACACCCTGATTAAGAGTCAGGTGCTCTACCAACTGAGCTAATGGCGCAATCAAAATTGCAGGTGTTATTATAATCGCATTGTCGAAGTTTGTCAATAGCTAAAAGCAATTTTTATAAAGATAAAAAGTGTCAAAACGAAAAAGTCAGGAAAATCCTTGCATTCCCCGACTTTTTTGCATTCTGAAAAGTTTATTTCGGCAACCTTTTCTTTCTTTACCAGACCGGCTCGAACGCCGCCCGGCCGTTTCGCCCTCAGCGGCCTTCGTACTTACGCGCGCATTCCTTCACAATCGCGTTCATCGCGTCCATTTTCAGGCGCATGTCCGCGGCCAGCGCAATCTGGCAGCGTGTGCGCAGCAAATTGTGCTGCGGCTTTTTCACCTTAAAGTACTTATCGCCCACAATATAATCATCCAGAAAGCGCGTCGCCAATTCGCACGCCAGCGCAAAGCAGCTCACGCCCAGCGTATCCACCTCGTTCCGGGTCAGCGTAGCCGCCGTTTTTTTCAGGAAGCCCTCGGCGAACGCCCAGAAAACGTTCAGGTTAATACCCGCCTGCGCCGTCTTCTCGCTGTCCTCCTCCACAAAATTCGCGGCGAAGCGAATCGCGTCGCCAAAGTCATGCCCAACCAGACCGGGCATAACGGTATCCAAATCAATCACCACCAACGCCTGACGATTGCTTTCGTCAAAGAGCACGTTGTTGATTTTCGTGTCGTTATGCGTCACGCGCAGGGGCAGCTCCCCTGCGTTATACAAATCCGTCAGGCGGCAGGCCTCGTCCTCCGCCGAAAGCAGCCATTCCAACTCCTCGCGCACCTGCTCCACGCATCCGCACGGATCGGCCGCCGCGTCCGCCTTGAGCTTTTCATAGCGCTTGCGCGTATCGTGAAAATCCGGAATGGTATAAAAAAGCTGCGAAGCGTCAAAATCGGAAAGCATGAGCTGAAAATCGCCGAAGGCCTCGCCTGCACTGCGCACCACGCTCAGATCGTCGCAGCTGTCAAAGGAAATGGAGGGCACATAATTGCTCATGCGCCAGAAGCCGTCGTCGTCCATCAGGTAATTTTCGCCCCCGGCGGTATGATGGAAATGCAGGCATTGGCTCCCGGGACGCTCCCGGCGGATATGCTCGGTTACGCGGTCGATATTCTGCATCAGCTCAACCGGGTGCTGAAAGGCGTAGGTGTTCACCCGCTGCACCAGATAGGACTTGATTTTCGCCATGCCCGTGCCGTCGTCGCGGATGTAATTGACCTTATAGGTATGGTTCACGTTGCCCATCTTAATCTCTTCATAGGAAAAGAAGGGGCCCGGAATCTGGAACGCCTCGCCCACCCGCAGCAGCTTGTGCGCCACGTCCGGGTTCATGGCCGGAATGACTGGATTCATCCTGTTTTATCCCCCGATTACAGTTTTTCCGGATACGCGCCCGCCGCGATCATTTCCCGAATGCAGCGCTGCGTTTCAAGCTTATCGACGGCATAGGTCATGCCGAACCATTTATCGTCCGTGCGCAGCACCTTGACCCGCCCACGCCCCTCGCGCAGCATTTGGCCCACCATCTCGGGCAGCAGGCATTCGCTCGTCACATCGCCGGGCCGCAGCGTGCGCAGGAACTGCGCAAAGCCCTCGCGCAGATAATCCAGAAAATCAGGCTGCATGCCCCAGATGTTCATTGACACCGTCGCGTCGGAATCCAGCGCGCGGCCATTCGCGACAGGCTCGCCGTTTTTCAGCTCAATTCCCCGCGTCTCATCGATTTCGGTCAGGAAGCCGTCCGCATCCACCTGACACACGCCGCGCGTCACCGCGCCGTTTGGCGAGAGCGTGTTGCCCAGCACATACCCCGCCATGCACAGTCGCATGCCCGTCTCCGTATGCGGCGCAGTGATATCGTCATAAATCATACGGAAGGCACGCGGGCCGTAATAATCGTCCGCGTTCAGCACGCAAAACGGGCCATGAAGCAAATCGCGGCAGGCAAGCACTGCCTGCGCCGTCCCCCACGGCTTTTCCCGCCCCGGCGTTTTTATCATGCCGTCCGGCAGGTCGTCCAGACGCTGAAAGGCATAGGCAACCTCGCATTTTTTCTCCACGCGTTTGCCCACGCCGTCGCGAAATTCGCGTTCCAAATCCTTTCGGATAATGAAAATCACGCGATCAAACCGCGCGGCAAGCGCGTCGTGAATCGCGTATTCCATCAGCGCCTCGCCGTTGGGGCCCACCGGCGTCATCTGCTTTACGCCGCCGCCAAAGCGCGTGCCGAACCCCGCCGCCATCAATACCAAAGTCGCGCTCATCTTAAACCTCCATACAAGGCTCTTTTCCCCGGCACGGCACGCGCACCGTATCGTTACTTATTCGCGCTCCGCGGCGCGCTTTCCTGCTTTTTCCCGGAAAATATCCAAGCGATGGAAAACAAAAGCGCCGGAAACACGCCCTGCGCATGATAAAACGACGGTTTTGACATGCTCTATTCAGAAATAGAAGAGCGTCGTCCGCAGGGCAAGGCGGCGGAAATGATTTGCCCGCGCTGCCGCCTCGCAAAATCTCCTGCCTGGCCAGAGCCGGTTCTGCGGATGAAAACGAAGGGAGACCCCTTCATGCATCTCCGGCGCTTCAACGAGGCTTTTGGGGGCGGCATGCTGAAGGAAGGGCCGGCCGCCCTTCCTTGCATCCCGCAGGCTCGAGCGCGACTTTTTTGACGGTCTGAGCGCTAAAGCGCATCGTTTGCCCTTATCCCAGCGTCATCGTCAAGGGATAATTCAGGCGCTCGTCATACTCCACGCTGTCCGCCGGCACAAAGCCGCTCATGCCCGCACTATCCTGCGTGCCTTCAAAGTCGATATACAGGTACTTCGTTTCAGGATAAATATATTGCGGAAAAAAGGTCTGCCCGCCGGGGTTCGCGCCGGCTCCGTAGCCGATCGTCACCCGCGCCCCCGCCGGCAGCGTCGCAAACGCTTCCAGCGTGCCCGCCCGTGTCAAAGCGTACAGCGTCGTTTCGCGCTTCGTTTCCCCAACGGCGGATATGCTTTCCGTCGGCACGCCTTGCACCGCCGTCTTCGCGATAAAGCCGTATGCATAGCCATAATCCGCATCGGTCAGCCATGTCTCCACGCGCACCAGCAGGCGGTCGCCGAACACGCCCAGCACGCAAAACGGGTCGTAGCGCCCGAGCATGTATTTGCCTTGCGTTCCTGTCGCGTGGGCGTAAAGCGCGGTACGGTCGACGCCAGCCTTCAGCTCCGTCATCGGCGCACGATATTCGAAGCAGCCCGCCGAGCGGTAGTCCAAGCAGCTTTCCATGATATAGCCGCTTGCGTTGCCCACGCGCACGCGGTCCCAGCCGTCCCCCGCCGTGTGGTAATCAAACAGCCGGTCGACCGCTACGCCGGTATACAGCCTGCCCAGAACCGTCCCGCCGCGCGAGGGGGATAGCCGCAGGTTGACCGCTTCCCGGGCGCCGCCGCCGCTGACGATCGCCGAAGCGAGGTTATCCGTTTGCGTAACGGACAGATTGGACGCGTAGCCGTACAGAACCGTGCCGTCCGCCTGCGTCAGGGCGACATGCAGGTATTCCTTGCCCACTGTGCCCAGCACGCGCGCATGCGCGCCCACGGACAGAACGGTCAGGCAGGCCGCGTCCTGCTCCGGACGTTCAAGAACGGCGACGCCGCCGTCCGTATCGGCATACGAAGCCCGCCCCAGCGGCCCGACGGCTTCGCCTGCGCCGGCTTTTTCCAGAAACTCGCGCATCATATAGCCGTCGCGCCCGCCAACGCTCACCTGCGCCCATTCGCCCGACGCGCTGCGCACCGTTACAGGCGCGCCATTATAATACGCGCCCAGCACCGCCGCGTCGCGCGACGGCTGCGCGCGCAGCTTCACACGGGAATCCTCCGTCTGCAACGGCTTAATCGTATACGCCTCGCTTCGAGCCAGAGCGGGCGTCAGCGCGCACAGCAGCGCCAGCGTCATCAGCATCGCCAGCATCCTTCGCATGGTCGCATTCCTCCTTTTCCAATTGCCGCGTACATTTGATAAGACAACAGAAGGCGCGCGATTGTTGCAAATAACGGCAAAAAAACGCGCATCCTCCGCTTTCCGGCAAAAGATGCGCGCCCGCTGCGCAAAGCGCGCGTACAGGCAGCCGCCTGCGCTTATCCCGCTCCGTCTTCCTTCATCAAATTTGCCAGCGCCGCAAAGTCGCCCAGCGACAGCGTCTCGCCGCGCGCGCCGGGCGCTATGCCGCATGCCGACAGCCACCCGGCCGCCCGCTCGCGCGGCACGGAAAAGGCGGCGATCAGGTTGTTTTCCATCGTCTTCCGCCGCATCGCAAAGGCGGCGGCGGCCACCTTGAAAAGCATTTTCTCATCCGCCGCATTCACCGCCGGCTTTTCCAAGCGCGGCATAACGACAAACGCGCTGTCCACCTTGGGCGGGGGCGTAAACATGCAGGCGGGCACATCCAGCACAATCTGCGGCGCGTAGGCATACTGCGCGCGTACGGCCAGCATGCCGTAGCCCTCCTCGCCCGGACGGGCGACAAGGCGCTCCGCCGCCTCCCGCTGCACCATCACGCTGATGGAGGCAATCGGCAATCCGCCGGTGAACAGCAGGTTCATCAAATCGGTCGTCAAATAATAGGGAATATTGGCAACCACATGAAACGCGCCCATATCCGCCGTCAGCTTAGGCAGGTTCAGGCGCATCACGTCGCCCTGCACCAGCGCGACATTGGAATAGGGCTGCAGCGCCACCTTCAAAATGGGCAGCAGCGTTTCATCCACCTCGATAGCCGTCACCTGCGCGCAGCGCTTGGCCAGCGCCTTGGTCATGCCGCCCGCGCCCGCGCCGATCTCCAGCACCCGGTCGTTCCCGCCCACGCCGGAAAGCGCGACCAATTGGTCAAAGAGCGCGTCGTCGGTTAAAAAATTCTGTCCCAGACTGCGCTTGTGATGGAACGCGCCGGATCTTGCGCTTCTTTGCTTCATACCAGTTCCCTCACTGCCCGCGCCACCGCGGCGGGATCGGCCGCCCTGAAGTACGCCGTGCCCATCACCAGCATGCTCGCGCCCGCGCCGACAAGCATGCGCGCGTTCTCCATGCTCACGCCGCCGTCCACGGAAATATCGCCCGTAAAGCCGGCGCGGCGCAGCGCGCGGATCTTCTCCGCCTGCTCCGCCTTGAATTTCTGCCCGCCGAAGCCCGGCTCCACCGTCATAATCAGCGCAAGATCCATTTCATCCATACATGGCAGCAGCGTCTCCACCGCCGTGCCGGGCTTCACCGACAGCCCGGCGCGTACGCCCAGCGCGCGAATTTCCCGCATCGCCGCGCGCGGATCGGCCAACGGCTCCCGATGCAGCGTAATGGCCCACGCGCCCGCGCGCGCAAAAACCGAAAGATAATCCAGCGGGTTCTCCATCATCAAATGCACGTCCAGCCGGCATTCCGGAAAACGGGCGTGAATGGCCTGACACAGCGCCGGGCCAAAGGAAAGATTGGGCACAAAATGCGCGTCCATTACGTCAAAATGCAGCGTTTTCACGCCGTTTTGCAGCATCCGTTCAATTTCAGTTTCCAGCCGCAGCAAATCGGCGGCCAGCAGCGACGGCGCAAGCTCAATCATAGCGTTCCCTCCATACCCGGCGGCAGTCCGCCAGCAATTCCCGATACCGCGCGACGCGCGCGGCGCTGATTTTTCCTTCGGCGACGGCCTGCGTCACGGCGCAGCCCGGCTCGCGGTCGTGGTAGCAGGGCTGAAAGCGGCATTTGCCCCTGTAGGGCGCAAGCTCCGGGTAATTTTCCTGCAGCAGCACGGGATCGGCCGCCTCGTCCAATTCCAGCAGGCTGAACCCCGGCGTATCGATCACAGACGCGCCGTCCATGGAAAACATTTCGGCGTGCCTTGTCGTATTCTTTCCGCGCTGAATTTTCCGGCTGATGTCGCCCGTTTCCTGTGCAAGGCCGAACAAAGCGTTCAGCAGCGTGGACTTCCCGACGCCCGACTGCCCCGCGAAGCAGCACACCTCGCCGCGCAGCCTTTCCCGAAGCGCCGCAAGGCCCTCGCCGCTGCGCGCGCTGACGCGCATGAGCTGCGCATCCGCGCCGCGATACATTTCCGCCGCCTGCGCGAAGGTTTCGCCCGTCGGCTCCTGATCCGCCTTGTTCAGAATCAGCAGCGGCGTCAGGCGCTGCTTTTGCGCGTAAATCAGCAGCTTATCCATCAGATACCAATCCGGAGCGGGCTGCGGCGCGGCCACAAGGCACAGCAGCGTCACGTTTGCCACCGGCGGGCGCAGGCACTGGCTGCGGCGCGGCAGAATATCCTCCACCCAGCCGTGCTCGTCGCTGATTCCGCCCGGCGTAAAGACGATCCTGTCGCCCACCAGCGGGCTGAGCCCCTGACGGCGGAATTTCTTCTTTGCGCGCAGCACGTATTCCCGCCCCTGCGCGTCGCGCGCGGTATACAGCCCGCCGCGCCCGCGAATAATCACGCCCTCCGTCATGGCGCTTCCTCCGTCGCTTTCTGAGCGTCCGCCGTTTCCGGCACATAGCGTACATAAATCGCCAGCGTCACCTGCGTTTGCTGCATTGCCTCCTCGCCGGGGAGGAAGGTGTTTTTCCCGTCGCTGTACTGCTGGGCGGCCACACGGTCGAACTGGCTTTTATCCTCCACGGGGATTTCCTGAATTTCCGTCAGCTTCAGGTTCAGCTGTTGAATGGTCAGCAGCGCCTCCTGGCGCGTTTTGCCCACAAGGCTCGGCAGCGTCACGCTGCCGCCGCTGAGCGTCACCTGAATGACGCTCCCGTTGGGCATCGTCTGCCCCTCCTCGGGGGACTGGCGCAGCACGGTATCCCACGGCCTTGCGGAAAGCTCGCGTTCCTGCAGCGCCAGCACCGTAAAGCCGCGGCGCTGCGCCTTGGCCATCGCGTCGCCCAGCGAAAGGCCCGTAAGGCTGGGCGCCGCCTGCTCCGCCGGGCCCGTAGAAACGGTAATGACGATGGTTTCGTTCCGGCGCATGCGCGTTTCATAGGCGGGGGACTGCGAAATAACCGTGCCCGCCGGCTTGTTTTCATCGCTCGCCCGCCTGATGACGGCCGTCAGCCCCGCGCGTTTAATCATGCGCTGCGCGTTTTCCTCCGTTTCGTCCAGCAGGTAAGGCGCCTCGACCGTATTGATGATCGTGTCGTATAAGCGCATCGCGCCCATAACAAGGCCAAAGAGCACGGCGGCCATCACCGCGCCGGCGACGATGCGCGTCCAGAGCCAGCGGCGCGGGCGAATCGGCCGCGTGACGGTCGTGGTGTGCGCGGCGGCGCGCGGCGGCGCGTCCGGCCTGTCCGGCAGCCGCCCCAGCCAAGTGCCGTCCGGCTCCTGCAGCGCGTGCTGCAGATCCTGCGCCATTTCCAGCGCGCTCTGATAGCGCTTCTCCGGGCGCTTTTCCATCGCCTTTTGCACCACGCGCTCCAGCGCGGGCGGCACAGCGGGGTTCAATTCGCTGATGGGGCGCGGCTTATCGCTGATTTGCTGCAGGGCGATGGCCACGGGCGTTTCGCCGTCGAAGGGCAATTGCCCCGTGAGCATTTCATAAAGCACCACGCCCACGGAATAGAGGTCGCTGGCGAAGGTCACGTCCTCGCCCTTGGCCTGCTCGGGCGAAAAATAATGCACCGAGCCCATCACGCTGTCGTTGCGGCTGATGGTATTGCTGCCCGCCACGCGCGCGATGCCGAAATCCGACACCTTGATATGCCCGTCGGCATGCACCAGAATGTTCTGGGATTTGATGTCGCGGTGGATGATGCCGTTCTGGTGCGCGTGCTGCAGCGCGGAGAGAATGCGAATGCCGATTTGCGCGGCCACGGTGGGCGGCAGCGCCCCCTTTTGCGCGATCACATCCTTGAGCGTGCGCCCGCGCACATATTCCATGACCAGATAGCGAAAATCACCGTCCCGCCCCACGTCCAGCAGATTGACGATATTGTGATGGTTCATTTTACTGGCGGTCGTGGCTTCGCGCTCAAAGCGGCGCAGAAATTCCGCGTCCTGGTTGAATTCGGGACGCAATATTTTGACCGCGACGCTGTGACCCGTGCGATGGTCGATCGCGCGGTATACCAGCGCCATGCCGCCCTTGCCGAGGAACTCCACCAGCTCGTAGCGGTTATCCAGAATTTTTCCGATCATGCCGTCACCTCGGCGATCACCAGCGAAATGTTGTCCCGGCCGCCGCCGCGCAGCGCCCGCGCCAGCATTTCCTCCGCCGCGTCCTCGAGCGGCATGCAGGTCAGAATGCTCTCCATCTGCGGCAGCGTCACGTATTCCGAAAGCCCGTCCGAGCAGATCAGATATTTGTCGCCCGGCTGCTTATCCAGCCGCGATACGTCCGCCTCTATGGTTTCGGACGCGCCAAGCGCCCGGGTGATGACATTGCGATAGGGATGACTGCGCGCCTGCTCGGCCGTCAGCACGCCGGAGCGCACCAATTCGCCCACCATGGAATGATCCTGACTGATCTGGCGCATTTCGCCGCAGCGCAGGCGGTACGCCCGGCTGTCGCCCACATGCCCCAGCAGCACGGCGTCGGTATCCTCCCAGATCACAGTCAGCGTCGTGCCCATGCCCGAAAGCTTCTGGTCAGCCAATTGCTCCTCATAGATCATGAGGTTGACCTCCTCAAAGCCGCCGCGCAGCAGCGCCTCGTCCGGCCTTGCGCCCTCCAGCACGCGCCCGATCATCAGCACCGCCATCCGGCTGGCCACGTCGCCCGCGTTGTGCCCGCCCATGCCGTCCGCCACACCGTACAGGCCGTATTCCCCCGGCTGCAGCAGCAGCGCGTCCTGATTGGATGCGCGCACCCGGCCGACATGCGTTCTGGATACAACCCTCATCGCCCTTCCTCCCGCATAACCTTCTTGCGCAATTGCCCGCACGCGCCCTCGATATCATCGCCCATCTCGCGGCGGCGCGTGGCGGAAATATGCCGTTTTTCCAGCGTCTCTAAAAACGCGGCGACCTGCTTTTCCGTCACGCCGAAAAGATTGCGCTCCTTTACCGTGTTGAGCGGAATCAGGTTCACATGGCACTGCATGCCGCGCAGCCTGTCCGCGAGCTCCTCCGCGCAGGCGACGGACGCGTTCACGCCGTCCACCAGCGCGTATTCAAACACCACGCGGCGGCCCGTCTTTTCAATATAATTGCGGCAGGCGGCCAGCGTTTCTTCAATTGTGTATCGATTGGCGATGGGCATGAGGCGGCGGCGAATTTCGTCGTTGGGCGCGTGCAGGGACAGCGACAGCGTCACCGGCAGCCCCTCCTGAGAAAAGCGGTACATTTTGTCCGCCAGCCCGCAGGTGCTCAGGCTGATATGCCTCAGGCCGATATTCAGCCCCTCCGGATGCGATACCAGCCGCAAAAAGCGCACCACTTCATCATAATTATCCAGCGGCTCGCCGCTGCCCATCAGCACAAGGTTATGCACCCGCTCCCCGTCCAGCACAGCGTTGGCGCAATGTACCTGCGAAAGAATCTCCGCGGCGGAAAGGTTGCGCACGCAGCCCTCCAGCGTGCTGGCGCAAAAACGGCAGCCCATCCGGCAGCCCACCTGCGTGGACACGCACAGCGTGTAGCCGTAGCGATAGCGCATCAGCACGCCCTCCACGCAATTGCCGTCGCGCAGGGCGTACAGGAATTTTCGCGTGCCGTCCAGCGCGGAAACGCGCGTCTGCCCAATGGTCAGGGGCTGATCCACGCCCGTCTGCTTGAGCTTTTCGCGCAGGGAAAGCGGCAGGTTGGTCATGTCGTCAAACCGCGCACCCTTATGCAGCCATGCGAACACCTGCCCGGCGCGGAAGGGCTTTTCGCCCATCGCGGCCAGCCGCTCCCGAAGCTCGTCAGGATAGAGTCCCATCCATTCCGTCATGATTATTTCACCCTGCGCAGCCGCGCGATAAAGAAGCCCTCCACCCCGTCGCGGCAGGGCAAAAGCTGCAGCCCCTGCGCCGTCTGCCGCGCGCGGAATTTTTCGTCGATCGTGTCCGGCAGGGCGGAAAGCGCAAACTCCGGATGCTTTTCAAGGAAACGCCCGATCTGCTCGCCGTTTTCCTCGGGCAGCAGGCTGCAGGTGGAATACACCAGCACGCCGCCGCGGCGAACGTATTGGCAGCATGTGTCCAGCAGCTTTTCCTGCAGCGCCGCCAGCTCGCGCACGGATTCCGCGCTGGCGCGGTATTTGATGTCGGGCTTGTCGTCCATTACGCCAAGGCCCGAGCAGGGCGCGTCCAGCAGCACCACATCCATCGTGCCGCGCATATCCTCCCTGAGCGCCGTCGCGTCGCGCACGGCCGGGCGCACGTTGTCCAGTCCCAGCCGTTTTTGCATCGCCCGCAGCAGCGCCACCCGATGGTCGTGCACGTCCCACGCGTACACGCGCCCCGTGCCGTTCATACATTCGGCCAGATAGGCCGTCTTGCCGCCCGGCGCGGCGCAGCAATCCAGCGCCTGCATGCCGGGGCGAACGTCCGCCGCCTGCGCGGCCAGCATACTGCTTTCGCCCTGAATGGAGAAATTGCCCGCCAGATAATCCGCGTCCCGCGCGATTTCAGAGGCCATGCGCACGCGATACGCATGCGCCGCAGCGCCCCTTTCAACCTCCCAGACCTTTTTCTTCAGCAGCGCTTCAAACGCCGCGTCGTCCATGCGGGCGAGGTTGGGGCGGACAACCGTATAGTGGCTTTCCGTGCGATAGGCGCAAATATCCTTGGCAAGCTCCGGGCCGTAGGCGTCCAGCAGCTTTTCCGCCAGCCACAGCGGCACGGAAAACATAATGGAAAGATACCGCGCGCCCTCGTCCGGCGTGGGGTATTGGATATCGTCTTTCCCGCGAACCAGCGCCCGCAGCACGGCGTTGGTCAGGCCCGTAAGCCCCTCCAGTCCCAGCGCGCGCGTCAGCTTCACCGCCTCGTCCACCACCGCGTTTTCGGGAATGCGGTCGTGGAAAAGCAGCTGGCAGGCGCTGATACGCAAAATATCGCGCACCTGCGGCTCCAGCGCGTCGGCGTCCTTGAGGAAAAAGCCCAGCACATAATCGATGCGAATCAGGTTCTCCAGCGTGCGATAGACAAGGCTGGCGCAGAAGCGCTTGTCCAGCTGCGTCAGGTTCGTCTTGCTCAGCCGCTCGTCCAGCGACAGCGCTGCGTAAGCGTCCTTATGCATCACATCGCCAAAGATTTCCAGAGCCACCTTCCGCGACGTCACGGAAGGATAGGCCGGCGCGACGCGCTGCTGCGGCCGCAGCTGCGCAGGCCGGCCGTACGGCCCCCTGCGTTCCTCCGCCGGTTTACGGTCGCCGTACGGTTTATGCTCACCCGCCGGTTTATGCTCGCCGTAGGGCTTACGATCGCCCACCGGTTTACGGTCGCCGTAGGGCTTACGATCACCCGCCGGTTTACGGTCGCCGTAGGGCTTACGATCACCCGCCGGTTTACGGTCGCCGTACGGCTTACGATCACCCGCCGGTTTACGGTCGCCGTAGGGCTTACGATCGCCAACCGGTTTATGCTCGCCGTAGGGCTTACGATCGCCCGCCGGTTTACGGTCGCCGTAAGGTTTGCGGTCGCCATACGAACGGTTTTCCTGCTTCGGTTTCTTTTCCATGCTCATTCCTCCGTACGGCTGCAGCGCTTCGCCTTGACGGGATGTCCCAGCAGATAGTCCCGCGCCTGCATGCGCTTCCCGCCCTGCGCCTGAAGCGTCAGCACGCGCACCGCGCCTTCGCCCGCGGCGATGACCAGCCCTTCCTTGGCGTCCGCCGCCAGCACGCATCCCGGCTCCCCGTGCATATCCGTTTCCTCAGCGCGCCAGATTTTCATCACTTCGCCGTCCATGGCGGTATATGCGCCCGGCCACGGCGTCAGTCCGCGCACCCGGCAGCAGATTTCCCGCGCGGACAGCCCCCAGTCGATATCGCCCATTTCTTTTTTCAGCATCGGGAAATAGGTCATTTCGGCATGGTTCTGCGGCGTACGCGGGCAATCGCCCGCCTCGAGACGGCGAATCGTCTCCAATAGCAGCTCCGCGCCCACGGGGGCCATGCGCTTTGTCAGCTCCTCCGCCGTTTCCCCCGGCAGGATATCCATTTCGCGCGTGAGCAGTATATCGCCGGTATCCAGCCCCTTATCGGTCATCATGGTGGTAACGCCGGTATGCGTTTCGCCCTGTATGATCGCCCAGTTGACGGGCGCGGAGCCGCGATACTTAGGCAGCAGCGAGGAATGCACGTTCACGGTGCCGATGCGCGGAATATCCAAGATTTCCTGCGATAAAATCTGGCCGAAGGCCGCCGTTACGCAAAGATCGGGCTTTAGCGCGCGCAGATCCTCCACGCCGTCCAGCCGGATACGGACAGGCTGCAGCACGGGCAGCCCATGCCGCAGCGCCGCTTCCTTCACCGGGCTCATCTGCAGCTTATTGCCGCGCCCCTTGGGCTTATCCGGCTGGGTGATCACGCCGACCACGTCGTAGCCCGCGCGCACCAGCGCCTCCAGCGACGGCACGCCGAATTCCGGCGTACCCATGAACACAATGCGCATGCGATTATTTCTCCTCGTCGTCAAAAATCTCATGATCCATTTTGTCAATGTACAGCACGCCGTCCAGATGATCGATTTCATGGCAGAACGCACGCGCCTTGAAGCCCTCGGCGATCACCTCGATCGGCTTCCCCTTGCGATCCTGCGCGCGGACGGTCACGCGCTCAGGACGCACAACATAGCCCTGCCGGCCGGGAATGCTCAGGCAGCCCTCCGCGCCGCCCTGTTCGCCCTCGCGCGCGATGATTTCGGGGTTAATCAATTCAATCAGGCCGTCGCCCACGTCGACCACCACCACGCGGCGCAAAATGCCCACCTGCGGCGCGGCCAGCCCTACGCCCTCGGCCTTATACATCGTGTCCGCCATATCGCGCAGCAAAAGCCACAGCCGCAGGTCAAACTTCTGCATGGGCTTGCATTCCTTGCGCAGCGTCTCGTCTCCCAGCTTTACAATTTTTCTGACCATTTTATCCTCCTGTTTTCATGCCAGCGACGCGGGATTGATTTCCAGCTGCACACGGGCGGGATATTCCTCCGCCGTCATTTCCTGCAGCCGCGAAAGCAAGGCGTCCGTATCGGGATGGTTGAGCAGCTTCATCAGCACCTGCGCGCGATAACGGTTCTGAATACGCCCGATCGGCGCTTCATCCGAACGGACGAACAGCACGCGCCGCCACAGCGGCGTATCCGCAAATTCCTCAATCACCCGCCGCCGCAGCGCTTCCGCCGTTTTCATTGCGTCCGCCTGTACGGGCGAATCGCACAAAAAGCGGGCGATCAACGTGAAGGGCGGGTAAAGATCGGCCTTGCGGCGCTCAAATTCGCTGGCAAAAAAGGCGCGGTAATCCTGCTTCGCCGCCCCGACGATGGCGTAATGATCGGGCTTATAGGTTTGAATCACGACCTCGCCCGGCGTTTCGCCCCGCCCGGCGCGCCCCGCCACCTGCACCAGCAGCTGAAACGTGCGCTCCGGCGCGCGGTAATCCGGAAAATTCAGCGTCATATCCGCCATCACCGCGCCCACCAGCGTTACCTGCGGAAAATCCAGCCCTTTGGCGATCATCTGCGTGCCCAGCAAAACCTGCGCCTGCCCGGCGCGGAAGCGGTCGATCAAATCGAAATGCGCGTTCTTTCCCGTCGTCGTATCCACGTCCATGCGAATTACGCCAACGCCCGGAAACAGCCGGTGCAATTCCTCCTCCACCTTCTGGGTTCCGATGCCCATGGGCTTGATATACGCGCTGCCGCAGGCGGGACACCTGTCCGGCATAGGCTGCACCGCGCCGCAATAGTGGCAGCGCAGCGTATCGTCGACGCTGTGATACGTCATGGATACGTCACAGCGGGCGCATTGGATGGTTTCGCCGCAGCGCCGGCAATTAACGGAGCTGGCATAGCCGCGGCGGTTGAGAAAGAGCATCGCCTGCCGCCCATTTCCGACGCACTGCTGCAGCTTTTCCAGCAGCAGCCGGGAAAAAATGCCGTGATTGCCAAGGCGCAGCTCCTGCCGCATATCCACCACATGCACTTGGGGCAGGGGACGGTTGAGCACGCGATGGGGCATTTCAATGAGCATATAATCCCCGCGGCGCGCCATGGCATAGGAATAAATGCTGGGCGTAGCGCTGGAAAGCACCAGCGCGCCGCCCTCGCGCCGCACGCGGGAGGCCGCGATTTCCCGCGCGTCATACTGCGGAAAACGGTCGGAGACATAGGTCTGCTCATGCTCCTCATCCACAATAATCGCGCCCAGCCTCTCCACCGGCGCGAACACCGCCGACCGCGCGCCGATGACAATGCGCGCCTCGCCCATGCGAATACGCCGCCATTCGTCAAAGCGCTCGCCCGCGGAAAGCCGCGAATGCAGCACCGCCATGCCGCCGCCAAAACGCGTGCGGAAATAGGTAATCATCTGCGGCGTCAGCGCGATTTCGGGCACCAGAATAATCGCGCCCCTGCCCATTTCCAGCGCGCGGCGCACCAGCCGAATGTAAACCTCCGTCTTGCCCGAGCCCGTCACGCCCTGCAGCAAAAAAGGCTTTTGCGGCCGCTGCAGCGCAGGCAGCAGCTCGGAAAGCGCCTCCTCCTGCTCGGGCGTAAGCACGGGGTCGGGCGCGGCGTCCATATGCCCGTAAAAGGGCGCGCGCAGCACGTCGCGCTCAAACACCCTCACCATTTCGCGCTCGACCAGATAACCAAGCGGCTCACGCACGCCGCGCACCATCGCGCGCAGCTCCTCCAGCGTATGAGGCTGGCCGTCGGAAAGCAGCGTCAGCAGCAGGCAGCGCTTCTTCGCGCGGCGCTGCTTGGCAATCGCCTCATCCACCTGATCGGGGGCGATGCGCAGCTGCGCGCAGGCTTCGGTCTTCACCCGCACGCGGCCGCCGCGCATCTGGGCGGGCAGCATCAGCCGCAGCGCCTCGCAAAGCGGGCAGTGCGTCCGCGCGCGAATTTCCTCCGCCAGCGCCATCAACGGCGGCAGCAGCGCCGGATAATCCTCCAGCGGCGCGGTTACGGGCCGAATCCGGCGCTCGTCATAATCCGCCGTTTCCTTCAGGCGGATGACAAAGCCTTCCTTTTCCCGCGGCCCGAAGGGCACGCGGACGCGCATGCCGGGCGCGAGCCGCATATCCTCCGGCACGCGATAGGTGAACACGCGGTCGATCTGCTCGGACGCGATATCGATGATGATCTCCGCGTACACCCTGCTTCCTCCTTATCGCGCCCCCCGCAGCGCCAGCACCCGGCTCAGCAGCCGCTGAGCCACCTCGCGCTTGGACATGAGCGGCAGCGTTTCCCGCGCGTCCCTGGTAATGAACGTTACCACGTTCGTATCCACGTCAAAGCCGGCGCCCGGCGCGGTTACGTCGTTGGCGACGATCATGTCCAGCCGTTTTTTCAGCAGCTTTCCGCCGGCGTTTTCCAGCACGTTGTCGGTTTCGGCCGCAAAGCCCACCAGCGTTTGGCCCTCCCGCTTGAGCCGCCCCACCGCAGCCGCCACGTCCGGCGTTTCGCGCAGCGCGAGGGTCATATCCCCGCCCTGCTTTTTCAGCTTATGCTCCGCCGCCGATACGGGCGTAAAATCCGCCGGCGCAGCCGCCTGCACAATCACGTCGGCCTCGCCGCAGCGGCGCGTCATTTCGTTGTAAAGATCCTGCGTGGAGACGACGGGAACCATCTCGACCCCCGCGGGCGCCGCCAGCCGCACGGGCCCGGACACCAGCGTCACCCGCGCCCCGCGCTCCGCCGCCGCCTGCGCGACGGCATAGCCCATTTTGCCGCTGGAGCGGTTGGTCAGGTAACGCACGGGGTCGATTTTCTCCTGCGTGGGCCCCGCTGTGACCAGCACGCGCAGGCCGCGCATATCCTCCGTGCGCGCAAGCGTTTCCGCAATCGCGTCGAAAATGGTTTCCGGCTCGCTCATCCTGCCCGCGCCCTGATCGCCGCAGGCAAGAAAGCCGCCCTCCGGGCCGATCAAACGCGCGCCGCGCGCGCGCAGCGTTTCCACGTTCTGCCGTGTGGCGGCGTTTTCCCACATGCCCGTGTTCATCGCCGGCGCAATGAGCAGCGGCGCGCGGGTCGCCAGCGCGGTGGTGGAGAGCATATCGTCCGCCAGTCCGACGGCCAGCTTGGCCATGATGTTGGCCGTCGCAGGCGCAATGACAAACACGTCCGCCCGCTTGGCCAGCGCGACATGCTCAACCTCCCATTTTTCGGGACGGGCGAAGGTGTCCGTCACCACGGGATGGTTGGACAGCGTTTCGAACGTCAGCGGCGCGACAAACTCACAGGCGTTTTTCGTCATGACGACATACACCTGCGCCCCCGCCTTGCGCAGCCGGGAGGTCAATTCGCACGCCTTATACGCCGCGATTCCCCCCGTCACGCCCAGCACCACAGTCTTTCCGGACAGCATGCGCTCAGCCCTCTTCGTCTTCCAGATTCCGGTGATAGGTCAGCAGACCGCGGTTAATCTCCTCCACGGCGATGGAAACGGGCTTTCTGTCCTTGGGGTCGATCAGCGGCTGCGCGCCGCCCACCAATTCTCTTGCGCGCTTGGCCGATTCAACCACCAGCGTGTAGCGGCAATCCACCTTTTCACACAGTTCGCCGATAGCAGGCTTATTAACGGGCATGATTTTTTCCTCCTTTTATTCAACCACGGGGAAATACCGGGTTGTACGCTGTTTTTCAGCGGCGATGATGGCAGCCACCTGCGCGCAGGCGGCGTCCAGATCGTCGTTCACTACCACGTAATGATATAGATGCATCTGCTCGATCTCGCCCCGGGCGTTGTTCAGCCTTCGCTCGATCTCAACGGGATCCTCGGTATTGCGCGTATGCAGACGCAGGCGAAGCGTCGCGTAGGACGGCGGAAGAATGAAAATGGACACGCAGTCCGGCTTCTGGCGCATTACCTCGCGCGCGCCCTGCGGGTCGATATCCAGCATAACGTTCAGCCCGCGCGCCGTCGTTTCCTCCACCTGAGATTTGAGCGTGCCATAGCGATGGCCGTGCACCGTGGCATGCTCCAGAAACGCGTCCTGCGCCAGCAGCTCGTCGTAGCGCTCCTCGCTCATGAAGTGGTAATGCACGCCGTCGATCTCGTTTTCACGGCGATAGCGCGTCGTGGCGCTGACGGAAAATACCAGACTTTTGTCCTCCCTGAGCAGCCGGGCGCAAATCGTGCCCTTCCCCGTGCCGGACGGCCCCGAAATGACGACCAGCATGCCCTTTCTCTCTTCCCGCATGTGCTCTTCCCCTCTTCCGTATCGCTTTGCAAATCACGGACGGCCCTCCCGGCAAAGCGGCGCGAAAACGCCGTGCCCGCGGATGAGGCCGCGCCTCCGCCGCGCGTTCCCTTATTCGACGTTCTGCACCTGCTCGCGCAGCTTTTCGATCTCGCTCTTGGCCGCGACGACCAGCCGCGTAATCTGCGCGTCCGAGGCCTTGGAGCCGATGGTGTTAACCTCGCGGTTGAGCTCCTGCGTCAGGAAGTCAAGCCGCCGGCCGACCTCGCCCTCCTGCGCCATGGCTGCGCGCATCTGCCCGATATGGGATTCCAGCCGGGAAAGCTCCTCGTCAATGGCGCATTTATCCGCCATCAGGGCGACCTCCTGCGCCAGCCGCTGCTCGTCTATTTCGTTTACGCCCAGCTCGCTCAGCCGCTGCCGCAGCCTGTCCCGATAAGCCGACGGAACGCCGGGCGCCAGCGCGGCAATCTCCTCGCGCAGCCCGGCGAGCATATCCAGATGCAGCGTCAGATCCCGCCGCAGGCTTTCGCCCTCCTTCTGCCGCATAGCGCGCACATCCTCCAGCGTCAGCGCCAGCGTCTCGCGCAAAAGCGCGCTCACGGCGGCCTGATCCTCCTCGCAGACGGTAACCGTCAGCACGTCCGGCTGCGCCGCAATGAAGGAAAGCACGCTTTGTCCGTCGCATGCAAGGCTGTCCGCAAGCGTATGCAGGGCGGCGAAATACTGCCTCGCCAGCGCCTCGTCCACTGTCACCACCCGCGCGTCCGCACGGCCGTTGCGATAGGTCACCGATACGTCCGCGTGCCCGCGCCGCAGGCTTTCACTAAGCTGCCTGCGCACGGCGTCCTCGGCAAAATTCAGCGCGCGCGGCAGGCGGCAGGAAACGTCCAGAAAACGGTGATTGACCGTCTTAACCTCCACCGTTATTTCCCTTCCGTCCCGCAGGCATTGCCGACGGCCATAGCCCGTCATGCTCCGCATCGTGTACACTCCCCCTTTTAACCTATCAATTATAGCACAGAAAAGGGGCGAATGAAAACCCCGAAACGCGATTTTCATGAAAAAAACACCGGAAGCCGGAAAAGCGATCGTCGGAGGGCGCGGGCACCTTTCAAACGGCCCAAAGCAAAGGGCGCGCTCTCCGCGCCGAAGATATGTGAAGGGTTTTCCGTCCTTCACGGATCCTCGAAGCAAAAAGCACGCCCTTCATTCCTTACAATCACGAATGCGTTCCTGAAGCAGCCAGCGCGCGGCGCGTTTTCTTCACCGCAGCAGCGCACTCATACGCGAATTCCGTTTCACCCACAGGCATTGCCAGCCGTTGCGGCGATAGGCGCGCAGCGCGGCGCGGCCGCGGCGGCGGTCGCCGCGTTCCCACTTTTCATACTGCAGCAAATTCAAAGCGCATCCCTTCCTTTCGCATACCGCATGCAAGAAAAGGATGCGCATTTACGCCGCGTTTATACCCGGCGCGCCGCTATACCTTCATGTTTTTCCACTTGCCGCCTGCGAAGCGCGGGTAGAAAAGCGCGACACGCACGGCGAATTCGCTCATGCTCAGCAGCCATGCGCCCGTCAGCCCCAGATGCATAATGTCGACGGCCAACAGCGCCAAGGCCGGACGCATGACGCTGACGCAGAACGTGGCGACAATCGCGACATACAGGTTGTCGCCTGCGCCGCGAAGCGAGCCGGAAAGCACCACGGCGCTGGTCTGGAAGGGCTGCATCGCCGCCAGCACGATCAGCGTGCGCGCCGCGTTGGCGACGACCTCCCCTGCGTTCAGCGTATCCTCGCCGATGAACAGCCCCGCGATCGCATCGCGGCAGACGATGATTACAACGCCCAGCACCGCCGAAATCAGCACGGCGTAGCGCTGGCATATTTTCCCGTAGAGCATGGAAATATCCGCGCGGCCGCGGCCCAGATTCTGCCCCACCAGCGCCGTCGCCGCCACGGCGAGGCCGTCGCCGAAGGTAAAGGTGATGTTCATCAGCTGCATGCAGATCTGGTTGGCGGCATATAACGTGGTGCCCAGCGAAAACATGATGCGGGCGTACACGAAAAAGCCGAACCGCACGCCTACCTGCTCGATCGCCGCGTTGCCGCCCACCCGCAGGATGGAGCGCATCGCGTCCCCTTCAAAGCGCCAGCGGTCGCGCGCGGAAAGGTGCAGGTATCCGCGATGGCTTCCGCCCAGCAGCAGCGAGCCCACCGCCATGCCGAGCCCCACCACCATGCCGATGACCGACGCGATGGCCGCGCCGCGCACCTCCAGCCGCGGAAAGCCCAGATTGCCGCCGATCAGGCAATAATTGAAAAACACATTCACCAGATTGCTGGCGATGTTCACCCACATGGTGATCTTGGTTTTCCCGATGCCGCGCTGCGCGGCGCAAATGCACATGGACACGGCGCTCACGGGCAGCGCGTACGTCATGATGCGGAAATAATCGATCGCGTCCTCCAGCACCTTTTCGCTTTCCGCCTGATCGCCGCCCGCCAGCAGCATCAGCGGCCGCGCGAAAATCACAGCCGCCGTCATCAGCACCGCCGACAGGCTTAGCGCCAGCATCAGCGCGTTGCGCAGCGTCGCGTTGGCCTCCTCCTGCCGCTCCTCGCCCTTTCGACGCGCGACAATGGCCGTCACGCCCACGTTCAGCGCAAAAAACAGGCATAAAAGCACCATGCGCGGCTGCGTGGGCAGCCCGACGGCGGAAAGCGCCTCCGCGCCCAGCTCGTTGCCGACCATCATGGTGTCCATCGAGCCGATCAGGCTGATGAGCACCATTTCCACAATCGACGGCAGCGCGATGCGCATCACATCGCGATACGCCGTCCTGCCGTCGGGCAGATTGCCCAGCCGGTACGGCGTCTTCACCAGATATTCCGGCGCAAACAAGCGCCTGAGAATCCCCGCACTCATACGTTTCCGTCCCGTCCTTCCAACGAAAATGCGAAATCGACAAAAGCGTATCATATTTTTGAACGCTTGTAAATCTTTGCCGCGGAAAAAACTTTGCATTGGCATGCGCGGTGAAATCCGCTATAATAAGCGTGGCTTCGAAATTGAAAGTATAAAAGGAGCGTATCAAAATGAACGCGACGGGAAAGTATATCATCGTGCCCGGCCCGCAAAGGGATTATATCGTTTTTAATCAGCGCTGCCGGGCATGGCAGCACCCCTACGAATATCAGGGAAACGGCTCCACGCTCGCCAACGCGGGCTGCGGCGTTTTCTCCGTCTGCCATGCGGCGCAGTACCTGAGCGGCAAAACGCCCGATCCCGAGGCGCTGGCCGATTTTTCCTGTCAGAACGGCGGCCGCGGCGACGACGGCACGGACAGGCCCGCCCTGCTTGCCGCCATGGAGCGCGCGGGGCTGGCGCTTAAATACGGCTTTTCCTATGCGATGGACGGCCTGCGCAACGATACCGACGCCCTCTACGCCCGTCTGCGCATGGGCGACGGCGCGCTTTGCAACCTGCGGCCTGGGCATATCGTCGCGCTCATAGGCGCGCGGGAGGCAGACGGCGAAAAGCAGGTGCTGGCCATCGATTCCTACAGCGAAAGCGCCGACGCCAAGGTGATTCAGCAGGTGCGTCAGGTACTGCCCGGCAGCGAAATCGTCTCCGCCGTGCGCGGCCCGGGCGGCGCGGTATGCGGCATGCAGATCACCTACGCCCTCTACTGGGCGGCGCTTTCCACCGTGCGCGATTTTAACCTGCTCACCCGGCTGCGCCCCGACGCGGCCGCAACCTAAGGAGGTCTTGCCCTTGCGCAAATGTCTGCGAACGCTTGCACTGCTCCTGTGCCTGACGCTGCTTCCGGCCGCCCTGCCCGCGCAGGCGGAAAAAAACAGCGGCGTTGTGCGCGTGCTGCTCACCCGCCTGAAGCTGACGGATCGCGTGGAAATCGCGCTGGACGGAAGCTATACGCTCTCGGGCGTCGCCTTTCAGCGCGGCAGCTGTTTGATCGTCTCCTGCGCGACGGGCTCGCTGCTCGTCTATTACGAGGGCATGGCGATGGACGCCGGAAAATCGCTGACGCTGGTTCGCCACGCCGTGACGGACGGAAGCGAGAACGGCCTGCGCTTCAACGGCGCGTACGAGCTGCATCCGGGCGATTTGACGCTTTCCGTTCAAAACGGCGCGCTGCGCGCCGTGCTGCACGCGCCGGTGGAGGAATACCTGCTGGGCGTGGTGCCCTACGAAATGAGCGATTCCTTCCCGCTGGAGGCGCTCAAGGCGCAGGCCGTCGCCGCGCGCACCTACGCCCTGCGCAAGGCGGGCGCCGCACAGGATTACGACGTGGTGGACAACACCAACGATCAGGCGTATTACGGCGTAAAGGCCGAGCACCGGAACGCGGCGCGCGCCGTGCGCGAAACCGCCGGGCTGTGCGGCTACTACAGGAACGCGCTGGCCGAATGCTTCTATTCCGCCAGCAACGGCGGGCAGACGGAGCTTCCGGTTCACGTCTGGGGCAAGGGCGATTACGCCTATCTGACCATGACGGACGATCCGTATGATCTGGAAAACCCCGACAGCGCCGTCAAGGCCGCCTCGCTGCCCAAGCGGCTCAAGAGCAATGCGGATCTGGGCGCGCTGCAGGATGAGGTTCTGGGCGCGCTGTCCGAAACGCTGGAGAGCATGGGCTACGACGGGGACGCGCAGTATATCCGCGTCGACGGCATCGCGGGCGCGGAAGCGGCCGTGCCCATGCACCGCGATTCGCCCAGCCGCGTCATGACCCGCCTGCGGCTTAGCCTGAACGTTTCGGCCCGTCGCCTGCTGCCCGTGGACGGCGAGGAGGAAATTTCCATCTTCACCGCGCCTGCCGCGCAAACGCCCGCCGCGGACGAGGAGCGCTGGTCCGCCGTCGCGCCGCTGAACGCGCCCGTGCCTGTCGAGCTTGAAATTTTCCCCACAGTCGAGCGCGCGCTGGGGCTTTCCATCAACGGCGGCAGCAACGAGCTTGTCACCGTTCGCGAAACCGAAACGGCGTTCGTCGTGGAATCCCGCCGCTACGGCCACGGTGTGGGCATGAGCCAGCGCGGCGCGCAGTGCATGGCCGGAACCTACCGCTGGACATACGACCAGATCCTGCGCTTCTATTATCCCGGCATGGCCGTCAAGGTATACGCAAGCTCCTTCTCGCTGCCCGCGCCCGTGTCCGCCGCCTTTCTGGCCACGCCCGGCCCCGCCGCAACGCCCACGCCGCGCCCCACCGCCGCGCCGCTTTCATCAACGCCCGCGCCCGGCGAATATCTGGTCGCCGTAACGAACATCGGCGTGAATTCATACCTGAACCTGCGCGCGGAAAGCAACACGCAGTCCGCCGTGCTGCGCCAATTGTACTACGGACAGCAATTGATCGTCACGCAGGAGGCGGGCGACTGGCTCCGCGTCCGCATGGACGATTGGACGGGCTACGTGATGGCGCAGTACGTGACGCGCGTCGAGCCGGATCAGAAAGCGTCGCGGCGGCCCGCCGCAGCGCCTTGACAGAAGCGCCGCGCGGCCTTATCATAGGACGAAAGGCTCAGGGAAGGCAGGAAGAAACAGGATGTATGAAGGCAGGCTCGTCCGCCTGCGCGCGTTTGACAACGGCGATTTGATGCGGGCGCTTTCCATAAATAACGATTACGCCGTCATGCGCAGCGCGTCGGGCGGCATTCTCTATCCATCGACAGTGGACGATCAGGCGCGCGCCATGAACAGCCAGACCAGCTATACCTCCGGCGAATATCAGTTCGCCGTGGAAACGCTGGAGGGGCGCGAATTCATCGGCCAGTGCGGGTTTATCCACGTCAATTGGAAAAACCGCAAGGCCGAAATCGCCGTCATGCTCGACCGCGCGTACCACGGCAGGGGCTATGGCACGGACGCGGTTCGGCTGCTTTGCCGCTTCGGCTTTGAGGAATTGAACCTGCATAAGCTCAAGGCGACGGTTTTCGCCTTTAACGCGGGCGCGATTCGCTGCTACGAAAAATGCGGCTTTATCCGCGAGGGCGTGCTGCGGGACGAAATATACCGCGAAGGAAAATACCACGACGCCATCGAAATGGCGTCGATTCGAAAAACGGAGGACGAAGCCTGATGGAAACCTATACCGAAGTCACCGTATCCACCGTCAGCGCGGGGGCGGAGATCGTTTCCGATCTGCTGATGCGTCTGGGCGCGGCCGGCACGCAGATTCTCGACCGCGCCGACCTGCCCGACCCCAGCAAGCCCACCGCCAATTGGGAGCTGATGGATCAATCCGTCATCGACGCCATGCCCACGGACGTGCAGGTCAAGGCATGGTTCGGCGAAAAGGCCTTCGGCGATGTGATCGGCCCGCTGCGCGAGCAGCTGGCGCTGCTCAAGGGGCACGAGGAAAATCTGGGCGCGCTCTCGCTTTCCCTGCAGGGCGTGCGCGAGGAGGACTGGGCGGAAAACTGGAAGCAGTATTATAAGCCCTTCCGGCTGGGCGAGCATATGGTGGTCAAGCCCACATGGGAGCCGTGGAACGCGCAGCCCGGCGACCTGATCATCGAAATCGATCCGGGCATGGCCTTTGGCACGGGCACGCACGAGACGACCGCCATGTGCGTTCGCATGATCGAACAATACTACCGCGGCGGCACGCTGCTGGACGTGGGCACGGGCAGCGGCATTCTGGCCATCGCGGCGGCGCGGCTGGGCGCGAAGGGCATTCTGGCCGTGGATATCGACCCGGACGCCGTTCGCGTGGCCAAGGAAAACGTAGCGCATAACGGCCTGGACGACGCAATTAAGGTGCGGCAGGGCGACCTGCTCAAGGGGCTTTCCGAACGCTTCGACTTCGCTGTGGCGAACATCCTCGCGCCGGTCATCTGCATGCTTGCCGCGCCGCTGAAAAAGCATTTGCAGCCCAGCGGCCGGTTCGTCTGCTCCGGCGTCATCGCCGACGCCCAGGCGGATGTAAACGCCGCGCTGCTGGCGGCGGGCTATATCATCGACGAGGTTCAGCGTCAGGGCGATTGGATCGCCTTCGCATGCCATATATAACCTTCGGGGCGCCCCCAAAGCGGCGGTTAGGCCTGCGGAATGCAATGAAGCTTGCGCTTCTCTTCGCGTTCATTCGGATCCTCCGGCTTTGCCGGGCGGGCGGGAGATTGTCGCTGAGCGTTCACGAAGAAAAAACATTTCCGAAGCTTTTCACATGGATAAAAATCCGTCCATTACGGAGGCAGGAAAACGGCCGCGTCCGCCGAATGCATACGCTGCGATTAGAGCGGACGGCGCGTTCGCGCGCGCCCGCTCATTATATAAGGAGACATAAACGAATGATACCAGAGTACAAGGATCGCCTGAAGCACTGGATTCGGACGCTGGAAAAGGATTTTTACGAGCCGCTGGGCATCATTCCGATGGAGTATTTCACCACGGAAGCCATGCTCACGCCCGAGCAGGCGCAGTCGCACGCCTTCGCTCCCGCGCACAAGGGCCTCGAGTGGGGCAAAATGTGGGAATACGCGTGGTTCAGGGGCGATATCTGTCTGGACGAGCGCGCGCAGGGGCAATGCATCGTCATGGACATCCGCACGGGCGGCGAAGCCACGCTGTTTGTCAACGGCTCCGCCTTCGGCACGCGCCGCGCGGAATGGGTGATCGTGCCGCATCATTTCATCTGCGATCAGGTGCTGACCCGATGCGCCAAGCCCGGCGAAAAGTACAGCCTGCTGCTGGAGGCCTACGCCGGCCATGATTACCCCGACGCAGGCGGCTGCGCGACGGGGCCCGTGCGTCCGGGCGATTTCGAAGATTTCGACGAAACGGCGCTGCGTCAGCGCTGCGCCGACAGCACCTACGGCGTCTGGCACGAGGAAGCCTACCAGCTGTGGCTGGACGTGACGACGCTGCGCGACGCGCTCAAGGTGCTGCCCGAAACGTCTCTGCGCACGGTGGAAATTGAAGAAGCGCTGGAGCGCTTTACGCTGGCCGTCGATTTTGAACAGCCGCTGCCTGACCGCCTGAAGGACTACGTGCAGGCGCGCGCGCTGCTGCGCCCCGTGCTGGAGGCGCATAACGGCTCCACCGCGCCGCGGATGTGGGCGATTGGCAACGCGCATATCGACCTGAGCTGGCTGTGGCCCTACCGCGAAACCGAGCGCAAGGTGGCGCGCACCTTCGCCCAGCAGATTCGCCTGATGGAAATGTACCCCGATTACAAGTTCATCCAGAGCCAGCCGCAGGCGTACCTGATCTGCAAGGAAATGTACCCCGAGCTGTACGCCCGCATCAAGGAAAAAATCCGTCAGGGGCAGTGGATTGCCGACGGCGGCATGTGGGTGGAGCCGGATACCAACATGGCCGGCGGCGAGGCGCTGATTCGCCAGATCAGCTTCGGCAAGCGCTTTTATCAGGAAGAATTCGGGGTGGACAGTCAGCTGCTCTGGCTGCCCGATACGTTCGGCTATTCCGCCGCGCTGCCGCAGATTCTGACCGGCTGCGGCATGAAATACATGACCACCCAGAAGATTTTCTGGACGTATAACGGCGGCGAACGCTTCCCCTATCATTACTTTACCTGGCAGGGGCTCGGCGGGTTCAAGATCACGTCCTTCCTGCATATGGATTATACCTCCCGCACGGACGCGGAGACCGTTTCCAAGCGCTGGACGGAGCGCGTACAGCAGCGCGGCGTCACCGATTTCCTGCTGCCCTTCGGCTACGGCGACGGCGGCGGCGGCCCCACCCGCGACCATATCGAATACGCCCTGCGCGAAAAGGATCTGGAAGGCATTCCGCAGGTGCGCATGGAAGCGCCGCAGACCTTCTTTGAAAGCTGCCTTGCCCAGGGCGCGCCGCAAAACACCTATGTGGGCGAATTGTATTTTGCCTGCCATCGCGGCACCTATACCAGTCAGGCGGTCGTCAAGAAGGGCAACCGCCGCGCCGAGATCGCCCTGCGCGAGGCCGAAATGTGGAGCGCGCTGGCGGCGGGCAAGGCCGATTATCCCTACGATACGCTGGAAAACGCGTGGAAGCTGACGCTGCTCAACCAGTTCCACGACATTCTGCCGGGCTCCAGCATCGCCCGTGTATATGAAGAAGCCAAGGCGCGCTACGCCATTGTGGATAAGGATACGGCGGCCGTCGCGGCAACGGCGCGCAAGGCGCTGACCGCCGGCGAGGGGCGCACCTATTTCAACAGCCTGTCGTGGAATCGCCGCGCGCTGGTCAAAACCGAAAACGGCTACGCCTTCGCCGATATTCCCGCCTGCGGCTTTACCGCCCGCGTGGATGCAGGCGCGCCCGAGCGCCCCGTCACCGTCGAAGCGGCAGACGGCTGCGCGCGTTTGGATAACGGTCTGATTCGCTTCACCGTCAACGCACTGGGCGAAATTACCGCCTGCGCGGACGAAACCGGCCGTTCCTTCCTCTCCGCGCCCGGAAACCGGCTGCACCTGTACAAGGATGTTCCCCGTATCTTCGACGCATGGGACATCGACAGCATGTATCAGGAACAGGAAATTCCGCTTTCCGCGGAGGGCCGTCTGACCGTCACCGAAAGCACGCCCTTCCGCTGCGAGGTCACCATCGAGCGCAGGGTGGATTCCTCCGTCTGGACGCAGCGCATTTCCCTGACCGCCGGGCAGCGCCAGATCGATTTCAACACCCATGTGGATTGGCACGAAAAGCATCGCCTGCTCAAGGCCGCCTTCCCCACGGGCGTGCACGCGGAAATGGGCGTCAACGAGATTCAGTTCGGCTATATGAGCCGCCCGACGCACCGCAGCCGCCTCTACGACAAGGATCGCTTTGAGGTATGCAACCATCGCTATACCGCCCTGTACGATCAGGGTCATGGCGCCGCCGTGCTCAACGACTGCAAATACGGCGTGAGCATGGAGGACGATACCATCGCGCTGACGCTGCTGCGCGCGCCCAAGAGCCCGGATTTCAACGCCGATCAGGGCGAGCATACCTTCGCTTACAGTTATTATGTCTGGGAAGGCTCGCTGGCGGACAGCGGCGTCGCCCGCGCCGGTTATGAGCTCAACGTCCCCGTCGCCTCGGCCGAGGGCACGGCGCAGGAGGCTTCCCTGCTGCGCGTGGACAACCCGAACGTCATTATCGACGCCGTCAAGCTGGCGGACGATCAATCCGGCGATCTGGTTGTGCGTCTCTACGAAAGCATGAACGCCGCCTGCAGCGTGAAGCTGTTCTGCGCGCTGCCCTATACCGCGGCGTATGAATGCGACATGCTGGAGAACCCGCGCACGGAGGCGGCGCGCGAGGGAGACGCCGTCAGGCTGAATGTCGGCGGCTTTGAGGTGAAAACCCTTCGCTTCAAGCGCTGAATGAACGGCTGAAGGCGCGGCGGCTTTGAACGCCGCGCCCTGCTTTCCGGCATCCGGCTCAAACGCCAAAAGGCACGAAACGTCACGACGTTCGCGCCTTTTTTGTTTCCAAAAGAACGGTTTCCCCCGCAAATGCTTTGCTTCGTTTTTTACATTCCCTTTTTGTTCAAAAGGCGCGCCCTCCGCAGCTTCTTTCTGCAGCGCGCGGCAAAGCCAGGCACGTTTCGGAAAAGCGCATACGCTTTCGCCCGCCTGCGAACGACCGCCTTTCCCGTTTTCAAGAAAGCGCTTCGATCACGTTCAGGCGCTGAAATAGCGCCGTTGGGCATCCTGAATACGGCAAAAGCCGCCCAACCGCCGCGTCCCTCCGATTCGATGGCCGCGGCTTGGCTTATGCCGCGCCGAGGCTGCGCCTTTCCGCCCGATCACCCCGGAAGGCCGCTTCGCCGCGCGCCGGTCGCGGATACCATGCCCACGCAAAAAGGCGGCAACATGCGAAACGCCTTTTTGCCCCGGCTCAAACGCGCAAAGGCCGCGGCCTTATTCGAAGCACGGCAAGGCCGTGACGGAAAAGGCGCGGGCGAACGGCGTGCTTTCCGGTGCACGGGGCTTGAGAAGCGGGGAAAACGGGCGCATTTTTCCTTTTGCATCCTCTCCGACCCTTCTGTAATAGCGAAAGCAGTCTGAATGTCCCTTTCGGATAAATTATTGTCTCGTATCCCAATTGAAAAGTCCCCTCCGCTCGTGTATATTGTCAGCATGGGCACGTAAGCGGCGTTGTATTGATCGAATGGCGCTTGTTTCGTCGCGATCACTGCGAGAGGAGGGGTTGTATGGATTACAACATCCCAAACGATACCGCGCAGACGCTGAACAAATTCATGACCAACGAACATATTCTCTTCCGCGTCAACAACCTGACGCTGGAGCTGCTTTGGGCGTCCTTTTCCAACCGCAACGACAAAGTCGGCGACGGGCCGGTCAATCGGCGGTCGCACCCCAAGCTGCATAGCCATACCTTTTGCGAAACCCATTTTTGCACCAGCGGAAAGGTGACCTATCGGATCGGCAACGGACAGGAATTTACCATCTGCGCCGGCGATACCGTCTTCATCCGTGAAAACATCCGCCACGAGCTGGTCTACGCCAGCGCGGACGCCCGCAAGATCTCCCTTGCCTATCGCATGATGGAAGGGCAGGCGCTCTACAACCGCGCGGAGCAGGCCATGTCGCTGGACGTCGCCGTAATCCGGCAGGCGGATACCATTTTTGACCTTTACCTTCGCCTGTGCGAGGAATTTACGCGCCAGCGCCTTGGCTACAAGGAGCTCATCGGCGCCCTCCTTTTCCAGATTACCATGGAATACGAGCGGCAAATCAGCGTCGCGCCCAGCGAGGTTGCCGCCCTGCAGCGCATCGACAGACGCGCGGGGGAAATCGAAAGCTTCATCAACGCGCACCTTTCCGTCAATATCACCACCATGGACGTGGCGGAGGTGCTGCACCTGAGCAAGCGCCAGATCAACCGCATCGTCTTTAAGGAATTCGGCACCTCCTGCTGCGGGCTGATTAAGCAGCTTAAGCACAAAAAGGCGCAGGAATACCTGCTCTATTCGGACAAAAGCATGCAGGATATCGCCAACGCGCTGGGCTACGGCAGCGTGTACAGCTTCAGCAAATTTTTCAAAAGCCAGGAGGGCATGCCCCCCGCGCTTTTCCGGCGCTCGCACTACTCTTATTGATAACGCTTTATACGGCGCTAAAAAATACAGAACAGGGGAACAGATACCATGGACAAGATTGCAAAAGGCGTATACCCGGTCATGATCACACCCTACACGGCGGATAATCAGGTGGATTACGAGGCAGTCGATCGGATTGTGGAATTTTACGCCGCCTTGGGCTGCGACGGCATCTTCGCGGTCTGCCAGTCGAGCGAAATGTTTTGCCTGAGCGAGGACGAGCGCGAGAAGCTGGCCGCCCGCGTGCATAAGGCCGCCGCCGGCAGAATGTGCGTCGTCGCCTCCGGGCATATCTCCGAAAAGCTCGAGGATCAGATTCGCGAGCTTCGCCGCATCGCCGCCACGGGCGTGGAAGCCGTCGTGATGATCTCCAGCCTGCTGGCCAAGCCGGACGAAAGCGACGATGTGCTGATTGAAAACATGAACAGGCTTCTGGCGGCTGTTCCCGGCATTCCCTTCGGCATGTACGAATGTCCCTCCCCCTATAAGCGCCTGCTGAGCGAAAAGGTGCTCGCGGCCATGGCCGAAACCGGGCGTTTCCATTTCATCAAGGATACCAGCTGCAACGCGGCGCTCATCGCCAAGCGCGTCCGGCAGCTCAACGGCCGTATTCAGCTCTTCAACGCCAACTGCGCCACCTTCCTGGAAACCCTGCAAAGCGGCGCGGACGGCTTCAGCGGCATCATGGCCAATTATCACCCCGACCTGCTCCGTTGGCTCTGCCTTAACTATCAGTCCCAGCCTGAAAAGGCGAAGGAGCTCTCCGCCATGCTTTCCGTCATGTCGCTGGTCGAGGGCTGCGGTCATCCCGCGGCGGTGAAATACCACATGAGCCTCGTGGGCGTTCCCATGACGCTCAACTGCCGCTCCATCAACGTCGCCGAGCGCTTCGGCCCGCTGGACAGGCACGCCATCGACGATCTGACCGTTATGGAGGGAGTGGTTCGCAAATGGCTGAAGGCGTAAAGAAGGAACGAGGCCTGTTTGAGGGCGTGCTGCTCGCCAGCGACTATGACGGCACGCTGGTGCCCGATACCAGGATCGTAACCCCCGGCGTAAAGGCGGCGCTTCGCTTTTTTGAGGAAAACGGCGGCCGCTTCACCGTCTGCACCGGACGGTGCTATCTGGGCTTTCATTCCTATTCGCCCGAAATCATCAACGCGCCCGTGCTGCTGGCCAACGGCGGCATGGCGTATGATTACCAGCGGCATACCGTCGTCGTGGATAACGGCATCGGCGACGAGGGGATCGCGCCGCTGCGCGCCGTCGCGCAGGCCTTCCCGGACGTCACCATTGAATTTTATCCGCTCGAAAAATCCTACGCCGTGCACCTGACGGAAAAATCCGAGCATCACTTCACCAGCCAGTCCATCCCCTTTGAAACCATCGACGACCCCGCGCAGGCCCCCAGAACATGGGCCAAGGTCATGATCGGCAGCGCGCCCGAGCGCATCGCGCAGGTGCAGGTCTTCCTGAAGGACTATCCCGAAATTTCCTTCCTGCCCACGGTCGGCGGTTTTCTGGAGGTGCTGCGCAAAGGCGTGGATAAGGGCATGGCGCTGCTGCAGCTGGCCGATTCGCTCGGCGTTCGCCATGAGGACGCTTACGCCGTGGGCGACGGCTACAACGACGTGGAAATGCTCCGCGCCGCAGCCAAGGCCTTCGTGCCCGCCAACGGCGATCCTTACGCCATGGCCTGCGCCGATTATGTGGTGCGTTCCAATGAGGACGACGCCGTCGCCCATGTGGTCGAGCTGCTCACCCAGATTTATCGCGCGCGCCGACAAGCGATATAAACGGACAATTTTTACACACATTTTACAAAAGTGTCCCGTTCGATTAAAACAATGGCTCGTTCAATAATTGTACTGCATGCTGTGCGTAGTATATAATGGTGTCAGAAGCCAAGGTGCAAGCCCCACGACAATGGTCTTTGGGCCCCGTTTTATCGCCGTTTCGGGCGCTTTTCGGGCGTATTTTACATGCGTTATATCCGCAATGTGAAATTGATTGCTCCACCGCTTTTCGGCCCGCGCCCGCTCCAAGGCTTTCGTTTCGCATCTCCCCTTTCCGCAAAATGTCCCGTTCTGCTAACTCGCAGGCAGCTAAGCCTGTGAAGATAGAAAAGGAGGTAACCCCATGAAACTCAACCGTATCCTGGCTCTGGCTCTGGCGCTGTTCATGCTCTTGGGCTGCACCGCGCTGGCCGAAACCACCTTCCCCATCGTGACCGAGCCCACCACGCTGCACGTGATGGCGCAGGTCGGCTCCTATTATCCGGATCAGAAGCTGGACAACGTCCACGGCCTGCAGAAGTATGAGCAGCTCAGCGGCGTCCACATCGAATGGGACAACGTGAACAGCTCCGTCTTCAGCGAGCAGCTGTCCGCCCGCATCGGCGATACCGACACGAAGCTGCCCGACGTTATCCTCCGCGGCAAGATCAGCAACGATAAGCTGGCCGAGTATGGCCGGGATGAAGTCATCATCGACCTCAAGCCCTATCTGAAAGATAACGCCCCCAACTTCTGGAAGCTTTACAACGAAGAAGAGACCATCAAGGGCGCTATCACCGGCACGAACGGCGAAATCTGGGGCCTGCCCCAGGTGATCCTCGGCGCTGAAATGCGTACCCCCACCAAGCTGTGGCTGAACAAAAAGGCCATGGACAAGATCGGCATGGAAGACCCCAAGACCCTCGATGACTTCGTGAAGGTCATGACCGCCATTCGCGATAGCGACTGGAACGGCAACGGCGAGAAGGACGAAGTGACCGTCATCGCCAGCGTCGGCAACATGCACAACTACTTCTACGGCTCCTTCGGCCTGCGTACCCGCGGCGCGCACCACGACGTGGTGGACGTTGATCCCGAAACCGGCGCTCTGCGCGTGTACTTCCAGCATGAGAATTATCGCAAGTACCTCGAGTTCATGAAGATGATGTATCAGAACAAGCTGATCTATCAGGAAATCTTCACCGAGGGCGACAAGCAGGCCAACGCGTTCGAGCAGTCCGACCGTCTGAGCATGCTGTTCAACACCATCGCTCCGGGCAGCGGCAGCGACAACTGGTACACCGTGAACTGGTCTCTGCAGGGCCCCGGCGGCCGTCCCTTCCACACCCAGACCCGCGGCGCCGTTCACTCCACCGGCAACTTCGTCATCACCAGCGACTGCCCCAAGGAGCTGATCCCCGTGGCGCTCCGGTGGGTTGACTACTTCTACACCGAAGAAGGCTCCGCGCTGGCGCTGGTCGGCGTTGAGAACGAGGACTGGGAAGTCAAGGAAGACGGCCATCGCGATTGGACCGACGCCGCCAAGGCGACCCGCACCGACAGCATGAGCAATGACGCCTTCCGCGCCCAGTTTGGTATGTGGCCCGGCGGCGGCGTGCCCGCTTGCTTCTTCTCCAACCTGCTCGACGCCGAATACGGCCCCATCCCCTCCGCTTGCGCGCAGGCGCTGCTGAAGGATTATGCGCCCGACAAGATCTGGCCCATCATCACCTTCACGGCTGAGGAAAATGAAGTCATTTCCACCATCCGCAACGACATCGACAGCTTCGCCAAGAACTTCGCCGCGCAGGTGATGACCGGCGAAAAGGAACTCAACGACGATACTTGGGCCGCTTTCCAGAACGAAATCACCGCGATGAAGCCTGAAAAGCTGATCGAAGCGTATCGTTCCGCTCTGACCCGTGTCTACGGCGAAGGCGCTCAGTTCTAATCATTCGCCTATGCGACGTTAAGCCGCAAGGAAGGGGGAGCCTCTTGCGGGGCTCCCCTCTTCACAGGCGATATCGTGCATGCGCTTACGCCAGTGCCCCGAAAAACCGCAATTTTCTGAAAGAGGTGCGTCTTTCATGATGCAAAAAACAGTCAACCCGCCGCATGCGCTGCATCACAACACATGGCGTAAAGCGATTATGCGCTATTGGCAGATGTATCTGCTGCTGATCCCGGTCATCGTCTATTTTATCTTGTTCAAATACATGCCCATGATGGGCATTCAGGTCGCCTTCAAGGATTATAGGCTGCGCCGCGGCATGTGGAACAGCAATTGGGTGGGCCTCAAGCATTTCGCACGCTTCTTTGACAGCTATCAAAGCCGCCGCGTCATCGTCAATACGCTGTGGATCAGCTTCCTGTCCCTTTTGTTCTGCTTCCCCTTCCCCATCGTGCTGGCGCTGGTTTTCAACGAATTGAAAACCGATAAGACCAAGCGTCTGGTGCGCACGATCACCTACGCCCCGCACTTCATCTCCACCGTCGTCGTGGTGGGCATGATGGTTTCCATGTGCTCCCTGGAAACCGGCATTATCAATAAAGCGCTTGTCGGCCTGGGGCTGACGAAGGAGCCGCTTTACCTCATGGGCAGCGGCAAATATTTCCGGCTCATGTATATCCTCTCGGATATCTGGAAGGATTCGGGCTGGAACGCCATCATCTTCATTTCCGCGCTGTCGGCCATCGATACATCGCTCTACGAAGCCGCCAAGGTGGACGGCGCGAGCCGCTGGCAGCAGTTGATCTACATCACCATTCCCAGCATCGTGCCCACCATCGTCATCATGCTGATTCTGCGCTGCGGCGGCCTGATGAGCGTCGGTCACGAAAAGGTCTACGCCATGCAGACCGACCTGAACCTCAACGTTTCGGAGGTCATATCGACCTTTACCTATAAGCAGGGCATCATCGACCTGAAATACGATTACGCCACCGCCGTCGACCTGTTCAATTCGCTGATTAATCTGCTGATGCTGTTTATTGTAAACGCCATTTCCAAAAAGGTTACGGAAACCAGCCTGTGGTAATGAGGTGATAGAATGAAAAGCAAGAATGACGCCATCTTTCAGGCAATCATCTACGTCCTGACCACGCTGGTATGCGTTGTCGCGCTCTATCCGCTGATTTATGTCATCAGCGCCTCCTTCTCCAACCCCGTGCGCATCCTCAACGGCGACGTTGTGCTCTGGCCGGTGGAATTTACGGTCGCCTCCTATCAGCGCGTGTTTGCCAGCTCGGACATCCTGACGGGCTACCGCAACACCCTGATCTACACCATCACCGGCACGACGCTGAACATGGTCGCCACGATCATGGCCGCCTATCCCCTTTCCCTGCCCGACCTGAAGGGCAAAAACGCGCTGACGTTCTTCATTACGTTCACCATGTTCTTTGGCGCCGGCATGATTCCCAATTACCTGAACATGAAGACGCTGGGGCTGCTCAACAACCCCTTGGTCGTGATTCTGCCCGGCGCGATCAACGTTTCCAACATGTTGATTATGCGCAACTACTTCATCAATTCCGTTCCCGCCGCCATGCGCGAGGCCGCGTCCATCGACGGTGCGTCGCCGATGGCCGTCATGCTGCGCATTGTGCTGCCGCTGAGCAAATCCATCCTGATCGTCATCATCCTCTATTACATGGTCGGGCATTGGAACAGCTACTTCAGCGCCATGATGTACCTCTCCCGCCGCCGCGACCTGCAGCCGCTGCAGGTGTTCCTGCGCGAGATTCTGGTGCTCACGCAGATGGGCGATATGGAGGAGCAAACCGGTGTGGACGATCTGGGCGTGTATCTGCTCTATGCCGCCCTGAAATACGCCATCATCGTCGTTTCCGCCGTGCCGCTGCTGATTATCTATCCCATGGTGCAGAAATTCTTTGAACGCGGCATCATGATGGGCTCTCTGAAGGGCTGATTCGCCGCTGCGGGCAAAAAACAAAGGCGATATCGGTATGCCGGCGCTGCAAAAAAAGTAAAAGCGGCGGGAAACCGTTCCTTCAAGCCAAGAATACCATCCATATCAAACAATCGAAGGCCTTTGGTTCTCCTCCATTCCGGTTATTTTGTACAATTTGCTCTAAAAAAAAGGCTGTTCAAATGAGCCCTTCGGAATGCAAAAAGTCAGGAAAGCGCTTGTGTTTCCTGACTTTTTTGCGTTCTTGGAAGCTTGTTTCGGCAACCTTCCGGCAGCTTTTTATTTCTTTATCAGAGTTGTGCGAACTGCGGTTGCCGCTTCATTCGGGACGGTTTTCATGCGAACTGCCCGTCGCCCTTGGTCATGACGATCATGGCGCCGACGTTGCCGTAAAACCGCCAGCCTCCATCGGCACGACGGTTCTCGCCCGCTTCCGCCGCTTGTTTCGGTCGACTCGTTCAGCTCCCTGCGGCCTGAAGGCCGTCCCCGCCGCCGGCAAGCCGGCTGTTTCGTTCCTCCCGCCAAGAAAGCCGTATGAATCGGCGCAAAAGCAAGCGTTCTGCATGCCTCTCTGCCGGCAAAAGGAAACATGCTTCACGCGTATTCCAGCTGCTTCGTCGCAGGGATGCGCTTTCTCACAGCCCGCTTCTTTATTTTCTCAGGCACGCATAACCGCATGGCCGGCGGCATACTCTCCACCCGGAAGGAGGGAATCGTGTGCGAACCATCATTATCCAAAAAAACATCGACCTCAACGGCGATCGCGTGCCGGAATGCGTTACCCTGAGCGGCGAAAGGCGGCAGGAAAGCGCTGCCTACACCGCCCTTCGCCTGACCGTGCAGGACGGCGTAACCTGTCGGCAGCAGGAGCTGCCCATTCCGGAGGATGCAGGCTATCAGCCCCGGCTCTGGTTCGGGCCGCTGACTGCCCCCGGCGCTACAGACGTCCTGCTTTCGATCGATTCAGGCGGCAGCGGCGGAATCGGCTACTTTTTCGTCTATTCGCACCGTCAGGAGCAATTCGAGCTCATTTTTTCCAGCGACGCCTATCAGCCGCGCTACGCCGTCGCCTATCAGGACGGCTGCCGTGTTCGCGCGGAAAGTCTGGAAAACGGCATGACCTACCTCATCGACCTGAGCGACCGCCCGCGCCCGTATCTGGATCCGCTATACCGGGCGGACTGCACGCTCATCGCCCCGCAAGCAGGCGACGTTAACCCGCTCAGCGCCCTGCTTCCCGTCGACCCGGACGGAGACGGCGTATACGACCTGCTGGCCTTTCAGCGCGTGACCGGGCTGTACAACGCCGATGGGCTGGGAAGCTTCATCAATCAGTTGGCGTGGAACGGCGAGCGCTTTGCGCTGACGAACCAATGGCTGGGCATATTCGGCACGGCCATCGAGAAAAACGGAACGTAAAGTCGCCGTCCGCCCCTTCAATAAAAAATACTGCGATCATCGCCCGGCGCTCCGCCCCTTGTTTCCATTGCCATGGGCCGGAGCGCTTTTCTAACGCCATTGCCCGCATCCATACGTCCGGCTCGCTCCACGCCCTTCCTCTATGGCCTTTGCACGCAAAAAGGGAACCGTCCCTGACGTTTCCCAGGAACGGTTCCCCTCAAAGCATTACTTCTGATGATCCGAATCGGCGTGCTGAGTCGCCGTGCGCAGGATGATACGATCTTCTACCCAATGATCCCGGTAATAGGAATTCGCTTCAAAATGATCGTTAATCAGGCGCATCTTCTCCAGCATCTGGCCGCGAAGCTCCTCCTTGAGCGGCTGATATTCCGGAACATCGGCCAGATTATGCTCCTGCAGCGGGTCGGCCGTGTTGTGGAATAAATACTCCTGCCCGTCCACGCGGAAAATGGCGTAGGTGTAATCCTTCGTGCGGTAGCCGCGCCATTCCACGCCGTCGCCCCATGCAGCCGTCGGGCCGCAGCACATCATCAGGCTGCCGTCGTTGCTGGTGCGCTTCCCATCCAGGAAGAACGCCTTGCTGTCGCCCTCGACCTCGGCCGGAATGGGCAGGTGCAGCATGTCCAGCAGCGTGGGCATAATATCCACCGTGTTCAGGCACACATCGTTGCTGCCCGTGGGCAGGCCGGGCGCGCGCAGCAGGAAGGGAACGCGCACCGCTTCCTCATAGAAGATGTTCTTCGCCCGGCGGCCATGCGCGCCGAAGCATTCGCCGTGATCCGCCGTGAAAACAACGATCGTGTTTTCATCCAGCCCAAGCTGGTGAATCGCCGCGTTCAGGCGGCCGATGTTGTCGTCCAGATTGGCCACCATGCCGAAGTACCCGCGCATCCATTCGGTAATCTGCGGCCGCTCCTCGGGCTTGAGGCGCGTCCAGTTATCGCAATGCGCATCGTCCTGCGCGCAGTAATTGGCGGGCAGCTTGAATTCAATATCCTTCACGCGCTCCCACGCGTCGGGCTTCACGTTTTCCTTGTCCCACGGGTCGTGCGGCGTGCCGATGGAAAGGAACAGCGCGAAGGGCTTATCCTGCGCCGAGAGCTTCTTGAGCCGCTCGATTGCCATATCCGTCACGCAGTCCGGCTCATAACCGGCGTGGTAAATCTTCTCGTTCGTATCCAGATGATAGTAGGCGTGCGGCGCGTAATACTCATGATGGAAGCCGTAATGCGCAAAGAAGCCGTCAAACCCCAGCCGATCCGGCCCCTTGGGCACGAAGGAATTCTTTACCTCCTCATGATGCCCCAGCTGATTGGCGTACAGGTGCCACTTGCCGATATACTCGCGCTCATACCCCGCGTCCCCCAGCACATGCGCAATGCAGCGGTGATCCGGATTCAGGCGAATCTCGTTGATGACCATGCCGGTCGAGGTGGTGTATTTCCCCGTAAACAGCGACGCGCGATACGGCGCGCAGACCGGATGCCCCGAAATTGCGTTCGTCATTTCCAGACTCTCCGCCGCCATCGCGTCGATATTGGGCGTAAGATGATATTCGCTTCCCGCATAGCCGCACGCGTCCCGGCGCAGCTGATCGGCAAAGATGTAAATCAGGTTCGGTTGCTTGCTCATCGTCTTTCCTTCCTTTATCGTTGATTGGCGCGGTGACAGTAGGCGTTCAGCGCGGGCTCCTGCCGCACGCCCATGTCCTCGCTCACATAATCCTGATCCTCCCAGAAGCCCTTGGGATGCAGCTTCACGCGATAGCGATGATGCGGAACCGGCAGCGGATCGCACGCGCGCAGCACCGCCGTCATCAGCGCCTGCTGCATATCGCTCTTAATCTGAAGGAAGGCGGGATCATCCGCCAGATTGTGCGTTTCGTAGGGATCGTCCTTCAAATTATACAGGTAGGTATGGTTCATCATATCGCCCTGAATCTTCCAATCGCCGCGGCGAACAGCGCGCACCTGACCGCATTGCGTCCATGTGTTCAGGCAGTCGAAGCGGTGATAGCCCGCGTCGCAGGCGTTCTCCGCCGTCAGCGTCAGGCCGTCGCGCCCGTCCCAGTACAGCCCTGAAAAACCGCTCTCGGAATATCCGGTATCGTATTCATGGGCAGGATAGGGCGTTTTTGCCATCAGCGGCAGCAGCGTTTTTCCCTGAACGCCAAGCGGCGTTTCCACTTCAAGCAGATCGCAGATTGTGGGGAAAATATCCACCAAATTGACGCAGGCGTTCTCAATCTTCCCCTGCGGCACAACGCACGGCCCCTGCATCGCCATGGGAATATGCATCAGCACCTCGGGCAGATCCGCGCCCTTGCGCAGCAGGCCGTATTCGCCCACATAATCGCCGTGGTCGGACAGGAAAATCACCAGCGTATTCTGGCGCAGGCCGCGCTCCTCCAGCCCCATGACCAGCCGCCTGAACTGATCGTCAATCAGCCGCAGCATGCCGTGGTAATTGGAGCGCGCGCGCAGGATACGCCTTTCGATATCCTCGCCCAGCACCTTTTCCCATACGCCGCGCAGCCATGGATACCGCGCGCCCTTTTCCGCAAGGTCGGCGATTGAGGTGTGCAGCGGCGGCAGGCTTTCGGGCGGGAACATGTCAAAATAGGGCTCGGGCACCTGATTGGGGTTATGCGGCTCGGCAAAGGAAACCCAAGCGAAGAAGGGCTGGTCGCGGTCGCAGCCGTCGATAAACCTCAGCGCGCTGCTGACATTGCGATACGGATGCTGCACCTCCACGCCACCGGGCGAAGGCACATGCGTTTCCATATGGTTCGTCGCCCGCAGAAAATCCGCAAAGGCAATCTGCTCCGGCGTGCTGTTTTCCTCGCCCTCGTAGCCAAGGTGGCCGCAGGTTTCGGAAAAATCAAAATCCTCGGGCTTATGGTGCGAATGGTTCTTGCCGCACAGCGCCGTGCGATAGCCGTTTTCCTTCAGCACGTCCAGCAGGTCGCGGGTGTAGAGCGCGTCCATGACGTTATGGTTCGTGCGCACATGGTGGCAGGAGGGATAACGCCCCGTGAACATGCTCACGCGCGCCGGCATGCAGGTCGGGTTCGGCGTATAGGCGCGGGAAAAATCCACGCCCTCGCGCGCAAATTGATCCAGAAACGGCATCGTATCCAGCGCATAGCCGCAGCCGCGGCGTAAATCGGCGCGCTGCTGATCGGTCATGACGATGATGATATTGGGCTTTTTCATGCTGCTGCTCCTCTCCGGCATCGTACGCGCCTTACCAGAACGCCCGGCGCGTGGGCAGGGGATCGGCGGTCTGCGCCATCTTGTCCAGCAGCAACGCCATCATGCGCGTCTGCTCCGCGGCATACGCCGGATTGCCGTAAAGGTTATGATGCTCGTTGGGGTCGCTTTGCAAATCGTACAGTTCGCCGCCGCGGTCGGCTTCGCCGTCGGGCGCATGCACCTTGGTCAGCTTCCAGCGGCCGTCGCACACCATGGTCAGGAACGCCTTGGGGTTGCGATGGTTGATGTTGGAATTATAGAATTCGGCGTACACGCTGTCGCGGAAATGATCGGCGCAGTGTTCGTCCGTCACAAGCGAAAGAAACGACCGGCCTTGGAAGGAAGCGGGCGCGGGAATGCCCGCCGCCTCGCAGAGCGTAGGCGCAATGTCGATCATCTCCACCAGCGCGTCGCGCGTCACGCCGTGCAGCGTATGGCCGCCCCAATGCACAATAAAGGGCACATGCACGGCGGATTCATAGCAATACGGGCCCTTGAGGTAAATGCCATGGTCGCCCAGCGATTCGCCATGGTCGGAGGTATAGATGATGATGGTGTTCTCATATTGGCCGATCTGCTTAAGGTGCTCCACAATGCGGCCCACGTTATGGTCGATCTGATCGACCATCGCCCAATAGGCGGCGGTGATATAGCGGTGATCGGTATCGGTCATTTCGTCGTAGGGGTAATTGCCCTTGCTGTTGTACGCGCCCTCGTGGTCATAGCGCTGGAAGATCGGCTTTTCGTTAAATTCGCCCTTGACATATTCGGGCAGCGGAATCTGATCCAGAATGGGCAGGTAGCGATCCAGATATTCCTTGGGCGGGTCGAAGGGATGATGCGGATCATAGCAGTTGATGGAAAAGAGCCACGGCTGATCGGGCGACTGCTCATCGATAAAGCGCATGGCCTCGTTAAAGCACCACGTCGTCTGGCTCAGCTCGCCCGGCATGCCCTGATTGACATATTTGCATTCCGGCAGCGGCGGCGTTTTGTATTCCACGCCCTGCGCGGTAAGCCAATTGGTATAATCGTTGCACTTCCAATTACCGCCGCCGGCCTTCGCCGGGTGATGCGACCACGCGAAGAAGGAGTAGCCGTCGTCGATCCGCCGCTCGATATCCGGGCACACGGAGGGATGGCAGGTACTGATATGCAGCTTGCCCGACAGACCGCAGACATAACCGTTATCGGCGAACAAACGCGGCAGCAGGTATTCGGTTTCGGGAATGTCCTGACCATTCTGGCGCACGCCGCAGGTACGCGGATAGCGGCCGGAAAGGAAGCTGGCGCGGCTGGGCGCGCAAACGGGGGACTGAACGTACGCCCGGCTCAGGCGCACGCCGTCCGCCGCCAAAGCGTCGATGTTGGGGGTATGCACGAAGCGGTTTCCGTAGCAGCCAAGCGTATCGCGGCGCTGCTGATCGGAGCAAATCCAAAGAACATTAGGTTTTGCAGCCATGAAAGCATCCTCCTGCAATTCTTTTTTCTGCTTCCATTATCCGCCCGCCGCGCGCGCATGTCAATGTGTGAGAAGAATCGCACACATTGATTCGAATATGCGAATTTTGTACCAACGCTTATTTGCGGTGCATTTGACGATATTGACTGGGCGAAAGCCCCTCCATTTTCCTGAATTTCCGGATAAACGAGCTGATATCGATATATCCGACCGCCTGCACGATGCTCTGCACGCTTTCGTCCGTTTCGCGCAGCAGGCGCTTGACCTCGTTCATCCGTAAAGCGGTTGCTGCTGCTCCGGCCTCAGGAGGCCGCGCCCCATGAATCAAAGCCCCCGCGACTCCCGCAGCTGACTCACGGTGAGCTGCCTGCGAGGATCGCGGGGCGCATATTGCTTTTTTCACAGAAACACTCAACAGGTGGAGCTGCGCATGCAGTGCCCGGGAAATCCTTGCCGGATACTACGCGCTCCAAAAGGAAGTCAGTAAGGGCTGCCTGATTTTACGTGGCTTGCATCCACGTAGTTCCCGTCGAGTGAAGATGCGCTATCGTTCATCGGATGCCATTGAACGGAAGAACTGTACGAATGGATGTCGGCAAAGCTCGTCTTTCTGTTCGCGCCGTTTCCGCTAATCGCTGCGATAGCCGCATGCCAGCCCCCTCAATCAAATTTTTTTGCAGCACAATCATCCGTCCATCCCGGCACGGCGTTTGCGCTACTGCACCCGTTGCGCATAATCCAACGGCACATAGCCCGTCAGGGAAACATCGTTTTCTTCATAGAGAATCTTCAGCCATAGGTCGCGGCTGATACCGTATTCCGGCCCGATACTGTCCGGCAGCACCGCCTGTACGCCGTCGTACAGCTCAACCACGCCTGCGACCGCTCCGTCCGGCAGAAACCGCTCGGCGGCCGGCAGGGAGGGAAGCCACGGCTCCTCAAGGATCGGGATTTTCTCCCCGGACGGACGGGAGAGCCTGACGGCGTCGCCCGGCTTAATGCCCTGCCAGTCGACTGTTCTTGGAACGCCGCCCGCCATATCGCGCCCCCGTTCAGCCAGAAGAATCTCGCCGTCCGCCGCGCGCACGGCAACGCTGTACAATGCATCCCACATTGCTTCGTCCCGGTGGTTCTCATCGAGCCAGACGAACGTGTACCATCCGTCTGCCAACGTCGTTTCATTGACCTCATACCGTTCCATGATTCTGTACTGCTCCAGCACGTCGGCAGGTATCCCGTATCGCTCCCGCAGCGCCTGTCCGGCCAGCTCCAGCGCCTGCGTTTTATGGATTTCGTCCGCCTTCGGGAGCGCAACCGGCTCGTCCCCGTATTGTTGCCAAAATGCACACTGGTCTTCGATCGTCCAAAAGCGCATTTCACCCTTTTCCTGCTCCCATTGCTCCCGAGCCTGCTGAACCGTGAGCGTTTCCGCGCCTGCGGCGACGGCAAAAAGCAGGAAAATGCTCAGCGCAAGGACAAGCATACCCAACCCACCGTTTCTTCTCATAGAGCCCTCCTGTTGTTTTGTTCTTGTGAAGTTGACGACCGACGCGGAAACTTGTTGCGGTACGAATTGCCCCTTTCAGCTATATAACGGTTATTCCTGCCTTTTTCATCCCGCCTGTCCATATTTTGTCCAGAGCTTCACAATGGCTGTGCGGGAAGGAAAGGCACGATCGCTGACAACTCGGCAGCGCGAAAACGGATGCCCCCAATGCAGGAGCATCCCGCGGCACAATACGTACATCAACGACAGCTTTCCGCATTCATACCGCAGATCGAGCCTCGGAAAGGCAGGGGATCCGGCGCAGCGGCAGATCATTGACCCATCCAAAGCGCATTGGGTTTCGCGGCCATAGAAGCATCCTCCTGCGATTCTTTTTTCTGCTTCCATGATCCGCCCGCCGCGCGCGCATGTCCATGTGTGAGAAGCATCGCACACATTGATTCGAATATGCGAATTTTGCACCAACGCTTATTTGCGGTGCATTTGACGATATTGACTGGGCGAAAGCCCCTCCATTTTCCTGAATTTTCGGATAAACGAGCTGATATCGATGTAGCCGACCGCCTGCACGATGCTCTGCACGCTTTCGTCCGTTTCGCGCAGCAGGCGCTTGACCTCGTTCATCCGCAGCAGGGAAACATACTGAACAAAGCTGCAGCCCAGCTTTTCCTTCAATTGCATATTAATTTTGCTCATGCTCATGCCCGTTTCATCCGAAACCAGCTTGAGCGAAAGATCGTTGCGCTTATAGTTTTTCGTCAGGAAGGAAATCAGGTACGACCGATCCTGCGCGGAATCGTCGTTATGGCGCGCGCTTGCCGCCGCGCACACGTCGCGGATCAGCGCGCCGGTTTTTTCGTAAAACTCATCCAGACTGGCAAACTCCAGCGCCGCGCAAAGCTTCGCGCTGTTGGCGGGCAGCCCCTGCTTTTCGGCGTAGCGCACCACGGTGTTCACCACGTCGCAGCACATCAGCCGAACCACGGGAAAGCGGTCGCTGCTGGCGCGCAGGCGTATCATCATTTCATTGAGGGCTGTGAGCGCCACCTCGGCATTGCCGAAGGTAATGGCCTCCGCCAGCAGCGTCGTATCCAGACACAGGGAGGAAAACTGGCGGTTTTCCTTCCAGAGGAGCACGCCGTCCTCCGTCCTTGGCAGCGCCGCCTTGACCGTCGTGGTCGCGCGGTAAAAGGACGCGCCCATATCCATCGGCGAATGCTCGATCGAGCCTACGCCCAGCACCAGCACGCCCGTCGTATACCGGCGAAGCTGGTCAAACACCCGGGCGGCAATTTCCTCCGGCGCCGGCGCGCCGGACGCGTCGAAATTGGCCAGAATGCCCAGACCGCGCTCCCAGCGGCATTCGGCAAAGAGCATTTCCACATCGGAAAGCTGCAGATCCTCCAGCGCGACCAGCGCGTTGTCAATCCACTCCGGGCCGTTTTCCTCGGGCGGAATGGGCGCAAAAATGCTCAGCCAGTTCGGCCTGTCCAGCCGCATGGCGAGGCTTTCCTTATAATCCTCAAATTCCTGATGGTTTTTGAGCGTATTGTTGATCAGCGCCAGCATCAGCTGCCTGCGAATGGTGCCAAGGCTGGTGTCCAGCCGCTCCTCCAGCGCATTGAGGCTGTCGCGCGTTTCTTCAAAGGAATTCACGATGTTCTCCAGCGCGTCGCCCTGCCAGCCGGTCGGCTTTTCGCCGCGAATCTGCGTATACGCCTTGCGCAGCGGCAGGTAATTGACAAACCCCATCGCCACCGACAGCGCGGCCGCCACAGCCAAGCTGAGCACGGTCATCTGCCCAAGACGGCGCTCCTGATCGTACCATGCGCTGTAAAACGTCTTTTCAGGCGTGGTCAGCACATAGGTCGCCAAGCCCGTTTCCGAATGCGCGCGCAGGAATACCTGCTTCCCCGCCGTCGTTTCCTGAACGCTTACGCCGCTTGTCATCGTTTCGCACAGATCATACGCTGAAAAGGCGGGCTGCCCCTCCCCCGGACGTTCCAGCAGCACATCGCCGCCCACGCCGATCAGATAAAGCCCGGTCTGCGCCCCCGGCGACATGCTCTGCCAGCAATCCTGCAAAAAATCATCCTCGAGCAGCAGCAGCAGCGCCGCCGGATAGGACGACCACGCGTTGCCCAGCGGCGCGACAAAAATCAGCCGGTTGCCCGTAAAGGCGCGGTAAAGCCGCGGCGACTGCGCCATCATCAGCGAGGAATAAATTTTCGACAGATCGACGTCGCCGATGATCTCGTCCCACTGCCGTTCGCAATCGACATAGGCGACCTTTCCGCGATCCGTATAGATATATTGCGGCTCGGCGCGCAGAAAAAAAGCCGCTCCCCCCTCGATTTCGGCGTTTCGCTCATAATTGTTCAGCAGCGTGGCCAGCGTCATTTCGTTCGCCATGCCGCCGCCCGCCAAATCCAGTATATCGGCCAATTGCTGCGCATGGCTCAGCATTTTGCTCACGCGGCTGTCCGCCAGCGTTCTGAAGGCCTCGAGGCGCGCCTCCGCCTGCGTTTCCGCCTGACGACGGCTATAATCCCCATACAGCACCCGCGCGCCGATTGTAATGGTAAAAATACAAATCAACGCGATCATTAAAAAAGACATGATGTACCGGAAAAACGTCTTCAAGGCGCAATACCCCTTTTCGTCCATGCTATGCCGCGCGCTGCCGTCTCTCTCCTGCATCCCTTTATAGCGCAACTTTGGCGACTTGTCAACCGCATGCGCCATCATTTCTCAAACGCTTTCACCAGCGATGCGCTCCTCCGCCGTTTGCGGGGTGTATGTGTTTTCTCCCGCATCAACCATTTTTAACATGTTCTGTGCCAATTTTTCAATGTTGAAAAAATTGCGCATGGATATTTCGGTGCATTCTATGCCTGTTTTGTTGTTTTGACCAGTGATTTACGGTTTTGACCAGTGGCCGGCGGCGCAAAGCTGTGCTATGCTCACTGCAGTCAGACGGTGCAACGCCGCGCCGTTCTCATTCGTTTCTATTTGTAAAGGAGGCTTTCCCATGAAAAAGACATTGGCTTTGGTTCTGGCGCTGCTTTTGACGCTGACGCTCGCCGGCGGCGCCCTCGCGGAGATCACCTATCCGCTGGGCAAGGAGGAAACCACGCTGACCTGGTGGGTTCCCATGAACGGCAATCTGGTCACGCAGATGAGCACCTACAACGAGCACCCCGTTTATCAGCAATTGATGAAGGACGTGGGCGTGAACATTGAATTCCAGCATCCTGCCGTTGGTCAGGAAAAGGAACAGTTCGGCCTGATGCTGCTTCAGGACAAGCTGCCCGACATCATTCAAGCCTTCCCCGGCTATTACGACGGCGGCGTGCAGGCGGCCTATGACGACGGCGTGATTATCGACCTGACCGATCTGGTAAAGGAATACGCGCCCGACTACTGGGCGCTCATCAGCGCCGACGACACGACCTATCGCCAGTTTACCGTCGACGGCAAGGTGCTGGCCTTCTACACCTATTGGCAGGAATTCAACCCCAGCGCCATGTGCATCACCCTGCGTCAGGACTGGCTGGACGAATTTGGCCTGAAGGCGGAGGACATGACCACCTACGACGCGATCGAGCAGTATTTCCAAGCCATTTTGGACAATAAGCCCGGCGTCGCGCCCCTGTACCTGAACGTGGGCGAAAACGCCTACAATTGGGGCTACGGCATCTTTCAGGGCTGGTATCAGAAGGACGGCAAGGTCGTCTATTACGACGAGGGCAGCCAGCCGCAGTACCGCGCTTTCCTGAGCCGCCTCAACAGCTGGTATGAAAAGGGCTACATCTCCAAGGACTTTTCCTCCTACAAGGCCTCCGAGGCGCGTTCGATGTTCAGCGCCGGGCTGATCGGCTGCTTCTGCGAGCCCATCGGCAACGTCTATTCCGACGCCGACGCCTCCGGCCTGTCCATTGTCAAGAGCCCCTACTGGCTGGAAACGCCCGAAACGCAGGTGCACACCTACTTCCCCGAAGGGCTTGAGCACAACGGCGGTCAGGGCACGGTTATTACCTCCCACTGCACGGATCCCGTCACCGCGGTGAAGCTGATTAACTACCTCTACACCGACGCCGGCATGATCCTGACCAATTACGGCGTCAAGGATCTGTCCTACACCGTGGATGAAAACGGCGACTATCACTACACCGATCTGGTGCTCAAGAACCCGAACTATGGCACCTCCGTCACCCATCAGCTCTATCGCATTCACTGGGCGCCCAACCGCAAGCTGGCCGACACCACCTGCAACCCCAACATCGTCAAGAACGAAAAGCTGGTCGAGGGCCGTCTGCGCTATACCGGCATGACCGAGACCTTCAACGGCGATTATCTGCTGCCCTCCGGCGTGAGCCTGACGGTGGATGAAAACAGCGAACGCAGCTCCATCATGAGCAATGTGAACACCTATATCTCCGAAATGCGGCTCAAGTTCATCACCGGCGCAGTCAAGCTGGACGACGCTTCGTGGAATGAATACATCGCCAAGCTGGACAGCTACGGCCTGAACCGCGCGATCGAGATCACGCAGGCCGCCTACGACCGCTATCTTGGCAAGTAACGCCATCCCAGTTCGCATTCCGTCGCCCGTCCCTTCGCGGGACGGGCGGCCATTTTCACAGCGAGGTGACGCCTGATGATGAAAACAGCCTCCGCGCCCATCCAAAGGGATGGCTTCCTCCGCCGCTTCGGCCGCGACCTGAAGCGCAATAAATTCGTATACTTCATGTGGCTGCCCGTCATGGCCTATTATATCCTGTTCCATTACATTCCCATGGGCGGCATCGTCATTGCCTTTCAGAATTACAAGCCCTTCAAGGGCATTGCCAAATCGCAGTTTGTGGGGCTGAAATGGTTTGTGGATTTTCTCACCGGCCCCTATGCGTGGCGCGTCATCCGCAACACGCTGGTTATCAGCGTTTATTCCGTGCTTTTCGCCTTTCCCGCGCCCATTCTGCTGGCGCTGATGATTAACGAGGTCAAGCGCGCCCCCTTCAAAAAAGCCGTTCAAACCGTCAGCTACATGCCCCATTTCATCTCGCTGATCGTCATGTGCGGCCTGATCTCGGATTTTTCCTCCTCCATGGGCTTGTTCAACGCCATCGGCTCCCTTTTCGGTGCGCCCGTCACCAATTACCTTTCCTCAACCGCCCATTATCGCACCCTCTATGTAGGCAGCGGCGTCTGGAAGAGCATGGGCTGGAGCAGCATCATCTATCTGGCCACGCTCAGCGCCATCGATCCTTCCCTCTACGAGGCGGCGGCCATCGACGGCGCGGGACGCTTCCGCCGCATCTGGCATGTGACGCTGCCGGCGCTGGTGCCCATCATCGTGGTGCAGCTGATTATGCGTATGGGCAGCATGATGAGCGAGGGCTCGGAAAAAACCATTCTGCTCTATAACGAAAGCACCTTCGAGGTATCGGACATCGTGTCCTCCTTCGTGTACCGCCGCGGTCTGCTGCAAACCAATTACAGCTACGGCGCGGCCGTCGGCCTGTTCAATTCGCTGGTCAATATTGTGCTTTTGTCCAGCACAAATTTCATCTCCCGCCATCTGACGAACGAGAGCCTGTGGTGAGGAAAGGGGGTTGCGCATATGATTGAACAAAAAACGCTGGGCAGCCGCGCCTTTACGCTGGTCAACACCCTGCTATTGGTTCTGCTTTCCCTGTTTTTCCTTTACCCGATGTGGTATGTGCTCGTCGGCTCCATCAGCGACCCGTTCTCCCTGTTTGTCAGCAACGATCTGCTGCTCCTGCCCAAGGGCTTCAGCCTCAAGGGCTACGAGCAGGTGTTCAAAAACCCGAACATTCTCACCGGCTACAAAAACACGCTGTGGTACCTGAGCGTCGGCACCGTATGCAATGTTTTGGCCACGTCGCTGGGCGCGTACGTGCTTTCGCGCCCCAACCTGATGCTCAAGAAGCTCTTTTCCCTGAGCGTTGTGTTCACCATGTACTTTGGCGGCGGCCTGATTCCCACCTTCCTGACGGTGAAAATGCTGGGGCTTTACAATTCCTGGCTGGCGCTGATTCTGCCCGGCCTGATCGGCACATGGAACATGATCGTCATGCGTACATCCTTCAAGGCGCTGCCCGCCAGCATCGAGGAATCCGCCCGCATCGACGGCGCGAACGATTTTGTCATCCTCTTCCGCATTATCCTTCCCTGCGCCAAGGCCACCCTCGCGGTGATCGTGCTGTACTATGCGGTAAGCTATTGGAACAATTGGTTCAGCGCGATGATCTATCTGAAGGACAAAAGCAAGTATCCCCTTCAGCTCTTCCTGCGCGAGATCCTGCTGGCCAACACCGCCAACGGCGCGACCGCCGAGGGCTTTGAAGAATCGGACATGCTGTATCTGGAGGACGTGGTGCGCTACGCCACCATCATCATCAGCACGCTTCCGATCCTGTGCGCCTATCCCTTCTGCCAGAAATACTTCCTCAAGGGCGTTATGATGGGCTCGGTCAAGGAATAATCGCAACAAAATCAAAAAATGCGGGAGGCGGATTCCTACAGCCAAGAATCCCCTCCCGCAATGCGTTTGCCCGTTCCTCAGGGCGCAGGCGCAATGGATTGGAAAAAGTCTTTTTCGATATAGTAAAGGTAGGTTCCATCCACGCCCATGGCGGCGTGCAGCGCGTCGTAGGCGTAGAAGGTAATGGTGCGCGTCATGGTTTCGTTCGTCAGCACAATTTCGCCGATCGCTTCGCCCTCGGGCGTATAATCCGCCGGCAGCGTTCCCGCGCCCGTTAACGCAGACAGCGCAAGATACCAGTCGGCAAAGGCCTGCGCGTCCACCGCCTCGCCCGTCTTCGAATTCCACGCCGCCAGATCAAACAGCGTTCGGCCGTATTCGTCCACCGCGACCTCATTGTTATCGGTCACGTCCTCGACCATGGCGACGGTGTACGCCCCCTCCACGCCCGGCGCACGCACGCGCACAGCCGTCAGGTTGTTGGCCAGAAAGTTCACCGGCTTTTGCAGCGGCAGCTCCCGCAGGCTCAGCGTTTTCCAGAAGCCAAGCAGGAAATTGCTCGCCTTGTATACGCCGCCCTGCCAGCCCACATATACGCCGCTCTGCCCGGTTTCCGCGCCCAGCAGGAGCGTGTATTCCTTTTCCGGCATATTGAGCGATACGCTCTCGCCCTCCTGCGTTTCCCCGCTGATGACGCTTGCCGCCTGCGTCAGCCGAACGGTCAGCTCGGGGCTCGCCAGCCCATAGGCCGTCAGATCCATCGCCGCCATTTCGCCCAGATAGCTTTCAAACGCCATCTGCTCGATCATGGAAAGAATATAATCGCTCTTAACCTGAGAAACGGGATAACGCACCGGCGCGCTCATCAGCCAGCCGCTTTGCGTATAGCGCATGCTCAGCGTATATGCGCCGGTCACGTCGATAGCGTCCATCAATTCGCCCTTCAGCGACGGCTGCTCAAAGGCCGGCAGATATTCGCGCCGGAAAAAAAACGGCTCGCACAGGCTTTCCAGCACGGCGTAAACGCGGCTGTCGCCCACCAGCATGCAATAGCGCATGGGCGTTTCCTCCGGCACGGGGTCGCCAATCAGCAGCGCGGCGCTTTGCCCGTCCGCGTCCGTCACGCGCGCCTGCGCCCGCGCCGGGGCGAGGCCGAAATCCGCGGGCGAAGCGTCCTCCTGCGCCATGTCCAGCACCAGAAACTCCGCTTCCATTTTCTCGGCTGCATTCAGGTATTTCTGCACGGCGCTGCTGCGCAGCGTCATGCTCGGCTCGTCCGACAGCCACAGCGAATCGTCCCGGGCGACGAGCGTATACGCCTCGCCCGATTCTGGCGTAACCGTGATATCGGCGACGCGCTCAAACGCCCACAGCACGGGCGCAGGCTCCTTATCCGGCAAAACCGGCGCCCCGGCCGGCCGCCTGAGCAGCGCAACCGCAGCACCGCAGGCGGCGGCCAGCAGGCATACCAGCGCCAGCACGACCCACTTTTTCGGCGCACGGCGCGCCTTTTTTTTCGCTACCTTTTCCATGCCTACAAATTCTTTCTTGGCCGCAGCACCAGCACCGCGCCCAGCAGCACCAGCAGCGGCAGCATAACCGCCACAATCGCCGCCGGCGTAACCGACCCCAGCGTCAGGCCGTCGCGCAGCACGTTCTTGGCCACGATGTCGAGGTTGACCGGGTCCTTCCCCTGCAGGGCGCGCACTGTCTGCAGCAGGAAGGCGGTGGAATCGGTGTTGTTGATAACCCAATAATCGGTAAACGCCGTCACATTGCCCATGATAAACAGCTGCGACACCGTGCCGCCGTCAAACATTTTGTCCGCCCACAGCGCAACGGGAAACACCCCGGCAGGGTCGTCCGGCTGCTGATCGGACAGGCTGACGCCGTCCTGATAATTCCGGATATACGCCTGCCCCGTCAGCAGCACGGGCGACACCGTCAGCCCGTCGGCCAACGGCGCGGACACCGCAAACGCCCGCGCGCCCGCCAGCAGCAAAATATCCCGCCCCGCCGCCGTCAGCGTCCGCGTCGCGTCCGTTTCCTGCATATAGGGCATCAGGTAAACCGGCGTGTCCGAATAATAGCCGCCCGTATCGCTTTCCTGCGCAATAACCAGCCCCGGATAGCACGACACGCCGTAGGAACGCAGCAGCGCATGATAGTTTTCCAGATTCAGCGGGTCGGAATACTGCGATACAATGAAAAAATCGCCGCCCGCCTGCGCGAAGGCCTGAATCGCCGTCAGCTCCTCGTCGGAAAGGTCGTACTGCGGCGAGAGAATCATCAGCGGGCTGCCGGGGTCAAGCGTATCCCCCGCGCGAAGGTTGACCCGCTGAATCTGGTAATTCGCCTTCACCAGCGTTTCCTCCATAACGGCGGTATCGGTTTCGTTCAATTCGCCGTGCCCGGTTAATAGCTGAAGCGTGGGCAGTTCATCCTGCGTAACGTACAAAATCGCCTCCGTCAGGCTCTTTTCATAGGTAAAGCCCGCGCTTTGAAACCTGCCCGTATCCAGATTATAGGAATAAACGTAATAGTCGTCCTCCGTCAGCACGCGCGCCCGGCCGCTTTCCGCACAGGCCACGATCATGCCGTCGGCGCTTACGTCCTTATCGCCGATCGCTTCCGCGTATTGGGCGATCAGCGCGGGGCTCTTGATCACCGTTTCCCTGCTGTACGTCACATGCGGCGACGCGGCGGCATAGCGCTCCAGCAGGCTCGTCAGCGTCGTGTTTTCACCGCTCTCGGAGGCAAAGGCATAAATGTGCACATCCTTTTCCAGCGCGGAAAGCACGGCGCGCGTGGTATCGCTCTGCGTGGTCACGCCATTGAAGGAGCAATCCAGCGTCAAGGCGTACCGGCTTTCCAGCGCGTCCGCCACCGCGCCCAGCAGCATCACGCACACCGCCACGCAGGCCGTGAGCAGCACGGAAAAACCGCCGCAGCGCAGCTTCCGGCTGCTTCTGAGCCGCCCGAAAAATTCCTTGCTTTTTTTCATCGGTTACGCCTCGCTCCATCGCCGGGCGTCCAGCACCCGCACGCTCATAAACAGCATGATAAAAATAAACAGCAGCAGGTACAGCACGTTGGAAAAGCGCAGCTGCCCCTGCGCAAAGGGCTCAAAACGCCGGTACAGGCTGACAAAATCAAACAGCCGGCTCAGCGCCGGAGCCGTCGCCGCCGCGCCCGCGATATCCGCAATCCAGACCATCAGGTTCACGCCCAGCCCCATCAGCACCGCCGTCATCTGGCTGCGGCAAAAGCAGGAAAAGAACAGATCCAGCGCGATAAACGCGCAGCCGTGCAGCGTTACGCCCAAATAAGCCACCAGCGTTTCGGCCACATACAGCGTGCCGTAGATCGCCACCAGCACGCAATAAACAAAGCTGACTGCGACCGTTGCCAGCAGCACGGCGCATGCGGCCAGATATTTGCCGCACACCACGGCGGCCAGCGATACCGGCGATGAAAAAAGCAATTGATCCGTGCGCTGCCGCCGCTCGCCCGCAATCAGGCGCATGGTCAGCACCGGCGAAAGCAGCATCCACAAATAGCTCATGGCGGCAATCAGCGTCATCAGGTTGCTCGAGCGCCCGGCCAGATTATTCACGCCGAAAAACACGCTTGTCAGCGCCAGAAAAACGCCCATGAACACATACGCGGCGGGCGTATAAAAATAGCTTTGCATCTCCCGCCGAAAAATCGCGCGCATAACGCCCGCCCTCCTTACCCGGCTTCCCGCGTGGCGCGCAGGAATACCTCCTCCAGACTATCCTCAACCGGCGTGAGGCGAATCAGCGGCGTCTGCATCCCGGAAAGCAATCGAAACAACTCCCGCTCCACGCCCACGCCCTCCGCCGCAGTCAGCACCACGGTGGTCGTGCCGGGCTCGCCGCCGCGCTCCACCGTCACGCGCCGCACGCTGCGCAGCGTTCGCAGCGCCGGAAGCAGCGCGCCCTCGCCGCAGGCAATCACCGCCCGCAGCCGCTTTTCTCCGCACCGAAGCGCGCTGAGCGCGCTGTCGCAGATAATTTTCCCATGGTGCAGAATCAAAACCCTGTCGCATACGGACTGCACCTCGCTGAGGATATGCGAGGACAGCAGCACCGTGTGCTCGCCCGACAACGATTTAACCAGCGCGCACATTTCGCTGCTCTGACGCGGATCAAGCCCCGCCGTCGGCTCATCCAGAATCAGCGCTTCGGGGCTGCCGCACAGCGCCTGCGCCATGCCCACGCGCTGCCGATAGCCCTTGGACAGGTTGCCGATCTTGCGCGGAAGCTCCGCCGTCAGGCCGGCGCGCGCGGCGACATCCGCCACATGCGCCGCAATCGCGCCCGAGGATACCTCCTTAAGCTCGCATACGAAGCGCAGATACGCGCCCACCGTCATTTCGTCATACAGCGGCGCGGCCTCAGGCAGATAGCCGATCAGACGCTTGGCCTCGCGCGGCGCCGTCAGCACGTCGTGACCGCCCACGCGCACCGCGCCGTCAGACGGCGCCAGACAGCCCGTCAGAATGTTCATCGCCGTGGTCTTGCCCGCGCCGTTCTGGCCCAGCAGGCCGACGATCTGCCCCTTTTCCGCCGTAAAGCTGATATCGCTCAGCGCCTGATGCACGCCGTAGCGCTTGCTTACATGGTCAAACGTTATCACAGGCGCATGCTCCCTTCCCTGTGGATTTCCACCGTTCCTCTTTCGGCGCGCGGTTCAACAGCCTGCCGCCAGCCCGGAAAAATCGCCGCGCGATTTTCCTTGTTATTTATTATAGCATAGCGCGCCGCGCAATTGCATGAACAAATTGTAAAGCCTTTTTTCGGCGCGCCGTCCCTATCGGCGCCGGAAAGCAAAGCGAAGAAAAAGCGGCAAAAAGCATGCGCTCCTGCCTGCGGGCAATCGCCGCGCAGCGCAGAGCGCATGCTGTCTGTTCATCTTTCGTTCATTGCGTATCCGGAAAGCGCGCGGGAAAAAACGCGCCCTGCAGCCGGGAACGTTTCCCCGCAAGCCGGCTTTCTTATCTCCGCCGCAAGGCGCGCTGAACCAGCTTGACCAATTCAACCAGCGGAATAATGCTGACAGCCAGTCCCATGGCCACGGCGTATTCCGCCAGCGAAATGCTGGTAAAATCAAACGCAGCCACCAGAACGGGCACATAGATCACCGCCGTCGTCAGCGCCAGCGCGATGATCGCGCCGCCCCACAGCCAAAGGTTCTGCGTGCTCAGGGTAAAAATGCTGCCGCGCTGGGAACGCATATTAAAGGAATGGAAGATTTCCGCCATCGACATGGTCAAAAACGCCATGGTCATGCCGTCCGGGCTTTCGGTAATCGCCCAGGCCCCGCTCTCCATAAAATGGCCGATGAAATAGGCCGCAAGCGTCAGCAGCGAAACCAGAACGCCCTGATACGCAACGTCCACGCCCACGCCGCCGGCAAAAATGCCGTCCTTCGCGTCGCGCGGCTTTTGCTGCATGGCGTTTTTCTCGCCCGGCTCCATGCCCAGCGCCAGCGCGGGCAGGCTGTCGGTAATCAGGTTAATCCATAAAATATGCACGGGCTTGAGAATCGTAAAGCCCAGCATGGTGGCGGTAAAAATGGAAACAACCTCGCTCAGATTGGAGGAAAGGAGAAACTGAATGGCCTTGCGGATGTTGGCGTAGATGCGCCGCCCCTCCTCAACCGCCGAAACGATGGTGGCGAAATTATCGTCCGCCAGAATCATGTCCGCCACGTTCTTGGTTACGTCCGTGCCGGTAATGCCCATGCCGACGCCGATATCCGCCGCCTTGATGCTCGGCGCGTCGTTCACGCCGTCGCCCGTCATCGCCGTCACCTTGCCGCGGCGCTTCCACGCCTCCACGATGCGCACCTTATGCTCGGGCTGCACGCGCGCATACACGCTGAAGCGGTCGATCGCCTTGTCCAGCGCCTCGTCGGTCATGCCGTCCAGCGTCTGCCCCATCACCGCCTGTGAAGCGTCGGTAATCATGCCCAGCTCCTTGGCGATGGCCACGGCGGTATCAATGTGGTCGCCGGTAATCATCACCACGCGGATCCCCGCCGATTTGCACTTATCCACCGCAGCCTTCACCTCGGGCCGGACGGGGTCGATCATGCCGGTCAGGCCGATCAGGGTCATATCCCGCTCCAGCGCCTCGGGCGCGCAGTCGCCGGGCAGCGCGGCGTAGTCGCGATAGGCGCAGGCCAGCACGCGCAGCGCCTTATCCGCCATGCGCTTGTTTTCCGCCAGCACGGCGGCGCGGTCGGCCTCCGTCATGGGGCGCGGGCCGTCCTCCGTCAGGATGTATGCGCAGCGGGCGAGAATCTCGTCCGGCGCGCCCTTGGTAAACTGCCGCACACCGTCCTGCACGGCATGCAGGGTGGACATCATCTTGCGCATGGAATCAAACGGCGCTTCGGCCACGCGCGGCGCGTCCTTGACCAGCGCGTCCTTGGCAAAGCCCGCCTGATATGCGTAATTGACCAGCGCGCACTCGGTCGGCTCGCCCACGGCCTGATGCTTTTCATCCAGCTGCGCGTCGGAGCAAAGACACATACCCTTGGCCAGCAGCGCCTTATCCGCGCCGTAGGCGTCCACCACGGTCATGCGGTTCTGTGTCAGGGTGCCCGTTTTGTCCGAGCAGATCACCTGCGCGCAGCCCAGCGTTTCCACGGCGGTCAGGCGGCGAATCACGGCGTTGCGCTTGGACATTTTGGTCACGCCAATGGACAGCACGATGGTCACCACCGCAGCCAATCCCTCGGGAATCGCCGCAACGGCCAGCGAAATAGCCGTCATAAAGGAGGGCAGCACCACATGCGTCAAATCCAGACTGCCGTGGCGCAGCACGCCCGCAGCGAATACCACCGCGCAAATGCCTACGACCAGCCACGTCAGCACACGGCTGAGCCCGGCCATCTTCACCTGCAGCGGCGTCTGTTCGTCCTGCGCCTGATTAAGCGCGCCGGCAATTTTGCCCATTTCGGTTTGCATGCCGGTATCGCACACCACCGCCTCGCCGCGGCCGTACGCCACGGTGGAGCCCATATAGAGCATGTTTTTCCTGTCGCCCAGCGGAACGGCTTCGCCCGTGAGCGCGTCCGTCTGCTTGAGCACCGGAACGGATTCGCCCGTGAGCGCAGCCTCTTCAATCTTCAGCGAGGCGCAGCTCAGGATGCGCGCGTCGGCGGGCACGCTGTCGCCCGCTTCCAGCACGATCACATCGCCGGGAACCAGCTCCTCGCTCTGGACCATCTGCATTTTCCCGTCGCGCAGCACCTTGGACGTGGCGGCCGTCATGGTCTTGAGCGCCTCGATGGCCTCCTCCGCCTTGCTTTCCTGCAAAACGCCCAGCACGGAATTGAGCACCACCACAAACAGGATGATGCCCGCGTCCACCAACGAGCCGTTCTCCTCCAGCATGGAGGTCGCGCCCGAGATGGCCGCCGCAACCAGCAGCACGATAATCATCGGGTCGGCCAGCTGCTTCAAGAAGCGCTGCAGCAGCGTTTCCTTCTTTCCCTCGGCCAACCGGTTCGCGCCGTTTTCCGAAAGCCTGCGCTGCGCCTCGGCGGCGGTCAGGCCCTCCGCGCCGGTCTTGAGTGCGCTGAGCACCTCTTCCTTTTCCATCAGATACGGTTTCATGCTTTTCTCGTTCCTTTCTCCGGTATAAAACAGAGACCCAGGTACAAGCCTGCCCCAAAGGACGGTCGTACATGAGTCTCGTTATTTAAGACAAGCCAGACCTTGCGGCCGTGTGTTGACTTGCCACGCGGATGCGCTAACTACTCCCTCACGGGTATTCTGTTCGTTATATTCTACATAGTCCCGGCATTTTTGTCAAGTGCGCAAACGCCATCCTTCGGAAGAAAGCGGGCGCTCGTTTTGGGGCGCCGCGCCTTCCTTTTTTCCCGCAGCCCGCGCGTCAAGATTGACTTTCCCCGCAAAATGGGGTATGATGCTGGATGGGCGATAGGCCCGAAGAAAAGCGACATTCCGAAAGGAGATCAAGCATATGGAAAACACAGTCAATAAGGAAATGAGCATTGGCGAGGTGCTCAACATTCACCGCGGCACGGCGAAAATCATGATGGAATTCGGCATGCATTGTCTGGGCTGCCCCTGCGCGGCGGCAGAATCGCTGGAGCAGGCCTGCGCGGCGCACGGCGCGAATGTGGACGAGCTGGTGCACCAGCTCAACGAGTTTCTGGCCTCGGCCAAGTAATCATGGATATTACCGAAGCGGGACAGGCGCTGTACATCGCCTGCGAAATGGAGCGCCGCGCCATTCGGCTCTACGAGCGCGCGCTGCTGCTCTTTGACGACGCGGCCTGCCGCGAAGCCGTCGCCGCCATGCTCAAGGAGGAGCGGCGCCACCTGATGCAGTTTGAGGCCATAGGCGCGCAAACGCCCGGCTTCGAGCGCGGTCAGACGCTCTCCGCGCAGGCGGCGCAGGTCATTTTCTCCGGCGGTCTGGTGGAGGCGCAGCGGAAGGGCGCGTTCGCGTCGGCGCAGGCGCTGTTTCGTTATGCCGCGGGCGAGGAGGAAGCCGCCGTCAGGCGCTACGGCGAATTTGCCGCGTGCCTGACGGGCGAGGCCGCCGCCGCGTTTTCCGCCATCGCGGAGCAGGAAAAGCATCATCTTGCCTGGCTGCAGGAACAATTGAATCAGAAATGAGGGAACGCCATGCTTCAGCCGACCGTCGCCTCCCTGAGTCGGGACGCCAAATTCGAGGGCTTTTTGCTGGTGCGCAACGCCGAGCAGCGTACCAGCGCCAACGGCGGTAAATATCTGGATATGACGCTGTGCGACACCACCGGCGATATGAACTGCAAAATGTGGGACGGCACGGTTCCGCCGCCCAAGCAGGGCAGCGTCGTCAAGGTGCGCGCCACGGTGCAGGAATACAACGGCCGGCTGCAAATGCGCATTGAACGGCTGCGCAGCCCCGGCCCGGAGGACGATGTGGACGTGGCCCGGCTGATGCCCTGCGCCCCCGAAACGCCCGAAAACATGCTGGGCGAAATCAACCGCACGATCAATCAAATGAAAACGCCCGAGCTTCAGGCAATTTTGCGGGAATTAATCGCCATGTGCGGCGATAGGCTGACGTACTACCCCGCGGCGCAGCGGCTGCACCATGCGGAGCGCAGCGGCCTGCTGCACCATACGCTCAGCGTTCTGCGCGCGGCGGAAAGGCTGCTGCCGCTGTACCCCTTTCTGGACGGCGATTTGCTGCGCGCGGGCGCTATCGCCCACGACCTGAGCAAAACGGCGGAATTCATCAGCGACGAGGCGGGCAATGTCTCCGATTATTCGGCGGAGGGGCAGCTGCTCGGGCATTTGGTGCACGGCGTGGCGCAGGTGCGCGAGGCGGCGCGGCGCGCCAATGTAACGGGCGAATACGTGCTGCTTTTGTCGCACATGGTCATCAGCCATCACGGCGAGCCGGATCACGGCAGCCCGCGGCCGCCCATGTTCGCCGAGGCGGAAATGCTGCATATGCTCGACGATCTGGACGCGAAGATGAACGAGATGGAGGGCGTGATGCGCCGTACGCCGGCAGGCGCGTTCAGCGAAAAAATCTGGTCGCTGGACAGGCGGCTGTATCATCCGCGCACACGCGCCGCCTTGGCCGCAGAGGCAAGCGCCAGTCGCAGCGATGAAAACGCCTATGCCGGGCTGCTCTGAAATTCAGAAGCGGGGGGGCGTAAAATCGCGCCCTTTGTTCAGGTAAAAGTCCATACGCCGGGCACATGAAGGTGGGGAACGCTTGCGTTTCCCCCTTTTTCATTTTTCCAGAGAATTTACAATTCTGGATGTTGCAAAAATGCTCAAATGTGTTATAATATTGTTACAAAAGTGTTTCGTGCTTTTGAAAATGCTTGTATTGTGATGGGAGGTTCAAGGACGATGAAAAGACTGCACATCGCGCTTTTTCTTGCACTCATCAGTATTTTGATTATCCCCTGTTTTGCAGCGGCAGAAACACAGCAGGAGTTTGAATTGCGCTGCTACAAAAAGACGGCGACGGCGGCTACCGTTTATAGTTTTTTGAACTCTCCACTCAATTCTGGTGGGGAAGTAGTTGACCATATTCCAGCGGGTACATATGCCATTTGCGGTGGGGCAGGAAGTAATAATTGGAACTACATTACTTATATGGCCAATGGCAGCAAAAAGAGCGGCTGGGCGCAAGTCAAATTAATCGACTGCGCCTCTGTCATCCGCAAATCGGACGGCTTTGCCTACAACATTCACGAGAAGGATCCAAACTACGACGCTAAGATCAAGGAAGGCGTGCTCGAATTTGACGTAACGAAATATAGTGATGAACGAGCCTATTATCGTTATCGTGGCGGCCTCGGCCCCGAGCCCGAGCGAAAGGATGGCAGTAATGCGGCGCAATCGCAGAGCTCCTCTCAGAGCGATACACAGACCCACGAGGGCGGTACGTCCGTTGGCATTGTGGAGCTGGGGCGCACGTCCTCTAAGATTCAGTATCAGGGCAAAACGGTCAGTGTGTCAACCTCTGACCTGACGTTCAGCGAAAACGTGCCTGAGAACAAGAAGCTGGCCACCATCTATGCCCCGCGCACCGGCAAGGCTTCGCTGCGTCAGACGGCCTCGTCCAAGGGCACGCTGCTGAAGAACTGCAAAGCAGGCACCATCGTGTCCGTGCAGGCCATCGGCAACGGCTATACCCGCATCAACTATAAAGGCACGGTAGGGTACATCAAAACTGCGTGCCTGAAATTCTACGGTGACAGCGAGAGCACCGCCCAGGGCGTGCTCAGCTATAAGGGCAACACGGGCGGCGGAACTACCGTCAACGTGCGCAACACGCCCAAGGGCGACAGCGCCAAGGTGGCCGAGTGGCGCACCGGCACGGAGGTTACCATTCTGTCTCACGAAAACGGCTGGTACGAGATCGAGGCCAGCGGCATGCACGGCTATGTGATGGAGAAGTTTGTGACGGAGCAGTAACCGATACCGCAAGCGGGGCTGTGAAAAACGCGTCTTCCGCAACGAGAAAGCCGGGATTGCGGCAAGCAGACCGCCTGCTGCTGTAAAACGCATGCGGCCTGCTTGGAGGGGCGCGGGAGAAGCGCTCTTAAGCTCACATATATTGTGCCCAAACGCCAAAAGTCAGGAAATGCAAGGATTTTCCTGACTTTTTTGCGTTCCGGAAAGCTTACTTCGGCAACCTTCTGGAAACTTTTTCCTGCGTCAAACTGTCCAAAATGAAACAGAATCAAGGCACATCCATGGTTTCACGCCGTTTAAGGGTGATGCTTTCTCGGAAGTCAAAGAACGGTTCCTCCGCAAATACTTTGTTTCGCCTTTTCACAGCCCCATATCCAGCGCATTTGTACGCTGCTTTGGGGGCAGGCGCGGTGAATCCGCAGGAAATCATCAGGTCTGTTCATTTACGGGAAAATCTGAACTCGGTCAGATGGAATTTTCCGCCGTCCCCCGCAGCCGCAATCGGCGCGGCGGTTCGCTCCCCTCGGGAAAGCGGTATGCGTTAGGCAAAAGCAGGCGGTCCGCCTGCATCTCCTCCGGCAAAGGGCAGCATGTCTTTCACCGTGATGCCGGCTTCTTTGTTGCGGAGATGTATTTTTTTCATAGCCCCGTTCTCCTTAACGGAAATAGCGCGTGGTGGGCTTAAAGGTTTTCATCTTCCGCTTATGGTGAAGCTTGCCATGCAGGAAGCGAACGCCCTTGACCAGCAGCACAACGGCGCAGGCGGGCAAAATCAGATACAGGAACACAATTTCAAACGTAATCCGTGGGAAGGGATTGCTGTCATTCATGGCCGCCTCATAAATTTCATCCACCGTGGGCACAAGCTGCGGCCGCACCGCGATGGAGCGCCCGGCGATCAATTCATAAACGACGGGGGTTCCGTTGGGCGGATAATAGGTCAACGTCCCCATGACCTCATCCTTTTCGATGGGTGCCTTCAATTCCCGTGTGAATTCCGTCACGGTCACGCTGTAGAGGTTCTGCACCCAATAATCAACCTGCGATTTGGTGGTCACGATAGCGTCGGAGGCCTTTGCGTCCACCTTGCGCAGGTTCAGCGTCAGGCGGCCCACCTCGGGATCCTCCAACGCAAAGGATCGAATATCCACCGTGCGCGGATTCTGCGCGTAGATCTCGGCAATGCTGGTGCTCACATACTGCGAAAAGCCGTAATTCATCAGCCGCTGCGTATCGGTATAGCGGGCGATATCGTCCGTCGCGCCCAGCACCACGGAAATCAGGCTTATGCCGTCGCGCTTGGCGGAGCCGACAAAGCAATTGCCCGCGGCGGAGGTCGTACCGGTTTTAATGCCCGTGCCATCGGCGTAATAGGCGCGGGTTTCGGCCTTGTTGAGAAATTTATTGCGGTTTTCGATTTTACGCGAACGGTATATGTTGTCCTTCGGCATGGCGTAGGACGTGCACGCCGCAATATCGCGGAAGGTTTCGTTCTGCATGGCGGCGCGCGCGATGATCGCCATATCGCGCGCCGTGGTATAATGGTTTTCGTCGTGCAGGCCGTTGGCGTTGACAAAATGCGTGTTTGTGCAGCCCAGCGCCGCCGCGGTCTGATTCATCAGCGCCGCAAAGCCCTCCACGCTGCCGCACAGCCCCTCGGCGATGGCCGTCGCCGCGTCGTTGCCCGAAAGCAGCATCGCCGCGTACATCAGGTCGATCAGGCGCACCTCCTCGCCCGCCGCCAGCTTGGCGGAGGATTCGTCGGCCGCAATGTTGACCGCGTTCTCGCTGACGGTCACCTTCTGGTATATTCCCGTGCCTGCCGATTCGTCGCTTTGATCCCTCAGCATCTCAAGGGCCAGCCAGACGGTCATAATCTTGGTCGTGGAGGCGGGGTACATCACGACGTCGGCGTTCTTTTCAAAAATCACATCGCCGGATTCCTCCTCGATCAAAATGGCGGAACCGGCGGTAAGGTGCCCTTCGCTCAGGTTTTCGGGGTAGAGCGGGTCATAGGTCGCGGCCGAAGCAAGCGCGGAGAGCGGCAGCAGCGCAGCGCAAAGCAGGACTGCCGTCAGCAGCCCGAAAAAGCGAATGTACCTCCGTTTGCGCATGCATACCTCCCGCCGAATAAAGTGTACCCGATTAGTATACCACAAGCCGGCGCGTTTGTACAGCGCGCCGCCTCAGCGCACAATCACCGGCGCGCGGCGGTAGGTTTCCCCGCGCGGCAGCCCCGCGCCCACGCGCCAAAGCTCATCCGCCCGAATGTCCAGCGCCATGGCGGCTTCCCGAGCCGGCCGCTGATATACCGGTATCTCCGCGCCGCGCATCGCCCGAAGCAGCGGCGCAGCCTGCGCGCGAAAGCCCAGCAGCCGCGTGTATGCCGGCCTCTCGGGCAGCATATCCTTTGTCACCCCCATGAGCGCATGGCACAGCGCGCGGCTGATGCGTCCATAGGTGTAGCGCCGCGTTTTGACGGCATAAATCAATTCTTCCCGCGAAACGGCGCTTTTCGCCGCTTCAGCGACGCGCATCTCCAGCCCCTCGCCCATACCGGGCAGTCGGCTCAGCGCTTCGGGCGCGGCGGCCAGCAGAAGCTGACGCAGGGCGGGCGTGAGCGCCTCGGGCGGACAGATTTCTCCCGCCGCCACGGCACGCCGCACAATGGGCAGCGCGTTATCGGGCGTCGCGGCGCGCACGCCCTGCCAATCGCCGCGCAAAATCGCGCCGCGCAGCGCCGTAGCGGAGGGCATAGCGCTCAGCTCCCGGCTATGATAGGCCGCCTGCCGCGCGACCGGCACGGGCTCTATCGCGCATTTCAGCCGCCGAAGCGCGCGCAGATACGCGATGGCCAGCGCGGCGTTGGGCGCGTTCAACACGTTTTGCGCCGTACCCAAGCGCGCGCAAAGCGCCGCTCCCTGCGCTGCGGCAAAGGATTGCCCCGCCGCCAGCCCGGCCGTCCGGCGCGCCTGAAAATCCGCATCCGGCTCTTCCAGCAGCGCGGCCGCGTCGCCAAAGTACGGCAGCGCGGCCTCCTCGCAGCCAAAGGCCATGTGCGTCACGCAGCCCAGCGCCTGCAAAACGCCCACCCCGCCCAGCGCAAAGTATTCCGCCTCGCGCACCGAAAAGGCGTAGGGCAGCAGCAGCACGACGTCCGCGCCGTTCCGCAGCGCCATTTCAGCGCGCGCCGCAACGGGCAGCAGGGCGGGCGCGCCGCGCTGGGTAAAGCTGCCGCTCATCACGCAGAGCACATAATCCGCGCCCGATCGCTCCCGTGCGGCGGCGAGATGATACGCGTGCCCCCGGTGGAAGGGGTCGTACTCCGCAATCACGCCGCAAACCCGCATGCCGCATCCCCCCATTCCATCATCAAACGACGCGAAGGCCCCGCGTCTTCCTGCGTTTATTATACGCGAAACCGTCCCCCGCCGCAAGAGAGAAGCGGCGGCCCGCCGTCCGCGTGGAAAAAATGTTGCGCAATTCTGAAAACTTTCCCGATTGTGCAAAAGCGTTTGACATCGCGGAAAAAAATGCTATACTGTTATCAGCAATTCTACAGGAGGTGAACGTCAATGAGCGACGGCGGTCAATGTCCGGCGAGTGAAGGCGTGCCGCGATCCGTGCGGAAGCGCTCATTGGCGTTCCGCTGATCGACAGGCGCAGGCTTCCAAGGCTTCGCGAGCGATCATTTCGGCGTTTTTCTTCCGCTTTCATGGCTGAGCATTCCGGTTTAGCGCCGCTAAACCTGTGTTTTCATGCGTGAACCGGCGAAAAAATCGCCGCAGGCTCGCCGCTTTCCTGATGGAAACGCGCGTCTGGCGCACCCTTTCTGCTGGTATCGAATACGTCGTTGAGGAAAGCCGGTTCATTTGCGTCACGCAGGGGAGGGGCTTTTTTGCGTGAAAAAAATGAACGAAGGCGGGACGCATACCGCGCGCGGTCATGTGCCCGCTTCATGCGTATCGAATAACAGACAAAGGGAAGGAAGGTGACCCCCAATGGAATGGGAAGCCATTGAAAGCCGGCTCAACAAGCTGCTTGAGGCCGGCCGCCACGGCGAGCTGCGCGGGGCGATGATGATGCTCAACGTGGTGGATATCGCGCAATATATGGAAACGCTGGACAGGGAGAAGCTGCTGCTGGTTTTCCGCATTCTGCCCAAGGATATCAGCGCCGACGTGTTTAGCTATATGTCTCCCGAGCAAAAGCAAACGCTGATCGAATCCATCGGCGACAGCGAAATTCGCGCGCTGATTGACGACATGTTTCTGGACGACGCGGTGGATTTTCTGGAGGAGCTGCCCGCGGGCGTGGTCAAGCGCGTGCTGCAGTCCACCGCGCCGGAGACCCGCAACCTCATCAACCAGTTCCTGCGCTACCCCGAAAACTCCGCCGGCTCGCTTATGACCATCGAATACCTTGAGTTTCACGAGGACGCGACGGTCGAAAAGGCGATGGAGATCATCCGACGGGTCGGGCTGGATAAGGAAACGATTTATACGCTCTACATCATCGACGCGCAGCGGCATTTGCTGGGCACGCTGGCGCTGCGCAAGATGATTCTGGCGGAAAGCACGGCGAAGCTCGTGGACATGATGGAGCCCAATCCCGTTTTCGTCCATACCACGGACGATCAGGAGAAGGTCGCCGATACGGTTCGCCATTACGACCTGATGGCCATTCCCGTAGTGGATTTGGAGGGAAGGCTGGTCGGCATCATCACGGCGGACGACGTGATGGACGTCATCGAAGAGAAGAACACCGAGGACTTCGAAAAGATGGCCGCGTTGACCCCCTCGGACGAGGAATACCTGAAAACCCCCGTCTTCACCATGGCGGTTCACCGCATTCCGTGGCTGCTGCTGCTGGCCGTTATCGCCATTTTTACCGGCCTGATTATCACCAATTATGAGGACGTGCTCAGCGCCACGGGCAATATCGGCATCGTGCTGACCGCCTGCATTCCCATGCTCATGGATACGGGCGGCAACTGCGGCGCGCAGACCTCCACGCTGATTATCCGCGGGCTGGCGCTGGGCGAAATCGAGCTGAAGGATTTCTTCCGCGCCCTGTGGAAGGAATTCCGCGTGGCGCTGATCGTCGGGCTCGTGCTCTTCGCCTTTACCATGCTGCGCGTGCGGTTTGTCAACGGCGCGGATTGGAGCGTGGCGTTCGTCGTATCCTCGGCGCTGCTGTGCACCATCGTGCTGGCCAAGGCGCTGGGCTGCGCCATGCCCATGCTGGCCAAGCGGCTGGGGCTTGACCCCGCGCTCATGGCCAGCCCGCTGATCACCACCATCGTGGACATGGCCTCGCTGACGATTTATTTTACCATCGCCTCCGCGGTGCTCAGGCTATGATGCGCGCGGTGCTTGACGCCTTTTCGGAAAGGCTGCGCCGCATGCCCGGCGATGCGACGCTCTACGCCAAGGATCTTTCAACGGGCGAAACCGTCGCGTGGCGCGCGGAAACGCCGGTCGTCGCCGCCAGCGTCATTAAGCTGCCCATTCTGGCCGAGGCCTTCCGGCAGGCGCGGGACGGCCTGCTGAGCCTTGAGGAGCGGTATTCCGTCCGGCAAGCGGACAAAATGCCCTCCTGCGGCGCGCTGACCTACCTGCACGATGGGCTTGAGGTCACACTGCGCGACCTGTGCGTGCTGATGATTATCCTGAGCGACAATACCGCGACCAACCTGATGATCGACCGGGTGGGCATGGAAAACGTCAACCGTTCCCTGCATGCATGGGGGCTGCGGCAAACGGCGCTGCGGCGCAGGCTCTTTGACGCGCAGGCCGCGGCGCGCGGGCTGCAAAACACCATCACAGCGGGCGAAATGGGCGCGCTGCTGGAGCGGATATATCACGGCGCGTGCGTTTCCCCGGATGCGGATCGCGAAATGCTCGCCATCCTGCGCGACCAGCGCCTCAACGGAAAGATCCCCTTTTTCCTGCACGATTACGCCATCGCCCATAAGACCGGCGAGGACGACGGCATTACCCACGACGTGGGCATTGTCTACGCGGCGCACCCGCTGGCGCTCTGCTTTGCCGGTCAGCGCACGGACGTGCCCGCCTTCGAACGGCTGATGCAGGACATGAGCCGCGCCTTTGTCGATTCCGTCTCCTGATCGTCCCGTATCCCTTTCAGAACGGAGCACAGGTTCCGGACGGCAAACGAGAGATTGCTTCGCCCTCAGCCTTGCTAAGGCTCGACGCTCCGGCCACAAGCCGTAGGCTTACAGGAAAAGGATGTTCCAAATGCAAGACTGCAAAAAAGCAGCAAACAAATAAGCGGGATGCAAGGAAGGGCGATCGACCCTTCCTTTTCGTTTGTATCGCCCGGCCTTGCCATGCGGGGAGATTTTGCGAAGCGGCGGCGCAGCAAAATCATTTCCGCGGCCTTGCCCTGCAGGATTGAAGCGCCTCATCCTGCAGGGAGCGTGTCAAAAACGTAGTTTGGGGACACGCAGAATTCTTCGGCGTTTAGGCGGCCGGAGCGTTTTTGTATGCCCGCCCGCGCGGCATCCAAATATTGCATGGAAAAAAGCGCGCACGCGGCGCACAATATCCATGAAGGGATGTGAGCGCATGAAAAAGAAGGCAGGCGCCGGGGCGCTGGCGCTTTTGCTGCTGCTATTATGGGCTGATCGGGCGCTGGGCGCCATGGCGTGGGGATCGCGCGGGGATGAGGTAACGCGCGTGCAGCAGCGGCTGATTCAATACGGCTATCTGGACGGCGCGGCGGACGGCGTTTTCGGGCAGGCAACCTATGACGCGGTGGTCTGGTTTCAGCGCAAAAACGGGCTGCGGGCGGACGGCGTAGTCGGCGCGGCAACGGCGGCGGCGCTGGGGATTACGCTGGGCAGCAACGCGCAGACCGCCTCCTTCAACGACAGTGAAATCTACGCGCTGGCGCAATTGGTGCACGGCGAAGCGCGCGGCGAGCCCTACATCGGCAAGGTCGCCGTAGCGGCGGTGGTGCTCAACCGGGTGAAAAGCGCCGCCTTTCCCAACACGATCAGCGGCGTGATTTATCAGGCAGGGGCGTTCGACTGTGTAACCGACGGCCAGTTTTACCTGACGCCGGACGACGATTCGCTTCGCGCCGCGCGCGACGCCATGAACGGCTGGGATCCAACCGGCGGCTGCATTTATTACTACAACCCCGCCACCGCGACCAGCGCTTGGATCTGGAGCCGGGAGGTACGCCTGACCATCGGCAATCACGCCTTCGCCGTATAAAGGAGCGCGTATGAAAAAACAGCCTCGGAATTATCTGCTCATCGCATTGGCCGCCGCGCTCTGCATGACCGTCGGCGCGGCCGCCGTTTTTCTGTCGCAGTCGCGGCGGTATCAGGCGCGCCTGCGGCAGGTCTATGAGGGCGCGCTGCTTTCCGCTCTACGGCAGACGGAGGACATGCGCCTCATGCTGGACAAGGCGCTGCTCACGCAGGACGCGGGCGAATGCGCGCGATATCTGAGCGCCGTTTCGGGCGGCGCGGCGCAGGTACAGCGCGCGCTTTCCCTGCTGCCGCTGCGCCATGACGAAACCAGACGCGCGATGAAATTTGCCAATCAGGCCTCCGATTACGCCGAAACGCTCATCGCCCTACGCCAGCTGGGCGAGGAGGACGCGGCGCAGTTGGAAAGCATCGTCTCCGCCTGCGCCGCCTCCGCTCAGGCGCTCTACGCCGCGCGGAACACGATGGCCACAGGCGAAGCGGCGGCCTTTTACGACGACGCGGACGACAGCGCGCGCTACGACAGCGCCGTCGAGTACCCCACGCTCATCTACGACGGCCCCTTCTCCGATGCGCGCGTCGAAGGCGAGCCCAAGGCGCTGGGCAGCCGCATGCTCACGCGGGAGGAGGCGACGCAGCTCGCGCGCGATTTTGTCGGCGCGGATCGCGTAATCGACGTTGCGCAGGGCGCCGATTGCGGCGGAAGCATCCCCTGCTACGGCGTTACGCTGCGCCTGAGCGACGTTACCCTCGAGGCAGCCGTCTCAAAGCAGGGCGGCAAGGTGCTTTGGCTCTTCCCCGACAGCGGCGATTTTCAATCCCTGCACACCGTCGAGGAATGCCGCCGAAACGCCGAGCAGTTTCTGGAATCGCGCGGCTATCCCGACATGCGCGCCACCTATTTTCAGGCCTATCAGGGCGTAGCGGTGGTCGCCTTCGCCGCCACACAGGGCGCAACGCTCCTCTATCCCGATCAGATCAAGGTACAGCTGCGCATGGACACCGCGCAGGTCGTGGGCATTGAAGCGCGGAATTATCTGCAAAATCACACGGCGCGCGGCGCGCTTTTGCCAGCCATTACCGAACAGGAAGCGCAAAAGGCTGTCAGCAGTCGTTTACAGATCGAATCCTCCCAGCTCTGCCTCATCCCCCTGCGCAGCGAGGAGCGCCTCTGCTTTGAATTCAAGGGGCTCTATAACGGCCATACCTATCTCGCCTATGTCGACGCCGCTACCGGCGAGCAGGTCGAGCTTCTCAAGCTGGTCGAAACCCCCAGCGGCCTCGAAACAGTATGACCGCCGCGGGACAACAGAAAGCCTCCGGCGGGCAGGGATTTTGCTCCGCATCCTCAATAGTCGCCTTGCTCTCTGCCGTTTGCAAAGCTCCTTTTCGGATGATTCCTCCGCCTCGCTTTATCCGCCACAGGCGGCGCTTCGGCTCCGTCACCCTGCACCCAGTAGCGGACAAAGTTGCGCAATAGAACAAAACAGCATGCCGCAGTAAATTGGATTTGCAGCAGCCTGAATTCGTGAAATATACACAAGCCCGTGTGCGGGGCGGCGAACGCCGCCAACCGGATTTTCAATGAAAATCCGGGCCAAACGCCAAAAAAGGCGCAGAGGAAAGCAAGTTTTCCTCTGCGCTTTTTTGCGTTTGCGTACCGCACACGGGGAATTTGACGTGCGTAAGGTTATCCTGCATGTACAGAATATTTTGCGCATGCTGGGCAATTCTGCGTGCGAAAATTGATTGTTTCCGAATCAATTGTTTTCAGGAATTGTGCTAGACGGTTGCCCTGAAAACGTCCTTGCGTTCTCTGCCGTAAAAGGCATGTGCAAAGACTGGCAAAAGCCTCAGATTCTGTGATTTCACATGGTGTGAAGACGCTACTTAGCGGTAGTAGGAGGTGTATGTAGACTTTGGGCGGCAGCATGTAGATATCATGCGGAGGCTGCCTCAAAGTCCTTCGGCGCGTTCACGTGTCGCATCGTGCAGAAAGGATAGAAAAACGTGCTGCATCGCGCAGAAACGATCAGCTTTCCTTATCCCGCTTCATTGCGTACCGGGTCAAGGGGCGAAGTCCCTTGCCGGGGTGCGGGGCGGGAGCCCCGCAAGCGCGGCGTATCGCGCAGAAACAATCGGCTTACCTTGCTCCGTATCATTGCGGAAAAGGGTCAAGGGACGAATGTCCCTTGCCAGGGCGCGGGGCGGGAGCCCCGAAAGCGCGACGTATCGTGTAGAAACGATAGACTTTCCTTGCTCTGCATCATTGCGAAAAAGAGTCAAGGGGCGAAGTTCCTTGTTACTTATCCACGCGGAAAATGCCGCACTTAAGATACTGCGTTTCAGGGGCGGCGGGCAAAATCGGATGATCGCGTCCCTGCGTGCGGTATTCGACCTGCATAAGGCGCACGTGCGCGTCGCGAGCGGCGGAAAGAACGACGTCGCGGAAAGCGTCCGGAAGCATGTGCTGGCTGCAGGAGCAGGTCACAAGATATCCGCCGTCGCGCAGGAGCTTCATGCCGCGCAGATTAATTTCCTTGTAGCCGCGGGCGGCGGCGGCCACGGCGGCGCGGGTTTTGGTAAAGGCGGGGGGATCGAGAATCACCACGTCGTACTGCTCGCCGGCGGCGCACTGCTCCTTGAGAAAATCGAAAGCGTTTGCGGCGACAAAATCCACATTTTCAAAGCCGTTGAGCGCCGCGTTTTCACGCGCGCAGCCGCAGGCGAAATCCGAAATATCCACGCCCGTCACATGCCGCGCGCCGTACCGGGCGGCATGCAGGGCAAAGGAGCCCGTATGCGTAAAGCAATCCAGCACGCGCTGGCCGCGCACAAAGGGCGCGATCGCGGCGCGGTTTTCCTTCTGATCAAGGAAAAAGCCCGTTTTCTGGCCGTTTTTCACGTCCACCAGAAAGCGTACGCCATTTTCGGAAATTTCCACCTTGTCGGGCACGTCGCCGCGCAATATGCCCTTGACCTGCTCAAGGCCCTCCAGCTCGCGAACCGGCACGTCGCCGCGCTCGTAAATTCCGCGCGGACGCACCTCGTCCATCAGCGCGTCGCAAATCGCCTGCTTGTATTTTTCCATGCCCAAGCACAAACACTGCAGCGACAGCACGTCGCCAAAGCTGTCCACAATCACGGCGGGCAGGCCGTCCGATTCGGCAAAGATCAGCCGGCAGGAGCGTAAATCGGCAAACGTGCGCCGGTAATCCACCGCGCGCCTGACCTGCGCGCGAATCCACGCTTCATCGATTTCCTCCTCACGGCGGCTCAGCACCCGCAGCGCAATCTGGGACGCAGGGTTAAACGCCGCCATCGCCAGAAACCGGCCGTTGCTGGCCGTCACGCGTACGGTGTCGCCCGGCTGCGGCGCGCCCTTGAAGCGGGCAATATCGCTTTTGAAAACCCACGGATGCCCCGACCAGACGCGTTTTTCCTTCCCGGGCAACAGAATTACATCCGCCATGCACGATCCCTCGTTTCGTTGTTTATCCTGTACACTTGTACGTTTTCTTCCCTTTCGGCGCAAAAAACAGGCCATTGAAGCGCCGCGTTTGCATTATACCATAGAATGCTGTATAATGCATAATGGTTTTATTTTGGGGAAAGGACGAAACACGCATGACGGTCGTATGGATTACCGGCGCATCCAGCGGGCTGGGGCTGCACACGGCGGAGGCGCTGCGCGCGGCGGGCTACCGCGTGATCGCGGGGGCGCGCTCGTTCGCGCCGCCGGACACGGACGGCGGCAAGCCGGATTGCCTGCCGCTGGATGTAACGAACGACGAAAGCATGGACGCCTTCGCCGCGCGCGCGCTGGCGCTGGCCGGGCCGCCGGACGTGCTGGTCAACTGCGCGGGCGTGCTGAATCTGGGCGCGTGCGAGACCTACGCCGCGCAGGAGCTTCGCCAGGTCATGGACACGAATTTTTTCGGTCAGGTCAGCATGATCCAACGCGCGCTGCCCCTGATGCGGGAAAGAGGGAAGGGACGAATCGTCAATTTTTCCTCCATCAACGGGCTGCTGGGGATACCGTTCGAGGGGGCGTATGCCGCCAGCAAGCACGCGGTGGAGGGCTTCAGCGAATGCCTGGCGCTGGAGGTTCGGCGTCTGGGCGTGGAGGTGATGCTGGTCGAGCCCGGCGATCATCGCAGCGGCAGCGCGAAATACCGCCGCCGCGCCGCGGCCATGGCGGAAGCGTCGCCCTACGCGCGGCATTATGCGCAGGCCACCGCCGTCATCGCGCAGGACGAGGCGAACGGCAGCGACCCGGACACGCTGGGGCGCAGAATTGTGCGCACGCTTCAAAAAAAGCGCCTGCCGCGTCGGCTGCGCGTGGCCAAGGCGGATCAGCATCTGGCGGTTTTTCTGCACGACGCATGGCCGCAGCTATTTGAATCCGTAATCGACCGCTATTACCGGAGAGAGCCTTCGGGAAAATAGCGCAACGAACGTAACGAGGGGGACGTACATGAGCGAAATCATCGAACGCAGTAAACTGCTGCGTCAAAACATGACGCTGGAAAACCTGTTCCGCCTGATCGTGCAGGACAAGGACAAGGTAGCCGCCCGGTATCTTTCGGGCAATGAAGAAAAAAGCGTTACCTACGGCGTATACGAGCAGCGCGCGTACGCCTGCGCCGCAGCGCTTCAAAGCGCGCTGCCGGACGCAGAAAGGGGCGCGTTCATCGGCCTGCAGCTGGATACCTGCCCCGAATGGTTTTCCCTGTTCTGGGGCATTATCGCCGCGGGCTTTAACGCCGTGCTGGTGGATTTTTCCCTCAACGACGAGATGACCGCCTATATCCTGCGTCAGGCGGGCGCGGCGGCGCTGATTACCAAAAAGGAACGCGCGGGGCAAAGCGTCCGGCAGTTTACCGCGGCTTCGCTGAACGCCGCGCCGGCGGCGGCCGTCTTTCTCCCTGTTTTCGGCGATATGGTGGCGCTGTGCACCTCCGGCACGACGGATACCAGCCGCGTGTTCGTCTACAACGCGCAGGCGGTATGCAGTCAGGTGCTCAATTCGCAATTGCTCTATGAGCGCAACCAGCGCATCGTCTGCGACGCGCCGCGGCGTAATCTGGCCTTTCTGCCCTATCACCACATCTTCGGCTTCATGGTCTGCCTGATGTGGATTCATTTCATTGGTTATGAAAACACCTACCTGCACGACCGCAGCCCCAAGACGGTGCAGGAAACCGCGCGGCGCTTCCATGTAACGCACCTGATGGCCGTGCCGGTGCTGGCCAACAACCTGTCCGTATCGCTCAGCAAAAAGCTGGCCAAGGAAAAGCGCCTCAAGCGCTATGCGTTCAAAGCCTCCCGCGGCGTATCGCTGGCGCTGCAGGCCGTCGCGCCCGGCGCGGGGCTGGATTTCGCGCGCAGGGTGCTCTTCCGCAAGGTGGTCGACCAGATGCTGGGGCGTGATATTCGCTGCATCATTCTGGGCGGCAGCCATACCCCCAAGGAGCATATGCGCACGCTTTCCGCGCTGGGCTATTACACGGTGTCGGGCTTTGGCATGACCGAAACGGGCGTAACCAGCGTGGAGACGGGCATGAACGTGTTCAAGCGTACCTCCGGCTCCGTCGGCCGCCCGCTGCGCAGCGCAGAATACCGCGTCAAGCCCGAGGACGGTCAGGAAAAGCGCGGCGAAATGGATATCCGCGGCAACACGCTGCATACCGGCCGGCTGGTGGAGGGCAGGCTGCTCCCGCCCGACCTGAGCGACGAGGGCTGGTATCACACGGGCGACGTGGTACGCCTCAAAAAGGGCGGCCGCATGTATGTCGAGGGGCGCGCGAAGGACGTTATCATCAACGAATCGGGCGAAAACGTTTATCCGGACGAAATCGAGGACGCCTTTGGCACATTGGAGGGCGTCGAGCAATTCTGCGTGCTGGGCGTGCGCGCGGACACGGGCCATCCCAAAACGCGCGTGCATCTGCCCGGCCGAAGGAAGCCCGCGCTTTCCTACGAGCACATCACGCTGGTGCTGAACATGGGGAAGCTTTGGCAGGACGAGGCCGCGCTGGCCGCCGCGGCGCGTCAGGTGCGCGCCCTGAACGCGTCGCTGCCCGCAATCAAGCGCGTTCAGCGCGTGCTGGTCACACCCGAAGCGTTCGAAACGGCGGGCGGCATCAAAATCAAGCGTCTGGCGCTGAAAAAGGCGATCGAGGAGGGCGCTCTCCCCTGCCGCGAGCTGGATATCAGCCGCCGCGGCGCGCGCGAAGCCCAGACCGACGCTGAAATGAACGCCGCCGTACAAAAGAATGACGAAATGGCGCGGCTGCGCGATCAGGTGCGCGCCGTCTATGCCGAAACGCTGGATATCGCCCCCGGCAAAATCGACGATAACGCGCATTTCATCGACGATCTGGGCGGCGACAGCCTGCAGGTGCTGGGCATGAGCCTGAAAATCGAAGAAACGCTGGGCGTCCTCATTCCCGCAGAGGAATATCCCCGCTGCACCACGGTCAACGACCTGACGGCGCTGCTCTACGAGCGGCTGCACGGCCTTGGTTCGAAGCAGGCCGAGCCCGACGCGCCCGTCACGCCCGTCACCCGCTTTGAGGACGCGCCCGAGTATCAGGCGTTTATCAAGCGCCAGCAGGCGCTCATGGGCGACGGTCAGGAAAACCCCTATTTCGTCTGCCACGATTCGCCGCTGCTGGATACGAGCAACATGGCCGGGCAGCGCGTGCTGAATTTCGGAAGCTACAATTACGTGGGCATGTCCGGACGCAGGGAAACCATGGAGGCCGCCAAGGCCGCCATCGACCGCTACGGCACCTCCGCCTCCGGCAGCCGTCTGCTGGCGGGCGAAAAGAGCATCCATGCGGAGCTGGAGGCCGAAATCGCCGATTGGAAGCACGCCGAGGCCGCGCTGGTGCTGGTGGGCGGGCATTCGACCAACGTCACCTGCGTCGGCAATTTCTGCGGCAAGGGCGATCTGATCCTCTACGACGCCATTTCGCACAATTCCATCGAGCAGGGCTGCCGCCTGTCTCAGGCCGTGGCCAAGCCCTTCCCGCATAACGACGTGCAGGCGCTGGAAAGCATCCTGCGCACGCAGCGGCATAAATTCGCCAAGGTGCTCATCGTCATCGAGGGCGCTTATTCCATGGACGGCGACGTCGCGCCCGTGCCGCAGTTTGTGGCGCTCAAGAAAAAATACGGCTGCTTCCTGATGGTGGACGAGGCGCATTCCGCCTGCGTCATCGGTGAAACAGGCGGCGGCGTGGACGAGTATTTCGCCCTCGCTCCCAATGATGTGGACATCAAAATGGGCACGCTGAGCAAGGGTCTGGGCGCCTGCGGCGGCTATCTGGCCGGCAGCCGTGCGATCATTGATTACCTGCGCTACAGCCTGCCCGGCTTCGTGTTCTCCGTGGGCATTTCCCCACCGCTGGCCGCCGCCACGCTGTGCGCCATTCGCCTGCTGCGCAGCGACCCGTCCATCATGGCGCGCATGCGCCGCAACATCCGCTGCTTTGTGGAGGAGGCGCACAAGCGCGGCTTCAATACCTGCCTTGCCGGCGAAACGGCCATCGTGCCCGTGCTGGTCGGCCGGGACGAGGACGCGTTCCTGCTGTCCAACATGCTGCGCAAGGAGGGCGTGTTCGTGCCGCCCGCCGTTTACCCCGCCGTACCCCGAAACAAGGCGCGCCTGCGCTTCTGCGTTATTTCCGAGCACCGGCCGGAGCAAATTATCGAAGCGCTGGATAAGCTCGCGCAATGCGCAAAGGAAGCCGGAATCGCCCTTCCCCCCGTCTAAAGCGGCAAGGGCGTCCGACTGGCGTATAAACATCCCCGAAAAACGGTTGCCACTCATGGCAAGTTATGCTATAATAATGGGGCATAGGCGGTTCTTCGCAATCGTCTCGCCCATTTTTTACAGAATCTTGCTTGTCTGGAGGATGCGCATGTATAAGCTGCTGCTCATAACGGATCAAAAAGAGATTCTTGCGATGTTCCAAAAAATCGATTGGGCGCGCCTGAACTGCCGCGTCCCGCTTGCGGTCGCCACGGCCGAGGAAGCCATCGCGGCGCTTAATTCCCGTGCGATCGACGCGGTGGGCTACGCCCTCTCCGCCGTCAGCGCCGCGCCGCTGGCGCAGTATCTGCGCTATGGGCGGCCCAGCCTGCCCGTTTTTGAAATTGCGGATCAATTGGAAAAGCAGCAGGTCATCCTGCATGAGCTGCTCGGCGTGCTCGACCGGCTGCACGCGGATTATTCCGACGAGCCTTACGACGAGGACGCGATGCTCACGCTGCAGCGCGACGAATTGACGCACAGCCTGCTGGCGGGCGAATATGATAACTTTCAGACGCTGGAGCGCGAGCTGAAGCTGATTCGCGCGCGCATTAACCCGCGCGGCAAATGCGTGCTGTACGAAATCGACATGCCGCAGGGCGAGGTTTACCTCGCCGAGCACCACGGCCACCCGCAGGAACGGCTGGAAAGCGCGCTGCGCAATAATTTCTTCGGCCGCTATGTCGACGGCATTTATTACGCGGTCGCCGTGCTCACGCCGCGGCATATCCGGCTGGTCTGCATTCCCATGCAGGCCGAAAGCGAGGAGGACGCAGCCTCCTTCGCCGCCCGGGCGGACGAGCATGTCGCCGCCTCCATCCAGATGATTAAGGAATACCTTGATCTGGATATGTCCGTGCTGTCCACAGGATGGCTCAACGGGCTGAACGAATTGATTATTCCTGCAATGCATTAAAGGAGGAAAGCTTATGGGCTTGTTTTCAAAGCTGGCGGGCCAGCTGATCGACGTCATTGAATGGAAGGATTCCACCGACGATACCATGGTCTGCCGCTACGACCGCAACGGCAAGGAAATCATGATGGGCGCGCAGCTGACCGTACGCGAAAGTCAGGTGGCCGTCATGGTCAACGAAGGGCGCATCGCCGATGTGTTCCAGCCCGGCCGTTACGAATTGTCCACGCAGAACATGCCGATCATGACCGCGCTGCAAAGCTGGAAATTCGGCTTCAATTCGCCCTTCAAGGCGGAGGTTTACTTCATCAACACCAAGCAGTTCCTCGACCAGAAATGGGGCACGAGCAATCCCGTCATGATGCGGGACAGCGAATTCGGCATGATTCGTCTGCGCGCGTTCGGCGTCTATTCCTTCCGCGTAGCCGATCCCGTGGCGCTGCTTAAGGAGGTCTTCGGCACCACGGCGTACATGACCGTCGAGGGCGTAACGGGGCAAATTAAGCGCACGCTGGTGTCCAGCCTGTCCGACGTGATCGCCCAAAGCAAGATTCCCGCGCTGGATCTGGCGGCCAATTACGACGAATTGTCGCAGTATGCGCTGCAAACCGTATCGCCCAAGCTCAGCAGTCTGGGGCTGAAGCTGGAATCCGTTGTGATCGAGAACATTTCCCTGCCTGCCGAGGTCGAAAAAATGATGGATAAGCGCACCTCCATGGGCGTAGCGGGCGATTTGAACAAATACGCGCAGTTTCAGGCCGCAGAGGCCATGCGCGAGGCTGCGAACAACCCGGGCGGCATGGCTGGCATAGGCGTTGGCATGACCGCGGGCGCCATGATGGCGCAGGCGATGCAGGGTGCCATGCCGGGCGGTGCGGCGCAGCAGCAGTCTCCCGCGGCAGCCCCTGCCGGTGAAACCAAATTTTGCTCCGAATGCGGAAAGAAGATCGCCCGCAGCGCAAAATTCTGCCCCGAATGCGGCGCGAAGCAATAAAAGCATATCGTATTCCCACGGGAGGGTTCCTTGCAGCGTCAGGGAATCCTCCTGTTTTATAGCGCTCTCCTTCAAGCAATCCCGTATCGGGCACGAGGGATAAGCGACTCTATTTTTCCATTTTCGCCCCCGCGTACGTCTTATAAATGGAATCGCGATTACCGAAGGATGCACGGAAGGATGAAACGCCGATGAACGAGACCGAATTCGACGCGCGGGTGCGCGCGCTGGAGGGGCGGCTGTACCACATCGCCCACGCCATGCTGCGCTCGGACGCGGACTGCGCCGACGCCATGCAAAACGCCGTGTTCGCCGCGTGGCGAAGGCTCGGCACGCTGAAAAACGCGGACGCGTTCGAGCCGTGGCTGTGCCGCATTCTGGTCAACACCTGCCGCGACGCGGGACGCGCGGCACAGCGCAGAAAGCACGAAACGCCGCTTGAGCTGGTAACAGCAGCCGCGCAAGCGCAGCCGCGCGATTTGGATCTGCATGCGGCGCTGCGCGCCTTACCCGAAAAATACCGCCTGCCGGTGATTCTGCACCACGCGAACGGCCTGTCCATGGCCGAAACGGCGCAGGCGCTGCGCCTTCCCGTCACAACGGCCAAGGGGCGCGTGCGGCAGGGCATGCTCCGGCTGCGAACAATACTCGAGGAGGAAAAGCCATGAAAGCATGGGATTGGAACGCCGCCTTTCCGCCCGTTCCCGAAAACGTTCACCGGCGGCTGGAACAGGCGTTAAAACAAAAAAAGGAGCCGATGAAAATGAAAAAAACCTTGCGTCCGGCAACCGCGCTGGCGCTGACGCTTGCCGTTTTACTGGCGCTGACCGGCGCGGCCCTCGCCGCCGAGCAGCTGGGCGTGCTGGATTACCTGCTGGGGCGTGCCAAGCCGTCCGAGACGCTGCGCGCGAGCGTACAGCCCGCCGCCGCGACGGAAACGGCGGATCATATCAAAATCGAACTGTCGGGCGTAATCTACGACGGCAGCCGTCTGGCCTTCGGCCTGACCGCCGAAAACCTGCAGCCCGATGATATCGCCATGGTCACGCTGGAAAGCGTGCGCATGAACGGCGAGAACATATACATCAATTTCCAGTCGATGCAGGAGCAATGGCTGCCCGACGTCTTCGCGCTGGAACCGGCGGGACAGTATGCCCGAAACCCCGTTACGGGCGGCATGCAGTCCATCGCCATGGACAAGACATACACCGGCCGCGTGGCGTGCGAGGCGACGGTGGTCGTCCGCAGGCCGGTAAACGGCAGGCTCGTCGTGTTTGACCCTGTCATGTGGTATGATTACGACGAGGTTTATGGCGAGAGCGCGCCGGACTATCGGGAGCGCCGGGACGCCATCCGCGCCTGCCCCAGCGTCACGGTTGCGGACGCGTGGACGTGTCTGGACCGAAACGGCCGTGACGCGCAGGCGTTCTTTGAGGATAAATGCACCCTTGTGCGCAGCGACGGCTCCTTCCTGCTGGAGGAAGCGGGCGCGGCCCAGTATCGCGAGCAATACGCGGACGATTCCTTCGGCGCGTCCGCGCACGATTCGCACCTGATATCGCGCGCGGGGCAGATGCGCGAAACGGCGCGGATTACGCTGCAATTCGAAATCGACGCGGACGCGGCGCAAAGCGCGAGCCATGCCGTCGCCATGCCGGACATTACGCTTTCCTACGCGACGGTGCGCTTTGAGCAGGTGTTCGTTTCGCCGCTCACCACGGCGGTATCCATGCGCCTGTATCCCAAGAGCCCGGACGGGCTTTCCGCCCTGCAGGCAATGGGAGTGCCGTGGCTCGTGGACGCGCAGGGCGAAATGCTTCACAGCAGCATGGAGGGCGAGGGCTGGAACGCCGCGCCGGAAAACGCGGAATACGCCGAAATCTGTCTGGAATGGGGCGGGCTGGAGCATACGCCCGACGCGCTGCGCTTCGCATTTCTCTTCTGTGACAGCAATGATGCGCAACTCAACCGAATGCGCGCAGAATTCTGTGATAAGGTCGTCATTCCGATCCCATAAATCCGCGCCGGCATGCGATTTTTCGGCAGGCATGCGGCGATAGGCGAAGCGCTTTTCGCGCCCGCTCGGCCAAATAATGAAAGGCGCTGCGTTCAGAAACAAACCGAATCAACCAAAAGCGCTCCGGCGCGCAGGCACAAGGCCCGTGCGTCAGAGCGTTTTTGGATTGATTGCAGGTTTTCTCAATCGCTTTTTCAAAGGAAGGAAGGGGGGGAAAGCCGCCGTTCGGTGCGGTTTCCCGCGCAGCGCCTTTCCGCTTCTCAGGCCATCCTGCCGCCGGATGCGATCAACGAACGCATATTACAGAAAATCGCATCAGCGAATCATGGCCTGCGTAAGCTCCCAGCCCCACAGAATTTCCTTCTGATGGCTGACGGCATAGGGGCCCGTCGCCTCGGCCTCGCTCATCACGCGGGGGAAATGCAGGCAGATATGGCCGGTCAGGTCGTTATTGGCGGTATGGTCGACAGTGTGGCCGTGGCTGTGGGTCGAGGCAATGTAAACCCGGCCGTCGCTGAAGATGACCCAAACATATTTTGCACGCCAGCTGTTTACGCCGCAGACCTGATTCATGATGGCGGTATCGGCCGCGGTGGGCGGCTCGGAATCGGCGTGCTTGCCGAAGGAGAACATGTGCAGGTTATAATGCAGCCCCGAATCCGGGTCATAGATCACTACGTTTGGCATCAGCTTGGCGCGCGCGCGGATTTCGGAATACCAGTTGGCATAGCGAACCTCGGACGCCTTGGGCGCGGTAAACGTGCCGGTATTGGCGTTATTGCCGGAATCCGGCAGAATTGTCTTGCCTGCCGCAGGAATAGCGGCAGAGGAATTGAGCCGCGCAAGCGTCATCTTGCCCGCCACGCCGTCGCTGGAGAGGCTGTTGCGCTTCTGGAAGCTCTTGACGGCGGCATAGGTCTTCGCGCCAAAGATACCATCCGCGGCGTTCAGGTAGCCCAGCGTCACCAGCCGCTGCTGCATGCTGCGAACAGCACTGCCCGACGAGCCCATCTTCAGCGTAACGTTGGTGGAAATATCAGGCTGCGTATCGGGAAGAAGGGGGGCGGGAAGCGGCGTCGCCGTCGGAACGTTCACGGTGCCGCCCGGGCTGTAAAGCTTGGTCAAGGTAGCGGGGCCCGCTACGCCGTCCGCCTTCAGGCCATTTTGACGCTGGAAGAGGATCACCGCGGTCATCGTTCCACGGCCATACTGGCCGTCGATATCGCCCTGATAGTAGCCCAGCGTCCGCAGCGCGGTCTGCAGGACGACAACCGCCTCGCCGCTTGCGCCCGTCCGAAGGGTAAGCGTCATATCCGGCAGGGACACGGCAGGGGGGGGCGCGATGGCGGTGGGCACGGGAAGACCGGGCTGCGCGGGCGGCGGCGTGGGTATGGGGGTGGGCGTAATCAGGATGGCGGGCAGCGCCTTATCGCTGTAGAGCAGCTGCTGCGTATCCAGCCCCGCCACGCCGTCAACCTTCAAGCCGTTGCGCTGCTGGAAGGAACGCACGGCGGCAATGTCGTCGCTGTCGTACACCGCGTCTGCGGAGCAGGTGTAATAGCCCAGCTCCATCAGCCGCTTCTGCAGCCGCTGCACGGCCGTTCCGCGCGTTCCGGCGCGCATGACGACCACGTTGGCCGCCGTAATGGGCGTGTTGGTGGGCTGCACGGTGGGCTGATCGTAGGGAATATCCGGCGTGGGCGTTGGCTTTGCGGCCAGCGCATAGAGCAGCCGCAGCGTTTTTTCGCCCGCTTTGCCGTCCACCGTCAGGTGATGCTCGGACTGGAATTTGCGCACCGCGCGATCCGTCGCACGGTCAAAAATGCCGCTGATCGCGCCGGAATAATATGCCAGCGCCGAAAGCGCCGTTTGCAGGGCCTTGACCGGCTCGCCCTTATCGCCCTCCACCATCTGAAAATAGGCGACGTTAGGAACGGTTTTGACGGTATAGCTCTTGCCCTTGCTATTCTTGGGGCGGCCCTCGAAAATCAGCTTCTGCATTTCCGGAGTCGCCTCGCCGTCCTGACGCAGGCCGTTTTTGCTCTGAAAGGCCTTGACGGCGGTCAGCGTAGAGGTGCCGAACGTGCCGTCGGCAGCGGCGGTCATAAAGCCCATTTCACGCAGCGCTTCTTGCAGCGCGATCACGTTCTGCCCCGTCGCGCCGAATTTCAGGTATGCGTAATCCTGCTGCGCTTGGGCGTCGCCGGTCAGCGTTTTGCCCGGCAGATACTGCGTGGGAACCAGCACATAATCCTGCGCGACATAGCCCGTTTGATTGCCGTAGGTGACCTTGAGAAAGCCGTTTTCCATCGCAAGAACGGAAATCTCCGCGCCCTTGGGAATGGTCAGCATACGCGCCGCGGAGGCGCTGGGCGCCTTACGCATGTTGACCGACACGAGCGTATAGGTGGAGAAGGGATACGCCGCGGCGGGCACGGCGGTGGGCGCGTTGGTGGGAATCGCGGTCTGCTCGGGCGCGTTCGCCGGCGTGGCGGTTGCGTTTTTGCGCGGCGCGGTGGCGGCGTAAAGCAGCGACCGGGTCGTTTCGTCCGCCTTTCCCGTCTGCTTCAGGCCGGCCTTTTTCTGAAACGCTCGGATGGCGGAAACCGTACCCGCGCCGCAAATGCCGTCCACAAAGCCGGAATAATAGCCCAGCTCGCGCAGGCGCGACTGCAGCTTGCTGACCATCGCGCCCGTACCGCCGCTGGCGACAACGGCGTTGGCGGCGGGCGAAACGGTCTTGACCGCAGTCTTCCTGCCGCGGCTGTTGAGCGGCTTGCCCTCATAAAGCAGCGTCTGCGTGGCTTCGTCCGCCGTCCCCGTCTGGCTCAGGCCGTTTTTCAGCTGAAAGGCCAGCACGGCGTTCTTGGTGCCCGCGCCGAAAATGCCGTCCGCCGCGCCGGAATAAAATCCCAGCTCGTCCAGCGCCTGCTGCAGCGCGGTTACTTCCTCGCCCGTATTGCCGCTGTACAAAAGCGTATAATTTGATGACGCCGCCGGCGAGGGCGTTTGCGCCGTGGTCGGAGCCTGCGCGCCGCCCTCGCTTGTCAGGTAGCTTTTGAGCGCATAGCCCTCCCGCCCCTCGTATTGCACGATGGCGTACAGGCCGCTTTCGCCCGTTACCAGCACGGCGTCGCCGCGCGGAATCGTGCAAAGAATCTGCGCGCTGTCCGACGGGCGCTGGCGCAGCCGAAGGCTGGCCGTCGTAAAGGCGGTGTAGGGATAGGCTGACGCCGCTTCCGCGCCCGGCCATGGAAACAGGCAGACAAGCGCCAGCATCAGGGCAATCCACTTTTGCATCCGGCGTGTTTTCATCATTTCTTGCGTCCTCCATCCGGGGAAAAAATCGAATGTTTTCCTTGACAAAATGGCGGCGACCGCCCAAATAAGGCTGCCGCCCCAGCCTTTCTCTATTTTATGACACGCATGTAACAATGTCAAGGATAGAATTTCATATTATTGTAACATTTTCTTATTTCCGCCGTACCCGCAGGCCAGTAAAGTAAATGTTGCAAAAGTTTTACATATATATGTCGAATAATGTTGCATTTGCGCGTCGTATTTGGTATACTGGAAGCTGGTTTCGGGCAGGCTATGCCTGTATACGCTGTCCCTGCGGATTCGCCGCTTTTGTTTTTGGAAAGGAGCGCTCCTATGCAAACCACACCCGCCCAGCCGCGTCCGCTGGTATACGCCCTGCAGCAGAATATTCGCCGTGTGATCGTGGGCAAGGACGAAGCGATTGAGCTTTTACTGATTTCGCTGATTTGCCGCGGCCATGTACTGATCGAGGATGTGCCGGGCGTCGGCAAAACGACGATGGCCGCCGCGCTGGCAAAATCGCTGCAATGCTCGTTCAAACGCATTCAATTCACGCCCGACGTAACGCCGTCGGACGTGACGGGCTTTACACTGGTAAGCATCCAGACGGGCGAAATGGAATTCAAGCCCGGCGCGGTCATGAGCCAGATCGTGCTGGCGGACGAAATCAACCGCACGTCGCCCAAAACGCAGTCCAGCCTGCTGGAGGTTATGGAGGAAGGGCAGGTAACCGTCGACGGCGTAACGCACCTTCTGCCCAAGCCCTTTATGGTGCTGGCGACGCAAAATCCCGTCGATTTTGTGGGAACGTATCCGCTGCCCGAGGCGCAGATGGACCGTTTCTTCATGCGCATTGCCATCGGCTATCCCACCGTCGAGGAGGAAATCGACGTGCTGGAACGCTATAGCGGTCAGGTCAAGCCCATGCAGACGCTCGCGCCCGTATGCGGAGCGGAGGAAATCATCGCCATGCAGGAGCAGGTGGGCACGATATACGCCAGCCGCGAGGCGCGCAGCTATATCGCCAGCATCGTAGCCATGACGCGCGGGCACGCCGCGCTGCAGCTTGGCGCATCCCCCCGCGGAGCGATTGCGCTTTTGCGGGCTGCGCAGGCCTGCGCGCTGCTGTCCGGGCGCGATTACGTGCTGCCCGACGATATTCGCCGCATGGCGCTGCCCGTGCTTTCCCACCGCCTGATTCTTACGCCCGAGGCGCGCATGAAGGGCGTATCGGCACAGCAGGTGCTGTCCCAGCTGATTGAGACCGTGCCCGTGCCGACCGGACGATGACGCGCCGCGGGCTGGGCATGGCCTCCGCCCTCGCCGCCGCATGGCTGTGCGCGCTGTCCGTGGGCGGTACGCTGTATTATTTCATCGCGGCGCTGCTGTCGGCGGTCATGGCCTACGCGCTGGTCAGCTGCCTGCTGGCGCGCCTTTCGCTGGGGTGCAGGCAATGGCTCGGCGCGCGCGCGGTCGTCCGCGGGGAAACGGCGGAGCTGAACCTGACGCTCTGGCAGCGTTGCCCGCTTCCGGTCGCGCCCGTCACGGTGCGCTATCTTTCGGGCGGCCAAATGAACGAATACGCCGCGCCGCTGCCGCCCTTTCATGACGATCAGCGCCGACTGACGCTTGCGGCGCGGCATGTCGGCTGCACGGAGGCGGGGATAAAGCAACTAATCGTGACCGATCTATTCGGCCTATTTGAAATGAAGAAAAAAGCGCCGCCGCTGCGGGAGGCGCTGCTTGTGCTGCCCAAGCCCTTCCATATCGACAAGCCCACCCTGAACCTTGGCGACGAAGGCGGCGCCGCGCTGAGCCGCACCCAGGAGGACTACAACGCGCCGGAGGATACCCGCGCCTATCGCCCGGGCGACGCCATGAAGCGGATTCACTGGAAGCTGTCCTCCCGCCGGCGGGAGCTGGTGGTGCGCCGGTTTGAAACGCCCGCGCCGCCTGACACCCTGATCCTGCTGGACTGCGCAGCGCCCTGCGGCGGCGAGGGCCTGCCCGAGGGCAAGGAGCGCCTGCGCGACGCGCTGTGCGAAACGGCGGTGGCGGTGGCGCGCCTGCAAACGGACGACGGCAGCCCCGTGCGGCTGCCCATCTACGGAAAGGGCGCAAACGAGTTTTCGTCCGACAATGCGGCGGCCTTTTCCCTGCTGCAGGAAATGCTGGCGTCGCAAGCCTTTGACGAGGACGAGGATTTTTCCCGCGTACTGAATCTGGAGCTGCGCCGCATGCGCCGAACGGGCGCTACGATCGTCATCACCACCCGCCTGAACGCGCCGATTGTCGAAGCCGTCGGCCACATCCGGCGCATGGGGCCCAGCGTGCGGCTGTATCTGGTGACGTTCAGGCCGGACGACCCGTCCTATCAGCCCTTTGTTGCAAGTCTGCAGCATCATTTGGTGGAGGTGTGCTATGTTACGCCTGCCTAACGCCAAAATACGCGAGGGCGCCGTGCGTTTTCTGACCGCGCTGCTGCTTTCGCTGGGCATGAGCCTGTGCGCGCTGGGCGCGATTTTTCCCGCGCAGCCGCTCTGGCCCGCCGCGCTTTTATGCGGCGGCATGACGCTGACGCTGGAGGCGCTGTTTTCCGTGCGGCTGCAGCGCAAATGGCTTTTGCCCGTAGCGCTGCTGGTCGCGCTGGGCGCATGGGGCGCGCTGGGCGGCGGACCCGTTTTTTCGGCGGTGCAGCTGGCCAAGGCCGCGTTTTTGTCCCTTCGCGGCATACCCGACGCGGCGCTGCCCTACGCCGATACGGCGCGGCTGACATTATGCATGCTGTTTTCGCTGCTCGCCTGCGCGCTGGCGTGGGACGATACCATCCCGCTGGCAGTGCTGTGCGTTACGCTGACGATCGGGCTGTGCTTCCTGTTCGACGGGCGGGCGCAGCTATTGCTCTACGCGCTTCCCGCCGCCGCCGGGCTGCTGATTATGCTCATGCGCGCCAACGCGCGGCATTGGATGGCGCTGGTCATCGCGGCGCTGCTGACCGCCTGCGCTTTTTTCCTCACGCCCGCACGGCCCTCTCCGCTGCCCGCGGGGGAAAAGGCCGCGAATCGGGTGCGGCAGTTTATGGAGGATTATCTGCTCTTCAACGACTTCCGAACCTCCTTTTCACTGACGGACGAGGGCTATCAGCCATTGAAGGATCAGCTGGGCGGCCCGGCGCTTCCCGAGCGCGCCAGCGCAATGGAGGTCGTAACCGACCGCGTCGTGCTGCTGCGCGGACGTACGTATAACGATTATTCGGGGCTGAATTGGTACGACACGCTTTCCTCCCGGCGTTATCTGTACGCTTCGCCGCGTTTTTCCGCGCTGCGCGATACGCTGTTTGACCTGAACCGGCCCGCCGCATCGGGCGCGGCTTCGCCGCAAACGCTGCGAATTCATATGCTCAGCGGCGGCACAACCACGCTGTTCGCGCCCGCGCACACGCAAAACCTTCAGCTGGAAAGCGAGCGCATGGTGCTCTATTTCAACAACGCCGGCGAGCTGTTCCTCACGCGCGACACCGCCACGGGCGACGCTTATCAGGTTACCTACCTTCCCTTCGCGCCGGGCGACGCGGCCACCGAACGGATCATCGCCGCCTGCGCCGCGGAAAAGGACGAGAACTACGCGGACGTTCACCGCACATACACAATCCTGCCCAGCCACATCCAGCAGGACATTTTCAACATTGCGCGGCAGGTTACGGCAGGTAAAGCAACCGACTATGAAAAGGCGCTGGCGCTGCAGGATTATCTGCGCGCAAATTACCGCTACACGCTGGACGCGCAGACGCCGCCGGACAACGTGGACTTCGTCGCGTGGTTCCTGCTGGGCGCAAAGGAAGGCTACTGCACCTATTTCGCCTCCGCCATGACGGTTTTATGCCGAACGCTGGATATCCCCGCACGGTACGTAACCGGCTATGTAGCCGTGCCGGACGAAAACGGCGTGGCGCTGGTAACGGGCGAGCATGCGCACGCGTGGACGGAGATTTATCTCAACGGCTTCGGCTGGCTGGATTTTGACCCTACGCCGCGCAACGACAACGACCGCGGCGACAGCGACGCCCCGAATTCCACCACGCCGCCCAACGCGCCCACGCCTATTCCCACCCCGTCGCCCAGCCCCGAGCCTGAACAGGAGCCCGAGCAGGAAACGCCCGCCTCCGCGCCGAGCGAAGCGCCCACCCCGTCGCCCGCGCCTCATCAGGCCGCGCCGACGACCACGCCCGCGCCGACGCCCGCCGGGGAGGAAAGCCCCCGGTCGCAGCCGCCGCGCTGGCTGTGGCTGCTGTTTGCGCTGCTGCTGTTGATCGCGCTGCTTGCCCTGCGCTATTTCCAAACTGAGCCGCGGCGCGCCGCCGCCCGCCGTCCCGAGCGTGGGGCGCGGCTGCTGTTCGACGCGATCTGCCTGCTGCTGGCGCTGCAAAAATGCGGGCGATTGCCGCAGGAAACGCTGCAGGATTTTGCCGCCCGCGCCGACGCGCGCCTCTGCGCCAAGCGTCTGCCCGGCTTCGCGCCGCTTTGCGAAGCGATGGCCGCGCAGATATACGGCAACCATCCCGCCGACGCCGCGCCCTTTGCCGCGTACTACGAAGTCCTCAAGCGCGCCGCGCCATGGCCGGTACGCCTGCGCGCCGTGCTCCGGCGCATGCTGCGGAAAAACGGCGCGCGGTATAGAAAGCGCGGGAAATAACCCCCAATGCATAAAGAACGGGCGCATAACAGCGCCCGTCCGGACTGTCGAAAATTTTTTTCGACAGTCTGCAAATGCAAGACCGCTTTAGCGGTCTTGCATTTGAAACATCATTTTCCTGTAAGCCTACGGCTTACGGTCGGAAAATGATCGCGGAAGCGGTCGTTCCTACCGCTCCTCGAACCGGCAAAGCCGGTTCTGCGGATAAAAAATGAAGGGGCTGCGGCCCCTTCATTCATCCCCGGAGCTTTAACGAGACTTTTGGGACAGACTGGACCGACGCATAACAGCGCCCGTTTTTTCTATTGTGCACCATGCAAAGAAAAGCAGCCCAAGAAAATCAAGCGGGAAAGTAATTTTTGAACGGAAGTCAAGGCTTCCTTCCCGCATTTTGCAGGCGACCGGGCAAAAGCCGAAGCCGGCAGCCGCTTCACCGCCCAAGGAAGCCGGCGCGCCTTCAGCGCAGCATATGGTAAAGGCGCATAGAATTTCTTCGCAGGCGCGGCTTACCCGTTTGCCAGCGCCTGATTCACGCGCTCGCGCAGGCGTTCCATCGCCCGACTGTCGCGCGGATAGTCGCGCATCGTCAGCGCGCCGTCCTGCTCCAGCAGCGCAAGCGCGGCCTTATGGCCGATCTTCTCCTCCAGCAGCGTCAGCGCGCGCAGATCCTGCAGGGCCTGATGCAGCGTCGTCAGCCGCAGCGATTCCCACGGCTCTCCGCCCGTGCCGGGATACACCAGAAACGAATCGCCCGCCGGAAAGCCGCCGCCCGCCTCGGTATCCAAAAACGGATTGATATGCGCCACCGAATGCACGGCGTTGTAGAAATTATAGCCCCAATGCAAAAAGCCCTGCAGCCCATAGCGCCACCACAGCGCGCCCATCGCCCGCATACGGCTCAGGGGCATTTGCAGAAAGCGGTTGGGCATTTCCCGGCTCGGGCAGCAGCAATAGTAGCCCCACAGCGGCGATACGCCGTTGGCGAGGAAGGGCTCCAGCGCGTCCTCGGCCACGATAGGGCAGGCGATGCCGCAGACCTTCGTCAGCTCATAATCGGACAGCGCATCCATGATCGGAAAGCCCGCGAGGCAATCCGCCACGGACTGCTTGGCGGCGCGATAGCCTTCCACCTGCGCCGCGTGCGGTTCATCCGAAATATGGAAATACGTTCTGTCCGCCACGCCCAGCGCCTTCAGGCGCGCCGTCAGCGCAGGCAGATACGCCCGCAAAAAATCAGTATACGCGCCGCCGACCGCGGGCGTGTCCCACCCGAAGCGGCGAACCGGCGCGCCGTTTTCCCAAACCATCACCTTCGGCGCGGCCTCTGCGCCCCATTGGGTGAACAAATGCGACATTTCCAGATACTTCATACCGCAGCGCTCCGCCATGGCGACCCACCGATCCAGCTTTTCAAAGCCGAAGCGATAGCCGCCGTCCTGCGCGTAAACATCCACCAGCTGCACCGTGGTGCGTTCGCCGCCCACGCGCGTATCCAGCGCCGGCGTCAGGTGCGGCGTAAGCAGCATATTGCATCCCCGCCGGACAGCCGTGCGCACAAAGGCCTCCACGATGCGCCAATGCTCCTCCGAAAAGGCAGGCACGCCGTAATAATCCGCCAAGCAATCGGCATGGAACCATTCGGTATGCATCAGCCGCTGCGGCGGAAGTACGGCGTCCAGCACGGTCAGCGTCAGCGCGTCCTGTGCCAGCACAGCGCCCTCCACGTCGCGCAGCGTCAGCGTCGCCGTGTAGTCCCCCGGCCGCGCGCCTTCCGGCACGACAATTTCCCCGTAAAAGGCCTGCCATTGCCCGAAGGGCAGCAGCGTCGCGTCGCCCGTAAGCGGCGCGAGCACGTCCGGATACAGCCCGGGCGACCATGAGAGATAGTTTTCGTCGCTGTTCTCCGGCGTACGCGCGCAGCGCACCGGAACGCTCTTGACCAGCCGCAGCGTCGCCTGAAAGGGCGCTTCCAGCGTCGGGCAGGCGTACAGGCAATCGGTATCGTTTTGAACCGCCCATTGAAAAAACACGCTTTCGCCGCGAAGCGCCGTCAGGCTCGAACGGGAAAATGAAGCGCCGCGCCCGTCCGGGAATACCTTTTCCAGCGCGGAAATCAATCGATGCTGCATAGAAGCGTTTCATCCTTTCCAAGGCGCCCTTTTCCAAGGCGCCCCTTGCTCTGCTTCGCAAGCTTTCCGTTTTGCTTTTATCATAGCATATCGTCCGGGCAAAAGCAATTTTTGCCGTTCAACGCAGCAGCGCCGTCAGGCATTTGGGCAGCGCGCCGCTCTTTAAGTCGTTCAGGTCGATCACGTCGATGCCCAGCTCCATCGCGCGCCGGCGCATGGCCGCGCCTCCCTGCTCCGCCGTCACGATGGCCGCGCGGGCAATCTGGCCGCCGAAGCGGTCGCGCAATACAGCCAATTCGTTGAGCGCCTCCGTCTTCACCTGACAGGCCTTGCAGCTGATGAACACCGGCCTGACCCCACTCGTCGCCACCACGTCCAATTCGTTGCTTACGCTGTCAGGGCCGCTTTCCCCCTCCTCCCAGTCCACGATCGCGCTGGTATAAACGTCGTCAAACGCGCCCGTTTCGCGGCACGCCTGATAGACGTGCAGCTCCAGCGCGCTGCCCACGTCGCGCAGCCAGAAGCGAACCTGCTCGTCCCGAAAGCGGAAAGCGACCCGCTCGCCCGGCTCGATTGTCAATTGCGCAATCAGGCCGATATCCGCCATGTCGCGCAGCGCCTGCTCGGGCGCGTCGATCCTGCGGCCATACGCGCCCTTGACCTGATACGCGCCGTCAACCGTCAGCGAAACCGCGTCGTCAACCGGCGCGGAAACGCGCTGCATAAACGTCACAATCGCCGGCCATTGGCGGCGATAGCGCAGGAACAGCTTGAACAGCGGCGGAATCAGATCGCTGTATTCGTCCAGCACGGCGTTATCCACGCGGCCGGGGCGCATCGCGCCGCCCGCCATGAGAAACCAGTCCTCCACCGTAAAGCGCAGCGTGCAGGGCAGCGAGCGGGCGAAGGCGGCGTTTTGAATTTCATAAAACGCGTTGCGCCTGCGGCTGTAGGTGAACACGGGAATGTTCCTGCGCCCGCACAGCACGCCGCTGGCAAAGAGCGCCGCGTCCGTACCGCCCGCGATGTCCAGCGCGCAGTCGGGGTATTTTTCCGTAATGTCCGAAAGCGTCGCCGCAATGCCCGCCGTATCCGTCATGCTCACGGCGATAAAGACGCATTCGCAGCGCACGCCGCGATGGGCGAAATACTGCCGCAGCCGCCGCTGCAGCACGGCGGAGCGCGCGATCTCGGGCGGGCAGAGGAAAACCGTCCGCGCAGGACGGAACATCTCCGTGCTCAGCACGTTCTCCAGCGGCCGCTCGTCATAAAGCTCGATCAGCGTTTGCATGGCCTGTCCTCACTTTTTCGGTATCACTGGCTTATTCTGTCCCTTCGCGCGCTTTTCCTGCTTTTATCACGGAAAGCGCGCAAGGAAGCGGCAAGCGCTCGACCCTTATATCGGATTTCCCGGCGGGCCGAGCGCCTGCGCTATTCAAAATACGGCCCCTCCTGCCCCGGGCGAAGCGCGCCCGGGGAGGCCTTCGCCCGCCGCATCAGAAAAACCGGCGCAGCAGACGGAAAATCAGCAGCAGCAGGCAAGCGCCGCCCACGGCGATGAGCAGGCTGTAGAGGTTCAGCCCGGTGATGCCGCCAAGCCCCAGCCCCTTCGCCGTCAGGCCGCCCAGCGCCGCGCCCAGAATACCGACGCCCAGCAGCGGCCAAAAACGGCGGCGCGTTTCGCCCAGCAGCAGGCCGGCCAGAAAGCCCGCCAGCGCGCCCAGCACAATCCAAAGCAGAAGATTCATTCGCTTCATCCCTCCCTTTCCCTTTCAGGCTATGCCGCGCAGCGGGCGCAGGTTCCGCAAAAAAGCGAAGATTTTGTCGTTTTTTCCGTCTGCGCTGCTTGCATTTGCCCGCCAAAAGACATACAATATGGAATTGTGCAAAACACGCACGAACCAAGGAAAGGCGGTATTGTTATGCAGGTATTCACGCTGGTGCTGAACCGAACCGAGCAGCTGGAGCAGCTGCTGCAGGAATTTGACAAGCACGGCATGCACGGCGCAACCGTACTGGACAGCAAGGGCATGGCGCGCATTCTTCACAGCGAGGAGGAATTGCCCATTTTCTACGGCCTTCGCAGCATTGTCGCCCTCGAGAGCCGCAGCAGCAAGACCGTTTTCATGGTGCTGCCGGATGAAAAGGTGGAGGTGGCGCAGCGGATCGTCAACGACGTGACGGGCGGGCTGCATACGCCGGATTCTGGCATCATGTTCAGCGTGCCCGTGGCATTTGTGGACGGATTGGAGAAGAAAAAAGCATGAACGTGCTGTTGATTATCGGCATTGCAATGGGCGCGGGGCTGCTGGTCAGCCGGGCCGCGCGGCTGGTGAAGCTGCCCAACGTAACGGCCTTTCTCATTGCCGGGCTTTTGATCGGCCCGTGTGTGGGCGGCATTGTCACCAAGGAAACGGGACGGTCGCTGAGCGTAATATCCGAAGCGGCGCTGGGCTTCATCGCCTATGCCATCGGCGGCGAATTCAAGCTCAGCTATCTGAAAAAAATCGGCAAGGCGCCGCTGACCATCACCTTTTTTCAAGGCATGACCACCGCCCTGTTGGTGGACGTCGGGCTAATCGCCTGCGGCTTTGATGTACCCACCAGCCTGCTGCTGGGCGCGATTGCGCTGGCAACGGCGCCGGCCGCCACGCTGATGGTCGTGCGCCAATACAAGGCGGACGGCCCCGTGACGCGCATGCTGCTGCCCGTGGTGGCCATGGACGACGCGCTGGGGCTGATGGTATTCAGCATTTCCACCTCCGTCGCGCAGGCCTTGCTGGGCGGTCAGACAACGTGGCAGAGCATGGTGCTCTCCCCCTTGGCTGAGATCGCCGGCTCGCTGGCGCTGGGCTCCGTGCTGGGGCTGATTCTGGCGTATTGCAGCCGCTTTTTCGCCTCCCGCGGCAACAAGCTGGCGCTTTCCATCGCGCTGGTGCTCGCAGGCGTGGGCCTGTGCGATATGTGGAATCTTTCCTCCCTGCTGGTATGCATGATGATCGGCGCGGTCATGGTCAACCTAAGCCAGCAGCACGAGGTGCTCATGGAGCAATGCGACCGCTTCACCCCGCCGCTGTTTTTGCTCTTCTTCGTGCTTTCCGGCGCGGATCTGGACGTCGCCGTCCTGCCCGTCGTGGGCGTAATGGGCGTGCTGTATCTGCTGCTGCGTTCGCTGGGCAAATGGCTGGGCACGCTGGCGGGCGCGTCCTGCGTACATGCGGATGAGAGCGTGCGCAAATATCTGGGGCTGACGCTGCTGCCGCAGGCGGGCGTCGCCATCGGCATGACGCAACTGGTCACATCCCGCTTTCCCACGCTCGGCCAGCAGATCAATACCGTCGTGCTGGCGGGCGTGCTGGTGTTTGAGCTGATCGGCCCGGTGGTAACCAAGCTGGCGCTGACCAAGGCCGGCGAAATCAAGCCCACGGTGAAGGGATAAGCAATCGATATCGTATAAAAAGCGCTCCGGCAGGCAGACTCGAACGAAAAAGAGCCGTTCAGGTCTCCGAGCCGGAGCGCCTTTTCTATTGCTTTCGGGGAAGCTCCCGCTAACCGGACGAAGCGGCGCAGGGCGCGTTCGGCGGCGGCCTTAGGCCTCCTTCGCATGGGCGCAATAACGCAAAAGCGTGCAGGCGGCGCAATCCGGACGCTGCGCGTGGCAAACGCGGCGGCCGTGAAAAATCAATTGATGATGCGCGTCGCGCCAGTCCTCCCGCGGGATCGCCGCCATCAGCTGGCGCTCCACGGCCTCGGGCGTTTTGCCGTCCGCCAGCCCCAGCCGCTTGCTTACGCGGAAAACATGCGTGTCAACCGGCAGCGCGGGAATGCCGAAGGCAAAGGCCATGACCACATTGGCCGTCTTGCGGCCAACGCCCGGAAGCGCCGTGAGCGCCGCCATGTCGGAGGGCACGACGCCGCCGTGCTTTTCCACAATCATGCGGCACGCCGCGACGATGTTGGCCGCCTTGCTCTGGAAGCCGCAGCTTTTTACATACGGATAAAGCGTTTCCGGCGTCGTTGCAGCCATGGCGTAAACGTCCGGAAAATCCCGAAAAACGGCGGGCGTGACCATGTTCACCCGCTTATCCGTGCACTGGGCGGAGAGGATGGTGGCCACCAGCGTTTCGTAGGGGTTGGTAAAATGCAGCTCGGGCGCAGGGTTGGGATACAGGCGCTTGAGCTCTGAAAGAATTGCTTTTGTATCGTCCATATTCAGTGCACCGCGCTTTCCAGCGTTTTCCGATACCGAACCAGCAGCCGCAGCACCAGATAATAGACCGGATACGCCACGGCGTTAACCGTCAAACGCGTAATAATATACTGGCTGGTTCTGGCATAGCCCATTACATACGCCCACAGCGTATTCATGCCGGCATAGCAGATCAGCGACACCAGCAGCTGGCACAGCGCAATGCGGCCCGCGCCCGCCGGCGTCCGTTCCGCATGCAGAAACAGGCCGTAGAGCAGGCCCGTCGTCAGCGCGGTAAGCGTATAGCCGAAGAAAAAGTCCCCCGCGCTAAAAATCAGCGCGCCGATAATATCCCCCGTCACGGCGACCGCCATGGCTGGAACAGCGCCAAAGAGCATGCCCGTTACGGCGATGGGCACAAAGCCGAAGGACAATTCCAGCACCTTGGGAATGATCGGAAACTTCATCACCTCCGCCATGACCACATTCAGCGCTGTCAGCATGGCCAGAACGGTAACATCCTTAGCCCGCAGCGAACAAATCTTCATCGGCATTCCCCCTTTCGACATACGGCGTTTATTATAGCAAGCGCGCGGAAAAATTGCAAGCTGTGCCGGATCTATCCTTTTTCATGCCGGATCTATACTTTGCAGGTTTTATAAGAAGCCTTCACGCTCCGCCTTTGCGAATTATTCCTGCCAGCGCGCGGCTTGCGCCGCTTTTCTTTGTCCGCCGCCTTCGCGAAATCAGGAAAGCCTCGCCCCTTCTCTCTGCGGCTCACACCAGCGTGGCGAAGTAATCCTCCGGCGTTTCGGCACGGCGAATCAGGCGAAAATCGCCGCTTTCCGTGTAGAGAATTTCCGCGCTGCGCAGGCGGCCGTTGTATTGATAGCCCATGGAAAAGCCGTGCGCGCCCGTATCATGAATCACCAGCAGATCGTTCGGCGCAATCTCGGGCAGCATCCTGTCCACGGCAAATTTATCGTTATTTTCACACAGGCACCCCGTAATATCATAGCAATGATCGGCGGGCAGCTCCCGCTTTCCGCAAACATGGATGTGATGATACGCGCCGTACATCGCCGGACGCATCAGGTTCGACGCGCACGCATCCACGCCGATATAGGTCTTGTAAATTTCCTTTTTGTGAATCGCGCGGGTCAGCAGCCAGCCGCTCGGGCCGGTCATATAACGTCCCAGCTCGGTCTTAACGGCGGGGCCGTCCTTTTGCGGCTTGCCCAGCACGCGCGCATATTCCCGGCATACCGCCTCGCCCACAGCGTCGATATCCACCGCCAGCTGCTCCGGGCGATAGGGAATGCCCACGCCACCGGAAAGGTTGACAAACGCCAGCGGCAGGCCGGAAAATTCGGACAGCTCGCGTCCAAGCGTCATCAGCACGCCCGCCAGCGTGGGGTAATAGGCGTTGTCCACGGCGTTGCTCGCCAAAAAGGCATGCAGGCCGAAGCGCTTCACGCCCAGTGCCTTGAGCCGCCCGACGCCGGAAAACAGCTGCGCCCTCGTCCAGCCGTATTTGGATTCGCCCGGCGCGCCCATAATCGCCGTGCCAAGGGTAAACGTCCCGCCCGGATTGTAGCGCATGCACAGCGTTTCGGGAATGCCGCCGTGCGCGGCCAGCGTGTCCACGTCGCTGCTGTCGTCCAGATTCATCAGCGCGTTCAGCCGCCGCGCATGGTCAAATTCGCATGCCGGCATCGCGTTGGCGGAAAACATAATCTTTTCACCCGAAAGCCCCAGCCGCTCGGCCAGAAGCAGCTCGCATTCGCTCGAGCAGTCCAGCCCGCAGCCCTCCTCCTGAAAAATTTTCAGAATATGCGGGTTAGGCAGCGCCTTAACAGCAAAATATTCCTGAAAATCGGGCGCCCAGGCAAAGGCGTTCCTCAGCGCCCGAATCCTGTCGCGAATGCCGCGCTCGTCATAAAGATAAAAGGGCGTCGGAAAGCGGTGCGCCGCCGCGATAAACACTTCGTCCGATAAAGAAAAATTCGGCATAACCCATTCCTTCTTTTGCTAAAAGGTATCTTTCGATTCGCCCCATTATACGCAAAAGCCACCCGGCCGTGCAAGGCGTTCGGGTGGAAAGCACAAATTTAGAACAAGCGCCGATAACAGTCCGACTGCATTTTTCAAAAGATCTTGGACAAAGAGTGAAGCGGCCCTTCCGCTTTACAGCGCGCGCACGGAAAGCTGTGGCAAAAGCGCCTCCACGTCCTGCGCTCTGGCGGTCTGCGTACCGGCGCGCATCACCGCCGCGCCCGCCACGGCGGAGGCATAGCGCAGCGCCGCGGGCGGCGTTTCTCCGCGCCGCAGCGCCGCGACAAGGCCGGAGAGCATTGCATCCCCCGCGCCCTGCACGCCGCGAACGGGCACATCCGCCGCCGGGCAGGCATACGCCGCGCCGCCAACGGACAATAACGCCCCCTTCGGCCCGCGCGACAGGCAAACCATGCCCACGCCGCGCGCATGCAGCCCACGGCAGGCCTCCAGCGCTTGCGCGTCCGCCTCTGCGCACGCGCCCGTCAACGCGAAAAATTCCTGCGCGTTAGGCTTGATTAGCGCCGGAGCCGCCTCCAGCGCCAGCGCCAGCGCAGCGCCGTCGCAATCCGCCACGGGCAGCGCGCCGCGCGCGCACACAGCGCGGCACCAGTCGCGATACGTTTCCATCGGCACGCCGGGCGGCATGCTGCCGGAAAAGATCACATAATCGCCCGCGCCGCACAGCGCGAGCAGCCGCTCGCCCAGCGCATCGAGCTGCGCCTTCGTTACCGCCGCGCCGCGCTCGTTGATTTCAATCGTCCCGCCCGTTTTCTCATCCCGAAGCTTGATGTTCGTGCGCAGCTCACCGTCAAGGGGCACGGTATGCAGCGCAATCGGCCAATCGGCCAGCCCCTTGCGCACCGGCGCGCTCCGGTAATCAAAGCCGACATACGCCGTTTTTTCCCCCAGCGCCGCCAGCGTGCGCGCCACGTTCACGCCCTTGCCGCCCAAATCAAGCCGCTCCACCGTCACACGGTTGGGCGCGTCCGGTGAAAAGGCGGACGTGGTCAGCGCCTTGTCCATGCTGGGGTTCATCGATACGCAAACGATCATTGGCCCGCCTCCTCCTGCAAAAGCCGCTGAAAGTCCTTGACGGTCGCCTCGGAAAAATCCGGCAAAGCGTCCGGCGTATACGCGCCGAGGGTTTCCTGCTCGCAAAGCGCAAACAGAATATCCATCACGTCGCTTCCGGTCAGGTTGGTATCGATAAAGGGCAGAATCGTATCCGCCATCGTCATCAGCGCGTCGACGTTTCGTCCCTCCAGCATCTGGCGATATACCGCCTCCAGCAGCTTTTGCGGGCGCGACGCGCCGTCCCCGCGCCGCAGCCGAACGTATCGGAGCGCCTGTTCGCCCGAAAGCCGCTGCGCTCCCTGCGCCAGCCCCAGCGCGTCGCCCTCGCTCTCGCTCAGCGTCAGCGTCACGCCGCCCAGCGCGTTTACCGCGCAGGCGAACGCCTCATCGTTCACCGCGCAGTAGCGTTTCACGCCCGCGCCGAGAAGCTCGTTGACCGTCTGCGCCGTCAGCAGCGGCCCGCCAAAGCAGGCGGCATACCGCAGGGCGACCGTGCCCGGCAGCCCGGAAAGCTGCGCCTGCGCCTCAACCGGCAGGGTAATCACCCGCACCGCGCCGGTGTCGCGATGAATCAGGCACAGCAGCGCCGCGTCCGTACGGCCATAGTTCTCGCGCATGTCCTGCGCGTCCGTGCTCAGCAGCAGCAGCGGGAACAGCTCCCTGCGCGCCTTGCCCGCGTGCAGATCACGGCTGGGCCGAATGCGCATATCGCCCGGAACGGGGCTTGGCTCGTCGCCCGCCAGCGCGGCCGTTACGGAAGCAAAGCGCGCCTGCGTCCACGTCGATTCCGCCGGCGCAGCCCATGCCAGCAGCCACAGCAGGCACAGCAGCGCCGCCCCAACGCGTTTTTTCATTTAATTGCCTCCCGTCTTTGAAGCATTCACCGGTTGCCGGCCTGCCGCCCGCAGCCTCCCGCCGGGCCGGAGAAATCGCCGTGCGATTTTCCTAATCTATTATACCATGATTGTCAGCGTAACGCTTCCAGCGTCCCGCTGACCCGGAGAAATCGCTGCGCGATTTTCCTAATCATTATACCATGATTGCCGCCCACCCGCAATGGAAGGCGCAAACAGCCCGAAAAACGGACTACAGATCGTATTTCATCACCAGCCTATCCAGCTTTCGAATGGTCGAGGATGCAAAAACGGCCAAAAACAGCACGTTAGACGCCGCATAAAGCACGGTATAGGGCAGCGCGGAAAGCAGCGCCGCACGATACAGCGCCATGGTGAAGCCGCCGTCGTACCACAGCACCGTCCACACGTCCATCATCCATGAATACGCCGCGCCGGCAAGCGCGCCGTAGAGCAGCAAAAGCGGCCTGCTTTTCTTCAGGCTTGTTCTCAGCGCGCCCGCCGCCAGCCCGATCAGGCCGAAGGCGAGCATCTGAAAGGGCGTCCATGGCCCCTGACCAAAGTAGAAATTTGAAATCAGCGCCGTCAGTGCGCCGACCAGAAACCCGGCCTCGCCGCCAAGCGCCAGCGCCGTCAAAATCGTCACGGCGGCAATGGGCTTCAAAAAAGGAATAAAGCGCCCCACAACAGCCAGCGCCGTCATCACGCACGCCAGCGCCAGCCGCCGCGCGCCCGTTTTTCGCCGTTCAAAGCCCGCCGCAAACAGCGCCAGCGAAGCCGCCGTGCACAGCAGAATAAGCAGCGGATAATACCTTTCCGCCAGCAGCGCCCCGCCGCTCACCGCCAATAGCGGCATCAGCAGGCCGGGAATCGCCACGCGCAGCGCCCGGCGCGCCCGCGGGCTTTGAATCACGATCATGTCGTTTCCCTCCCGCACAGGGCGCGTAAATCCTCCACCGTCACCGCCGTGTCGCATATACCGCGCGCCATACGGTTTGCCGCCGTGGTATACGCGCCGTTTCCCGCGAAAAACGCCCGCGGCGTATCGCAGCCCAGCACCTCGCCCCGGAAAAGCAGGGCGCAGCGATCGGCGCAGGCGGCGGCAAACTCCACATCGTGCGTCACGCACAGAATCGTCATGCCGCGTTCGCGAAGCGCCCTGAGCAGCGCCGTCAGCCGCAGCCGGGCGAACGCGTCCAGCCCCTTGGTCGGCTCGTCCAGCAGCAGAAGCCGCGGCCGCTGCGCCAGCGCCTTGCACAGCGCCAGCAGCTGCTGCTCCCCGCCCGACAGGTCATAGGGATGCCTGTCCAAGAGCGGCGAAAAGTCAAGGGGAAGAAGCAACGCATCCGCCTGCGCGTCGGCAAGCTCCTCCGCCACGGTATCCCGCAGAAACAGCGCCTGCACATCCTGCGGCAGCATCGCGAGACAATCGCGGTACAGGCTCTGCCCGGCGTATTTGCGAACGCTTTTTCCAAACACCCGCACGCTGCCCGCATAGGGCCGCGCCACGCCCGCCGCGCAGGAAAGCAGCGTGGATTTTCCTGCGCCGTTGCCGCCCAGCAGGCAGAAAATTTCCTGCCGGCACACCGTCAGCGTCGCGCCGCGCAGCACATCCGCCGCCGCACGGTCATAACGAAAATAGACCTGCGAAAGCGACAGCGCCGCTTCGCCCGTCCGCGCCTGCGCGATCGGCAGCGTCTTGCCCGGCACATGCCGCTCAGCCAGCAGCCGCCGCCCCTCCCCCACGGTCAGCGGACATTCCGCGGCGTTCAGCTGCGCGGCAAAGCGCGCGGCGGCAGGCATGGCCGGAAGAAACGCCGGCTTCTCCCGCAGCATGCGCGCCACACTGCGCGTATCGCCGCAGGCAATCAGCCGTCCTCTTTCCAGCGCCAGCGCGCGCCCGGCGATGGGCAGCGCCTCCTCCAGCCGGTGCTCGACGAGCAGCACGGTCAACCCCAGCTCCGCGTTCAGCCGGCGCAGCATATCCAGAAAACGCCCCGCAGCAATAGGATCCAGCTGCGCGGTCGGCTCGTCCAGCAGCAGCGCCTCCGGACGCATCGCCATCACCGAGGCCAGATTCAAAAGCTGCTTCTGTCCGCCGGAAAGGCTCGCCGTATCCCGCTCGAACCAGTCCTCAATACCGAAAAAGCAGGCAATTTCCGCCGTGCGCCGCCGAATTTCGTCGCGCGGCGCCGCCATGTTTTCCAGCCCAAAGGCCAATTCGTGCCATACCTTGTCCGTCACGATCTGCTCCTCGGGGCGCTGCCCCACAAGGCCGATGCGGCACGCGCTCTCGCGCGCGGACAGGGCGGAAAGCGGCGCGCCGTCCACAAGGATTTTCCCCGTCATTTCGCCGCGCGGAGCAATCTCGCGCTTCAGGCAGCGCAGCAGCGTGGATTTTCCGCTTCCCGTCGCACCCAGCAGCACGGCGAAATCCCCCGCCTCCAGCGTAAAGGAAACGTCCCGCAGCACGGGCTCGGCGCCCGACGGATAGGTGAAGCTCAGATGCTCGACCGCAAGCAGCGCCATCGCAGTTTTTCCACTCCCTCCCAAACAGACGGTAAAAGCGCCAGACACGCGTACGCGGACAGCGCGACCGCCTGCCCGGCAATATCCGCCGCCACATGCGGATAATACGCAAAGCGCAGCCCGCCCGCCGCCAGCGCAGCCGCAACAGGCAGCGCAAACGCCAGCGTCAGCGCCAGATAAACCGCGTCGCCGCGCGTCAGGCGCGTATCGGTATACGCCGTGCGCCGCCCGATATCATAGCCCCGCGCGGACATACTGTCCGCCGTGATAACGCCGTTTTCCAGCGCCCATACGGTCAGGACGGAAAACACGCGGCATTCGCCCCGGATGCGTCCCAGCGCGCTTTCTTCCTTGTACAAGCCCACGCACCGCTGCGCCGCGCGAATCTGCCCAAGCCTTTGGCGAAGCAGCGAGACCAGCCGCAGGGAAAGCGAAAGCAGCAGGGAAAGCCGCGGAAACGCTCCGCCCAGCAGCGCCATCCATTGGTCGGCCGTCATCACCATCGAAAATGTGCGCATCCAATACAGCGCCGAAAGCAGCATGCCCGCCGCCGCCGCGCCCCACGCGGTTGCCTCCAACGTGACGGGCTGATCGTTCACCACCAGCAGCACCGTCGCCCCGCGGTGCGAAAAGAGCGGGTTCAGCGCCGTAAAAAACAGAAATAAACCGATGGCTGTCAGGCACGACTGCAGGCTGAAGCGCTGCCGCGTTCGGTACAGCGCCACCGCGCCCAGCAGCGACAGCGCCAGCAGCACGGGATGCATGCACAGCGCCGTGGGCAGCAGCACAGCCATGAAATAAACAACCAGCGTCAGCGGATGAAGCGCCGCAAAGGCCCGCATGCTTTTTCCCCTTTCAGAAGCTATTCCAAGTCCCGCCCCAGCGCGGTGGTGTATCGCCATACGACGCTGTCGCCGTCCGAAAGCGCGTATTCGCCGCAGCCCACGCCCGGCGCTTCGCCGTTAACCTGATACATCCAGCCGGACAGATCGCCGTAGTCAAATTCGCTCAGCTGGCTGATGCCCGCCACATACGCCAATCGCCCGCCGCCCGCCGTGCCCCGGCAATCCAAGAGCAGGCCGTATTGCCGCGCCGCTTGCAAAAGCAGGTCGTACACCGTTTCGCCATCCGCCAGCGGCAGCGCCGTTTCAGGCAGCAGCACGCCGTCTGCCGGCCAACCGTCGCGCCCCGCCACGGTATCGCAGCGAATGCTCAGCGTCGCCTCGCCGGTCGCCTGCTTGGGCGTTGCGCTGCCGTAATACGCCCCCGGCAGCGCAACGCGAACGTTCAGCGCCGCCAGCGACAGCGCGCCGCATACCAGCGCAACCAGCACGAAATTCGACGCGCGCCGCTTTTTCGTCCCCCAAAGCGCCAGCATGACCGCGGCGCCCAGCGCGCAAATGCTTATCACCGCGACGCCGCGCCACGAAAGCGCCGTCCGCGCCGGCAGCGGCTCGAAGAGATACAGGCTGCCCCGCCCGTCGCGCAGGCGCTCCAGCGCCACCCGCGCGCAAAGGGCCTGCACCGTGGCCATTTCATTTTCCGCGCCGCCCGCCGTATGCGAAAAGCGGCCGTTGGCAAGGCGATAGGCTGCCAGCGCATCCTCGGCCGAGCCGCCCGGGCGCAAAAAACGCGCGTCCGACGCGGGATCGATCCCCAGCGCGCACAGCGCGACGATCGCCTGCGCCGTGCTTTCGGCGTTGGGTACGCCCATGCTCGCAAAGCCGCCGTCATCCATCTGCCGCGCCGCAAGCAGCGCCAGCGCGCGTTCGACCGCTGCGGCGACGGCCTGATCGTCCCTGCGCGGCGCAAGCGCCTGCAGCGCCATTGCGGTCACGTCGACGTCGCTTCCCTCGCCCATAACCGCCCAGCCGCCGTCCGCCCTTTGCAGCGCCAGCAGCCGCTGCGCCGCCTCGTCCGGCGGCATTTGTCCGCCCTGCGCGCCGTTATTCATCAGGTGCAGCGCAAAAATCCAGCTCATGACCCCCTGCGCGCCCGGCGTCGTCGCCATCACATCGCGGACAAGGGCGTCCTCACCCCGCCCGCAGGCCAGCAGCGCCAGCGCCAGCTTTTGCCGCGTAACGGCACTCGCCGCCGTCTGTGTTTGCGCGTAATCGGTTAAGGCCTTGGCATACGCGGAAAACGGCAGCGTCGGGTCATACTGCCGAAGCGCCAGAAAATACCATTCTCCGGATGCGCCGACCAGACCGGGCAGCGTATCCTGCGTCCATCGGCTCAATTGCCCGCCCGCGTCCGTATCCGGAAGATACGCCAAAACGCCCTCCCGGGTCCATACGTCCCGGGCGGCGTTTTGCGCCGAAGCGGGGGCGGCGGCGCAGCAAAGCAGCAGCGCCAGCACCCCCGCCAGCATTCGTTTTTTGATCGTGCAGGCCCCTGCGCGCATGCGCCTCAGGCCGCTTTCCCGGCTTCTTCCGCCGCGCGGCACACGCAGCAGGGCGGCACCAGCACGCCGGTTTCGCACACGGCGCTCACCATGTCGCCTTCCTGAACGGTGATGGCTGCGCGGCCGTTTTCATCCGTCAGCACGCCGGTTTTTTCGCCGTTGATGGTCAGCTCCGCCCCGGACAGTGCATTGTGCACCGGCACATAATTTTCGTCAAAGCCCACGGTGTACAGCGTCAGCGTCGCCTCGCCCGGCTCGCACGCGCTCTGGTCAAAGAAGGAATACGTATCCGACCACGCAGTCAGGTCGGTGTACACGAAGGCGTTGATATAGTCGCCGTCGGCAACGGGATCGGCCAGACCCATGGCCAAGGCGTTATTCACATAATAGCCGTAGCTTCCGCCGTTTTCCACGCCCCACAGCCTGGTCAGCATCAGGCCGTATTGCCCCATTTCGGCCTTGAAGCCCGCTTCCGCGCCGCCGTCAAAGGCGTTCTCGTGCGCCAGATACAGCGCGTCCGCGATGGTCAGCGCGCCGTCGTTGTCCGCGTCCTCTACCGCGACCTTCGCCTGTGAAAGCACCAAATCGCCGTTAGCGATGGTAACGTACACGATGGGCGCGTCCTGCGCGCAAGCAGGCAGCAGCACCGCGCACAGCGCGAACGCAAGCAGCAATGCAATCGACTTTTTCATTGGTTTTTCACTCCTTTTTTCTTTTTGAAAATCTATCGTCAGCCCGGCGCCTTACGGCGCGTCGGACGGATGACCATCGTTCAGGGATGCTTGAGCGTTTTGCCGCGCCGCGAGCTTGCGCTGCCGCGCGCGCTGCCTGCCCGCAGCACGCCGGCGCAGGCGCTTTTCCTCCCGCGCGGCGTTTGGCGGCTTCACCCCCGCCGCCTCCAGCGCACGCGGCCACGGCCCGAGGAACGCCTTGATTGCGGCGGCCTCCGGCTCCGAAAAATCGCCGCGCCGCGGATACCGCTCCTCGCCCGCAGTCCGCAACGCTTCGCGCTTTTGGCGCAGCAGCGTCAGGCAATCCTCCCTCGTATACGACACAGCGCGCTTCCTTTCCACAAAAAAACGCCGCGCAGCCTTCGTTTCCGATCGGCGCAGCGGCTTTTCCTAACGCAAACAAGAGGAAAATACCCTTTCCTCCCTGCTGGACAAACGGCCGCGCTTTTCAGAGCCAAAAGCGTGCCGCACATGCATGCGGCAAACCCGTACTGCGCGTCCCGGCGAGTATTCCGACTTACGGGCGAACCCGATTACGGTAATGGCTGTTGCGACGGAATTGCACCGAACTTCCCTCTCATCCGGCGAACCGGAGCCGAAACGCGGCGTTCTTCAATTTTCAGCAATCAGCCGCGCACCGCGCCGCCGACCGGGGAAACCGTTTCGCGGTTTTCCGGCATCATTATACAATGCCCGCCGCCGCGCGTCAATACGCCGTTTTTTGCCCCCCTTGCATGATGCGCCGCCTTGGGAAACCTCCGCGCGTTGACAGCCGGTGAGAAAAATGCTATAGTAAGCAGGAAAGAAAAACGCCTTACCAAACCAGCTTCGCCAAGCGGACACCCAAAAAGGAGCGTACCCTCATGAAAAAGGCAGTCATGATTCTGGACAAGGATTACACCGTCGGCAAGATCGACCAACGCATCTACGGCTCGTTTATCGAGCATCTGGGGCGCGCCGTATACGGCGGCATCTATGAGCCCGGCCACCCCACGGCGGACGAAAACGGCTTCCGCCGCGACGTGATTGACATGGTGCGCAGGCTGGGCGTGCCGCTGGTGCGTTATCCGGGCGGCAACTTCGTTTCCGGCTTCAACTGGGAGGATTCCATCGGCCCGAAGGAAAAACGCCCCCGGCGGCTGGATCTGGCATGGTTCACCACCGAAACCAACGAGGTCGGCCTGCACGAATTCGCCGACTGGGCGAAAAAGGCGGACTCAGAGGTCATGTACGCCGTGAATCTGGGCACGCGCGGCCCGGACGCGGCGCGAAACGTGGTCGAATACGCCAACCATCCAGGCGGAAGCTATTGGAGCGATCTGCGCCGCCAAAACGGCGCGGAGCAGCCGCTGGGCATCAAGCTGTGGTGCCTTGGCAATGAAATGGACGGCAATTGGCAAATGGGGCACAAGAACGCCGCCGAATACGGACGCGTCGCATGCGAAGCGGCCAAGATGATGAAATGGGTCGATCCCACGATCGAGCTGGTGGCCTGCGGCTCCTCCGGCAGCGGCATGCCCACCTTCGGCGAATGGGAATACCGCATGCTGGACGAATGCTACGACCAGATCGACTACGTATCCCTTCACCGCTATTACGGCAACCCCACCAACGACACGCCCGGCTTCCTTGCCCGCAGCATGGATCTGGACGCGTTCATCAAGGCCGTCGTTTCCACCTGCGACGCGGTGCGCGGCAAAAAGCACAGCAAGAAGCAATTGAACCTTTCCTTTGACGAATGGAACGTATGGTATCATTCCCACGCTCAGGACAAGGAAATCTGGAAGCGGGATAAATGGAACCGCGCGCTGCCGCTGCTGGAGGACGTCTACAACTTCGAGGACGCGCTGCTGGTTGGCTCCATGCTCATCACCTTCCTGCGCAACGCCGACCGCGTGAAGATCGCCTGCATGGCGCAGCTGGTGAATGTCATCGCGCCCATTATGACGCAAAACGGCGGCGCCTGCTGGGCGCAGACCATCTTCTATCCCTTCATGCACGCCTCCCGCTATGCCCGCGGCACGGCGCTGCGCGCGCTGGTGGTTTCGCCCGTGTACGACTGCAGCGATTACGAGGGCGTGCCCGTGCTGGACGCTACGGCGACCATGGACGAGGACGGCGGCGTGACGCTCTTCGCCGTCAACCGCGATATGCGCGAGGACTGCGTGCTGCACGTTGATCTGCGCGCCTTTGACGAACTTCGCTTCCGCGAGCATATCCTGCTGCATCACAACGACGTCAAGGCCGTCAACACAGCGGAGCATCCCAACAACGTAATCCCCGCCCCGGGCCCCGCGGCGACCGTTGACGGCGGGCGGGCGGAGGTTCGTATTCCCGCCCTGAGCTGGAGCGTCGTCCGCTTTGCGCCGGCGCAGCCGTAAACGAAAGAAGGAAACATCATGAGCAGGCATTATCTGGGCGTTGAGCTGGGCTCGACGCGCATCAAGGCCGTATTGATCGACGAAACCTTTTCGCCCGTCGCCGCCGGCGCGTTCGGCTGGGAAAGCCGTTATGAGAACGGCTATTGGACCTACAGCCTCGACGAGGCTTGGGCGGGCGTTCGCGCCGCGTACGCCGAAATGGCCGCGGCCTATCGCGCAAAATTCGGCCGTCCGCTGACGCATCTGGACGGCATGGGGATATCCGGCATGATGCACGGCTATCTGCCCTTCGACCGGAACGGACGGCAGCTCGCCGCCTTCCGCACATGGCGCAACACCACCACCCAGGACGCGGCCAAACGCCTTTCCGCGCTGTTTGATTTCAATGTTCCGCAGCGCTGGAGCATCGCGCATTTATATCAGGCCATGCTCAATGGCGAAGCGCATGTGCGCCAGATTGCGCGGCTGACCACGCTGGCGGGATACATCCACGCCCGGCTGACCGGCCAAAGCGTGCTGGGCGCGGGCGAAGCCAGCGGCATGTTCCCCATCGGCGCGGATGGGCAATACGACCGCAAAATGGCCGAAAAATTCGACGCGCTGCTGCGCGAGGCGGCGCTGCCCTTCACGCTGCGCGACGTCCTGCCCAAGGCGCTCTTGGCGGGCGAGGATGCGGGCAGCCTGACGGCGGAGGGCGCGCTGCTGCTGGACCCGACCGGCGCGCTGCAGCCCGGCGCGCCCCTGTGCCCGCCCGAGGGCGACGCGGGCACAGGCATGACGGCTACCGACGCCGTCGCCGCGGGCACAGGCAATGTATCGGCCGGAACGAGCATTTTCGCCATGCTGGTGCTATCGCAGCCGCTGCGCCGCGTCTATCCGGAGATCGACATGGTCGCCACGCCGGACGGCAAGCCCGTCGCAATGGTGCACTGCAACACCTGCACCTCCGATCTGGACGCGTGGGTCGGCCTGCTGGGCGAAGCGATTCGCGCCGCGGGAGCGGAAATTTCGACGGACGCGCTCTACCGGCTGTTTTATGAAAGCGCGCTTTCGGGCGATGCGGACTGCGGCGGGCTGGTTAGCTTCAATTATTTCGCGGGCGAGCCCGTCACGGGCACGGAAGCCGGAAGACCCCTGTTCCTGCGCCGTCCGGACGCGAAGCTGGGGCTTGGAAATTTCGCGCGCTGTCAATTATACGCCGCCATCGCCACGCTGAAGCTGGGCATGGATATTCTCGCCGACGAGGATGTGCGCCTCGAGCGCCTCAACGGCCACGGCGGGCTGTTCAAAACGCCGGTCGTGGGGCAGCGGCTGATCGCGGGCGCGCTGAACGTGCCCGTCGCAGTCATGACCACGGCGGGCGAGGGCGGCCCGTGGGGCATGGCGCTGCTGGCGGCGTACCGCGCCCAAAGGCAGGCCGGCCAGACGCTGGCGGATTTTCTGGACCGTCGCGTGTTCGCCAATGCGCAGGTCAGCGTGCTGACGCCAAACCCCGAGGACGCCGCGGGCTTTGCCGCGTTCCTGCGCGATTATACGGCGTGTCTTCCCGTGGAAAGGGCAGCGGCGCAAGCGCTGCGGTAAGGAGGAGCTATGCTGGAAGCACTCAAACGACAGGTTTATGAGGCAAACATGGAACTGCCCCGGCGCGGATTGGTATCCTATACCTGGGGCAACGTTTCCGGCCTTGACCGCGCGCGCGGACTGGTAGTCATCAAGCCCTCCGGCGTCGACTACACAGCCCTCACGCCGGATATGCTGACGGTCGTAGACCTAAACGGCAACGTGATCGAGGGCGCGTATCGCCCCTCCTCGGACACCAAAACGCATCTGGCGCTGTATCGCGCCTTTCCCACCATCGGCGGCGTGACGCATACCCACAGCGCCTTCGCCGTGGCCTGGGCGCAGGCGAAGCGCGATATTCCCTGTCTTGGCACCACGCACGCGGATTCCTTCTACGGCGACATTCCCTGTGCAAGGCCGCTGACGCCGCAGGAGGTCGACGAGGATTATGAGCGCTGCACCGGCGAGGTCATCGTGGAAACCTTCCGCAAGCGTGGCCTTGACCCCGCGGCGACGGCGGGCGCGCTGTGCGCGTGCCACGGCCCCTTCACATGGGGCGGCGACGCCGCGGAGGCGGTTTATCACGCCGCGGTGCTGGAGGAGGTGGCCAAAATGGCGTTGTATACCCTGCAGGTCGACCCCTCCGCCGCGCGCGCGCCGCAGCATATTCAGGACAAGCATTACCTGCGCAAGCACGGCAAGAACGCCTATTACGGCCAAGGCTAATCCTTCCCGCAACGGCGTTGCGCCAAAATATCCGATGCATAAAGCGCGGCGAGGATCTGTTCATTCGGCGAATGGCTCCTCACCGCGCTCTTTCCGTAGAAGGGGAGCAGAATCGGAGCATAAAAAAACGCATGCCCTCCGGCGCGATTGACGCGTTCCCTGGAGCGCATGCATTGATCTGTTTATTTTTCCATGCATGGGGCGAACGCCGTGCTCCGCCGCGCAGCCCGGACGCAAAGGGCGAATAAACCTTACTGTCTGTCAAAAAAGTCTCGTTAAAGCTCCGGGGATGAATGAAGGGGGCGCAGCCCCTTCATTTTTCATCCGCAGAACCGGCTTTGCCGGTTCGAGGAGCGGTAGGAACGACCGCTTCCGCTATCATTTTCCGACCGTAAGCCGTAGGCTTACAGGAAAATGATGTTTCAAATGCAAGACCGCTAAAGCGGACTTGCATTTGCAGACTGTCGAAAAGCTTTTTCGACAGTCTGCAAGGGCGAATCGCCCTTCCCTTTCAGATTTTCTTCGCATCCCGGCGTGCGGCTTCAAACTCCTTCTGCATTGCTTGAGAGGGCGCTTTGGTCGCCAGTGAAACGGCGACGATCAGCACAGCGGAAACAAGGAACGCCGGCAGCAGCTCATACAGCCCGAACACGCCGCCCAGCGGCTTCATCAGCAGCTTCCAGATAAACACCGTCGCGCCGCCGCCGATCATCCCGGCAATCGCGCCGGCACGGTTTACGCGCTTCCAGAAAAGGGAAAACAGGATAATCGGCCCGAACGTCGCGCCAAAGCCCGCCCATGCGAAGGAAACCACCTGAAAGATTACGCTGTTCTCATCCCACGCGATGACCAGCCCCAGGACGGCGACCGCCAGCACCACAAGCCGAGAAAGGCGCATGACCTGCCTGTCCGTCGCGTTCTTTTTCACAATGCCGGCATACAGGTTTTTCGACACCGCCGAGGCGGCAATAAGCAGGTAGGAATCGGAGGAGCTGATCGTCGCAGCCAAAATGCCCGCCGTTACCAGCCCGGCCAGAACAGGATGGAAAAGCAGCTTGGACAATTGCGCGAACACGTTCTCCGCGCCGCTTTGCGTGGCCAGCGCCGCGTCAAAGGGCAAAAGCGCGCGGCCTATCAGGCCAATCGCCACAGCGGAGAACAGCGAAACGACCACCCACACCGTCGCAATCCGGCGGGAACGCGTCAATTCGCTTCCGCGCCGAATCGCCATAAAGCGAAGCAGCACCTGCGGCATGCCGAAATAGCCCAAGCCCCAGCTGACGGTGGAGAGAATATGCAAAAAATCATAGCTGCCCGCCGCGCCGAAAAGCCCCGCGCCGTTTGCGGACTGCTGCACGCCCTGCGCGTCCGTCAGCGGCACGGCCAGCTGCGTCAGGGAAAGATAGCCCGGAATAGCGCGCGCGTTGGCAAGCACCGCGTCAAGCCCGCCCGCGTTTTTCAGGCCGACAACCAGCACGCACAGCAGCGCCAGCACCATCACCATCGCCTGAATGAAATCGGATACGCTCTCGGCCAGAAAGCCGCCCAGCAGCGTGTAGAGCAGCACGAACGCCGCGCCGATATACATCATCGTGTGGTAGGGCATGTTGAACAGCCCGGCAAACAGCTTGCCGCAGGTTACAAAGCAGCTGGCGGTATACACGGCAAAGAAAATCAGAATGAACAGCGCCGAAACGCCCAGAATAACCTTCTTTTTCTCATGGAAGCGATTGCTCAGAAAATCCGGCACAGTGATGGCGTTGCCCGCCGCAATCGAATAGCTGCGCAGGCGGCGCGATACCAGCAGCCAGTTCAGATACGTGCCCAGCGCCAGCCCGATCGCCGTCCAGCCTGCGTCCGCAAGGCCGCACCAGTACGCCAACCCCGGCACGCCCATCAGCAGATAACCGCTCATATCCGAGGCCTCCGCGCTCATCGCCGATACCCACGGCCCCAGCGTACGCCCGCCGAGAAAATAGTTTTCGCTGCTCTGCTGAGAGCGGCGCGCAAAAAGAATGCCGACGAGAATAATCAAAAGCATGTAGACCGCCATCACGGTCAGGATGATCATCTGGCTGGACACGCTTTTCCCCTCCTAACGCCCGAAAATGCGGGCTTTTTCTTGAATACGCTGGCGATTATAGCATGCAAAATTATAAGATGTAAATATAGAATGAATTACAGAATCAATTCTGTACAATATATATCTTTGCATTGTAATATCGCTTCATTTTTCTTGGCTTTTTGAGATTTATTGCTGTTTTATCGGGATTTTCGTATCAAAATAATAAAAAAATAAGGCCGAATCGCTTCGGTCTTATTTTATACATTTTATCAGATAAATTGATAGATGAATAAAAGAACATCGAAAATACATATTCACCTGGATTTTCCCAGATACGCCGCCTTCACATCGGGGTCGTCCAGCAGCGCCGCGCCGGGGCCCTGCACGCCCATCAGCCCGGTCTCCAGCACAAACGCATAATCCGCAACCTTTAACGCGGCGTTAGCGTTCTGCTCCACCAGCAAAATGGTCATGCCCTCGCGATGCAGCGTTTTGATAATCGAAAAAATATCGCGAATTACCAGCGGCGCAAGGCCGAGCGACGGCTCGTCCATCATCAGCAGCTTTGGCCGCATCATCAGCGCGCGGCCGACGGCCAGCATCTGCTGCTCGCCGCCCGACAGCGTGCCCGCCATCTGCCACGAGCGTTCCTTCAGGCGCGGAAACAGGTCGTAGACATGCCTCAGATCCTCCCTCAGATCGTCGCGGCGCAGATACGCGCCGATTTTCAGGTTTTCCAGCACCGTCAGGTTGGGGAACACCCGGCGGCCCTCCGGCACCATGCCCACGCCCATGGAAACGATCTTCTGCGGGTTCAGGCCGCCAATCGACTGGCCGCGGTACAGAATCTTCCCGCTTTTGACGGGCGCAAGGCCGCTGACGGCGCGCAGCGCGGTGGATTTTCCCGCGCCGTTCGCGCCGATAAGCGTGACGATCTGCCCCTCCTCCACCGAGAAGGATATTCCCTTGAGCGCCTCGATGCCGCCGTAGGCGACCTTGAGATCCTGAATCTCCAGCAGACTCACGGCTCGTCCCCTCCCAGATACGCGGCGATTACCGCGTCGTTATTCTGAATTTCCGCCGGCGTTCCCTGCGCGATGAGGCGGCCGAAATCCACCACATAGATCCGATCCGAAATATCCATAATCAGGTTCATGTGATGCTCGATGATGAAAATCGTCAGGTGAAAGCGTTCCTTGATATCGCGGATAAACGCGGCCAGCGCCTCCGTTTCCTGTGGGTTCATGCCCGCAGCCGGCTCATCCAGCAAAAGCAGCGTGGGGTTCGTCGCCAGCGCACGGGCAATTTCCAGCAGCCGCTGCTTGCCGTAGGGCAGCGCCGTGGACGGCTCATCCCGCACATCCTCCAGCCCCACGACGCGCAAAAGCGCCTCGGTATCCGCGCGCATGGCGCTTTCCTCCCGCGCGTTCATGCGCAGCGTGGCGGTCAGCACGTTGCTCTCCCGGCGCAAATGCCGCGCCAGCAGCACGTTTTCAAACACCGTCATGCTGCCGAAAAGGCGGATATTCTGGAACGTACGCGCAATGCCCAGACGCGTGACCTGATCGGGCGTCATGCGAACCCTGCGTCCGCGAAAGGCGTCCGCCATCTCGCCGGCATACAGCCGCCGCATGCGGCCGGACGGATGATTGCGCGCAATCGGCCTGCCCAGAAACAGCACCTCGCCGTTTGTCGGCTCATAAACGGCGGTCACACAGTTGAAGGCGGTCGTCTTGCCCGCGCCGTTGGGGCCGATCAGGGCCACAATCTCGCCGCGGTTGATTTCCATGTTCAGGTCGTTCACCGCCACCACGCCGCCAAACTGCATCGTCAGATGATTGATCTTGAGAATGCTTTCGCTCATCGTACGCCCTCCTCTCTCACGCGCCTGCGGAACAGATCGGGCAATTCCTTCGTGCCCATCATGCCCCGGCGGAAAAAGAGCACAACGATCATGATAATCACGGAAAACACAACCAGCCGGAAGCCGTTGCGCAAAAGCGGCACCTGCACGCCGTTGACGACATAGGTGTTGTCCAAAAAGCGAAGCCACCATTCCGAGCACGCCACAAACAAAAACGCGCTCAGGCAGCTGCCCGTCACAGAGCCCACGCCGCCGATCACCACGATCAAAAGAATTTCGTACGTCATCGCGCTGGTAAAGGACTTGGCCTGCACCGTGCAGGCGTACATCGCCAGCATCGCGCCGCCGATTCCCGCAAAAAACGAGGAAATGCAAAACGCCAGCTGCTTGTGATGGAACAGGTTCACGCCCATCGCCTCGGCGGCGATTTCATCGTCGCGAATCGCCTTAAGCGCACGGCCGTAGGTGGAGTGAATCAGCAGCACGATCAGCGCAATGCACACGCCCGCAATCACCAGCGGAATCAGCGTGGCGAGATGCAGCGTTACCTCGCCCTGCGCGTTGCGGATATTGAAGCTGGAAAACGTGGGAAACTGATGCAGCATATTCGAGCCGTTGGTGATTGCGCCCAGCTTATCCCACTGAAAAATGGCGCGGATGATTTCGGCGAAGCCCAGCGTGGCGATGGCCAGATAATCGCTCTTGAGCCGAAGAACAGGCAGACCGATCAGAAACGCAAAGAACGCCGCCGCCAGCCCGGCCAGCACCAGCGCGGGCGCCACGGGCAGCGCAAAGCGGACAAGCCCGCCGTTATAATACTGATACACCATCGCGCGGCTTTCCGGCGGAATGGTCAGGATAGCGAACGTATACGCGCCGATGAGCATAAAGCCCGCCTGTCCCAGTGAGAAAATGCCCGTAAAGCCGTTCAGCAGGTTCATCGACACGGCGACCAGCGCATACGTCGCGCCCTTTTTCAGTACGGTAAACAGCATAGAAGAGGCCGGAATCGTCTGCTCGGCGACAAAAACCAGCAGGTAAAAGGCCGCAATGACCGCCGCAGAGAGCAGCGCGGCGCGGTCAGGCTTTTTGCGCTTCATGTACGTTTCCCCCCCTTTCCTTATACCTTGTCCGTCATTTTTTCACCGAAAAGGCCGGTCGGCTTGATAATCAGAATGGCGATGAGCAAAACGAAGGTGAACGCGTCGGAGAAGGTGGTCAGGCCCAGCATCTTGTGCGTCACGCCGGATTTAATCAGCATCAGATCCAGCCCCTTGATGATGTTTTCGCAAATGCCGATAATGAACGCGCCGATCACCGCGCCGGGAATAGAGCCGATGCCGCCGAACACCGCCGCGACAAAGGCCTTCAGCCCCGGCATACCGCCCGAGGACTGCACCACGGAGGGATAATTGGTAAAATACAGCATGGAGCCCACGCCCGCCAGCAGCGAACCGATGATGAACGTGGCGCTAATCACGCGGTTGATGCGAATGCCCATGAGCTGGCTTGTTTCAAAATCCTTGGAGACGGCGCGCATGGCCATGCCGAGCTTGGTGTGGTTAATCAAAAGCACCAGCGCCGCCACCAGCGCGACGGTCAGCGGCGGGGTCACGAGCGTGACCATACGGGTTGCGGGCAGGGCGACGCCAAAGATGTTGATGGAAACGGAATCCGAAATAAAAGGAAGCGTCGGGTACACCTTGTTCAGGCCGCCGGTAATATACAGCACCAGATTCTGCAGCAGATAGCTCACGCCGATGGCGGAAATCATAATCGACATACGCGGCGCGGCGCGCAGCGGCTTATAGGCTACGCGCTCGATCACAAAGCCGATCAGCGCGGTCAGCGCCAGCACCAACGGAACGACGATATACAGCGGCAGCCCCGTCGCCGCCAGATACACCATCAGAATGCCCGACACCATGAACACATCGCCATGCGCAAAATTAATCAGGCGCAGGATGCCGTACACCATCGTATAGCCAATGGCGATCAGGGCGTACTGGCCGCCCACCGAAATGCCGGACAACAGATAGGGAAGCACGGTCTTCACGGGTATACCCTCCTTCGGCTGCCGCGCCGCGCGCGACGCCCGCATGATACGACGCACGGCGGGGACTGCTCAAAAGCCCCCGCCGCGCCGTATGCAGAATGAAATCGGAAAAAAATCGCTTTATTCCTTGCCCTGCACCGCCGCCAGCGACCACGTGCTGTCGGTCGTATTGAGCGTTTTGATGAACGCCACATCGCGAATTGCATCGCCCGTCGCGTCAAAGGCAATCGCGCCCGTCACGCCCTCCAGCTTCACGTCCCACAGCGCCGCATTAACCGCCTTGGGATCCGTGCTGCCCGCCGCCTTGAGCGCCTCCAGCGCCACCAGATAAGCGTCGTAGCCCATGACGGACACGGCGGAAATCATGTCGTTGCCGTTGTTGTTGGCAAGGTTCACAGCGTCGCCGTTGATCCAAGCCTTAAAGCCAGCGTCAAATTCGGCGTTGCCGCCCTCCTGATAGAAGGTGGAAACATACAGCTCCACATTCTTCCCGGCGGCAGCCTCCACCACCACGTTGGAATCCCACGTATCGCCGCCAAGGAGCGGCACGTTCACCATCTGCGCGCTGGCCGCGCCGACAATCAGCGGCGAATACGTCAGCGAGCAGGGCGCGAAGATCACATCCGCGCCATACATCACGGCATTGGTCAGGTAGGAGGTAAAATCGGTATTGCCCGTCTGGAAATATTCGGGAAAAACCACGCCGCCCATCGCCTCAAAGGCCTGCTGGAAGTTATAAATCAGGCCCGTGTCGTAATCATTGCCCAGTTCGCCCAAGCAATAGGCCGTCTTCGCGCCCAGCTTTTCCGTGGCGTAATGCGCCAGCACCGTGCCCTGGAAGGGATCGAGGAAGCAAATGCGGAAATAATGCGTGTTGCCCGCCGTCACGCTGGGATTGGTGCAGGTAACGCCGATCACGGGAATGCCCGCCTCGCCAAAGTAGGGCTTGCCGGCATTGGAAACGCTGGAGCCATAGGAGCCCAGCACCACCGACACATGCTCGCTGATGAGCTTCTGCGCGGCCGTAGGCGCCTTGTCGGCAGCGGAAGCGTTGTCCGCGTACACCAGCTCAACCTTATATTCCTCGCCGCCGATCGTCACCGTGGGGAACAGGTCGTTCGCATACTGCATGCCCAGCATTTCCTGCTTGCCGCCCGCGCCGCTGTCGCCCGTCGACGGCTCAAACACGCCGATTTTGACTACATTCTCGCCCATGGCCGCCGCCGGCAGCATCAGGCACAGGATCAACGTCAAGGCCAACAGTTTCTTCATCGCTTCCATCTCCTTCAAAAAAGATTGGATACATTATAAGCAGGCAGTTGCAGATTTGCAAGCGAAATACAGCAAAAATGCATCCAAAATACATAATTCGAACAATCGATGCGCATTCATGCAATTTCTGTATTTCAAATATGCATATTTGGACAATTTCGCCGTCTCAAAGCGTCAGATCGCCCCCTCAAAGCCGCTCAAGCGCCGCCGAAACAAAAAAACGGCGCAGAAAAAAGCGCCCCGACCCCGATCAGAGCGCTTTCCAAACGCCGTTGGCGCGCCGCGCATTCCCGCGGCTATTTCCGTATCGTCCTTTTCGCTTTGTCCGTCAGCTCGTAATATCCATCGTTCATAAAGGCATTCGCGCCGGCGCACCTTTCGTCGTGCGCATGAAAAACAATATATCCGTCGTCCATGAATTGCTGAGCGGAAAGCTGCACGCCATGGTTTGCGTTAAACCGCTCGATTCTTTGCCGGAAGGTAACCGCCGTAACACGTTCCAGCCCTGCAAACTGCATCAAAAAGGCGGCTATCGCGCGCTCTTGCTCATTGCTCACGCACATTTCCCCCTTTTCATTTCAGGTAGTTTCGAATGGACGAGGCAGGGATTTCTACCGCTTGGTCAAATTGGTCATTTAATTCTTCCAGTAGCACAATCCCCCTAGGCGCATTATCCCCTCTAAAATAAGTTTCATGGTTTCCATCTATGAAAGCGGCAGACCCGTCAGAAATATTGTAGCTTGCATACATTGTCGTGGTTGTTTTTCCGCCCGCCCTGTTTGACGCCGTAAAATCAAAGATATACAGCCTGACATTTTCATCTTTTCCCGGCATCATTTTAAAATCAGAAAAATCGTAGCCAGTTGAAATTCCTTTTATATCCAGCCAGATTTTCAGACAAGCAGCCGCGCAAAGCGCATCCGAATTCACAAAATCATCCGGAAATATCCGCGCCAAATCTTCGTGGGCGCGCAAATTCACCTTCTCCTTTCCGCCCACCGTGCAGGGAAGCCAAACCGCATAATTCGTCCCATTTTCACACACAATTTTCTTGATTTCCCCGGAACACGTCACCTTAACCTTTCTGTTTTTATCCGTTGAATGTTCAGCAATGTATTGGTTGATTTTATTGCTGAAATCAAAGTTAAAAACCCTTTCGTCGCTTTCCTGCGACTGATCGATCCGAAATTGAAGCGTCAGCTTATAGGTCGGATAAGCGCTCTCTTCGAAGGAAACAAAGCGCGCCTCGACCGTCCCGTCCTCCGACAGAACCCATTGCTTCGAATCCGTTTCCGCGTTCGTCTGCCCTTGCGCCGGAGCGCAGCTCAAAAGCATCAGGAAAATCAGCAGCCAGCAAGCCATTTTCTTTTTCAATTTTGTTCTCCCCTTCCTGTTCATTCAGCGAAGCATTTTCCGCGGGTTCTCCGTGCGCTTTGTTATCGCATCTCCTTCTCCGCCTTTTCTTTATTGTATTACAATCATCTCTTGTTGTCAATAACAAATTATTCTTTTATTTTAACCATTTTTTATTGTTAAACTAAATTGGATGGAGGTGACGGAAATGCTGCCGAATTTAAAGCGGCTGCGGAAGGAATACGGGGTAAGCCAGCAGTTGCTGGCCGACGTACTGGGCGTAAGTCAGCAATCCATCAATCAATACGAAAACCACAGCACGGAGCCCGATTTGGCGACGCTGGCGCAGATAGCGGATTACTTTAACACCTCCATCGATTATATCGCAGGTCGCACCGCCGAGCGCGCCCCCAACGAACAGGCCGTTCCCTTTCAATTGTCCGCGGAGGACGCCAAGGTGTTAAGCCAATATCGCAGGCTGAGCGCAAAGGAACAGCTCTGCATTCGCTCGCTGCTGCAGGTGCTCAACGAGAAACAGCCATAGTCGCAAAGAAAAAAACAACGGGCCTGTTGCAGAAGCGCAATTCTGCAGCAGGCCCTAACATCAGGTATTCTCCCCTCGACGGCTTCCCCCGGAAGCACGTAGCGAAGGGGACGGCAAGCGCCGTTTTTCATCAAAGAGTCAGCGTCGAAGAGTCATTGGGGGAAACGAAAAATCAATTCAGAAACGCTTCCTTGAGCGTCACGCCGAATTCCCCGGCAATAGCGCGCAGGTCGTCGTCGCTGATGGTCTGCAGCGCCGGGCGGCCGGAGGAAAGCACCTTCATGTAGATTTCCGCCGCCTTCTCGATGGTATGCATCAGGCCGAAGGCGGTATCAAAATCCGGCCCGGAAACAAACAGGCCGTGATGCGCCCACACCGCCGCGTCGTATTCCTGCATCAGCCTGCTGGTCGCCCGCGCAATATCCGCGCCGCCGGGCACCATCCACGGCACCACGCCCACGCCGCCGGGGAACACCACCGGGCATTCCGTGGCGCTCTGCCACAGCGCGCGGGTAAAGTCCCGCGCAGTCAGCGGCAAAATATACGTCATGGCGATGATGTTGGCGGGATGGGCGTGATAGATCACGCGGCACGCGCCGTCCGTCGCCGCCTTGCGCACGCTGTGGTTGAGAAAATGGCTGGGGAATTCGCTGGTGGGGCGGCCGCCCTTTTCCAGCCCCCACACAATGCGGTAAGCGTCGCCCGCATCGTTGATTTCGCAGATGCAGATATTATCCTGCGGGCAAAGGGGCACGTTGCGCAGGAATTTTCCGCTGCCGGTGGCGATAAAGTATTCGTTTTTCAGGTTATCCGCCTGAACGCCCAGCCGCACCCACGCGCCCGGCTGCGCCTTGAAAAAGGGCTTGGCCTGCGCGGCCTCCTCCGCCGTCATGCGGTAGGTCAGGTTGCCGCCGTTGCGCTCATGCCAGCCCTGCTGCCAGCCGTCGGCGCACATGCGGATATACCCCTGAAGCACATCCAAATCCAGCATCGTCACGGTTCATTGCCTCGCTTTCAACACGGTTTCTTCATACGCCTGCACGTCCCGGAACCATTCGCCGCCCGCCGCCACGCCGCACCGACGGCAGTATTCCTCCCACACCGCGCCAAAGGGCAGGGTTTTGAGCTCCTCCTGCGTCATGAGCAGCTCGGTAAAGCGGCTTTCATTCTGCATCGCGCGCAAGCGTTCGTTGGGCAGAAGCAGCGCCCACAGCAGCGCCTTTTCCACGTTCCGCGCGCCGATTACCCACGCCGCCACGCGGTTGATGGACGCGTCGAAGAAGTCCAGCCCGATCAGCACGCGCTCGGTCGCGTCGCAGCGCACAATCTCCGTAGCAATTTCGCGAATCTCGTCCTCAAAACGCACCACATGGTCGCTGTCCCAGCGCATCGGGCGCGTCACATGCAGCGGCACCTTGTCAAAAAAGCACAGCATGGCGGGAATTTTATCGCTGACAAATTCCTGCGGGTGATAATGCCCGTTGTCCAGCAGGTTATATACGCCGGAATGCTGCGCGGCATAGGCGGTGTAAAACTCGTTGCTGCCCACGGTGTAGGCCTCCACGCCGATGCCGAAGACCTTGCTTTCCACGCTGTCGATCACCCCGGGAATCTTCTGCGCAAAAATCTGGTCGAGGCTGTCCTTCAGGCGCAGCCGGGGCGACAGCCGGTCAGCCGGCACATCCTTCAGGCCGTCGGGAATCCACACATTGCAAAGGCAGTGCGTGCCCAGCTCCTGCGCAAAATAAGCGGCGATTCGGCGGCAGGCGACGCCGTGGCGAATCCAGAATTGCCGCACGCTTTCATCCGGGCTGGAAAGGGTGAGGCCGTCCTTGACCATGGGATGGCTGAAAAACGTAGGGTTAAAATCCAGCCCCAATCCGCGCTTCTTGGCGTAATCCACCCAAGGCTTGAAGTGCTCGGGCCTCAGCTCGTCCCGGTCCGCCCGGTTTTCGTCGGTCATCACGGCGTAGCTTGCATGCAGGTTCAGCCGCTTTTTGCCCGGAATCATGCTGCAGGCCTTGTCAAAATCGGCGGTCAGCTCCTCGAAGGTGCGCGCCTTACCGGGATAATTGCCCGTTGTCTGAATGCCGCCGGAAAGCGCCCGGCCGGCGTTTTCCAGCCCGGTCACATCGTCGCCCTGCCAGCAGTGAATGCTGACGGGAATCTCGCGCAGCCGGGCAATCGCCCGCTCCGCGTCCACGCCCGCCGCCGCATAGCGCGCCAGCGCCGCCTGATAATCGCTTTGCATGGTTGTTCCGCTCCTCGCCCTAAAGTATGATTTACTTCACGCACTTTACAGTATACCACAAAATACCGCCGCCGGTAAAGCAAATTCGCCATGATTCGCGCGGCGGTGCGCGACGCCTTGGTTTCGCCGCTTTTTCACATTGACAGTCCCAGCCGCGAATGATAAAATTTTCATGCTGCGGCGTCCATCGCGGCGCTGAGCATTCAAGGGGGAAGCAGTATGAGCGTTCAACCAGGCTGCGTAGTATGTCTGGGCTTTTTCGACGGCGTACACCGCGGTCACGCGGCGCTTTTACACGCCGCGCGGCAGATTGCCGATCAAAAAGGGCTGCTCGTTTGCGCCCATACCTTTTCAAACGCGCCCGCGCCCAAGGCCTTTCTGCTGACAACCCTGTCCGAACGCGTCGCGCTGCTTCGTCGGGCGGGCGCGGATACCGTCGTCGTCAGTCCGTTTGACGACCGGATGCGGCATATGAGCGGTCAGGATTTTTTTGACCGCGTCGTCATGGAAAAGCTCCGCGCCGTTCATGTCGTCTGCGGCGAGGATCACCGCTTCGGCTATCGCGGCGCGTGCGGCGTTGCAGAGCTGCGCGCCATGTGCCGGGCGCGCGGCGTCGGCCTGACGGTGGTGCCGCCCGTTACGCTGCCGGACGGCCGCCGCGTCTCGAGCAGCGCCATCCGGCGGGCGATTGCAGACGGCGATATTCCGCTGGCGGAGGAAATGCTGGGCAGAAGGCTTCAGGCATAGCCGCGGCAGGCTTCGTATAGCGTAGAAAATGCGCCGCTTCCATGCGCAGCGGCGCGCATACGGAAAGGAGCTGTTTTCCCTCATGACGGAATGGCTGATTCGCCGCCTGATTCCTGATTGGCAGGACACGGACAGGCAGCAGGTGCGCGAAGCGTACGGCACGCTGGGCTCGGTCGTGGGCATGGCGCTGAACCTGCTGCTGGCGCTCGCAAAAATACTGGCCGGCTTTCTGACCGGCTCCGTCGCCGTTATGGCCGACGGCGTGAATAACCTTTCCGACGCGGGCGGCAGCATCATCGCGCTGGTCGCCGTGCGCATGGCGCAAAAGCCGTTGGACCGGGACCATCCCTTCGGCCACGGGCGCATTGAATATCTGGGCGCGCTGGGCGTGGGCGTGCTGATTGCGGTATTCGGGCTTGAGCTGCTCAAATCCGGCGTGGAGAGCATCCTGCATCCCGAGCCCACCGATTTTACCATGCTGACGGTAGCGCTGCTGGCCGTCGGCATGGGCGTAAAGCTGTGGATGAGCCGTTTTTACCGCGCAATCGGCAGCCGCACCGCCAACCCCACCATGCTCGCCGCGTCCAAGGACAGCCTGAGCGACGTATGGGCGACGGGCGCCGTGCTGCTGAGCACGATTGTCACCCTCGCGCTGGGCTGGCCGGTGGACGGCTACATGGGCGTGCTGGTTTCGCTGCTGGTGCTCAGCGCGGCGTGGAGCGTGCTCAGGGAAACGGTAACGCGGCTGCTGGGCGGCGCGCCGGACAGGGAGCTGGGGCAAAAAATCATCACGCTGCTGACCGCCTACGACGGCATTCTGGGCGTGCATGATCTGGTTATTCACGATTACGGCCCGGGGCGCTCGATGGCCTCCGTGCACGCCGAGGTCGCGGCAAGCAGCGATCTGGTCGCCATTCACGAGGTGATCGACCGCGCCGAGCGCGAAATATCCGCCAAGCTGAGCCTGCCCATCTGCATCCACATGGACCCCGTGATGACGGGCGACGAAAAAACCGAGCAGGCCAAGGCGCAAATGGCGAATTACCTTGCGCAGCTGAACCCGCCGCTCCGGCTGCATGATTTCCGCCGCGTGCCCGGCGATAAGCAGATCAACCTGATTTTCGACGTGCTTTTACCCGCCGCCGTGACCGATCAGAAGGAGCTGCTGGACGGCATCTGCGCGCATGCGCGCACGCTGGATCCGCGCTATCGCTGCGTGGTGCATTTCGACCGGGATTACTTCGAATAATCAGGGGGAACGCCGCGCAGGCAAGCCGGTGCGGCAAGCGGCTTTCGCAGGCTTTAACGGCGGGTTCGAGGGTTCTGCGAACGGTCAATTAACGAACCCGCAGGCGCGAGAGCAAAAGCGCGCCGTCAACGCGCTGCCGAATTGCGCGCCGTGTCCCGGGCGCTTCCCCCGGCGCGACGCATTTTCCCGCATAATTTCCCCGCCTTCCTCTTGCCTATTTTTCCAAAACGGGGTACAATAAACGAAAGATTCTATGAACGGAGGAATTGCCGATGTACCGTCCCATCATTAACACCGCGAAGGAAAAAATGGTCAAAACCAAAGAGCTTTATCAGAAGGATATGCTCACCCTGCGCGCCGGCCGCGCCAACCCACAGATTCTGGACAAAATCGTGGTGGATTATTACGGCACGGCCACGCCGCTCAGGCAGATGGGCAATATCAACAGCCCCGAGCCGCGCCTGCTGACCATCTCCCTGTGGGATGCGAAGGCCATTCCGCTGGTTGAAAAGGCCATCCAGAAGAGCGATCTGGGGCTCAACCCCTCCAACGACGGCAAGATGATCCGGCTGGTGGTGCCCGAATTGAACGAGGAACGCCGCAAGGAGCTGACCAAGGTCGTCCGCAAGAGCGCAGAGGAGGCGAAGGTCGCCATGCGCAACACCCGCCGCGACGCCATGGAGCAGATCAAAAAGCTCAAGAAGGACAGCCAGATCACCGAGGACGATCAGCGCAAGGCCGAGGATGAGCTGCAAAAGACCACCGACGCGCAGATCAAGGAGATCGATAAGATCGCCGCCGAAAAGGAAAAGGAGATCATGTCGGTTTGACGGATCAGATACTGGGACGTCCGCTGGACGTGCTGGAGGCGCGGGCGCGCGCGGCGGGGGAGACCGCTCCTTCCGTTACGGAAACCGCCGCGCCGCACCGAAACCAGCCGCCGCGGCAGGAGGGCACGCTGCGCGTCATCCGCCGCGGAAAAAACGAATGGGTGGCGGCCCGTTTTTTAGACGGTGCGCCGCGCGGGAAGGAAAACGCATGACGCAGGGCGCGCTGCCCCGGCACGTCGCCGTCATCATGGACGGAAACGGCCGCTGGGCCATGCGGCATAAGCTTCAGGTGGCGATGGGGCATCGCAAGGGCGTCGAGGCGCTGCGCGCCGTGATTCGCCTGAGCAGCGATTTAGGCGTCGAGGCGCTGTCGCTGTACGCCTTTTCGACGGAAAACTGGCGGCGCGATCCCAAAGAGGTCGGCGCGCTGATGGGGCTGCTGCTGGAATATTTCACCAAGGAAATTGACGAGCTGCATGAAAAGAACGTCTGCATCCGCATTCTGGGCGATGTGGACGGCCTGCCGGAGGCGCAGCGAAACGCCGTGCGCGCGGCGGAAGCGCGCACGCGGGGCAACACCGGCCTGAAGCTCAGCATTGCGCTCAATTACGGCGGGCGGGCGGAGCTGGCGCGCGCGGCGCGGCTGCTGGCGGCGCGCGCGGCGCGCGGGGAAATTCGCCCGGAGGATATTGACGAGAGCATGCTCGCGGACGCTCTCTACACGCATGGTCTGCCCGACGTCGACCTGTTGATTCGCACAAGCGGGGAAATGCGGCTGAGCAATTTTCTGCTGTATCAGTGCGCCTACGCCGAATTTGAATTTCCCGCCGTGCTTTGGCCGGATTTTGACGAAAAGGCATACCGCGAAGCGCTGGAAGCGTTCGCAGCCCGCGACAGAAGATTTGGAGGACGCAAAGGATGATGACCAGAATTATTACCGGCGCATGCCTGATCGTGCTGCTGGCGTTTGCGCTGGCGATGGGCGGCTGGGTGTTTTCCGTGCTGTATATGGCCACCATCTGCGTATCGATTTATGAGATTTACCGCGCGATGGGGCAGGCCGGGCATCGCCCCGTGCAATGGCCGACGTGGCTGTGCCTTGTGCTTTCCGTTCCGCTGTTCATGCTCTCGGGCGGCGTATCGCCGCTGATGGCGCTGGTGGGCGGCGCGTGCATGCTGATTGCGGTGATGGTCATGTTCCGCTCCGAGCCGCGGCTGGAGGATCTGCTCATGTCCTCCCTGCCGCTGTTTTGCGTGCTGCTGCCCGGCATGTGCATGCTGGCGCTCATGCGCGCGCCCGACCGGGCGCACCAGCTGCTGCTGGCGCTGCTGGCCTTCGGCGTGCCGCTGACCGGCGATATGGCGGCGTACTTCGTGGGCAGCCGCTTCGGTGTGCGCCGGCTTTGCCCGGCGGTCAGCCCCAATAAATCGCTGGAGGGCGCGGCGGCCGGGCTGGTAGGCAGCGTGCTGTTTGCCATGCTGCTGCGCGGCATATTTTCCTTCTTCGCGCCCATGCCGCCGCTGTGGCATTTTATCGTGCTGGGGCTGCTGGGCGGCTTTGCCGGGCAGACGGGCGATTTGTTCGCCTCCCTCATCAAGCGCCATTGCGGCATCAAGGATTTCGGCAGCATTTTTCCCGGCCATGGCGGCATGATGGACAGGCTGGACAGCGTATATTGGGCTACGGTGGTGATGTACGTCTATATGACGCTGCGCCTCTTCCCGGCCTGAGAAAGGATTTTTTTCATGCGCGGTATTGCAATTCTGGGCAGCACCGGCTCGATTGGCCGGCAGGCAATTGACGTTGTTATGAAGCATCCCGACCGCTTTTCGGTGACGGCGCTGACCGCGCACCGGAACGCGGCGCTTTTATTTGATCAAGTACGGCTGCTGCGGCCGCGCATGGCGGCGCTGACAGGCGAAGCCGCCCCGATCCCCGACGACCTGCGCTTTTGCGATTTTCGCTTCGGCGAAGGCGCGTTGGAGGCCGTCGCGCGGGAAAGCGAGGGGCAGGACGTGCTGGCCGCGGTGGTGGGCGTATGCGGCCTGAAGGCCGTCATGGCGGCGCGGCAGGCCGGAAAGCGCGTGCTGCTGGCCAACAAGGAAACGCTGGTCGCCGGCGGTGAAATGGTCATGGCCGCCTGTGCAGACAGCGCGGACGGCCCTACGCTGCTGCCGGTGGACAGCGAGCACAGCGCCATTTTTCAGTGTCTGCGCGGAGCGGACGGCAATCCCTTCGCCCGTATCCTGCTGACTGCTTCGGGCGGCCCCTTCCGCACATGGACGCAGGACGCCATCCGCGGCGCGACGGTGGAGCAGGCGCTGGGGCACCCCACGTGGCGTATGGGCGCCAAAATCACGGTAGATTCAGCGTCCATGTTCAATAAAGCGCTGGAAATCATCGAGGCCAAGTGGCTTTTCAACGCTTTGCCCGAGCAGATTCAGGTGCTCGTGCATCCGCAGTCCATCGTGCATTCGGCGGTGGAATTCAAGGACGGCGCGGTAATCGCGCAGCTGGGCGCGCCGGACATGCGCGTGCCCATCCTCTACGCCATGAGCTATCCCGAACGGCTGGAAACCGGCGCGGAAAAGCTTGATCTGTGCCGCCTTGGGCAGCTTACCTTCGAAGCGCCGGACACGGAAAAATTCCCCGCCGTTCAGATGGCTTACGACGTGCTGCATGCAGGCGGCGCGGCGGCGTGCGTCCTGAACGCCGCCAACGAGGAAGCCGCGGGCGCGTTTCTTTGCCGCCGCATCCCCTTTGGCGCTATCTACGACGTGGTGGCCGGCGCGCTGCAGCGCTGGGGACATTTGCCCGCGCGGACGCTCGCCGATGTGGACGAGGCGGACCGGCTGGCGCGTGAAGCGGCGCGGGCGGACATTCAAAAACGGTAACGGAGGCGCTATGTCAATTTTATTTATCGTCGCGGCGGTTTTTCTGCTGGGCGTCATGGTCATGATTCACGAATTCGGCCATTTCTGCGCCGCGCGCATGACGGGCATTCCCGTCAAGGAATTTGCTATCGGCTTCGGGCCGAAGCTGCTCAGCTGGCAAAGCAAAAAGCATGAAACCGTCTTTCTGCTGCGGCTGATTCCCGCCGGCGGCTATTGCATGTTCTATGGCGATGAAGACGCGCAGGGCGCAGCGCAGTTCGACCCGCGCTGTATCAACCGCTTTTCCGTCTGGAAGCGTATGCTGACCATCGCCATGGGCCCCATCATGAATTTTGTGCTGGCGCTGGTCGCGGCGATATGCCTGTATTTGGCGCTTGGCGAAGGGATGGTGGACCATACGGTGATCGCCGCCGTTGACGCGAACGGCCCCGCGGCGCAATCCGGCGTTATGGCGGGCGACGTGATTCTCGCCGTCAACGGCGAAGACGCGCAGGGGACGAGCGCCAGCGGCCAGCTGGCCGCCGTAGAAATGATCGGCGCTTATCGCGACGGCGACGCGCCGCTCACGCTTACCGTGCGCCGCGGCGAAAGCACGGCGCAGCTGCACGTCACACCGCGCTACGACGAAGCGCAGGGGCGCGCGCTCATCGGCGTGAACGTCAGCTATACCGTGCGCTACCAGCCCATCGGCCTGCCGCGCGCAGTGGGGCTGGGGGCGCAATACTGCGTGCGTGCGGCAGGCGCGATTCTCAACGGCCTGAAAAACATGATTACTACCGGTCAGGGGCTGAAGGACTCCTCCGGCCCGGTGGGCATTGTGCGGTATATCGCCGAGGAAACGCAAAAATCCGGCTGGACGGCGTACGTAGAGCTGCTGGTGCTCATTTCGGTCAATCTGGGGCTGTTCAACCTGATTCCCATCCCCGGCCTGGACGGCAGCCGCATTGTTTTTCTTCTGATCGAAGCCATTCGCCGCAAGCCCGTAAACCAAAAGACCGAGGCATACGTGCATCTGTCCGGCTATGTGCTGCTCTTTGGGCTGATGCTGCTGATGACCTGTAAAGACATTTTGCACATCTTCCGATAAAGGAGGCGTTTGCATGAAAAAGCCAGTGTTCGCAGGCTCCGTGCCCATCGGCGGCGGCAGCCGCGTCACCGTTCAATCCATGACCAATACCGACACACGCGACGTCGCCTCCACGCTGGAGCAGATTCGGCGGCTGGCCGCCGCGGGGTGCGATCTGGTGCGTATATCGGTGTACGACCGGGCGTGCGCGGGCGCGGTTCGCGCCCTGTGCGACCAAAGCCCCGTGCCGCTTGTCGCAGATATCCATTTCGACCATCGGCTGGCCATCGCCGCCATGGAAAACGGCATTCACAAGCTGCGTATCAATCCCGGCAATATCGGCGGCGCAGAGCATGTGCGCGCCGTGGCGGACTGCGCCAAGCGCCATCATGTGCCCATCCGCATCGGCGTAAACGCCGGATCGCTGGAAAAGGATATTCTGGCCCAAAACGGCGGCGTAACGGCGGAGGGCATGTGGGAAAGCGCCGTGCGTCACATTCGCATGCTGGAGCAGGCGCATTTTGACGACATCGTGCTCTCCCTGAAGGCCAGCAGCGTGCCGCTGACGGTCGCCGCCTATCGCCTTGCGGACAGGATGTGCGATTATCCGCTGCATCTGGGCGTTACGGAGGCGGGGCTGCCCGGACACGGCACGGTCAAATCCGCCATCGGCATCGGCGCGCTGCTGCTGGACGGCATCGGCGACACGGTGCGCGTTTCCCTGACCGGCGATCCGGTTCACGAGCCTGCGGCGGCGCTGGATATTTTGCGCGCGGTCGGCCTGCGCGGCGGCATCCGCTTTGTTTCCTGCCCCACCTGCGGGCGCACGCAGATTGACGTGGCGAGCATCGCGCAGCGGCTCGCACGCGAGTTTGCCGATGTGGACAGGCCCGTTACCGTCGCGGTCATGGGCTGCGTGGTCAACGGCCCGGGCGAGGCGCGGGACGCCGATATCGCGCTGTGCGGCGGCAAGGACTGCGGCGCGCTCTACATTGCGGGCAAGCCGGTGCGCAAGCTGACGGGCGATCTGGCCGAGGGCATGGCCAACGCCGTTCGGGAGTACCTGAATGACTTATGAGGAATTGCTGCGCGCGGTGGATCTGGCGCTGCCGGAGGCGGCGGGCAAAATTTCCATCGAGCGTGTGAAATATGTTAAAAGTGAAAGCAAGGCCTATTTCTCCTTTCTTTCGGACGTTTTGATCGGCGAAAAGGGCTTTTTTGCGATGAAAAAGGCCATCGCCGCCGCGTTTCCCGGGCTGAATTTTTCCCTGCGCGTCGCCAGCCCCGCACTGGCGAAGGAATTCCTGCAGGATCCCGACCGCTACGCCGCGCCGCTCAACCATTACCTGACGCGGCACTACCCCGCGGTGGCGAGTTGGGAATTCGACATGCGCTGGACGCCGGGCAACGGCCGCGTGACGCTGGAAATGCCGGATGATTTTTCCATGCAATATTTGGAGAAGCAAAACATTCGCGCCCAGCTGGCGGCGGTGATTCACGACGTTTTCCGGCTGGATACGGATGTGACGCTCAAGGTATGCGGCGACGAGGAAAAGCGCCTGCACGCCCTGCAGCAGGAGCGCCGGGAGCAGGACCGCGTGGCGGCGGAGCGCGCGCAGCGCTTTGAGGAAATCGCCAAGGCGCAGGAGAAGAGGGAGGAAAAGCCCAGGGAGGAGGACAACCGCATCAAGGGCCGCGCCATCGCCGACCCGCCCGTCGCCATTCGGGAGCTGACCGACGACAGCGGGCTGGTCGTTATTCGCGGCAAGGTGCTCTCCTGCGAAAGCAAGGAGATCGCCGGGGGCGAAATGGTGCTGCTTTCCTTCCTCGTAACGGATTTTACCTCTACCGTTCGCTGCAAGGCGTTTCTGCGCTATCGCCCGCGCCGCCCCAAGGACGAGGAAAGCCCGCCCCCCATTACGGATGCGGAGCGGGAGGCCGTGAAAAAGGTGCTTGCGGCGATCAAGCCCGGAATGGGCATTCTGGTGCGCGGCGATACGCAATACGACAATTATTCGCACGAAACGGTGGTCATGGCGCGGGACATGAGCCGCGTAGAGCTTCCCCAGCGCATGGATACCGCGCCGGAAAAGCGTATCGAGCTGCATCTGCACACCCAAATGAGCAACATGGACGCCGTGTCCTCGCCCGAGGCGCTGATTGCCCGCGCCGCCAAATGGGGGCACGAGGCCATCGCCGTCACCGATCACGGCGTGGCGCAGGCCTTCCCCGACGCCTTTGCCGCCGCGAAGAAGCACAATATCAAGCTGCTTCCCGGCATCGAGGGCTACCTTACGGACGACGACGCCACCGTAACCCATGAAAACGACCTGCCGCTGGATACGCCCATCATCGTGCTGGATTTTGAAACCACGGGGCTGAACACCGCCAAGGATCGCATGATCGAAATCGGCGCGGTCAAGCTGGCGCACGGGCAGGTGGTGGACAGCTATGGCGCGCTGGTCAATCCCGGCATGCTGCTGCCCTCCAAGATCGTGGAAATTACCCATATCACCGACCAAATGCTGCGCGACGCGCCCAAGGCGGCGGACGTGCTGCCCGCGCTGCTGAAATTCATGGACGGCTGCCCCATCGCGGCGCACAATGCGAAATTCGACTGCGCCGTGCTGGAAAGCGAGCTCAAGCGCCTCGGCATGGCCTATGAAGCGCCGCGGCTGGACACCCTGACGCTGGCGCGCCGGCTGTATCCGGAGCTGAAATCGCACAGACTGGGGTCTGTCTGCAAGCGGCTGGGCGTTTCGCTCAAGGACGCGCACCGCGCGGTCAACGACGCGGCGGCGACGGCGCAGTGTCTGGCGCGCATGCTGGATGAAGCGGCGGCCAAGGGCGCAAAAACGCTGCGCGACCTGAACGACGTGGGCAGCGGCTATACGCTGGGCAATTCGTGGCATATCGTGCTGCTGGCCGCGACGCAGGACGGCATGACCAACCTGAACCGCATGATCTCCGAATCCCACCTCAAGTATTTCCGCCGCAAGCCGCATATTCCGCGCGCCGTTTTGCAAAAATACCGGCAGGGCGTGATTGTGGGCAGCGCCTGCGAGGCGGGCGAATTGTACAGCGCGATGGTCGACGGCGCGACGGACGAAAAGCTGGGCAAGATCGCCCGGTTCTACGATTATTTGGAGATTCAGCCCATCGGCAACAACCAGTTCCTTGTGCGCGAGGGACGCGTGCCCAACGAGGAGGCGCTGCGCGAATACAACCGGCGCATCGTTCGGCTGGGCGAAAAGCTGGGGCTGCCCGTCGTTGCGACGGGCGACGTGCATTTCCTTGATCCCGAGGACGCCGTCTTCCGCGCCATTTTGCAGGCGGGGCAGGGCTACAGCGACGCCGATCATCAGCCGCCGCTCTACTTCAAAACCACGCAGGAGATGCTGGACGAGTTCGCCTATCTGGGCAAGGAAAAGGCGCATGAGGTGGTCGTTGACAACCCCAAAAAGATCGCCGGCAGGGTCGGGAAAATTTCCCTTTTCCCGCCGCATCCGGAGGGCAAAACCACCTTTTCCCCCTTCTGGCCGGCGGCGGAAAACGATATCAAGTCCCTCACCTACGACACCGCCCATCGCTACTACGGCGACGAGCTTCCCGAAATCGTTCAAAAGCGCATCGACAAGGAGCTCAACGCCATCGTCGGCTACGGCTATTGCACGCTGTATTCCATCGCGCAAAAGCTGGTTTCCAAATCCCTCAAGGACGGCTACGTCGTCGGCAGCCGCGGCTCGGTCGGCTCCTCTTTCGTGGCGTTCCTCACCGGCATCACCGAAATCAACTCTCTGCCGCCGCATTACCGCTGTGAAACCTGCCGCAAGGCGGATTTCGACATTCCGCCGCAGTACACCATCGGCGTGGATTTGCCGGACAAAAACTGCCCCGTCTGCGGAAACCCGCTGGTCAAGGACGGCTTCGACATTCCCTTTGAGGCCTTCCTCGGCTTCAAGGGCGACAAGGTGCCGGATATCGACCTGAACTTTTCCGGCGAATACCAGCCCGTGGCGCACAATTATGTGAAGGAGCTCTTCGGCCCGGAATACGTGTTCCGCGCCGGCACGATCGGCACGCTGGCGGAGAAAACGGCGTACGGCTACGTGCTCAAGTATCTGGAGGAGCGTAACCTGACGGTATCCGACGCCGAAAAGGAGCGGCTGGCGGCCGGCTGCGTGGGCGTAAAGCGCACCACGGGGCAGCACCCCGCCGGCATGGTCGTGCTGCCCAAGCAGTACGACATCTGCCAGTTCACCGCCGTGCAGCACCCGGCCGACGACATGGAAAGCGCTACCGTCACCACGCACTATGATTTCGGCTCCATGCACGATATTCTGGTCAAGCTGGACATTCTGGGGCACGACGACCCGACCATGCTGCACATGCTCGAGGAGCTGACAGGCGTTAACTTCAAAAAAATCCCGCTGGGCGACAAGGGCGTGATGAGTCTGTTTTCCTCGCCCGCGGCACTGGGCGTGACGCGCGAGGAAATCGGCTGCAACACGGGCACCTTCGGCGTGCCCGAATTCGGCACGGCGTTCGTTCGACAGATGCTGGAGGACACGCACCCCTCCACCATGCAGGAGCTGATCCGCATTTCCGGCCTTTCCCACGGCACGGACGTATGGCTGGGCAACGCGAAGGACCTGATCGATCAGGGCATCGTGCCGCTGGCGCAATGCCTGTGCACGCGCGAGGACATCATGAACCAGCTCATGCAAATGGGCGTTCCCGCCAAGATGGCTTTTGACACGATGGAATTCGTGCGCAAGGGCAAGGGGCTCAAGCCCGAAATGGTGGAGGCCATGCACGAGCATAACGTGCCCGCATGGTTTGAGGAAAGCTGCCGCAAGATCAAATACATGTTCCCCAAGGGGCACGCCGCAGCGTACGTCACCATGGCGCTGCGTGTGGCTTGGTATAAGGTGTATTACCCGCAGGCATATTACGCGGCGTACTTCACCATCCGCGGGGACGGCTTTGACGCCTGCACAATGATCCTGCCCATCGATCAGCTGCGCGAACGGCTCAAGGAAATGTACGCCCTCGACCAGCAGAAAAAGACCTCCGCCAAGGACAAGGACGCCATTACCGCCATGGAAATGGTGCTGGAGATGATGGCGCGCGGGTTCCATTTCCTGCCTGCAGACCTGTATAAAAGCGACGTCAAGCGCTTCATTCCCGAGGGGGAAAAGGGGCTGCGCGTCCCCTTCACCGCGCTGGGCGGGCTGGGCGAAGCCGCCGCGCAGGGCATTGTCGACGCACGCGAAACGCCCTTCATTTCGGTGGAGGATTTGAAAAACCGCGGCAAGGTCTCCAGCGCCGTGCTGGATCTGCTGCGGGAGCACGGCTGTTTGAAGGAGCTGGCCGAAACCAATCAGGTCACGCTTTTTCAGCTATAAATTTTTCAGGAGGAAGCAACCATGAAATATCAAATGCAGATCGAAGGCATGCACTGCATGCATTGCGCGGCCAAGGTAGAAAAAACGCTCAAGGATTTGGGCATGGACGCTAAGGTCGACCTGAACGCCAAGGCCTGCGTGGCCGAGGGCGCCGCTGATGAAAAGGCCATCCGCGACGCTATCGCCGCCAAGGGCTTTGAGGTCACGCAAATCACCGCGCTGTAAAGCAAGGCGCAGCGCGCTTGGCGGCCATCCCCAAGCCGCCGAAGCCGGTTGGCGAAAAGAAAAAGCCGATTTCGCAGTTTGCGTTGGAAAATGAAAGGGCTTTTCCCCCCTTCATTGCCTCCCGCAGGCCTGTATGCGGCTTTTTCCACAATCCGAGCCAAACGCCCTGTCGCGCAAGCCGAATCGCTTGTGCGGCAGAGCGTTTTTGTCGTGATCCCTTCGTATGGTTCTTTATGCAGTTTACAGGTTCAGCGATGGAATGTACAAAGCGCGTTTTCACCCCGGCCAAGGAAGATGAAGAAAAGCGCAGGCGCGCCGCATGAATCGGCCAAGGCAACGTCGGGCGAAAAGGCGCAGGCGGACGAAACGTTTTTTATCGGGAATCGCGTGAAACGAGCTCCCGCCACTGCGCGCGGGTGATCTTATAAACAACGGTTTCCGCGCCGTCCATGTCCGTATATGCATCCGCAAGGCGCATGCCATTCGCCCGTGCGGTCGCAGCGGAGGCAATGTTCTCCTTGCCCATGTAGGAATAAAGTTCCTGAAAAGGCAGCGTTTGAAACGCCCAATCGCGGCAGGCGCGCGCAGCCTCCGTGGCGAAGCCCTGACGCTGCCGGTCGCGGCGAATATGATAGCCGATCTCGGGACGAATCACGCCGTGAATCGTCTGCATGCTCAGACCGCAATCGCCGATCATCTCGCCCGTGCGCTTCTCCACCGCCGCCCATAGCCCGAAGCCGAAGGTTGCGTAGCGCTCGCGATTGCGAAAGATCCAGTTTTTCACCCGCGCCTCGTCAAAGGTATACGGATAATGCCGCATTATGTCCGAATCGCCCAGCACGCGGTACAGCGCGTCATAATCCATATCCGTCATTTCGCGCAGGATCAGCCGTCCCGTTTCCAATTGCATTCGCTTCATCCTCCGTTCCGCGGCGGCGCTTTTTTTTGCCGCCCTGACGACGGCCGTATGCGTCGCGTCGCGTCGTCTCCGCCGAAAGGCGAAAGGGCGCGCTTTCGCAAAGATACGTCACGCCGCCGATTTTCACCCGCACCTGCGCAATATATGCGCCGGGCGCGGCCATTTCGCCCGCGCTGGTTCGGCCGTCCCAGTAGAAGACGTTCGCGTTGGGCGAGAGCTGCTGCGGCCGGGAGGCCGTGGCATACGCCAACCGCCGCACGGTTTCGTGCGCCTCGTTCATGATCGTCACCGTCAGCGCGCAGGGCAAATCAAACTGCGCCAGCACGCACAATTCCTGCCCGATGGCGGGCACGAACGCGCTGTCGGTCTTCACGGAAAGCGCAATCGGCCCGCTTTCGGGCTGAACGCAGATCAGCCGCGCGCCCTGCAGCGTCACCGCATCCGCCTCCCGCGTAATGAGCAGCAGCATCACATAGCCGTAGGCCGACTGCGCGCCGACGTCCAGCCGCAAAGATCGCTGCTTCCGCCCGGGCGTGAGCACGCCGTCCTCACGGTCGCCGTCCAGATACTGCTGCGCCGTGTCGAATTGCCACGCGCCGTTTTCACGGTATACAATCTGATAATACAGCGTTGTTTCGCGATGCACGGTAAAGGAAAAGCGCACCTCGCTCTCCCCCGCCGTGAGCACCGTATCCTCAAAGGTCAGGCCGGTGATCGCCTTCTGCCGCGGCTCCGGCTGCGTTTCATCGTAGGCGTAGAGCACGAATTCATCGTCCTGCTGCGGATAGACCTGCGGGGTTGCAACCGCATAGTTATCGCACAGATAGCGATAAGCCTCCAGCAGGGTGATTTTCCCGTCCTGATTCGCGTCGGCGGCGTGATCGCCCTGCGCGCCCAGCGCGTCGGCCAGCACGGTGGCAAAATAGCTCGCGCCGCCCGTGCCTTTACCGGCGCTTTGCCAATACCAGCTGGCCTCGCTTCCGCCGGCGCTGCAGATTACTTTATAATCCTTCCCCTGAAAAAGCACGCTGAATGCGCCGCCCGAAAGCCCCTTGCCGATGAACGCGCCCGAATTGCACGCGTCCAAAATCAGCACCTTTTGCCCCGGCACCTGATCCAGAATACGCTGCAGCGTGCGCGCCGTCAGCGCTTCCTCCGTCTGCCCGTCGCTGAGCAGGAGCGCCGCCCCGGCGTTATCGCCGCCCGCGTCAAACACGCCGTGCGTGCTGATGTACAGCAGCGACGTATCCTCCTTCTGCGCGCCGCGAAAGGCCGTTCTTACCGCCTTTCGAAAATCCTCCACCGTGGCGACGGTGTCCGCCGCGGACCGAATCAATACATATTCCCGGCTGTCCCGCAGCAGCGCGTCGGCCAGCAGGCGCAGGTTATTGCGCGCCGCCGTGCCGGTATTGGGCTGAGACAGAAAGGAATCGCAGCCGATAAGCAGCGCGCGGTATTTTCCGCGCGGCGCTTCCTCCTCCGCCCGGGCAATCGCACGCGTCGGAAGCAGCAGCGTCATCATCAACCACGTCGCCGTCATCAGCGCCCCGATTCTTCGCCGCATGCAATTCCCCCTTTCCCATAGCATATCCTTTTTGCCCTGCGCCGTCCATACGCAATGATTGCCTGCATGTGCATTTTTCGCCAATCCGCCGCACGCGCAAAGGAAGAAGCTCCAAGCAGCCGGCACAAAAGGAGGCGGCCATGCAGCCGAACCATTCATCGCGCCATATTTTCGGAAAAAAAGACGCCGAAACGCTTGGTTCGGCGCCGGAAAAGCATGATAAGCAGATGAAGCGGAGCGGAATCAGTACGTCATGCTCGTAATCACGCCGCCCATGTTATCCGTGGACAGCGTATAATCCTTCGCCGCACGGCTGACGCTGACGCTGACGTCCGCCGCCGTATCGCCGCCCGCCGTTCGCGTGATTTCATAACGCAGCACGCCGTTTTCATATACCGCAATGTGCGGATGCTTGACCAGATATTCGATGTATTCCTCCATACACATATCCAGCGCCCGCATCGCCGCGGCATGGGGCTTGCCCACGTAGCGATAGATGCTCAGCTTTTTGCTCTCGCCCGTTTTGTAGGATTTATCCGCCACCGTCGCGTTCGGGTAACCCTGCACAGGAAAGCGGAAAATGAGGCCGTATTGCCAGCAGTTCTCCAGCATCCAATCAGAAAGCGCGGTTTCGTGGAATTTCTTGTTCATCAGCGCGGCATCGTCCTTGCTGTAGCGCCCCATGCAGAAGGAAAAGCCGGACTGGTATTCGCTCGTTCCGGGATAATTGACCGTCTGGCGCACCTTTCGAATCAGCGATTCGCCCGAGAACTTATCGCTGTACTTCTCCGCTTCCTTGTCGTACAGCTCCGTCTGTCTTTCCATTGAACGGTAGCCCTCCTCCACCAGGAAGCCCTCCAGCCCCGCCTCCTTGGCCGCGGCAATCATATCGCTCAGCGCAGAAATGGCGCTGGGGAACAGCCTGACCCTCGAGCCGGAAACGGGGATGTTTTTGTCAACCGTATAAACCGCCAGCAGCTCGTCCCCCGGAAAATCGGAGGGAAGCGCATGCCAATGATTCAGCAGCAGCATGCCGCCCAGCAGCAGCTCCTTGCGCGAGGCGGTAACGGTCGCAGCATTGGTCATGGGGTAATTGCTCAGGTCAATGACCTCCCACCCCGTGCCGACGGGCTGCGGCCATTGAATTTCCTCGCCCTTTTGCTGCTTTTGCGCCTCCTCGGCCTTGGCCTGCCGGTATTCCTGCTCCAGCGTCTGGTTCTGCTGCGCCGCTGCGGCCAGATTCTCTTCATTCTGCGCCTTGATGGACTGGTCGACCAGCACATAGCCCGCGCCGCCCAGCAGCGTGAGCACCACCAGCACCACCAGCACGCGGATCAACGTCTTGTATGCGTCTTGGCCCGTCTTTTTCGCCATATTTCTTATCACCTTTCATCCCGACGCCCTCACGCCGGATTCTACGCCAAAAAAGCTATTCAGCCGTTTATATTTATATCAAACTATCGCCGGATTGTCAAGGTTAAGCGCCCCTTTTTACATTTCACGCCCGCGCTCAGGGCGCTTCGCTTCCGTCGCCGTTATCAAGCAGCCACGTAAAAACCTTCTGAGCCAGCGGCGCTGCCACGCTGCCGCCGCCGCCCGCGTTTTCCACCACGATGGCCAGCGCATAGGGCGCGTCCGCCTCGTCCAGAAAGCCCACGAACCACGCGTTGGTCTCCGCCTGCGTATCCACCTCGGCCGAGCCCGTCTTGCCGCACACCTTCACGCCGCTCACGCCCGCCGCCCGGCCCGTGCCGCCCGTCACGGCGGCGCGCATGTATTCGCGAATCGTCTGCGCCTGCTCCGCCGTCATCGCCGTGCGATACGCCTTGGGCGCAAACCGGGCGCGCACCTTGCCATTTTGCGCAACCGCCGCCTTGAGCATACGCGGCTCCATCATCACGCCGTCGTTGGCCACGGCGGCGGCGGCCATGCACATGTGCAGCGGCGTGGCGGTCAGCGCGCTTTGCCCCGCGCCCGTCCACGCGATCTCGCCGTCGCTGCGGTTTTCGGTCGGATAGGAGGAATTCTCCACCACCAGATCGCGGAAGAGGAAGTTATCGTTAAAGCCGAACGCCTCCGCCGTTTTTTTCAGCTTTTCATCGCCCAGCTCCAGCGCGATCTGGGCAAAGGTATTGTTGCAGCTGACCTGAAACGCGCGCAGCAGCGTCAGCTGCCCGTGCTGGGTGATTTTTCCCTCCGCCAGATTAGTTCCCGCGTCGGTAATCAGGCGGTTGCCCAGCTGCAGCTGCCCCGTACACTGAAACGCGCGCGTCTGCGCCTGCGAAAGGTTTTCCAGCGCGGAGACCGCCGTAATGATCTTAAAGGTGGAGCCCGGCGCGTACAGGCCCTGCACCGCGCGGTTGTAAAAGGGCTTTTGCGCGTCGTCCTTGACCGCCTGCGTCACCGCCTGCGGGTCAAAATTCGGGAAGGACTGCTGCGTGAGCACCTCGCCCGTGCGATAGTTCATGACCACGACCGCGCCCGCCTTCCCGGCGGGAAACTGCGAAGCCACATACGTCGCCAGCGCGCTGTCGACCGTCAGCGTTACGTTGTCGCCCCGGCGCTTTTCGCCGCGCAGCGCCGCCGCCAGCCGTTCCGTAAACCCCATTTCAAAGCCGTACAGATACCGCGCCATAAAGCTTTCCACGCCGTTGTTGACATTGTTCGCCGTATCGCCGAGCAGGTGCACAACCGCGCGCCGCGCCGTTTCGTTGGCCTGATAGACGCGCTTGCCGTCGCTCACGGTGGCCAGCGTCACGCCGTTGCGGTCATAAACGTCGCCGGGAATCACGTTCTTTTTCTGCGTGCGCGCGAAGGTGTTCGCGCCGGAGGCGAACCAGCGCCCGCCCTGCGTGGCAATGCTGTAGGCGCCGTACCCCGCCAGCAGCACAAACAGCGCGCACAGGCACATCGCCACGCGAAGAATGTTTTTACGCAATTGCTTCACGCCGCCCCACCTCCCAGCATCGCCAGCCGGCGATCGTCGTCCACCCCGGCGGCGTTGCGGCTCGCCACGCCCTGCAAAAGGCCGATAATGCCCAAGCTGCTCACCATCGACGTGCCGCCGTAGCTGATAAAGGGCAGCGTTACGCCCGTAAGCGGAATCAGCTTGATATTACCGCCGATGATGACAAAAGCCTGCAGCGCGATAAGCGCCGTGCAGCCAATGGCCAGCAGCGCATGAAAGACCGTGCGCGACCGGCGCGCAATCATCACCCCGCGAATGACAATGAACAGATACATGCACAGCACAATCAGCCCGAAGATCAGGCCGAACTCATGCAGGATCACGGAAAAGATAAAATCGTTGTAATATTCCGGAATAACCGACGCGTTGCCCAGCCCCAGCCCGACGCCCCACGCGCCGCCGTTGACCATGGCGATCAGGCTCTGGACGATCTGGTATCCGTCGCCGCCCGTATCCGCCCATGGATTGAGCCAAATCTTCACGCGTTTTTTGACATGCGCGAACATACGATAGCCTATGACCGCCGCGCCCGCGCCGCCCGCCAGCCCTACGCCGATGAGCGGCAGGCTGCCCGTCGCGGCATACACCAGCACCAGCGTCACGCCGTAATACAAAAGCGCCGTGCCCAAATCCTTCTGCAGCATCAGCAGCCCCAGACACCCCGCGGCAAACGCCACGCTCAGCACCACCTTGCGGCGGCTGAGCAGGTAGGAAACGCTCAGGATCAGCGCGAGCTTGACCAGCTCGCTGGGCTGCATGGAGCGCCCTGCGATCGTCAGCCAGCCCTTCGCGCCGTTGCGCACCTCGCCCATCACAAGCGGCAGCGCCAGCATCCCCGCGCCGCCCAGCATCATCAGCACGGTCATCCAGCGCCACGAGGGCATGTAGCGAACCAGCAGCGTGCAGGCGATCATCGCCGCCACGCCCACGCCGTAATTGACGGCTTGCGTCATGCCGCGCTCCGGGCTGAGGCGATAGAGCACCAGCACACCCAGCGCGCAAAGGAAGTTGGTCAGGGACAACAGCAGCTTATCCGCCGGGAACAGGCGCGGTATGCCGACCGAGCCGACGTAGATGATCGCCGGAACGACAACGGAAAGAACGAAGCATTCCCAGCTTCCGTCCTTGACGGCCAATTGAAAAAACGCCAGCAGAAAAAACACCATTACGGCGGCAATCATGGCGCGCGCCGGGTCGCGCCGGGTCTTTTTCCGTTTTTCCTTGCTCACTTGCGCCGCCCCCTTCTGTGCCGCACCGGGCTTTGATAGGCAACCGCCTCCTCCGTCTCCTCCGTCTCCGGCTGCGCGGACGCATCCGCCATCGCGCGGCGAATTTCCTCAACGGGATAGGCGGCGAACTGCCATGTCATCTGGCCGTCGTTATCATAATGCCCGGCATAGCTTTCCGGCGGCAGCGGCGCAGGCTGGCCGACGGCGCTGTTTTCAAAATCGAAGGGCGCGGGCACGCCGTCCTGCTCGGCGACAAAGGAAAAGGGCGCTTCGTCCTCATCCGCGCACACCTCGGCGGACGCGTCGTTCTCCGGCGCGTCGGGCTGGAACTGCATGGGATGCGGCACGTTGAGCCCCGCGAACAGACGAACGCGCAGCGTCGTGCCGCCGATTTCCAGCTGCGTGCCGTGCAGCGCATGGGCGGAGGAATTCAATTCCACGCCCGCCATCACCATCCGGCAGCGAAGGCAGGGCGTAATCAGCAGGCCCCTGCCCTCCTCAAAGGAAAACATCGCGTGATGCCGCCGAACGCCCTCGCCCCTGACGCAGATATCGCAGCTGCGCGCGCTGCCGATCGTGCCCTCGCGAGGCAGCGGCTGCGCCTTGCCGGTATTCAGATCCACAATCTCGCCGATGAGCCCCGCGTCCGGCAGCGCCTTCATCTCGCGGCGATAGGCGCGCGCATCCTTGCGCAGCCAGCGAAGCGCGCGCAGCAAAATGACCACGCCGATCACGACGTACACATAGCGCATCGCCAGCGCGAAAATTTCATAGGCCGTATCCGCCACGCCCGTTTCCCCCTGTCGGCAAAAGTTCCTTTTCATTTTACCACAACACGGCCGATATTTCCACGTCCAAGCAAAAGAAACCTGTAAAATGTGCGCGCCGCGTTCCTTTTTTTCGCCCGCCTATTCAAATTCGCCGCTTCTTATGCTATACTATATTGGGTGTTTATATAGCCCCCACATTCTGAAGGAGGGATTTCTTTGTCTTCTGACCCATTAGGCGGCCCGATATTGTTTCAGCTCATTCTGATTCTGCTCAACGCCTTCTTCGCGGCCACGGAAATTGCCGTGCTGTCGCTCAACGACGCAAAGCTTCGCCATCAGGCAGAGAATGGGGATAAAACGGCCGTCATGCTGCTCAAGCTGGCCGAAAACCCCAATCGCTTTCTTTCCACCATTCAGGTCGGCATCACGCTGGCAGGCTTTCTGGGAAGCGCCTTCGCGGCGGAGAATTTTGCCTCCCGTCTGGCGCAGGTCATCTTAAACGCCGGCGCGGCGATCAATCCCGCCCTGCTGAACAGCCTGTGCATCGTGCTCATCACGCTGGTGCTTTCCTATTTCACGCTGGTGCTGGGCGAGCTGGTGCCCAAGCGCATCGCCATGCAGCACCCTGAAAAGGTGTCCAGAATCAGCTGCCGGATTATCCTGACGCTGGCGGGCCTTTTCCGCCCGATCGTATGGCTGCTGAGCAAAAGCACCAACGGGATGCTGCGCCTGCTGGGGCTTAACCCCAACGCACAGCCTGAGGAGGTCACCGAGGAGGAGATCCGCGCGATGGTCGACATGGGCGAGGAAACAGGCGGCATTGAAAGCGACGAGCGCGATATGATTAAGAACGTTTTCGAATTCAACGATCTGACCGCCGCCGACTGCATGACCCACCGTACCGACGTCACCGCCATCTGGATTCAGGACGACGACGAAACCATCCTGCGTACCATTAAAGAAAGCGGCCTTTCCCGTTTTCCCGTTTATAATGAAGATATCGACGACGTGATCGGCATTCTGGCCACGCGCGATTACCTGCTCAACGCCCGCGCCAAACAGCCCAAGCCCCTCAAGGCGCTGCTGCGCGAGCCGTACTTCGTCCCCGAAACCGTGCCCACCGATGTGCTGCTGCGCAACATGCAAAAGGAAAAAACGCATCTGGCCATCGTGGTGGACGAATACGGCGGCACCAGCGGCCTGATTACCATGGAGGATCTGTTGGAGGAAATCGTCGGCAATATTTACGACGAATTCGACCCGACCGCCAAGGCGGATATCACGCCCATCGGCAATCATGTCTGGCGCGTTCGCGGCACAACCGATCTGGAAACGCTGGCCGAGGCACTGGACGTCACCCTGCCCGAAAGCGAAGACTTCGACACGCTGGGCGGCCTGATCTTCAGCCGCTTCAGCACCATCCCGCAGGACGGCACAACCCCCTGCCTGAAGCTGTACTGCACGCGCGACGGCGAAAAGCCCGAGGAGGGCGACGCGCCGCAGATTGAAATTCAGGTCGAGGCCATCGAGGATCGCCGCGTTGAATGGGCGAAGGTCACGGTTGTGCCGATCGACGAAGGCGCGAAAAACGAAGAGGCGTAACGGGCGCGGTTCCTTACACAAACGATCTGCACGCCGCCCTGCCACCGACGCTTTCGCCGGCAGGGCGGCTTTTCCTTTTTGCCTGCGCCGCCTGAAAGGCAGCATGACATACCGAGGGGAGGAATTTGCATGAACTACGAAAACGCCTGCGTCCGCGGCGGCGTTTTTTATCTGCCGGCGGCGGAAAATATGGCGCGCTGGCCGATTGTCGCGTGCGATCAATACACGGCGCAAAAAGATCGATGGGAGGAAGCGGACCGCGCGGCGGGCGACGGCCCGTCGTCGCTGCGGCTGATCCTGCCGGAGGCGTATTTGGACGAAGCCGAGACGCGCCTTCCGCACGTTCACGCCGCCATGCGCGATTATCTGCGCCGCGGTGTGCTGCGCCCCGCTGTGAACGGCATGGTGCTGGTTCAGCGCGACACGCAGTCCGGCAGCCGGCTGGGGCTGGTCGCGACGATCGATCTGGAGGCGTACGATTATGCGCCCGGCGCGCGTTCGCTGATTCGCCCGACAGAGGGTACCATCGTTTCGCGCATTCCGCCCCGCCTGCACATTCGCCGCGACGCGCCGCTGGAGCTTTCCCATGTGATGCTGCTGCTGGACGACGCGAAGCGAACCGTAATTGAGCCCATGCATCGCCTTCGCGACCGTCTGCGCCCGCTTTACGATGTTTCCCTGCCGCTTGGCGGCGGGCGGCTGCGCGGCTGGGCCATCGAAACGAAGGAGGCCCTTGGGCAGATTGACGGCGCGCTGAGCGCGCTGCTTGCCGCGCTGCCGAAGGACGGCATTTTTCTCGCCGTGGGCGATGGCAACCACTCGCTGGCCACGGCCAAGGCGCACTGGCAGGAGATTCAAAAATCGCTGCCGCCCGCGGCATGGGCGGATCATCCCGCCCGCTACGCGACGGTGGAAATCAACAACATCTACGACGACGCGCTGGTCTTTGAGCCCATCCACCGGGTTGTCTTCGGCCAGACGCCCGAGGCCGTCATGGCCATGCTGGCGCCGGCGCGCTTAAAGCCGACCGACGGCGCGCCCGACCTGACGATTGTTTCCGCCGCTGGCGAAACGCCGCTGCGCATTGGTAACCCGCTGCATCCGCTGCCGGTGGGCACGGTGCAGGCGCTGCTGGATGCGCACAGCCCGCGCTTGGATTATATTCACGGCGCGGACGCAGTGCGCCAGCTTGTGCGCACGGAAAACGCCGTGGGCGTCCTGCTGCCGCCCATGCGCAAGGACATGCTTTTCCCCGCCGTGGCGCAGGGCGGGCCGCTGCCACGAAAAACCTTTTCAATGGGCGAAGCGAACGAAAAGCGCTATTATATGGAAGCCCGAAGGATTGTGAAAACCGATGCTGAAGAAAAATGACCTGCTGACCGTGACCATCGAGCGCTTCGGCGGCGAAATGGGCGTCGCGCATGCGGAGGGCATGACGCTCTTTGTGCAGGGCGCGCTGCCCGGCGAAACCGTTACCGCACGGGCGCAGCGTGTGGAAAAAACGCACGCCTTTCTGAAAACAATCGCCGTCGTCACGCCCTCTCCCGAGCGCGTTGCGCCGCCCTGCCCTTCCTATGAACAATGCGGCGGCTGCGTTTGCCAGCATATGACCTACGCGCTGTCGCTCGCCATGAAGCGTGATCGCGTCCGCGACGCGCTGACACGCATCGGCGGTCTGGCGGTCGACGTGCCGCCCGTGCTGGGTATGGAAAACCCGTGGCATTACCGCAACAAGACCTCCCTGCCCGTCGGCGGCGAAAAGGGCAGGCCGCAAATCGGCTATTTCGCGCCGCGCAGCCACCGCATCGTCGATATCGGCAGCTGTCTGATCGCCAAAGAGGAAAGCGACCGCGCCGTCGCCGCGCTGCGCCTGTGGATGGAAAAATTCGGCGTCGCGCCCTACGATGAAGCCACCCGAAGCGGCCTGATTCGCCATATCATGACGCGCGTCGCCCGCGACGGGCAGGTCATGGCGGTCGTTGTCGCCACCGCCGCCGCGCTGCCGCATGAGCGCGAACTCGTCGCCCTGCTGCGCGCACACATGCCGGGGCTTTCTTCGCTCTATATCAATATCAACCGGCGCGGCGACAACGTGATTCTCGGCAACGAAAACCGCCTGCTTTATGGCGCGGCGCGGCTTTACGATACGCTCTGCGGCCTGCGCTTCGCGCTCTCGCCCCGTTCCTTTTTCCAAATCAATCCCGCCCAGACCGAGACGCTTTACCAAACCGCGCTCACCTTCGCCAATGTGCAGCCAAACGAGCTGGCCGCCGACCTGTATTGCGGCGCAGGCACCATTTCCCTGCTGCTGGCGCAGCGCGCGCGGGAAGTCATCGGCATTGAAATCGTACCTGAAGCCATTGCCGACGCAGAGGAAAACGCCCGCGCAAATCATATTGCCAACGCTCGCTTTTACGCCGCCGCCGCGGAAGCGCTGCTGCCGGAGCTGGTTCAAAAGGGGCTGCGACCCGACGTAATCGTCCTTGACCCGCCGCGCAAGGGCTGCGAGGAGAGCGTGCTGCGCGCCATCGCGCAGGCGGCGCCCAGCCGTGTGGTCTATATCAGCTGCGACCCCGCCACGCAGGCGCGCGACGCAAAAATTCTCTGCGCTCAGGGCTATCGCGCGACGCGCTGCCAGAGCGTGGACATGTTCTGCCAGACCGGGCATGTGGAAAACATTCTGCGCTTTGACCGTATCGAGGAGGCGTGAGCCGTGGCGTCAGGCAAGGCGTATCTTGCTTTTGTGCTCGACTGCCCTTCGGCGGTCGAGGATGCGCGCGCCCCCATGATGGGCGAATAGCTGCTCTATGCGGGGGACAGGCCGGTGGGCGGCGTATATGATAACCGCCTGATGCGCAGGGCCGCCGCAGCGGCGTTCGTGCCGGAACCCGTCTTTGCATCGCCCTATCCGGGCGCAAAGCCGATGCTGCTTGTAACCTGCATGGACGGCCGGGAAGCGCTCGCCGCGCTGGCGCGCGCTGCCGCCGCCTAAGCCGAGGGGGCGCTCGCCCCAAAGGGCAACTGAAAAGGAGTAAGGCCTATGTATACGCTGCATCAGGGCGCGCCGACGGACGCGCGCGCCGAAAACGAAAGCGCAGTGTACGCCTTTCTGGATACACTGCGCCTGCCCTATGTCCGCATCGATCATGCGCCCGTGCGCACGATGGAGGATTGTCTGGCCATCGACCGCGCGCTGGGCGGGGAAATATGCAAAAATCTGTTTCTGTGCAATCAGCAAAAAACGGTGTTTTATCTGATGCTGATTCAGGAAACGAAGGCGTTCCGCACGAAGGACATTTCCAAGCAGCTGGGCGTTTCGCGGCTGTCCTTCGGCCCGGCGGAGGCCATGACGCGGCTGCTGCACCTTTCGCCCGGCGCGGTCAGCCCGATGGGGCTGCTCTTTGACAGCGCGAAGGAGGTGCGCCTGCTGATGGATCGCGATCTGCTTTCCGCCGCCTATCTGGGCTGCCATCCCTGTGTAAACACGGCCTCCGTTCGCCTGTCCATGCAGGATTTTCTAAACGTCTTCCTCCCGGCGACCGGGCACGCGCCCACCTACGTCACCGTTCCTCAAAATAGCGGCGAATAAGCGCCTGCGTGCCTTCGTTTTCCAGCCCCATATCCGCCATTTGCTCATATTCCTCCAGCACGGTTTCCAGCATCGGCAGCACCAGGCCCTTCTCAGCCGCCGCGGCGGAGGCAATGCGCATATCCTTGATGAAATGCTTGATAAAGAAGCCCGGCGCATGATCGCCGCTGAGCGCGCGCGGCGCCATATGGTCGATCTGCCAGCTTCCGGCCGAGCCCGCCGCAATGGCGGCAAGCATCCTCTCGGGGTCTAAGCCCACGCGAAGCGCGTAGCTCAGCGCCTCGGTATACGCCGCCGTCGCGCCCGCCACACCGATCTGGTTGCAGGCCTTGGTGTGCTGGCCCATGCCCGCGCCGCCCATATAATTCATCGTTTTGCCCATGCAGCGGAAAAGCGGCATGGCTTTTTCGTATGCTTCCTCGTCGCCGCCGGCCATAATGGTCAGCGCGGCGTTTTTTGCGCCCGTATCGCCGCCCGAAACCGGCGCGTCCAGCACCGAAACGCCCCTTTCCTTCCCGGCGGCGTACAGCCTTTCGGCCAGTTCAGGCGAGGAGGTCGTCATATCCACGGCAATCGCGCCGGGCCTGATATGGCTCATTACGCCGTCCTGCGCCAGATAGACCTGCTCCACATCGCGCGGATAGCCCACCATCGTAAACACAAAATCCGCGTCCTTCACCGCCTGCGCGATGGTTTCGCAGGGCGTGACGCCCATTTCGCGCAGCGCCTCGGCCTTTTGCGGCGTGCGGTTGCAGGCAAACACCGCGTAACCCGCCCGCTGCAAATGCGCCGCCATCGGCGCGCCCATCACACCCGTGCCGATCCATGCCACCTTCGTCATTGCTTTTCTCCTCCTGTCCATTGGGAAACATCCATGATTCGCGCGTCCATCAGCCGCGCCTCCTCCCGGTCGTGCACCGAAAGGATGGTCAAGGGAAACACGCCGCGAATCTCCCGCGCCACTCGCGCGCGCAGCGCCTCGTCCAGCCCCTTGAAGGGCTCGTCCAGCAGCAGCACGTCGCCGCCGAAGGCCATCGCCCGCGCCAACGCCACGCGCCGCTGCATTCCGCCGCTCATCTGGGCGGGGTAAACGTCCGTTCGCTCAATTTCCATGCGGGAAAGCCACTGCGCCGCCCGCCCCGCGTCGCTGACGATGCGCACATTCTCCAGCGCCGTCAGCCACGGCAGCAGGCGATCCTCCTGAAAAAGGAAGGCCGTTTTTTTGCCCGCGCCGCGCATTTCGCCGCCCAGCAAGGGCAAAAGCCCCGCCATTGTTCGCAGCAGCGTGGTTTTGCCGCAGCCGGAAGGCCCCATCAGCGCGACAGCGCCGCTTTCCGGCAGCGTCAGCGTCAAATCGTGCCATAATACTTGATCGGGATAGCCGATCACCGCGTGCGAAAATGTCATGCGCTCACCCGCCTTTCGCGAACGACGCGCCGCAGCAGCGCCTCCAGCAGCATCGAAAGCACAATCACCGTCAGCGTCCACGCAAACAGATCCGCGCGTTCCAGATAGATTTTCGCGTCGTACAGGTTTTTGCCCACCGACTGCGCCGGAAGCGCGATGACCTCCGCCGCAATGCCAGATTTCCACGCAAAGCCCAGTCCCGTCGTGCAGGCGGCCAAAAAAGCCGGGCGAACTGCGGGCGCATATAAAAAGCGGATTTTTTTCCATGCCGTCAGGCGATAGGCGCGCGTCATTTCCACCAGCTGCGCGTCCACGGAAAGCAGCGCCTCCTCCACGCCCGTCCATACAATGGGTAATACCATCAAAAAGGAAATGAACACCGGCACGCCGTCCCGGCGGATCCATATCAGCACCAGCATAATAAAGGACGAAACCGGCGTGGCGCGAATGACCGAGCGCAGCGGCGACAGCAGCGTATCCACCGCCCGCACGCGCACGCATACCGCAGCCAGCAAAACGCCCAGCAGCACCGCCGCGCCATAGCCGGTCAGGATGCGCAGCAACGTCATGCCCGTGCTTCGCCAGAAGGCCGCCGTCCGGCCAAGGGCCGCCAGCGCGCGCAGCGTATCAATCGGCCCCGGCAGCAAAAGCGGCCGCCCCACAATCAGCGCCGCCGCTTCCCAAGCAGCCAGCCAGAAGCAGGCCGCCAGCGCGCCCTTCGCCCTTTTCGAATCAGAAGCTTTGGCAGGAAGCGGGCGCTTGGTTTTCCCATTCATGGCCGCCTCTCCCTTCCTCATTCGCCGCCTGTCAGCCCCACGTCAAAGCGGAGCAGCGCATCCTCGCGATGCGCTACGCCCAGCAGCGTATCCGCCAGCCAAAGCTGGCATTTTTCACCCTGCGCCAGTGTGGGCAGCAGCGCTGCGGGCAGCTTTCCGCCGTTTCGCGCAAGCTTCGCGTATTGCGGCGGCACCTGCAAGGCCGGCATGCCGCTGAGCGGAAACGCAAGCGGCAGCAGATATTTTTCCGTTTCGCCCTTTTCCGCCGCGCGCTGCAATTCCTCAAAGGTCACCGCATCCTCCAGCATAAAGCCGCCATGCCGCGTCCGCAGCAGAAACCGCATGTGCGCCGGCCGCCCCAGCGCCTGCCCGATATCATGGCACAGCGTGCGGATATAGGTTCCCTCCGCGCAGGCAACCTCCAGCATATAGCCGTCCGGGCTGACCTGCTCGCACAGCGTCAGCTCGTCGATGGTCGTCGGCCGCGCCTTGGTTTCCACCATTTCGCCGCGCCGCGCCAGCGCATAGAGCGGCACGCCGTCGCGCTTGAGCGCCGAATAGGCGGGCGGACACTGCAAAATTGCGCCGCGAAAGCGCGGCAGCACCGCTTCGATCTCCGCACGCTCCGGCACGCCGCGCGCAGCCTCCACGATCGTCCCCTGCGCGTCCTGCGTATCCGTCGCGCCCGCAAAGGCAATCTCGGCAATATAGCGCTTGCTCTTGTCCGTAAAATAATTCAGCAGCCGCGCGCCGCGCCCCACCATCACCGGCAGCACGCCCGCCGCCTCCGGATCCAGCGTGCCCGCATGGCCGACCTTTTCGCCCACAAGCCGCTTTACGCAGGCCACCGCCGCGCCCGAGGACATCCCCGGCGGCTTGAGCAGGTTCAGAAAACCGTTCATGCTTCCTCCATCCGGCGGCGCATTTCCGCCTCCAGCGCCGCGCAGGCAGCCGCCAACGGCATGGGAATGCGGCAGCCCGCCGCCATCGCGTGGCCGCCGCCGCCAAAGCGCGCCGCAATGTCCGCGACGTCATAGCGTGCCGTCGCGCGCAGGCTGACCTTGGTTTCCTCCCGCTTGCGCGCGTCCGCCAGATACGCCATCTCCACGCCCGGCAGGTTGATCGCATAATTGACAATTCCGTCGCTATGCTCCGGCAGCGCGCCCGCCGTCCGATAATCCTCCGCCGTCAGGCACATGCAGGCGCATTTTCCGCCTGCAAACAGGCGCAGCGTGTTCAGTGCGCGTCCCAGCAGCAGCACATGCGGCGCTTCCCGCATCAGGTGCAGCAGGCGCGCCATCGTGTCAATGTCCAAGCCGCTGCGCATCAGCTCCGCCATAATATCAAAGGCCTCCGCCGTGGTGTTTCGAAAGCAGAAATTGCCCGTGTCCAAGCTAATGGCGCAGTACAGGCATTGCGCAATCTCGGGCGTAATCGCCGCGCCCAGCTTCTTCAGCGCACGGTAAACCACGCATCCCGCCGCAGCCGCGTCGCCGTCCACGGCGTTTTCCATGGCGTAGAGCGGATTGGTGGGATGATGGTCGATCTGCAGCCGCACAGGCGCGCGAAAATAGAACGCCGCGCAATCGCCCAGCCGCCCCTCGTCCGCCGCGTCAATGGCCAGCGCCGCGTCGTATTGCGCCCGCTCCAGCGCTTGCGCGGTTACAAACGCGTCCACGCCCGGCAGCAGGCGCAGCCGCGCAGGAACAGGATCGGCGCAGGCCAGCAGCGTCCGCTTTCCCATCGCGCGCAGCGCATGCCCCATCGCCAGCGTCGCGCCGATTGCATCGCCATCCGGGCTGATATGCGTGCAAAGCAAGATGCTGTTCGCATTTTGCAACGCGGACAGCATGCTCGCACTGATATTCGGATCATTCGGCTTCATCATGACGTCCCTCTTGTGCCGCCACTTCCTTCAGCACCTGTGCGATATGCACGCCGTAGGCGATGTTGCGGTCGCGTTCAAAGATCAGCTCGGGCGTATAACGCAGATCCACGCGCGCCCCCAGCTCCCGTCGAATAAAGCCGGACGCCTTCTTCAGCGCGCGAAGCATATCGTCCGCCTTATCGTCCTCCAGCACGCTGACATATACCTTGGCATAGCGCAAATCGCGCGTTACGTCCGCGTGCGTTACGCAATAGGTGCCGCAGATGCGGGGATCGTTCATTTCGCGGATGATCGCGTCCAGCGCGTGGCGCACTTCCTCTGAAATTCTGTCAATGCGAAAATTCGCCATGTGTTTTCCTTTCTTTCCCGTTTTCGACAAGCGGGCAACTCAACCAACAGCCGAGCCGCCCGCGCCGAAAAGCGATCAGCGCTCGATTTCCTCCATCACGAAGCATTCGACCACGTCGTTTTCCTTAATGTCGTTATAATTTTCCAGACCGACGCCGCATTCGTAGCCCGCGGCCACTTCCTTCACATCGTCCTTGAAGCGGCGCAGCGAGGAAAGCTTGCCCTCGAAGATGACCACGTTATCGCGCAGCAAACGCACCGAGGCGTTGCGCTGCACCTTGCCGTCCGTCACATAGCAGCCGGCGATGGTGCCCGCGCCCGTGATCTTGAACACATTGCGCACCTGCGCGTGGCCCAGCAGGTTTTCCTTGAATTCGGGCGCCAGCAGGCCCTTCATGGCCTTCTCCACATCCTCGATCGCCTGATAGATGATGCGATAGAGGCGAATGTCCACGCCCTCCTTCTCGGCCGCGTCGCGCGCGGTGGAATCGGGGCGGATGTTGAAGCCAATGATAATCGCGTTGAACGCAGAGGCAAGGTTGACGTCGTCCTGCGTAATCGCGCCGACCGCGCTGTGCAGGATGCGCACCTTCACGTCGTCGTTGCTCAGCTTTTCCAACGCCTGCTTGACAGCCTCGACAGAGCCCTGCACATCCGCCTTGACAATGATGTTCAGGTTCTGCACCTTGCCTTCGGTAATTCCGGCGAACAGGTTATCCAGCGACACCTTAGCCGACGCCGCCGCGCGGGAGGCCTTGAGCTTGTCGCGGCGCTCCTGCGCCACCTGCCGGCTGAGGTGATCGTCCTTGACCGCCATCATCTCGTCGCCCGCCTGCGGCACATCCGTAAAGCCGGCAATTTCAACCGGCGTGGAGGGGCCGGCGGACTGCACGCGCTCGCCGCGGTCGTTCACCATCGCGCGCACGCGGCCCGAGGCCATGCCCGCCACAATGTTGTCGCCCACGCGCAGCGTGCCGTTCTGCAGCAGCACCGTCGCCAGCGGGCCGCGGGATTTATCCAGCTTGGCTTCGATGATAACGCCCTTGGCCATGCGGTTGGGGTTGGCGCGCAGCTGCAAAACGTCCGCCTGCAGCAAAATCATTTCCAGCAGCTCGTCCACGCCCTCGCCCGTCAGCGCGCTGACAGGCACCATGATGGTGTCGCCGCCCCACGCTTCGGGCACCAGATCGTACTTGGTCAAATCCTGCATAATCCGGTCGGGGTTCGCGCCGGGCTTATCCATTTTATTAATCGCCACGATAATGGGCACACCCGCCGCCTTGGCATGGTTAATGGCCTCCACGGTCTGGGGCATCACGCCGTCGTCCGCGGCGACAACCAGCACGGCGATATCCGTCGCCTGCGCGCCGCGCATACGCATGGCGGTAAAGGCTTCATGACCCGGCGTATCCAGAAAGGTGATCTGCCGCCCGTCGAGCTTGACGGTATACGCGCCGATATGCTGCGTAATACCGCCCGCCTCCGTCGCGGTCACATGCGCCTTGCGGATGTAGTCCAGCAGCGACGTTTTGCCGTGGTCGACGTGACCCATGATCGTAATCACGGGCGGGCGCGGCTGCAGGTCTTCCTCCGTATCCTCGAAGTTCGCGTCGCTCAGCGCGTCCTCCGCCGTCTTGTCCAGCTTCTTTTCCATCTCGACGCCGAATTCCGTGCAGACCAGCGAGGCGGTGTCGAAATCCAATTCGCTGTTGATATTGGCCATAATGCCCAGCATCAGCAGCTTCTTGAGAATTTCGCCTGCCGGCTTGCCGATACGCTCGGTCAAGTCCTTCACGGTGATGGTGTCCGCCGTCATGTACGCCTTTTCAATCTTGATGGGCGCCATCATCTGCTGGGCGGAGGGCTGCTTCTTGTTGGAGCGCGCGCGCTTGCCGCCGCGCACCACATCGTCGTCATAGCTGCCGCTCAGGCTTTCCTTGACCAGCTGCTTGCGGTTCTTGGCCACATGCTCCGGGTCGTGCTGACGAATATACTGCTTTTTATTCGGGTCGTAATTGCTCACGCGCTCCTTTTCTACTACCGGCGTGAGCTCAGGCGCGCTTCTGCGCGCTGCGCCGCCCATCGGACGATTGCCCTGCGGACGCGCGCCGGCCGCGCCGCCCTGCATCGGCCGGGGGCCGCCTGCGGGACGGCCATACTGACCGGGCGCGCCTGCGGGACGCGGCCCCGCCGGGTTCGCCGGACGACCATAGGGGCCCTGCGCGTTCGCCGGGCGGCCATACTGGCCGGGCGCGCCCGCCGGATTTGCCGGACGGCCGTAGGGGCCCTGCGCGTTCGCCGGGCGGCCATACTGGCCGGGCGCGCCCGCCGGATTCGCCGGACGACCGTAGGGGCCCTGCGCGTTCGCCGGGCGGCCATAC
>CAKTXZ010000002.1 GCA_934632155.1 uncultured Clostridia bacterium | reverse complement strand
TCGCTTCCCAGCCATTCCCGAATGAGCGCATAGCCGCCCTGATAGAAAAAGACCCGGAGATGCTCCCTTTCCCTGTCCGAGAAGCCGGCGGGGAAAAGACCGGCTGTCGGACGGAGAAGCGCTGCGTGGAATATGACGGCATTAACCTGTACGGAAAGGTTTTGATTCCGGATGGAGACGGGCCGTTTCCCGCCCCTCCTCTACGCCCACGGCGCGCAGAGCGATTATAAGGCGGATATGGCCACCCTGAAAAGCCTTGCCGCGAGCGGTATTGCCCGTTAGACCTTCAGCTTCTACGGCTGGACAAGCAGCAGCGCCGGCTTGCAGGGCGTGCCTTGGTTCCATGATATGCCTGCGGCGTATTCCGCCAGCGGACGGATGTTGCCGGTTGCCGAAAATCACGCCGCTGGAACGCTCGAAGCCGCAGATGAGAAAGTGGACTCCGTCGCTTCGATTTCGGCGAAGACGACGGTTGCCTTGGTGGTTCTTTTGGCATTTTTTATGCCAAATCAGTTGACAATTCCAGCAAATAGCGTTATACTGGCAATGCAAGCGGTTGCACATTCGATATGACGTTACACGAGAAGGCCGGTGAACCAAAATGGGCTTTACGATTCGGGACGTGGCGAAGCTGGCGGGCGTAAACGCGTCCACCGTTTCCCGGGTAATAAACAGCAAGGCCTCCGTTACGGAGGAAACCAGGGAAAGAATTTTTTCCGCCATGAAGCGGCTCAACTACCACCCCAATTCCGTAGCCCGCAATCTGGCCAGCGGCTGTTCGGCGACAATCGGGCTGGTACTGGACGCGGAGGACGAAAGCGCCTACCGCAACCCCTTTTTTCAAAGCAGTCAGCACGCCATTGTGCAGGCCGCGCAGGAGCAGGGCTACGACGTATTGATCGTCAACGGCGGCCGCCACGCGCTGCACGCCGCGGAAGGGCTGGCGCTCGAAAAGAAGGTGGACGGCCTGATTGTGCCGCCCTCCGCCGCCTCCCCCGCGCTGCACGACAGCCTCGGCGCGTTTCCGCATGTATTTCTGGGGCAGCCCAATCAGGAAATGCCCGCCGGCTGCTGGGTGGACGTAGATAACCTGCAGGGCGCGCAGACGGCCGTCGTCCATCTGCTGGATCGGGGCTACCGGAAAATCGCCTATCTGGGCGGAACGCCCAACGCCGGGATGGGGTTTATTCATCGCCGGCTGACAGGCTATCGCAACGCAATCGACGGCCTGCACGCGCCCATCGTCCTCGCCACGGACGGCACGCCGCAAAGCGCAAAAAAAGCGGCGCTGACGGCGCTTCATATGTCCGACCGGCCCGACGCCTTTTTGTGCGACGATAATCTTTCCGCCTTCGGCCTGCTGCAGGCGGCGGAGGAAGCCGGGCTGCGCGTGCCCATGGATGTCGGCGCGGTCACCTTCAACAATTATCCGCTGGCCGAATACACCACGCCCGCGCTGAGCGCCATGGACGTGGACACCTATCTGCTGGGCGCGGAAACGGCGCGCATGCTCTTTGATCAGATTCAGGGGCTGCCGACGGCCGCCCACCGGCTGATTCCGATACGCCTGATCGCGCGCGCCTCCAGCGCGCATGCGAATGACGGAGGAAACGCATGAACATTCCGGCCATTGTGCATCGCGGCCGCGGCCTCGACTGCTACCCGTTGGACGCGCATACCTTTCGCATCCGTCTGACCACGGCTAAGGGCGATTTTGACCGCATTGAAATTTGCTATTGCCTGAACAAATACGCATGGGACACGGAGCGCCGGACGCTGCCCGTGCCCAAGGCGGCCGCGGACGACACGCTGGACTATTACCAGATCGACCTGACCGGCGACGACACCCGCCTGTGCTACCTTTTCCTGCTTTACCGGCAGAGCGAATGCTTTTATTTCAGCGAAGAGGGGCTTTCGCGCACCTACGATTTTAAGCGCGCCTACTACACCTTTTTCCAGTATCCCTTCGTTTTTCCCTGCGATGTGCATCGCCTCGTCCCGTGGACGGACACGACGGTCATGTACCAGATTTTCCCCGAGCGCTTTGCCAACGGCATGGGCGAAAAGCCCTATATCACCGCGCCGTGGGACGCGAAGCCCACCCCGAAGATGTATCTGGGCGGCGACCTGCCGGGCGTAACGCAGCGCTTGGATTACCTGAGCGATCTGGGCGTGAACTGCCTGTATTTCACGCCCGTTCACCCCTCGCCCACCAACCACAAATACAGCGTCATGGATTATTACGACGTGGACGCTGGGTTTGGCGGCCGGGCGGCCCTCCGGGAGCTGGTGCAGGCTGCGCATGCGCGCGGCATGCGCGTGCTGCTGGACGGCGTGTTTAACCACTGCTCCGAGCGTCACCCCTTCTTTGAGGATGTAAAGCGCCGCGGCAAGACCTCGCCGTATTACGACTTTTTCCTGATTGACGGCGATTTTCCGGACCCCGAAAGGGGCAATTACCGCACCTTTGGCTTTTCGCACGACATGCCCAAGCTCAACACCGGCAATCCCGCCGTGATCGATTACTTCTGCGGCGTAGGCGCGTGGTGGGTTCGGGAATTCGGCGTGGACGGCTGGCGGCTGGACGTGATGGACGAGATCAGCGACGATTTCCTGCGCGCCTTCCGCAGGGCGGTCAAGGCGGCCAACCCGGACGCGCTGATTCTGGGCGAAGCGTGGCACGATCCGCGCGCATGGCTGGCGGGCGATGAGCTGGACGGCGTGATGAACTACGGCCTGACCAAGGCGCTGATCGATTATCTGGTCGACGGCGCCCTTTCAGCCCCACAGGCCGCCGCGCGGCTGACCCGCCTGTTTTACCGCACCACCTCGATTTCCGCCCGGATGATGATGAACCTGCTGGATTCCCATGATACCGACCGCTTTCTCACCCTGCTGCGCGGCGACCGAAAGCGCCTGAAGCTGGCGCTGTGCCTGCTCTTTTTCTTTCCCGGTATGCCCTGCGTTTACTACGGCGACGAGATCGGCCTGACGGGCGGCTACGATCCCGACTGCCGCAAGGGCTTTCCGTGGGACGAAGCGAAATGGGATACGGAGCTTCGCCGGCACGTGCAGCTGCTCGCCCGGTTAAAAACGGGCGGCCGTCTGGCAGGCGACGTCGTACGCATCTCCGCCTCCGGCGACGTTCTGACGCTGGAGCGCGAAGAGCTTTCGTTGCTCGTTAACGCGTCGCGCCGCGCCGCGCGTTACCGCTTCCGGGGCCGGGAAGGGCAAATCGCGGCGAACGGTTTTGTAATCATGGATGCCGACGCATCCATTATTAAGGAGGAATAAACCATGAAAAGGACGCTTGCGCTGCTTCTCTGTCTTGCACTGCTGTGCGCCTGCGCGCCGACCCTCGCCGAGGGGAGCGAGCGCTATAAGGCCGTTACCGCCCGCTTTAACGGGCAGCTGGAAAAGGGCGCCGTGGTCAACGTACTGGAAAACAACACGGCGATTGAGCTGGGCTATGTGCAGCAGCTCATCGACGCCTTCAACGAGGCCTACCGCGATCAGGGCGTTTCCGCCCAGATCATGGACATCGACCAGTACAGCGATCTGGCGACCGACGGCCCTTACGGCTACGGCCCGGACGTATGGTATCAGGCCAACGACATCCTCATGAAATACGCCACCAAGAAGCACCTGCTGCCCCTGCCCGTCTACAGCCTTGAAAGCCGCGCCATGATTCCCCAAAACGCGTGGGACGCCTACAAAATGCAAATGTACGGCGAGGATTTCTACTGCGGCGTGCCCGTCAACGTGCAAAGCGGCATGCTGTTCTACATCGAATCCATGCTGCCGGAAAACTGGCAGGCGGAGTGGGATTTGAACCAGAACGGCACGCCCGATTTCTTTGAAACCTTCACCGCCCTTTACGCCCTGAGCCGGGACATTCAGGAAAACGGCGGGAAAACCGAATACGGCTATCTGGACGATCTGGTCGACGTATATTTCTCCGTCGGCTACATGCTGACCTACGGCGCGTACGTCTTTGGCGATGCGAATACCAATCCCGACGACATCGGGCTGGCCAAGGGCGGCGCGGCCAAGGGCGTGAACATGCTGCGCCAGTGGGCCGCCCTGATGAACAACACCGAGGTGCTGGACAAGGCCTTCGCCTCCGCCGCCTACGCCTATCTGGCGCAGGGCAAGATGCTCTGCACCATTACCACGCCGGACGTTAAGCAAATGTTTATCCGCGCGATGGTCAACACCGGCAACTGGACCAAGGAGGAGGCCGAGGCCGACCTGAAGATGATTAACGTGCCGCGGCTTCCCGCCTCCGCCGATCTGACCGCCGATGCGTGGCAGGACACCATTCTGGATATGGAAAACAAAACCGTCCGCACCAAAATGATGGGCGGCGTGAACGGCTACGGCATTTCGGCCTACACCGAATGCCCCAACGCGTCGCTCGCCTTCGTCGAATTTGTCGCGAGCTACGAGCAGGTGATGCTGCGCAATCAGGTGCTGGGCATTACCCCCGCCCGCAGCGACGCCGCCGCGACCATCGGCCAAACCGACGCGACCGTGCAAATGATCTTTGACAACCTGAACGAGGGCTACATCGACGTGATGCCCGCCATCAACGAAACCGCCCAGATCTGGACGCCGGGCGAATCCTTCCTGATCGACCTGTGCACCGACGCGTTCCGTCTCTCCCGCGGCGAAGCGGAGCTGTACGAAACCATCGATAAAATCCAGCAGGGGCTGGAGCGCATGGTGCAGCAGATTTTCGACGCGATTCACACCTTGGCGTAAGCCGCGCTTATTCGGAAGGAGTCGTCCGTCATGACTATTCAGGCGACCAAACACGCCGCCCGCCGCGCCCCCCTCGCCCGCCTTCGGGCGGGGACGCAGGCGCTTGCCCGCTTCATTCGCTGGGCGCCCGCTCGGGTGTGGCTCTCCGCCGCCGTAATGGGGCTGGGGCAGCTCTGCTACGGGCAGATCATCAAGGGGCTGCTCTTCATGGGGCTGGAGGCCGCGGGCATATGGTATTTCATCGCCCGCGGCGCGCAGGATTTTATCGGCTTTTTTACCCTCGGCACGCAGGAAGAAGACCTGTGGATGGGCGTAAAGGGCGATAACAGCATGAACATGCTGATTCTGGGCATTTTCGCCATCATTCTGCTGTGCTTTTTGATTCTGCTGTGGGTCTGCAATATCCGCGACGCGGCGTTTACGGCGCGGCAGGTTGAAAAGGGCAAAAAGCCGCGCTCCTTCCCCGAGACGCTGGCCGCGCTGGCAGACGAACGGTTTCATATCGCGGCGCTGTGTCTGCCGCTGGTTACGGTGATGATTTTCTCGGTGCTGCCCATCATCTTCATGATTCTCATCGCCTTTACCAATCTGGGCGGCGACGTTGTGTACCCCAAGCTGGCCGATTGGAGCTTCTCCGCATGGCAAAAGATTTTCAGCGTCGGCAAGCTGGGCAGCACGTTCGGGAAGATTCTGTCGTGGAACGTGCTGTGGGCAGTGAGCACCACGGCCGTCAATTTCCTGTGCGGTCTGGGGCTGGCGCTGCTGCTGAACAAGAAGAACGTACGCGGCTCCAAAGTATGGCGGGCGTTCCCGATCCTCGCCTACGCCATCCCCGGCTTCATCTCCATGCTGGGCTTCAAATTCATGTTTTCCCAGTCCGGGCCGATCAACAGCCTGCTGGCCGCCGCCGGGAAGGATACCATTTTCTTCCTAACCAACGATGCATCCGCCAAATGGTGGGCGCGCGGCATCGGTCTGTTTGTCAACGCATGGATTTCGGTTCCCTCCATCATGCTGATGACCACCGGCATCCTCACCAATATCAATCACGACCTGTACGAGGCCTCCTCGTTGGACGGCGCGACGCCTTTCCAGCAGTTCCGTAAGATCACGCTGCCCTTCGTCGTCTTCTCCACCACGCCCGTGCTCATCGGCCAGTTCGTGGGCAATTTCAACAACTTCGGCATCTTCTTCTTCATGCGCAGCGGCGTTATCTCCAATTACGGCGATTATTTCCTCGCCTCGGATACCGACCTGCTGATTAACTGGCTCTACAACCTGTCCGTGGACAACAATTACTATTCCGTCGGCGCGGCCATCTCGCTGATGATTTTCGTCATCACAGCCACGCTCTCCCTGACGGTCTACATTCGTTCCGCGGCCTATAAGCAGGAGGACACCTATCAATGAGCGCACACGCCATGCCGGCCAAGCCCGGAAAACGAAAGCTGACGCTGCGCCGCGCCGTGGACGATGGGTTCACCTATCTGGCGCTGATCGTCGTTTCCCTGATTTTTCTGTTCCCCTGTCTGTGGCTGATTCTGGCCTCGCTGAGCAAATCGGGCAGCCTGTACGAAATTCACGGCTTCTTCCCGACGGAATACAGCCTGAAAACCTTCGTCGACCTCTTTACCGATGACGTCAACGGGCTCTACCCCTACCGCCAATGGTTCTTTAACACCCTCTACGTCGCGTCCATGAGCTGCGTATTCGGCACGGTGCTGGTCATTCTGACCGGCTATGTCATGAGCCGTTTCCGCTTCAAGGGGCGCAACGCGGTGAAGAACCTGACGCTGGTGCTGGGCATGTTTCCCGGCTTCATGGGAATGACCGCCATCTACATCATCATGGCGCAGCTGGGGCTGCTCAACCGGCTGGAGGCGTTGATTTTCCTCTACGCAGGCACCGCGCCGATGGGGTATCTGGTGCAAAAGGGATACTTTGACACGATTCCCGCCACCATCCACGAGGCGGCGCGCATCGACGGCGCAACAAACCTTCAAATTTTTACCAAAATCACACTGCCGCTGTCCAAGCCCATGATCGTCTACACCGCGCTTACACAGTTCGCTTGGCCGTGGAGCGACTGCCTGCTGCCCAAGCTGCTGCTCAAAAACCGCGATCAGTGGACGGTCGCCGTCGGCCTGTTCTCCATGCCGGAAACGCACTTTTCCCGCTTTGCCGCCGGCAGCGTGTTCATCGCCGTGCCCATCGTGATTCTCTATTTCTGCCTTGTCAAGCACATCGTCAACGGTCTCACCGCCGGCGCTGTGAAGGGATAAAGGAAAACAGGCCTGCGAAAGCGCGTTTTCCCCAAAGTCCCTTCCTGCCCCACCGAAAGGAGCCTGCCCATGAAAAGATTGCTCGCGTTCCTGCTGGCCGCCTGTCTCCTCGTCTCCGCCGCGCCCGCCTTGGCGCTGCAGAACGACGACGCGGCGCTGGCGGACAATTGGTACGAGATTTTCGTCTATTCGTACGCCGACGGCAACGGCGACCGGATCGGCGATTTTGTCGGCCTGAAGGAAAAACTGCCCTATCTTCAATCCCTGCATGTGGACGGCATATGGCTCATGCCCATTCATCCGTCCCCCAGTTACCACAAATACGACGTAACGGACTATTGCGCCGTCGACCCGCAGTACGGAACCATGGCGGATTTTCAGGCCTTTCTGACCGCCGCGCATGAGGCGGGCATCAAGGTCATCCTTGATCTGGTGGTCAATCACACCTCCAGCGAGCACCCGTGGTTTCAGGCCGCCAAGGCCAGCGCCGATTCGCCCTACCGCACGTATTACAACTTTTCCGATACGCCAAAGACGGGCTATAACGCGCTGCCGGACGGCACGTACTTCGAATCCCGTTTTGTTTCCACCATGCCGGATCTGAACCTTGATAACCCGCAGGTGCTCGCGGAAATCGAAGCCGTCATGCGCTTCTGGCTCGAAATGGGCGTGGACGGCTTCCGGCTGGACGCAGTCACGAGCTATTACACCGGAAATAAGGAAAAGAACATTGCTTTCCTGCGCTGGCTGAACGACGCGGCCAAGGCCATTCGCCCCGATTGCTTCATTGTGGGCGAATGCTGGGACAGCCTGTACACCATTCACGATTACTACGCCAGCGGGGCGGACAGCTTCTTTGCCTTTCCGGTCGCGCAGGGCGGCGGCTACATCGCCAAAATTCTGGGAAGTGATGTGGAAAAGAAGGGCGAAAGCCTGGGCAATGTCGTCAAGCTGCTCCAGCGGGAGCTTGGCGATTACGTCATGACGCCCTTCCTTGGCAATCACGATACGCCGCGCATCATCAACAGCCTCGGAACCAATTCACCCACGAACGCCAAGATGGCCTGCGGCCTGCTGAGCATTCTCAACGGCTCCATCTTTGTTTACTACGGCGATGAAATCGGTATGGCCGGAACAGGGAACGACCCGAACAAGCGTCTGGGCATGTTCTGGGATAAAAAGATGAACATCACCCTCTGCCCGCCCGGCACAACGGTCGCCGATTATCCCTTCCCCTCCGTGCAGGATCAGGAAAATAACCCGCTCTCCATCCTCAGTTACTACCGCGCGGCCATGGCGCTGCGGCGTCAGTTCCCGCAGATTGCGCGCGGCACGCCGTCCGTTCTGGAAAGCCCGGACGTAAACCTGTGCCTGATTGAAAAGGATTGGCAGGGCGATAAGATTCTCATCGCGGTCAACCTGTCCGTCGACGATCTTTCCTTCCCCCTGCCCGGCGGCTATACGCGTCTGGCGGGTGAATTGGAAATCTGGGGCGAGGCGGAGGTCCAGAACGACGAGGCGTTCGTCCCCTCCTATGGCATCGCGGTTTTTCAGTAAGAGATGAGCCCCGCAAGGGGATTATCAAAATAAAAGGAGGAATATCCATGAAAAAGGCTCTCTCTATCCTATTGGCGCTGGTTCTGTGCCTGTGCTGCTGCGCGGCGCTGGCCGAGGACGAAAAGGTGAAAATCACCATCGTGGACAGCGACGGCGTAACCGTCCTCAACGAGTTCGAAATCGCCAAGGGCGAAGCGGTCACCGATATCGGCTATGTAAAGGAAGGCTACGTGCTGCAGGGCATCTACGTCACGCCCGCGCTGCTGCGCGCCTACGACGGCAGGCCCATCCAGAAGGACACCTCCCTCTTCGTGGCATGGCAGAGCGCCAAGGCCGACGAGCGTCCGTGGATGCTGGCCGGTTCGCTGACCGGCTACCCGGACAACGCATGGGGCAAGGTCTGGCCGCAGGACAACTATCGCCTGCAGCCCGTTGAAGGCCAGTTCAACACCTTCGCCATCGAGGTCAACCTCTACGAGGGCGACGAATTCAAAATCGCCGTGATCGGCGAGGGCTACGCGTGGTCGGCCGTGGACAGTCTGGACAGCCGCAACGTGGTCAAGTCCGAATACCTGAGCGGCGGCGAGGACGCCTTTGACACCGGCGCGAACATCAAGGTGCTGCAGGACGGCTTCTATCGCCTGACCCTGACCACCGACGCGGAAACCATCTCCCTGTGCAAGATCAGCGCCGAGCGTCTGGGCGACGCGGCGGCCGCCGAGTATTCCTTTGACCTGCAGGTGCATGCATCCTTCCTTGGCTGGGATGTGGAGCAGAACGTGAAGCTCAAGCAGAACGGCTCGGATTACATCTGGTACGGCGAATTTGACTGCAACGACGACGAGGGCGAATTCGGCGTGAAGAATTATGCCTCCGACGCGTGGTTTGCCACCGACAACGGCAATATCAAGGTTACCAAGGGCCACTACATGGTTTTCGTCAAGCTGACGGAGGATAACAAGCTGGCCGCGCCCATCGTCTGCGAGACGCCCGCGTACTATGTGGTCGGCACCTGCGGCAACGGCGGCTGGGCCGCGGACGCGAACGCCGAAAACGAAGCCTATAAGATGGCCGATAACGGCGACGGCACCTATTCCCTGAAGGTGAACTTCACCGACAAGGAAACCGCCGAATGGGCGGGCGGCAAGGTTGCCTTCAAGTGCGTCTACGGCTGCGGCGGCAACGTGGCAAACGAATACTGGTTCGGCACGGAAAACGGCGATAACATCCTCGTCGCGCCCGGCGAACACACCATCACCCTCAATCCTGCTGAAAAGACCGTCACGGTCCAGTAAACCCCACAGCATGCGGGGGAAGCGTTTTCTGTTCGTCAGGAACGCTTCCCCCGTTTTGATTTTCGGATAGCGCAAGCCGTATACGCAAACGCTCCGGTTCGCAGGCAGCCGCTGCCTGAAAACCGGAGCGTTTGATAGAGAAGGAAGAATCCGGTGCAAAGGAAGAATGCGACAGCTCTCCGGCGCGCAGCACGCGCCGCTTGACGCTATGTCAGAAACACGCAGCAGCGCAGCATGCCCGAAGCGCGTCAACACCGGCGGGGAATTGCTGCCGGAATTGCATTAGCTCCACGTCGTCTCCTCGCGCTCAGGCGTTTGCTTGGGAATGCGCAAGGTAATCTCCGCTCCGCCCTCCGGCGGCGAACGGAATATCAGGCCCCGCTCCTCGCCGTAATAGAGCTTCAGACGCTTATCGACGTTCTTCAGGCCGTATCCGAGCGTCCCCTCAGCGTGCAGCGAAGCGATGACCTCCGGCGGGATGCCGGGGCCGTTATCGCGCAGCGTAATGCGAACCTCCTCCGGCTCGTCCTTTACGCGCAGCCAAATCATCCCCTTCTCAAAGCCGACCGCCCCAACGCCATGCTCGATCGCATTTTCGACCAACGGCTGCAAAATCACGCCCGGCATGCTCGTATCCAACGCCGCCTCGTCAATTTCCAGCGTCGTGCGCACCGCTTCGCCCCGAATGGCAGATTGAATTTGCAAATAGATATCCATGTGCTTGAGCTCGCCGCGCACGGTAGAAAGCTTTTTTCCGTCGTTGAGTGAAACATAATAAAACTTGGAAAGCTGGGTAATAATCCGGCTCATCTCCATATCGCCCTTTTTCAGCACGCGCCAGTTCAGGTTCGACAACGTGTTGAACAGGAAATGGGGGTTAATCTGCGCCTGAAGGGCGATAATCTGCGCCTCCCGGCGGGCGATACGGTTCTGATAGCCCTCCAGCAGCACATGGCGCGTCTCGCGAATCATCTCCCCCACGCTGTTGGCGATGTCGCCGATTTCATCCTGCGTATCCGCGGAAATATCGATATGGAACGCCGAAGGCACAACCTGCCGCAGCTGCAGCTGCAAGCGCTGGATACGCATGGAAAAATTGCGCGCCAGCAGAATGGAAACCAGCACGATGGCCGCCAGCACGCACAGCAGAATAATCAGCGGCAGCCGAATCGCCTCCGGCGCGCTGAGCATCATAGCCGACGCGTCCATCCGCACATAAACGCTCCACCCCGTACCCGCCATTTTTCGCTCGGCGGAAAACACCGCGTCGCCCGATTCCGCGCATTCGCCAGCGGTGTAAAACGCCTGCCCGCGCTCATCCGCGATGCGCACAAAGGCCGGCAGGCCGTTATCCGGCAGGATATCGCGCAGCAGCGTCTGGGCGTTCAGGTAGAGCGTCACCACAGCCGATTCCTCCAGCGTCCCCTGATAGACGCATTTTCTGGAAACGGTCAGGTACGTTTTAACCAGCGTATCCTCCAGCGTATCCTCATATTGCCAATACGGCTCGATCGCGCAGGCAATATTGCGCGCCTGCGCCCGCTCGTCCGCCTTTGCAAAGGGAATGTAATTGCTGCGGCAGCCCGCGATGCCGCCGTTCGTATACACCTCGTAGCCCACGATTTCCTTATAATTCGTATAGAGAATCGACATGATGGGATCCAGCACGTACAGCACGTCCTGCGCCTTCTCAAACGTGCTGTAATAATCCGCGTTCATGATCCGGGTGAGCGTTTCATCCTGCGTCAGCAGCAGCAGCACGCTGTTGATCGCCCCGGCCCTGTTGAGCGCCTGATGGCACACGCCGTCCGCCGCATTGTCAAAAATGATCTCCGCCTGCCGGCGCTGATGGCGGTTGGAAACGCTCATGAGCGAAACGAGCGACGCGCCCATGGCCAGCGTGACAATCAGCAGATAGGAAAGCGTCAGCTTCCAGCGAAAGCCCATGGGAACGCCCGGCTTTTTATGCTTCATGCTTTTCGGCTTCCTCCCGCAGTTGATTGGCCGTCACGCCGTAATACTTCCTGAACAGCAGGCAAAAGTAGGATGTGTTGCTGTAGCCGACCTTCTGCGCAATATCGACGATCTTGCGGTTTGTGCGCATGATTTCTTCCCGCGCGCGCTCCATACGGCGCATGGTAATCCATTGAATCACGCTTTTTCCCGTGGCGCGCTTGAACAGGCCGGAGAGATAATTGGGCGAAAGAAACACCTGCCCCGCCAGCCATTCCAGCCCGATATCCTGCGCGTAGTTTTCATCAATCAGACGCATCACCTGCGAAACCAGCCGCCCGGTCGCCCCTTCGCAGCCCGCATCGCCGGAGGACGGCGCAGCCTCGCCGCCGGCTCCCTCCTGAAAGCCGCCCGCCTCCATACGCAGACCCAGCTGATCCAGCGCGTCGTCCATCGTCCGGCGAAATTCCTGCACGTCGACCGGCTTGAGCAGATAATCGCTTACGCGGGATTTGATCGCCTGCTGCGTATATTCAAAATCCCCGTACGCGCTGATGATGACCACCAGCATGTCCGGGTACAGGCGGCGAATCTCACGGCTGAGCGATATGCCGTCCATGATCGGCATCTTCACGTCCGCCAGCACCATCGCGTAATCGTCCTTCGCCAGCATCGCCAGCGCCTCGCGTCCGTTCGCCGCCTGACGCACCGAAAACGGATAACGGTTTTGCGCAATCAGGAAGCTCAGTCCCTCCCGCTCCGCCTGCTCGTCATCCACAATCAGCAAGCGCGGCAATTCACGCATTCGGCCTCATCCTTTCCGTATTCATTCTCCCTGCGCCCGACGCGCCTGTTCACAATATATCACACCGCCGCCCGAATGTCGACACCGGAAAAAATGCCAAAGCGGGCGCAGCCTGCCCTCGAGCAAGCCGCGCCCCTTTTCCCATTACCCCTTGACAGAGCCCAGCACAATTCCCTTCACGAAGAACTTCTGCACAAACGGGTAGATGGCCAGAAGCGGAAACATCGCCACCAGCACCTTCGCGGCGTTGAACGATTTTCCGCTGACGGAATCCATCAGCTGCCGCTCGTAGAGCGTCAGGTTGGTCGAACGCATGTCGATGACCAGCTGCTGAATGTATGTCTGCAGCGGCAGCTTGGACACCGTGTTGATGTAGATCGCGCCGTCAAAAAACGCGTTCCAATGCCCGACCACCGTAAAGAGCGCAATCGTCGCAAGGCACGGAATGGCCAGCGGAACATTGATCTGCAGCATAATGCGCCACGCGCCCGCGCCGTCGATGCGCGCGGCCTCGTTGATTTCCTCGGGCAGGTTTCGGAAGTAATTCATCAGCAAAATGACGTTGTAGGCCGGCACGGCGCACGGAAGCACCAGCGACCAGATGGAATCCAGCAGTCCCAGCCTATACACCACCAGATAGAGCGGCACAATTCCCCCGGAGAAGAGCATCGTGAACAGCAGCAGCCATATATACAGATTGCGCTGCGGAAAATAGCGCTTGCTGCGCGAAAGCGGGTAGCCCATGGTGATGACAAAGAACATGTTAATGCTGCCGCCCAGCAGCACGCGCTCCACAGAATTGAGGAAGGAGCGCAGGAAGCGTTGGTCCGTCAGAATCATGCTGTAGGCCGCCGCCGTTGGCTTGATCGGCCAGAAGGATACCATACCCGCCATTGCCACCGATTTGTCCGAAAGCGAAAGCGCGATGATATGCAGAATCGGCAGCGCGCACAGCGCCATCATCACCGTTACGACCGTCAGGGAAACGCCGCTCACGGCACGATCGCCGAACTTTTTCGATTGAATCATGGCGCGCCTCCTCAGTAGATCCGGTAGCCGGTTGTCTTGTACGCCAGAAAGTAGGACAGCGAAATCAGCAGGAAGCTGACGACCGATTTGAACAGGCCGACCGCCGTGCTCAGGCTAAACTGCAAATCCACCAAGCCCAGCCGGTATGTGAACGTATCGATGATATCCACCGTTTCGTAGATCAGCGGGTTATACATGTTGTAAATCTGGTCGAAGCCGGCGTTGAGCACGTTGGATAGGCTCAGCGTGGACACCAGCACGATGGTGGGCGCAAGGCCGGGCAGCGTTACATGGCGCACCTGCTGCATACGCGACGCGCCGTCGATCACCGCCGCCTCGTACAGGTTCTGGTCAATGCCCGACAGCGCCGCCATGTAAATCACCGCGCCGTAGCCAAAGCCCTTCCACGTTTCGGTAATCACCATGATCGGCCGCGCCCAGCGGTTGCTGGCCATGAACATAATCTCCGTTCCGCCGCAGCGGCGAATGATATCGTTCACGATGCCGTCGGTGGAAAGCATGGTGCAGAAGATTTCCCCCAGAATAACCCACGAAATGAAATTGGGCATGTAGACAACCGTCTGCACCAAGCGCCGATAGCGCGCGGAGCGCACCTCGTTGAGCATCAGCGCGAACACGATGGGCACAACCAGCCCGGCCGCCATTTTCCACAGGGCGATGACCACGGTGTTCCACAACACCGTCCAGCTGTCCGGCAGGCTGAAGATCAGCTCAAAATTCTCCATTCCCACCCATTCGGAGCCCAGAAAGCCCTTGGCGGGAACGTAATCCTGAAACGCGATCATCACGCCGAACATGGGAACGATGGCAAAAATGATCAGAAGCACAACGCCCGGCAGCATCATCAGGTTATAGCCGAGAATCTCCATGGTATACCCGTATTTTTTCCCGCGTTTGGCGCGCGGCACGCCCCGCCGGGCGGATGGATTCGCTTGCATTTGGCCGGTCGACCTCATTTCCCGTTATTTTTTCCGTGCCGCTTCCACTTCGTTGGTGATGCGCTTGCCGCCCGCGCTGTACCACTTCTTGATGAAGTCGTCATAGGAATCCGGCTCGGCGTCGCCCATAATGACCTTGAGCATCGCCTGATTTTCCATCTTCTGCAAAGAAGACCACATCGTGCTCATGGTGCGGGTGGTGTCGTAGAAGCAGGTCGGCACAGCCTCCACGTTATCGCTGATCGCCGCGCCGGTGCCGACGATGCGCGCCAGCTCCTCAATATAGGCGGAGAAATTGGTCTTGGGCGACAGACGGTTCTGCTTGACCAGCTCATAGGAATGCTCGAAGCCCTTGATGCGCATCACGGAAGGATCGTTAGCGCGAATCGCGTTTTCAATATCCTCCATCTGCACGCGGATGCAGTCCTCATAGTTGATCTCGATCGGCGTAGCCATAAAGCCCCAGCCCTGCGGCGAGGTAGCCATGAAATACTCGTAGGATTGCCGGGCCTGCTCGGCATAGGGGTTGGTTTCGCCGTCATTGCAGCGCAGCACGTCGTAGCCCGCGTTGAGCGCCTTAATGACCGCCTCGGGATGCTCGCATTCCTTGCTGACCACCAGCACCTTCTGAATGGGATCGTTCTGCGCATAGGTCAGCTTTCCCTCGGCGTTGACCGGCGCGCTGACCGCAATCCATTCAGCCTCGGGGCACAGCTCGGCAGCCGCCGCAAGGCCGTTGGCCGGCCACCACACGCTGAAATACATGCCCAGACGGTTGGAGGCAATCAGCGCCTCGCGTTCGCCGGCCGTGCGGATGGCGAATTCCTTGTCCAGAATGCCCTCGCGATACCAGCGCGCCATCAGCGTCAGCGCGTCCTTTACCTCCGGCAGCACGGAGCCGTACACCGCCTGCCCCTCTTTCTCCATCCATACGCCAGGATATGCGCCCAGCGCAGCGAAAACGCTGTCGAAATAGCCCCAGCTGTTATAGCCGCCGTATACGCTCGGCCCTGTCGTCAGGCCGATGGTATCGCCGTTGCCGTTCGGATCCAGCGCAATAAAGGCGCGGGCAACGTTTTCGATATCCTCCACAGTCTTGGGAACGTCCATCCCCACGCGGTCAAGCCAGTCCTTACGAATCCACAGCACGTTCTGGCAATGCCCCAGGCTGGTGCCCGGAATGCCCATGAGCCGGCCGTCCACCGTTACCTCGTTGAAGAGGCGCTCGCCGTAGGAATCAAACTGCTCGCGCAGGAAGGGCGAAATTGTCTTGTCGTAAACGTCCGTCAGGTCGGCCAGCAGATCGTTTTCCAGCAGCTGCCGGTACACCTTCCTGTCCACCACCATGAAATCGGGAATTTCGCGAATGGCGATGGAGAGCGAAACCTTCTGGTTGAAATTCGCAGAATCAACCTCCCATGCCGTGGTGACCTTGATGTTCTGCGTCTTTTCCAGATAGCGCGTAAATTCGTTGTATTCGTAGCTGTCGCCCTCCGGCAGCTGGCCGGAAAGCAGAATCGTGGTTCCTTTGCTCAGATAAACCGTTTCGGCGTACGGCGCATAGGGATCAAGGTTTCGTTCCTCCGCCCCGGCCGCCGCGCAGCAAAGCAGCATCGCAATCAGCAATAGCCCGGCAATCGTTCTTTTCATGTTTGGCCCCTCCGTTTGGTTTATTTAGAATCGTTCCTGTTCATCTTACACGCCCCTGCGCCGCGCGGCAATAGCAAATATGTTCAAAACATATAAGTTTCTTACCATTCCTGCCATGCATGGTATCGCAGCCCAGAAGCGGACGGTCAGTCCTCGCTGCGCAGGCGCAGCGTCAGAATCTTGAACGGCTCGCAGCGCAGCGTCACCGTGTCGCCGCTTACCTCGCAGGGCGTCTGCTTTTCCTCCAGCAGGTTGGTCAGCCATGCGGCCTCCAGCGCCTTCATAAACCGCAGGCGGCAAACGCCCGTGTCCGTGCCGTAATGCACCAGCCGCACGATCAACTCCCGCTCGGCGCCTTCCTCGGGCAGCTTAACGGCGGATACGACCGCATCGCCCGTGACCTCCACAAACGCCGGAGAGGCCAGCGGCACGTGGCTTTGCCCAACATACGCCTTATAGGCCCGCATGGGCGCCTTCATCGCGTCGCGGCAGCGCGCCAAATCGTCGTTGCTTGCCGTCGCATCCACCGGCATCAGCCGCAGCGCAAAGGAAAGCGTCCCCTGCAGCTGGCCGTCCTCCTCCCCGTTCGTGCCAATCGTCTTTTCGAACGCACGGAACAGCGTCAGCAGCAGCGTGCTGCGTTCATCCGCCATCACGGCGGCCTCGTGCAGCCCCTCGGCGGTGATAACGGCAAGGCCGCGTCCGGTCTCGTCACGCTTGAGGACAATGCCGTCAAAGTTCCGCTCGCCCGTCTGCGGCTCCTTCCAGTCGTGCGTCTCCTCGTCCATACCAACGGGCCGCTTGAGGAAGGCGAAGGTCTGGCTGGCCTCATATTCCCCTCCGGGAATATCCAGCGGCAGCGCAAGGCGCAGCCTGTGATCGCGGCAGGTATTCTCCACCTGAATATCCACGCCCAGATACGCATCCTCCGGCCCCAGCGAAAGCGTCATGCAAATCGGCAGCGCACGATAACGTCCGCAGCGTTCCATGAAGCCGGGCGCTTCCCGCATCGCCTCCGGAACGCGCATTTCCAGCCGAATGCGGCACGCCTCGCCGCCCGGCCCCGCGTACAGACGCTCCTGCGTGCTGGGCGCGCCCTGACTGAACACCGTGTAATCGGCGGACGGCGCGATGCGCATCCATCCGTCGCCGATTTCCGCATCATCGCGGAAGGAGAGCAAATCGGCATATTCCCTGCCGCTTCGCTTATCCCGCAGACAAATCGTGCCGTCCGGGCGAAGATCGACGCGCAGGCTCGCGTTTTCCATCGTCAGGCCCGTCTGCCCCGCGCCCGGCAAATGCCGGTACCGCTGCGTCGGCGCGGCGGGCACAAGCTCCAAATCCGTATAGCCCATCGCGCCCGCGTCCACCGTCAAAAGCACCTGCGCCCAATGCGTTTGGTAGGTCGTGGGCGTGCGCTCGATCTGGTCGCGGCGCACATCGCACAGCGTATAGGGAACCTCTCGGCCCTGCATATCGCGAATCAGGAAGGACGGCTTTTTCTCGTACGGGCGCTCGCCTTCCGAAAACCAGCGGCAGTCCTCGTCGCTCAGGCAGATGCGAACGCTGATCATTTCCCTGCGCCGGATGGGCAGGGGATTAAACACGCGCAGCAGCAGCTTCTTGTCCCCGTCATCCGCCGGCAGCGCCCGCACGTCCGCATTGAGGCAATCCTCGATGACCTCCTGCCCGATCTGCCATGCCTGCCGAAAACGATAGTGCATGTCGCGATGCACGTTCTGCACCGCGCAGCCGCAAATGGAATCATGCGCATGATTGCGAATCAATTCCAGATAGGCCTCGCGCTGAAAGCCGGGACGAATCGCATGGCCGGTAAAGCGCGCCCGCGCACACAGCGGCTCCGCCCACTTTTCCCATAGATTCTGCACCCGGTCGTTCATCTGCTTCAAATCGTACCGGCTGGAAAGGATATAGGTCAGCAGGATGTTCGTGCCCGCGTCCAGATGCGCGGTCTGAGCCAGCTCTCCCCTGCGCACCGGCAGGCAGCTTTCCATTTGGAGCGCCTCGCGCGCCATTTGCTCGGGCGTTTCCAGCGCCACGGGGCAGCCATAGTGCTCTGAAAGCTTTTTGCACAGCCACGGCGCAGCCTTGGTAATATGCTGATGATCCAGCGCGTCATGCAGCACCAGATACGGCGCGTTCAGGCTCTCCGCCTCGCGGTCGATTTCGCGAATCGCGCGCTCCAGCAGCCTTTCCAGACTGGTATCCCAGCCCTGATTATACGGCTCGGTCGCGTAATGGTAAAAAGCGCCGTAGCCGAAATCCTCCGGCGTGCGGTAGGCGTGCACGCGCGAGCCGTCCGGCGCCTCCCAGATGAAATGCGGCGGCGTGTTATCCTGATTGCAGCCGCGCTGCATAAGCGCGCCCTGAATGCCAAAGCCCTGCAAAATCTGCGGCAGCTGCGCGATATGCCCGAAAATATCGCAGACATAGCCGTATTTCATCGCGTCCTTCGCCCCGTACGCGCGCGCCTTCGCGTGCCCCAGCAGCAGATTGCGAATCAGGCTCTCCCCCGAAACCAGAAACTCATCCGGCATGGTGTACCACGGGCCCACCGCAATGCGTCCGGCACGAATCAGCCTGACAAGCCGCTCCCGGTTTTCGGGCGCAATCTCGCAGTAATCGTCCAGCACCGCCGTTTGCCCGTCCAGCACATAGACGGTAAAGTCCTTCTGCCGCTCCAGCGTGTCGACCACCTCGTCGATCACGCCCATCAGCATGTATCGAAAGCCCTGAAAGGGCTTATACCATTCCCTGTCCCAATGCGTGCCGTTCAGGTAACAGATTCTCTTGAGCTTCATCCTTGCTTCCTTTCCCATGAAAGCGCATGCCGGGAGGAGCTCCCGGCATGCCGTATGAACCGTCCGATTATTCCGCGAGGGTCAGGTCGCCGCCCACATGCAGGTTGACATACACGCGCGCCGCGTCATAGGCCGCCGCATCCTCGATGAAGAAAATACGCTGTTCGTTGTAGGGGCAGGCCGGATTGCTGCCGGTAAAGAGGCCGACCACCGTATTTTCATCCTGACGATAGGTTTCCTCGCCGGGGAGCTTCACCCATTCCTCCGTGCCCGCCTTACGAACCTCCAGATACATGTTCAGGAAGCGGTCGGTATAATTGACCCAGTGCTGCAGGCTGTCCGTGGACAAGCGCGTGTCGCCGGGCTCCAGCGTAAAGGTGAAATATACGTTCACGCTCTGATCCGTCAGGTTGGAGGGATTGACCACGTTCGTATCCAGCGAAACGGTGTTGTTGCCGGTAATGATCTTGGCATAATCCAGATCCGCGCACACCCACGTATTGTGATTGCCCTTTTCGGCGGCAAGATCCAGCGTCGTCCAGCTGTGGTTCAGCTTAATTTTGAGCACGGGGTTGGTCGCATCCAGCTCGGTGGGCACATAGGGGTCGTCCGGCTCCACGGGGGCGGGCTCCTCCATCAGGGATTCGCCCACATGCAGGTTCACCGCCACGCGCGCGGCCTGATATTTGCTCAGCTCCGGCACGTCGATGTTGCGGCACATGTTGTAGGTCGTCCCGTTGAGCACGAACAGACCGGCCACCGTGCTTTCCTCCGGCCGATATTCGTAATCCTGCGGGAATGCGATCCATTCCTCGCCGTCGAACATTTCCAGCCGGATGTTCGCATAGCGATCCATGAACATGTCCCAGTTGTTCATGCCGTCGGTGGACAGGAAGCTGTCGCCCATCAGGTCGGCGTCCATGGTGAAGAACAAATCCACGCTCTTGTCGGCGCGGTTATTGTTGTTGTAGCAGTTGCTGCCGACGGCGATCTGGTTGCCCAGCTCATACAGGTCGTCCATTTCAACGGGAATGGTCACCCACGTGTTGTTCTCCATCAGGTAGGGCGTCAGGTCCAGATTGTACCATTTGGTTTCGTTCAGACGAATCTGAAGCAGGGGCGTGTCCTCCGCCACGGCCGCGCAGCTTACGGTCAGAAGCAGCGTCAGCGCCAGCAGAGCGGCAATCAGGGTTCGTTTCATGAGAATCATCCTTTCCTGTTTTTTTATAGAAACATGTTCTATAAATTCACGGTTTGCGCAGCATCTCGCTAATCATGTTGTCCAGCAGATGCAGCCCCAGCGCGTTCTCCCCCTCCGCGCGATACATGCTTTCAAAATTCAATTCATTGGCGGATACCAAATTGCGCTCCTTCTCGTCATGGCGCAGCGTAGATTGCATCAGCTCGCCCCTTCCGACCTTCGCCACGGCGATATAGGCGGACAGGTATGCGTTTTCATAGCTGAATTTGCCGATGATCGGGGTAACGGTCAGGTCGGAGGGCAGCGTCAGCTGCGCGTTGGTCAGCAGGTCGTTGAACTGCAATCCGCCGTAGCCGCCGGCCATCAGATCGGCCACCACGCCGTTTTCTTCATCGGGAAGGTAGGTCATGGCGCTGCGATCCCAATTCCAGTTAACCGCCGCCGACATCGGCCCGCCGAATGCGCCCAGATAGATCAGCCTGCCGCCATTTTTCACCCATGAAAGCATTTGATCGTCCAGCTGGGTGGTAATGAGCAGGCGCATATTCTTGGCCATCTGGCCACTATAGGCGTACATCCAGCCGTAGCGCTCCGTCAGGCCGAACAAATCGTCCGGATCATAGACATACACTCCGTCCGCCGGCTTGGCGGTGTTGCGCGGATAGGTCCACAGGCTCCAGCTGCTCTGCGCCAGCGTTTCGCCCGCCTGCGTCAGGGTCAGCGTCAGCGTGTAGCGCTCCGTCGTCCCACGCTCAGGAAGGGTCATTTGGAAGCGGCAAAGCTTCGCATAATCCCGCTGCTTCAGGGCGTAATTGCTCAGCAGCGTCCCCCGGCGCGCAACGCCGCCCGCGCTGTCGCAAAGGGTGAAGGTCAACGCCGCGTTTTCAATTTCCGCCGCGCCGTAATGCGATATCTCCGCGCCGAAGGCGTATTCCTCGCCCTCCCAGAAGTTATAAGTCTGCGTATCCAACAGCAGCGCATCTTCCGCCGCCGCCTCGCGCAGGTACGCCGCATCGTAGCGCAGCTTGCCTGTGTCGTCCAGCAGGCCGAAGGCCGTGCCGCCCTGCAAATCGGTGATATGGGTGATGAACAGCCCCGCCATCGCGCTGTTTCGCTTGGACGCCTCGATGTAGGCGCGCTTGAATTCCTGCGCGCTCTTTACGGACGCCGCCAGCAATTCCGCCGTCCGCTCCTCGCTCAGGCCGCTTCGGCGCAGAATTCCCGCCGAATCCGTCAGGCCGAACCGATCGTAATACCATGTCACGTCCCGCGCCACGCTCTGACGCAGCTCCTTGATGCTGCGCATCACCTTGGTGTCGGCAAATTCGCCAAAGATAACCGGCTGCTTTTCCTGCGCGGAGGATTTGATACGGCTCAGGCCGTAGAAGGAATACTTCACCGGGGCGTCCGGCGACGCGTTGCGCGCGGCCGTCCAGAAGGCCGCCTGCTTAGCAAAGCCGTTCTGCTGATAGTAGGGATGCGATGTGGCGAAATCGCCGAACTTATGCTGACCGTTGCTGCTCGCGTCGCTGTAGATGCGATTGGGCGCTTCGATCTTTGCCTGCGACACGCACCACTTGAGCAGCTCCTCCATTTCGAAGGAATAGCTCCACAGTTCACAGCTGAAATCCGACGCGATCACGCAGGGATGATTCCTGTCCTTGCGCACCATCTCCATCATCTGCAGATAGCAGCGCTCGAAGAACGCCTCAGTTTCCTTGGGCTCCCAGATAGGATATTCAATGTAGACGTACATGCCCATCCGGTCGTATACGTCCAGCACCTCGTCCGGCGGCAGCACGCAGCAGAATTTGACCGTGTTGAAGCCCGCCTCCTTGAGCTGGCGAATCTCCTCCTCCACGCGTTCAACCGGACACGCAGGCGTATAAATGTCCCAATACATGCCCCAATGCAGCGCGCCGGTCATGAAAATGTTCCGCCCGTTCAGGCGAATTTTCCCATCCTCGACGTCAACGGAGCGCATGCCGAAGGTATCCTCGAAGGTATCGGGAATCTGATCCTCCGCCGTCAGGATCACGCGCCCCGTATAGAGCGACGGATCCTCCGCCGACCAAAGGCGCATGCTTTTCAGCTCAACGGGCACCTGCGCCTGCACGCTGCCGTAAGCGTCCACCGTCACGCCCGTCAGCGTGGCCTCCTCGCCCGTATGGATGCTCAAGAACAGATTCGCCGCGCGCGGCGTTCCCGTCGTGTTGCGAATTGTCACCACCGCCGTCACCTGACGCTTCGCCACATCCGGGCGGAAGAAAACATCCTCAATATAGACTGCCGGACGCCTTTCCAGCGAAACGTCGCCCCATATGCCGCCGAAATTCAGGCCGCGCGTATCCTGCAGGAAGCCCGCCGGCGTTTCCTTAATGTTGATGCTGTCGCTCTCGTCGCTCTTGCCGAAGGTCTGGTCGGTCACCCGCAAAATCAATTCGTTCTCCGCGCCGTAGCGCACAATCTCAGGATACGCCGTCAGGTTGACCGCAAAGGGCGTGTAACCGCCCTCGTGGCTGCCCAGCAGCCGGCCGTTGAGGAACACCTCCGTGCGATAATCCGCCGCGCCGATTTGCAGGAACCAGTTTTCTCCCTCCGCCGTTTGGGGAATCGTCAGCTGCCGGCGATAATAGCCCACGCCGTCGAATTCCTCCGGATAAAGCCGCCGCGCGCCGTTGCTCATCTGTGTTTCAAACGCGGCGGGCACCTGCGCCGTCGACCATTCCGCCTGCGGCGCGCAAAAATGCAGGCGAATGCCCGGCCGCGTGACGGCTTCCGTCTTTTCCGCCATCAGGTATACCTTGCCGCGCAGCGTCGTGCAAACCTCCAAAACGTTATCGCCCCGCACCAGATCCGCCGTATTGACGGCGGCCGGTATCCAATGCGTCTGACCGTTCAAATAACCCGAAATATCCGTATACACCCATTCGCCGCCGTTTGCCCGCACGCCCAGCAGCGCGCCCGCCGACGCATCGCAGCTCGCGTATGCGCGAATGCGTACCAGCGCCTTGGTCAGGTAGCCGTTTTTCGCGCAATCCACCTTAAGCGGCAGCGTCACGCCATGGGTCTGCGCCTCGAGGGGCAGCCGCGCGCTCAGCGCTCCCTGATCCGCCTGCACCAGCTTGGAAAACAGAATGGAGTCAGCGTAAAAATCCCATGCGCCGTTCAGGTCGACTGCTTCCCGCAGCTCCTCCGCCGTGCCGGCCGTTGCCGCCAGCAAAAGCAGCACGCACAGCGCCAGCCCCATTTTGATGCCCTTTCTCATGCTTCCGTTCCTCCGGCATGTTGTATTTGTCCATATCATTATAAGAAACGCACACAAACGTGTATATATTAAATCCGTTGGATTCATGTCACTTTTCTAAGGCAATGCGTTCCTGCGCCGTCAGCACGACAAAGGGCGCTCCGACCCGCAATGCGGCCGATTGCGGATCGAAACGCCCGAAGCAAAGCGGACGATGCTTATTTTCATATCCGGCGCTTCCGGAAAACGCATTTTATCGCGCCAGCCGTCCGTCGGTTTCCCCCTTCTTTTACAGCCTTGCAATGCTCGGCCTGCCGCCGGGCACAGGCGTCACCCGATAAAAGCCGATCAGGTTGCCCGGGCGCGCGCGGCGGTACGTCTCCAGCACTGTCTGCGTATCCGAAAGATCAAACTGAACCGAAAGCCCGCAGCCGACGGATACCTCATGCGGCGTGGAAATCACCTGCGTGGCGACGCCCGCACGGCGCAGCGCGCTGTCAAAGCGCATTACCTGCTGCCGGGAACGGAACGCGCCGATGCCGAATTGTTCCTGCATGGTCATGCTCCTCCTTCCTTTCTCATATATTCTATGGCGGCGGCCTTCGCGCCGTGCAAGGAGGCAGGATCATGATCTATCTGGACAACGCGGCCACCACCTTTCCCAAGCCGCCTGAGGTGAGCCGCGCCGTAGCGGGCGTGATGGAGAAGATCGGCGGCAATCCGGGGCGGGCCGGGCACGCCGGCGCGCTGGCCGGCGGACGAATTTTAGAGCATGGCCGGGAATTGATCGCGCAATACCTGCATTCAAGCGCGCCCGAGCGCGTGATTTTCACCCTTAACTGTACCGACAGCCTGAACATCGCGCTGCGCGGCGTGCTGCATGCGGGCGACGAGGTGCTCGTGTCGCACGGCGAGCACAACGCCGTCATGCGCCCGCTGATGGGCTATCACGACGCGGGCAGGATCAAGGTCGTCATCCTGCCGCCGGACGAGCGCGGCCTGCTCGCGCCGGACACGGTTCGCGCCGCCATCGGCCCTAAGACGGCGCTGTGCGTGCTCTGCCACGCCAGCAACGTAACCGGCGTTTTACAGCCCGCCGCCGCCATCGCCCGCGCATGCCATGAAAGCGGCGTGCCGCTGCTGCTGGACGCGGCGCAAACGGCGGGCGTAGAGGACATCGGCGCAGCCGGGGCGGACATGATCGCCATGCCGGGGCATAAGGGCCTGCTGGGCCCGATGGGCACAGGGGTGCTGTACGTCGGCGCGGGCATGCTGCCGCGCCCGCTGCGCGAAGGGGGAACGGGCTCGGCCTCCGAAAGCATGCGCCAGCCCGCCATGCTGCCTGATCGGCTGGAAAGCGGCACGGCCAACCTGCCCGGTATTGCCGGGCTGTGTCAGGGCGTGAAATTTGTGCTGCGGCATCGCGCCGCCATCGCGGAATACGAGCAGGCGCTCGCGCTGCGGCTGCGCGGCGGCCTTCGCGCCATCCCGCGGGTGACGGTCTACGGCGCGCCGGACGCGCCCAGCGTCGGCGTGGTCAGCTTTAACATCGCCGGGATGGACAACGGCTATGTCGCCGATCTGCTGAGCGGCGAAAAAATCGCCGTTCGCGGCGGCCTGCACTGCGCGCCCGCCATGCACGCCTACTTAGGCACGGACGGCGCCGTGCGCGCAAGCGTGGGGCCTTACAACACCGAGCGTGAAATGGACGCATTTCTCGCCGCCGTGGAAAAAATCGCCGCAAAGGGCTAAGCATGCCGCGCCGATGGGCGCAGGCGAGAGCGGAGACCTTTCCGACGGGCAAGCGCAGCGGCGCTTCATTTTTCCGTAAGCAGCGCCCCCAAAAACAGAAAGGGGAGATTCAGCCTGTGAATCCCCCTCTCCAGGCGCGTTATGCGCCCTATCGCGGCGCGATGCGCATATGCCTGAACCACGCCAGATCCCCGTCGGCGACAAGGCCGATGCGCCCGGCGGCATACGTGCCGTCGCGAATCTGCACCGTCGCGTCCCCCGCATACGCCGTGATGCAATCGCCCTGCATGCGCACGCGCAGCGTCAGCCAATCCCCTTGCCGCCTGTTAAGCGGAGCGATGGCCAGCCGAACCGGCGCTTGGCCGTCCACACGCAGTATTTCCAGCCCAAACCTAGGCGACAGCGCGGCCACATACCCCTGCATCAGGTATTTACGCGCCCCGACGTTGCCCGCCCGAAGCATCAGCCCGGCGCATTCGCCGCCCGGCATGCGCATCTCGACCGACATCTCCGCGTCCGCCCAGCGCAGGCCGCGGATTACCGCCTTGCATCCGCATTCCGGCCGGCTGCAGCCGTCCAGATAGAGCGTATCCTCCACGATCTGCACATATTCGCGCGCGCCGTGGGAAATAAACAGCGTGTTTTCCGTGCAAATCGCCTGGTCGATTCGCCCGCCCGGCCGATCCTCCGCTTCGCCCGGCGGCAGCGGCAGCGGCTCGCCCAGCGGCAGCGGCCCGCCAAAGTCCGGCGTGCCGTCCGCATGCCAGCCGAAGGGCTGCACGCAGATTTGGCGGCTCATGCTGCCCGGCACGCCAAAACCGCTGATCGCATTCGCCTTGCAATGATACACCAGATACGGCGTTTTTCCATCCGGCGATACCGTCATGCTCGCATGCCCCGGTCCCAGCACGCCGTTCCCCTGCGCAAAGACCGGCGCGTCGTATTTTTTCCATGCCGCCGCGTTCAGGATATCGGCGGGGTTCTCGCACACCAGCAGCGCCAGACAATAGCTGGGCGTGTGCGCCCCGTGCGCCGAATAAACGATCATGACCTTCCCGTCGTGGCAAAGCGCCTCCGGCCCCTCGTTGACGTATTCCTCCCACGGGTGCTGGGGGCTGGAAAGCAGCGTCGGCGCGCCGGCAATTTGCGTAGGCGACGCCATCGGCGCGATGCACAGGGTATTGAGCGCGTCGCCAAAGCGGCGATTGCGCATGTAGACGAAGAAAAGCCTGCCGTCCTGCATTTCCAGCACCGTGCCGTCAATGGACATTTCGTCGCCCAGCTCCAGCCTGCCGCAATCGGCATACGGCCCCAGCGGATGCTCCGCCTCCAGCACGCCCAGCCGCCGTGTGGCCCAGCCCGGAAGGCCGCAATCCATAACGGCCGAGGTGTAATAGATGTAGTACTTACCGCGCAGATAGTGCATTTCCGGCGCCCAGACCGCCGCCGAATTCCACGCGCCGTCGACCGCCGTCCAGACGCGATGCGCAACGCCCGGCTCGCTCAGCCGCGGCGATTCCGCCACATACAGGCTCGCGCCGCAATTACCGCCGGCAAACACGCTGTAATACCTTCCGTCCGGCCCCCTCGTCACGAAGGGGTCCTGCCCGCCGCAGATCGGGTTCACATAGGTTTGCATGCCTACTTTCCTTTCCTGATGCCTGACGGCAAAAACGGTTTATGGCGCCGCCGGTACGATAAAATCCAGCCGAACAAGCGAAACGGGCTTGGTTGTGATCGTCAGCCGCCCGTCCTGCACGTCGCCGCCCATCCCCTCGTATACCACTGGCCGCACGAGCGTCGGCCGGTTTCGGGTGTTGCCCATCGTGTTGTTGGGCGTGAAAAGCTCCGTCACCGCCGTAAGCCGCGCATGCTCAAAGGGCAGCGCAATATCGAAAACGGTGTTTTCCTTATAGGCTCTGTTCAAAATGAACATCGTGCCGCAGCCCGTTTCGCGGTCAAAATACACCGCAGCCTCGCCCTCGGAAACATTCCGCACCGCCGCCATCAGCCCGACGGCAGGCGACGAAAAGGTCTTCGCCCCGCTTACGTCCGTGGCCAGCACCTCGCGCCCGATCTGCTCGGCATACATGCGGAACACCATTGACACCACGTTATCCCACACGACGGTTTCATTGAGCTCATCCGAATAGCCCAGCAGGTTGTTCGCCGCCGGATGATTGGTCAGCGGCAGGTAATCGGCGCTGACGACCCTTTCCTCGGCCAGCGCCATGTTGAAAAACGCCGCCAGATACATGCCGCCCGGCATGCCGGAGGAATACGGGCTCGCGCCCAGCGGCCCGTGCTCGGAAATGGCGATTTTCACGTCCGGCGCGCACCTTTTGATGGTTCGGAGCTCCAAATCCAAATGCCGGCGCACCAGCTCGGCGCTGGCCAACAGGCACTTGATGATCTGCTCGTTGTTATTGCCCGCCACATAATAGGGCGAATAGGCGACGTGAACGTCGATGAAATCCGTCCGCCCGTTCAGCGCGGCGAGCACCTTCTCATCCCACTGGGGATATTTGCACAGCGGATGCGACGCCGGAATGCCAATGCAGCCAAACGCCACACCGCGCTCCTTCAGCTCCCGGCGCATATCCTCGCCCATCAAATCCCATACGGCGTTATAGAAATCGATGTACTCCTCCGGTGTTTTCGTAACCGAAACGCCCTCGACGCGTTCCTCCGCCATGCAGCCTTCATTACCGACCGTGATATCGTCGATCGCCACGCCGCTGTCCAGCAGGTAGCGGATATAATCCACCGCCTCCTGCGGCGTGCCGTTGCCGGCGTTGAGCTGCACGGCCAGCGCGGTATTCGTCATGCCGCACAGCGCAATCCACTCATCCGGCCCAAACAGCACCTGATACGGCTCGCCGTTCTTGCGCGTAAAGGTCGGGTAATCCTTCGAAAAGCAATCGATCTGCGGAATGCGCGTTTCCGCGTCGCCCACCGTCTCATACCAATGGAAATAGTCGCCCTCGATTCCGCCCGGCAGGCGCAGCACCGTCACCCCGGATTCACGCAGCCGCTGAACAAGCGCTTCGTTAAAGCTGCGGTTTTCTTCATCATACAATCCGTACCCGCCGCCGCGATAGCTGGTATTCGCGCCGAAAATACCGGCGCGCACGGTGTTGATCGTCGCATCGTGCACAATGACCTTCGCCGTTTTTTCGCTGACGGCATAGCGGTCATAGCTCAGGTCGATCGTGGTTTCCGCCTTCGCGAGCACGCTGCCCGTCAGCAGCGCCAGCAGCAGCAGGCCAGCAAGTTTTCTGCGCATCGTTCTTCCTTTCATCCATCCGCTTTATTCGCTCACCGCCGGCGCGTCGCTTGCCAAGCAAAAGACCGGCCTGCGCGGGATGCATCCTCGCAATCATCCGCCGCGCAGGCGAGCCCTGAAAAGCAACGCGATTGCCGTTAACGTTTATTCGGCGATGGGGTAAACGGTCAGGTTCTTGAAATAGCAGGGATCGTCGCCCGCAATCGCCTTCACCCGAATGCCCACGCCGCCCGCGGTATAGGTATCGTCCGTCATGGACATATAGGGCGTTTCCATGTCGTCGATGTACAGGGTAGCGGTATTGCCCTTCACAACGAGCTTCCAATGCATTTCGTCAGCGTAGGGCGTGGCGGCCGCGGAGGGCGCGTCGGGGCCGGCTTCGGTCACGGTCATCCATGCGTCGTTGTTATCCATGCCAAAGAACGCCCAAGCGGAGTCATAGCCCACAAAATAGCCGCCAAAGGTATCGATGCCGGGCGCAGGATCGGTCACGCGGAAGAGAATGCCGCCCTCCATGCACCACTTCAGGTCCGCCTCAACCACATAATCCGTCCAGCCCGCATCCGCGCCGACAAAGGAAAAGTACCATACGTCGTTGCCGTCGTTTTCGCAGGAAATACCGTCCTGCGTATAGCTCCACGTGCCGGTGAAGGACTTCCACTGCTCGGCGGCGGTTTCAGCGTCGTAAGCGTAGAGCGGCTCAACCGCCGCATCCTCCGCCAGCGCGGAGAAGGAAGCCAGCGCCATCAGAACAGCCACGAAAAGGACAAAGAACTTTTTCATTGCGTATCACTCCTTGTTTCATTTGAACGGGCCCGAGGATTAGCCCGTTTTCAGCGTTGACCGGCCGCTTCATTCCTTGACCGAGCCCAGCACAAGCCCGCTCTTGATATGCTTGGACAGCACCGGGAACACCAGCATAATCGGAATGCAGGAAAGCGCGATGTAGGCGTACATCAGGCTGCGGCTGCTCACCAGCAGCATCTGCTCGACCTGCTGGTTGTTTTTGATATTGTTGATGGAGGCGAATTTCGCCTGCAAAAACGTTTGCAGCGGATAAAGATCGGCGTTGCGCATAAAGAGCATGCCGTCGAACCACGCGTTCCAGTGCCCGATAATGCAAAAGGTAATCAGCGTAGCGAAGCAGGGCAGCGAAAGCGGAACGTAGAGCCGCGTAAGAATACCAAAGTCGCTCGCGCCGTCGATCATCCCCGCCTCGCGAATGCCGCCGGGAATGCCGCGAAAGAAATTCATTATCAGAATAACGTTCGCGATGGGAATCGCGCCGGGAATAACCAGCACCCAGATGCTGTTCATCATCCCCAACCGGGACTTGAGCATGTAATCGGGAATCAGGCCGCCGCCGAACATCATGGTAATCACCATGAAAACAACGTAAAACCTTCTCGCGCCAAATTCTCGCTGTGGTACGGAAACCGGATAGGCCGTCAAAATCGTCAGCAGCATGGTAATGCTCGTTCCCAGCGCCACACGCTCCAGCGATATGCCCGCGGCGGTCAGCATCCGCGTATCGGAAAGCACCTCGCGAAAGGCCTCCGTCGAGAATTCCAGCGGCCAGAGCGTCACCAGATACTGCGACGACATCGCGCCGCTTGAAAACGCGACGGCCAGCAAATGCACAAACGGGCAGAGGCCGACAAAGCCGATGAGCAGCAGCAGCGCCGTGTTCAGGCAGTCAAACAGGGTTATCCTTTTGAATCGGTTCTTCATGCTCGCTCACCCGCCTCAAAATACCTGATACCCGGCAAATTTCTTCGCCGCCCCATGCGACGCGACCAGCAGCGCGGCGCCCACGGCCGACTTGAACAGCCCGACCGCCGTGCCAAGGGAATACATGCCGCTGGCAATGCCCTTGCGGTAGACGTAGGTGTCGATGATTTCCGATGAGGAGCGCACCGTCGCGTTGTACAGGTTCCAGATCTGGTCAAAGCCGCCGTTCATCACGCCGCCCAGCGCCAGAATCGTCAGCAGCACCACAATCTGGCTGACGCCTGGCAGCGTAACATAGCGCATCTTCGCAAGCCGCCCCGCCCCGTCGATATCAGCCGCCTCATAGAGGCTCGGGTCAATGCCCGCCAGCGCCGCCATGATGATGACGGCATTGTAGCCCGCATCCTTCCAGATGTTGGACACAACAAGCAGCACCATAAACCACGCAGGGTCGGTCAGGAACGAAACGCCGCTTCCCGTCAGGGCAAAAATAAGGCGGTTGAGCATGCCCTCCTGCGCCACGATATCCTTCATAATTCCGGCGCAAATCACCCATGAGAGAAAATTGGGAAAGATGGCCGCGCTCTGAATCAGGCTTCGCGTCCGGCGCAGGCGAAGCTCGTTGAGCATCAGCGCAAAGAGCACCGACGCCAGCTGCAGCGTCGCAATCTTCAGCAGCGAAATAAACAGCGTGTTCCAAATGACCGTGGAAAAGTTGCTCATGCTGAACATGAATTTGAACCATGTCCACCCCACCCACGGCGAGCCCAGCAGCCCCTGCTTGGGCGAATAATTCTGAAACGCCATGAGGATGCCCGCCATCGGTACATAATTAAAAACCGTAAGAATCACCAGAACGGGCGCCATCATCAAATGCTTTTGCCAGTGCCGCCTGAAATGGGCTGCGAGCACGCCCCGCTTTTTTGTAATCTCCATGCTGATAATCGCCGCGCTCCCGTCTTATTGATTCTGCCTATACCACAGGTTGACCATCTGGGTCAGGTATTCGCCGCCCTCGTCGTACCACTGCCGCACAAACTCGTCGAACAGGGAAATATCCTCGCCCATGATGATGCGGACAAAGGTGTTGATTTCCAGCTCATCCACGGTGGATTCCATCACGCTAAAGATGCTGTCCGTCGGGCCGCGGAACTTGGTATACACAAAGGTGTCGTAGGTTTCGGCAAGCAGCTTGAAGCTGCCGTACCAGGTAAGATAGGAGGATTTATAGCCTGCCGCCGTCTGCGGGTTGACCATCCGCTCGTAGTTGTTCCTTTCCTCGGGATTCAGGCGGCTGGTATCCCCCGTCGCAAACGCCTCGCGCAGGTGCGCGCCCACGGCGCAGTTTTTCAGCGGCGGGTCAAAGAAAACGGGCGAATACTTTTTCAGGTCGACGCTGTAATACGTATCCGACATCGCCAACCCCCAGAACCAATCCGAAAGGCTGCCCTGCCACATCTCGTACCACAGGTTCATCGTCTTGACGACGGCCTCGGGGTGCTTGCAGTCCGCGTTGACAGCCAGCCAGCGGTAGGTCGTGTTCCACGCGCGGGAGGCTACCTTGTCCCCCTTGTTGAGCGCCAGATTGTTGATCACCGTCCATTCCGCGTTGGGATCCGCCTTGAAATTCGATGAAATGTAAAGATTGTTGTACCAGAACGGCCCGATCAGGATGCCCAGCCGTCCCTGCGCAACATAGCCGCCCAGCCGCGTGATATCCTGCGCGGCGAATTCCTTATGAATCAGTCCGCGCCGGTAGAGCTCCTGCGCGGCCAGCAGCGCGTCGCGCATCTGCGGCTGCACGCTGCCGTAGACCAGTTGGCCGTTATCGTCCTCCAGCCAAAGGTCGGGGTACGCGCCGTAGGCGTTGGCGATCACATCCCACGAAAAGCCCAGATCGTTCGCCATGGAAATGCCCATGGTGCTCGACCGACCGGACATGTTGTTGGCCACAAACGCCTCCGCCACGGCGATCAGCTCGCTCAGCGTGGTAGGCGTTTCAAGGTTCAGCTTGTCCAGCCAATCCTTCCGAATAAAAACCAGCGACGCGCCGTCGCCCACATCGTTCGTCAGCGGCAGGCCGTAGAGCGCGCCGTCGATCGTGCCGGATTCGATTCCTTCGTTGTCGTTAAAGCCCAGCACCGCTTTGAGCCCGTCGGAGGCGTATTCGTCAAAGTAGGGCTTCATATCCGTCAGCTGCCCCGCCGTGCCCAGCTGGTACATCTGCTGCTTGTTGACCATAAACATATCCGGCAGCGCCGCGTTGCCGCCGATGGCCGCGTTCAGCTGCGTGGTGTAGGAGCCGGAATCCACCTGCCAGTCAAGGTCGTAGTCGATATTGAGCACGTCGGTATACTTGCGCGTAATCACATTGTCGCCGATTGAATCGCCCTGCGGGAAGGTAACGCCCACGTCCACCTCGTAGATCATGCTCAGCGTAACCCGTTCGTCATAGGGCTGCAGCGCCCTTTCATTCTCGCCGAGCGCGGCGGTGGGCAGCGTGAGCGAAAGTGTCAGCAGCAGCGCAAGCACGCCGCGCCAAGATCGATTTCCGGCGTTGGAAAGCTTCATCTTCAACACTCCTTTTGGGTTTCGTTTGCGGCCTCCTATAGGGGCGACGCATCGTTTGCATTCTCTTCCGCGCGTACTGTAACGTTTAAGCAGACTGAGTATAACAAAGCAAGAGCATATTTGCAAGCACTCGCCAAATATTCAGGAATTAAAGTTTGCTTTTTACAGATTAATTACACTAATTCTATCTATTTTTACTTAATTACTTCATAATTCTTCGCTTTATTTTCCTTGATTTTCTATTCAAGCCGTGCTATACTGCTGGTATCAAACCATGGACTGCGAGGTGCCCGTATGCCCGTTTCCGGCCATTCCAAAAAATCCGTCACGCTCAAGGATATCGCGCGTGAAACCGGCTATTCCATCACCGCCGTTTCGCATGCGCTGCACGACCGGTCCGACATTTCCCCGCAGGCCAAGGCCGTCATCGGCGAGGCCGCCGCGCGCCTTGGGTATATCGGCAACCAGACCGCCGCGTCCCTGCAGTCCGGCAAAACCCGAACCATCGCCGTGATTGTGGGCGATACGTCCAACCCCTTTTTCGCCTTTATGACCAAGATTCTGGAAAAGGAGCTGCGCGCCCACGGCTATTTCCTGTTTTTCATGAACACCAACGAGGAGGAGCCCATCGAGCGTCAATGCCTGCTGCTGGCCGCGAGTCAGCGGGTCGACGGCGTAATCTGGTGCCCTGTGCAGCAATCGGAGGACAACCTGCGCCTTCTGGAGAGCACGCATATTCCCTTCGTCATCATCGGGCGCTATTTCAAGGGGCACTCCGCCAATTATGTCAGCAGCGACGATTACAAGGCCGGGCGGCTTGTCGCCGAGCATCTGATGCAGAAGGGGCACTTTAAGACCATCTATATCGACACGCAGCAGCAAAACTCCTCCTCGCGGGATCGCTATGCCGGCTTCATCGACGCTTATCGCGCGCACGGAAAGCCCTATCAAACAGAAACCGTGTATTTTGATACGGAGGGCGGCTATTATTCGCAGCTCATCCGCCCCAACGGCCTCTGGCGCGCGGACGCCGTCGTGGCCTATAACGATCTGATTGCGTGGGATGTACTGACGCGCGCCTCGTATCCCATCAACGGCTGCATCCCGCGCGCCGCCCTTTCCATCCTCGCCTTTGACAACCTGCATTCCTTCCTGCCGCTGCCCTTCAGCCTGACCTCGGTATCCGCGTCCAAGGTCTCCATGGCGCGCCGCTCTGCGGAAATTCTGCTCAACCAGATCGATCACCCCTGCATCCCGCTGAATCATCTGACCCTCGATGTAGAATTGATCGACCGCGGCAGCGTGCAGGAGCTGCGCAAAAAATAAGCCGCCCCAGACGCCTCGGCGGCCATGCGGCGTCAGCTTAAGCTGCCGCCGCAGACTGTCGAAAAAATCTTTCGACAGTCTGCAAATGCAAGACCGCTAAAGCGGACTTGCATTTGAAACATCATTTTCCTGTAAGCCTGCGGCTTACGGTCGGAAAATGATAGCGGAAGCGGTCATTCCGACCGCTCCTCGAACCGGCAAAGCCGGTTCTGCGGATGAAAATGAAGGGGCTGCGACCCCTTCATTCATCCCCGGAGCTTTAACGAGACTTTTTTGACAGACAGGGGCGTCAGCTTAAGCTGCCGCCGCCCTTTGATTTACAACCGAATGTCCCGCCGCCCCTCAGCGGCGCATCATTTGCTCCCCTTTTTATCGCCCCTGTGTAAAGCTGAATCGAGCCGTGATTACGGCTGAATCGGGAAAATCTGCGCGCTTTCCCCATTCCATTCAACGCGGTCGATAACGCCCCGGAGAACGTCGCGCTGCTCCGGGATGCTCAGGCTGCCGTAATCAGCGCTGAAACGATCCAGCAAAGCGCAAATTTGCCGGTATCCCTGCTCTACGCGGCCGCTTTGCGCTTCCGCCGCCTTGAGTTGCTCAATCCGCTCCCTGTCCGTCGCGATGCGCTCGGCCATTTCGCGGCTCTGGGCACGGATATAGCGCAGCGCCTCCTCGGGAAGCTCCGGGTCTGCCAAGCGATTCAGCAACGTGTGCAGCTTCTTTTCCGCCTCGGCAACGGCGGCCTGCACGGCGGCCAGCTCGCTGTCGGCAGTATGCCGCCGCCCCTGTACGTCCCGCAGCCCGGCCAGACGAGCGCCAAAGGCCGTGTCGTCCGACCGATAGGCCGCCAGCGCCTCGCGAACCGCCCCATCCAGTTGAAGCCCGGAAACGGACGGGCAGTCGCACGCGTCTTTTCCAAAGCGCTTCCGGCGTTCGCACACATAAAGAAACGCGCCCGAGGCGCGCCGTCCGCCGTGGCCGTCGCTTTGCGGCTGCGTGTACATTTTCGCGCCGCAGCGCCCGCATACCAGAAGCCCGGTCAGCAGGGCGTAGCTGTTGCGCGCGGCCTGCTCCCGCGGGTGAAGCAGCGCGTTTTGCGCAAGGCGGCGCTGAAGCGCGGCAAAATCCCGGCCGCTGATAACGCCGCGGTGGCTGCCCACGGCGATAACCCATTCCTCGGGCGCGCGAAGCGCACGGCTTCCGGGCTTAACGTTATGGCGGTTATACGGCATGCAGCCGAACGTCCCGTTGAAATCGGCGCGTTCACGCGGCATCGCGCAGCCCAGCTGATAAAAATAGTCGTATGCATCCTGATCGGCAACGCAGTAGACAGGGTTGGTCAGCAGGCTCTTGAGCGCAAAATCGGAAAGCTGGCGCTGGCCGTTGATGCGCACGTTTTCCTGAAAGAGCGCCTGCGTCGTGGCGCGAATGGCGCCAAGGCGTCGATAGAGCGTGATCGCGCGGCATACGGCGTTCATTTCGGCTGCGTCCTCGGCCAGCATGGAATAGGCCTTGGCAATGCCGCGCGCGGGATCGGCGTCCACCCGAACGGCCTTGAAGCCCGCCGGCGTGCGCCCGCCCAGCCACCGCCCCGTGTGGGAAAGCAGAAGCATGTTGTCCGTCACGCGTTCCGAAATCGTTTCGCGCTCCATCTGCGCGAATACGGAGGCGATAGACATCATGGCGCGTCCCATGACGCTGGCGGTATCGAAATTCTCGCTCAGGGAAATAAATTGCGTGTGCGTGCGCTCCAGCACCTTCAGAATATCCGCAAAATCGCCGACGCTGCGGGAGATACGATCCAGCCGGTAGACGATCAGATAGGCGTAATCCCCCCGGGTCACGCCCGCCATCATGCGGGTAAAGCCCGGGCGCTTTGTGTTTTTTCCGGAAAAGCCGTCGTCCTCGAAAATGTCGATATCCTCCGGCGTCGCGTCGGGGTAACGGTCGCGAATATAGCGCATGCCCATTTCGATCTGGTTGCCGACGCTGTCGCCCTTAAGCGTAGCCTTGGATTTTCGGGAATACAGGCAGAAACGGACGGGCTTTTCCTGCTGCCGCATGGTTTTCCTCCTTTCGCGCTGTTTCTGAATTGGCCGGACTGCATTTTCAGCGTCATCGCCCCGCTCCGCGTGCCCGAAAGCGCTGTTTACCGCCGGCAGGCGGCCCGAAAGCACGCGCTAGGTGCGATCAGGCGCGCCGTATCGACGCTGCAGGCGGTGCAGAATGGCCGCCTGATCGGGCGCGGAATAATGGCCAAGCGCCTCCTGCACGCAGCGCAGCCGCGCATTGTCCAGCGCGGCGGCAATCGGAGCGGAATCGCCCGCCAGATAAACCGGAATGCGCCTTGTACGCATACGCAGCCCTCCCATCATTTCATGCGCGCCCCTGCCTGATCGCGCGGCGTTTTCAGCGGCTTTTTATGCAGCCAAGCGTCTTCAAAGCGCCGGCAAGCCTTTCGGCCAATTTGTCAGGAAAATCCGCTTCGCAAAGCGGCGCTTCATGACGGCGGCAGAGGCTAGTTTGCGCCGAGCGCAGGCGTTCTATACACGAAGCCATAAAAAAATACGGTAACGCCGGAGCCCGCCGCGTTGAACGAACCGCTGGTTTGATCGCATTCTGGCTGTGGTGCAGCCGCGCCCGGCCATCGCCCGTCCTCCGTTCTGCCGACGCTTCCTTCCGATGCGCTGCGTTTTGCGCCTGCGCGTCGAAGCCAACCGCTTCTTTCCCCCGTCCTGCGCCGTTCATCGGAAAACGGCATAAAAAAACCGGCGGGACGATAACCCCGTCGGTTGGATGATGAAGCCGAATACGCGTTCAATTTCAGTAACGGCTCAGGCTTCCTTGGCAATTTCAACCAGCTGTGCAAAAGCAGCGGCGTCGTTGACAGCCAGATCGGCCAGCATCTTGCGGTTGACCTCGATATTCTTCTTCTTCAGGCCGTTGATAAACGCGGAATAGCTCATGCCGTTGATGCGCGCGGCAGCGTTGATACGAACGATCCACAGGCGGCGGAAATCACGCTTGCGCATTTTGCGGCCTTCGTAGGCATAGCGCAGGGAACGGCGCACCTGTTCGCTGGCGGTACGGTACTGCTTGGATTTGGAGCCCCAATAGCCTTTCGCCAGCTTGAGCACCTTGCGGCGTTTCTTATGGGCGTTGACAGCCCTCTTAATGCGTGCCATTGTTCTTGTCCTCCTTCAGACGGGCGATAGCTTATTTGTAGGGAATCAGGGTGCGGATGGTGGCGGCTTCGGCGTTGTTCTGCAGGGTGCCGCCCGCACGGAGATGACGGATGCGCTTGGTGGTCTTTTTGTTAAGAATGTGGTTCACATTCATCTTCTTGTGCTTGACCTTGCCCGTCTTGGTCAGGGAAAAGCGCTTCGCGGCGCCGCGATGAGTCTTTTGCTTGGGCATGGGGTAAGTCCTCCTTCCGGAAAATGTATCGGTTATGCCTGCGCGGGCCTTTCGGGCGCTTTGACAGCGCGGTCGGCCTTGCCGGCTTTATCCGCCTTGGGCGCGAGAATCATAATCATGTTGCGCCCCTCGATCAGGGGGCGGCGCTCGACGACACACACCTCTTTGGTGCGCTCAACAAAATCCTGCATGACCTTCATGCCGATGTCCGAATGCGCAATCTGGCGGCCGCGGAAGCGGATGGACACCTTGACCTTGTTGCCCTCCTGCAGGAAGCGGATGGCGTTCTTGGCCTTGATCGCCACGTCGTTTTCCTCAATCGTGGCGGACAGCTGAACCTCCTTGAGCGAAATGACCTTCTGGTTTTTGCGCATTTCGCGCTCCTTCTTGGATTGCTCAAAGCGGTGCTTGTCATAATCCATCAGCTTGCAGACAGGCGGCTGCGCGTTGGGCACGATCTTGACCAGATCCAGCGCGGCCTCCTCGGCCATTTCCAGCGCCCGGCCAATGGGCATGACGCCCAATTGCGCTCCGTCCGCGCCGATAACGCGAACCTCGCGGTCACGGATTTCTTCATTGATGAGCAGTTCGGCGGCTATGTCGATGCACCTCCCAATTCGTTGACAACAAAAAATGACGGATGGAAACCACCCGCCATTTGCAGCGCAAATGAATTGCCATACCCGTGCAAAGCAATGTTCACATCGGAGAGAAGCGGGCGGCTTCTGCTTGAAACAAAGTAATTATAGCCGCTTTCTCGCCGTCTGTCAAGGGGAAAAACGGGAAAAATCCGCAGAATCCCGCGCGTTTTTCGTGTGGAATACTCTTTACAATCGATCCTTTCCATGATATACTTTGATAAAAGTTATTTACCTATGGGCCGGTCTGCAGAGCCGGGAGCGGATTGTCGGCGGATTTTGATTTGAGCACGAATGAATTCGGGGCAGGCAAAGCGCGTTTTTTATAAGGAGGCGTCGCGATGAGAAGGCGAAAATGGATCATAGCGCTGGCAGTTGTCGTCCTATTTACAGTCGGGCCCATCATCGGTCTTATTCGAACGGAAAACAAATTTTCTCTGAATTACTATCTGGGATGGTATTATGTTATTGGCATGTGGTCAGGCTTTGGTTTTGGCTGCGCCTGCGATAATATGTCCATACGCAAGGGGTATAACGGCAAGTTCCTTTGGGGCTTCTTCTTCGGCTTCTTCGGCTTTCTTTATTGGGCCTTGATTCCCCCCGCATGGGATCATCCCGAATATGCGCCAGAGCGGCTGGAGGGCGGCAGAAGAGGAAGGGGTATGAAAAGCGCGAACCGGTCTTGTTACCGCGCAACGGTGTCGCAGCCGGAGCCGCCCCGTTATTCTGACCCCGTTCGAAGATAATAAGCCCCTCCGCACGTTCGCTGTACGGAGGCGACAGGCTGTCTGAAAAGCAGCGGGCAAATAAGCGGGCGGCAGTTTCTGCAGCAGTCCCCCTTTTTTTAGATTAATTTGCAAAATCACATATTCAAACGCTTGCTGATTTTCTAACAATATGGCATAATGGGCCAGGGGTGATCCTATGCGTGGAAACAGCTATTCTATCATCAAGGAAGCAAATCGTCAGCTTCTTTTGAATACCATACAGGAAAAGGGATCTATGACGGTTGCAGAGCTTCTGTACACCACCCATCTGTCTAGGCCGACGATTGAGATGCTGCTGCGTGTGTTGCAGGCGGAAAGAATCGTTGAGGAAAATGGCTGCGTCCGAGGCGCGATAGGGCGCTCCTCTAAGGCTTATTCCATTTGCGGAGGCCACTATTTCTCCATCGGCGTTGATTTTGAATACCCTTCCCTTCATATCAGTGCCGTTAACCTGAATCGGGAGGCTGTCTGCACGGAGAACTACCATTTCTCCAAGTCCGACACATCCAGTCAAGTCATTCGGAAAATGATTGAAATGATCCACGAGGTCATTCGCCGCATCCCCCGGAAGGAAGAGGTCATTGAGCTGCTGGGCATCGGCGTAGGTATTTCCGGTATGATAGACCGTAAGTCCCGAGAATCCATCAGCATTGAACGTCTGCCAGGCTGGCAGCATATCCGTCTGCCAGAGCTGTTGGAAAAGGAATTCAAGATACCCGTCCATATGCGCAACGATGTGCATATGCTCTCCCGGATCCGTCAAGATTTGAGAAGCAGCGCTGGGCTGGACGATTATCTCTATATCTCCATGCGCTCAGGCATTGGCATGGCACTGTATTTTCACAAAAAAATGTACAGCGGTACCCTTGGAAACGCTGGCTTTTTCGGCCACACCACCCTTGACATCAACGGCCCGCTGTGTTGCTGCGGCAACCGCGGCTGTCTGGAGACCTATCTCAGCGCCGCGCAGCTGTGCGCCAATTATGCGCTGCTGTCCAATCAGAATATCGAATATGATGAGCTGCTGGAGCGCTTCAATCAACACGATCCCAACGCCAAAGAAGTCCTTCACCAAGCCTACCAGATCCTGGGCAAAGCCATTTCCAACGTGCTAAAAATCACCGACATGCAACACATTGTCATCAGCGGCCTGCCCAAGGTCGGCACTAACCAGCTGGTTCAATGGATCCTCGAAGGCATACGCAGTAATATCCTGCCCGATATTTCCAGTCATGTGGTCATTGAAACCGAGGAGCTGGACGGTCAGGAGGCTGTTGGCGCAGGCATCTACATTCTCAAGCACTTCTTTACCGATCCCAAGCTCATCGTCAAGCCGGAGGAGCTACAACATTGACCGCACGCGAAAAGAAGCCCTGCTGGTGGAAATGGATTCTTACAATTCCCGTCGGTGAAGAAACGATTACAGCATGAAAAGGATGTGAAAGAAGGGCAAAAAGCAAATGGACCGTCCCCGGACAACGAACGGGGAAGGAAAAGCCCTGCTGACGGAACGAATATATTCTCCTCGGTCTTGCCCCGGATTTCAATCGGAGCAAGGCCGTTTTGGAGTTGGATGCGCTCAAGATTATCGAAATGGGTGTGCTCGGCAACAAGCTGTTCCACCTCGGCGCGGGAGGAGAACAGGGTCGATGCAGAGGCGCTCGATGCTTCCGCTTCGCCTCCTTCCAACTTCGGACTGAAAATTTTGCAGCAATTCCGCCTGCATCCGCAGCTTCCCGCGTTCATTATGCCGTCCGACCTCCTCGCCGGCCGTTTCCTTGCGCGGTCGCCCTTTCGACGCGGAACCTATCCCGCCGCCAGCATCCGTTCCTTCCATGTTGGGGGCTGCCGAGGCGCTTTACCTGCTTCATGCTCAGCCTGAAGCTCCCGCCGATTGCCCGGTTTGTTTCTCCCGCAGCCTTCTCTCCCGAACAACGGGCGCCGGTTCTGCTCCCCTCGTGTGCTTTCTTGATACAGATAACCTCCCGTTGTGCTGCTTATTCTTCCACAGGAGGTCTCCTTTTCTGCTGTCCGTTGTCCGGGGAAGGCATTCAGCTCGGTTGAATCCTTCTTTGCCTTCGCAGGACTTTTTTACATCCCCTTTCACACCCTTTTTTATCCTCAGCTACCCTCAGCGATCCCACCGCTCCTCCACGCTCGGGAGTGTTGGGAAGGCATGATGAGGCTCCTGCTGATAGTAGTAGGCTACGCTAGCCACATCGTCAGAAGCGGGCTTATAGGTATGGTTCGGAAACCAGCTCAGGGTTTGCACTGTCACGCGAATATCCTCGCTGAAACCGATGCAGTCGCGGATATGCCAACGATACAGATCAATTTTTTTGGGCCCGTCCGGATCGTCTACGCTAGCCAGCGGCATCCCCAAGAAGGGTGACTCGAACACTTTTTCCCGCGAACCGGGGCCCATGTAGCCGCCAAAATTCCATGCGCCGCCGAAATAGTCTTCGGTGCCGTTGTCACACAGCGTGGGGTATTCCGTGTCGCCATCCAGATAGAACTTGACCTCGCCTTCGCCCCACCATCCGCTGTTGAGTACATTCCAGGCCAGGTAGGTGCCTACATAGAGGCCTTTGCCTTTTACGCCGTCGAGAATGACATGCTCCGGGTTGCCGCGACTGGTCACTGTACGGCGGTATTGGGCGTGGAAATAAGCGGCGTCCTCCGGAACGCTGCAAAGGTGATACAACACTCGCCATGCCACCACATTGGCGTCCGTCTCGCCCTCATGGGTTAGGGTAATGCGCGCATGATGGCGGAAGGGCATCTCCCAATAGCAGCTGCAGCCGCGGTAAGGCGCCACTGTCACCGGCAGAGAGCTTACCGTATGAGGACGCTTATCATGACCAATGCAGAAGAATGCGCCCATGGGCGCCTCCACTGAGGGCTCCTCTTCCTCATCCCAATAGAATCGCAGTACCAGCTCGGAAAGATTGGCATGGTCGCTAGTAATATAAAATTCAGAAATGCAGCCGGGGCCTGCAATATCCGCCAGGGTCACGGTCTCTCCCGCTTTGACACGAATGAAAGGATTGACCTTCCAGCCCTTGCCCAGTTTTTTCGCAAAGTGATCATAAGCCTGCTCCGAATTAGATGGATCAGGTGCGGCATGACATGCGCCGCTCTTTTCGCCTGTTGGATTTTCCGCAGAAATCTGCCTTGTGACCATTCCCGTCCTGTATGGGAGCCAACCGAGCATATCCATAGCACATCCTCCTTCTGTCGTGCACGCCGGACGCAGCCGGATGCATTGGAACAGGTTCATTATATCGGACATTCTTATTAAAATCAATAATTTTGAAAAATTAATTTGCAAAATTTATTTTTGTATGATAAAATGAAAAACGGGTGCAGTTCTTACTATTTCGGGAACGCACCGTCAACGATTTTTCGGAGATCATCATGGCGTGTTGAAGGGAGATCACTATGCGACTCGGCATCGATATAGGCGGAACCAAAGTTTTCGGCGGCTTAATAGACGAGCAAGGACGCGCGCAGGATCGCTTTCGTTTGGCGTCCAAAGAATATGCTACGCCCCAAGTCCTTGCCGGAGCCATCGGCAAAAGCGTTTCTCAGCTGCTTCGGAACAACAAACTCAGTCTATGCAACATCAGTCATTTGGGCGTAGGCATTCCTGGGACGGCGGACTGGACTACTGGTCAGGTCATCTACTCCCCTAATCTCTTTGGCGAATCGGTTCCTTTGGGTGATTACTTAGAGGAGGCCATCGGATTGCGCCCCACCATCGTTCAAGATTCTTGGGCCGCTGCCTATGCCGAGTATCTCTGGGGTCAAAAGAAGGCTTATCGCGACATGCTCTGCATCACGCTTGGAACCGGCATTGGCTGCGGCATCATCCAGCAGGGCAGGGTCTATTCCGGTACGCTGCACACCGCCGGCGAAATCGGCCATGTCTCCATCGACATGAACGGCCGCCTCTGCGGTTGTGGAAGACGCGGCTGCCTGGAGCTCTATGCATCCGGAACAGGAATATACGCTCAGGCATGTGAGCGTTTTCCAAAGAAGCTGGCCAACAAACCCTTGTGCGCCGAGACAGTTTTTGAGCTGGCCTATTCGGGCGATGAGGACGCGCTGGCGCTCATTCATGAGAGCGTGGACAAGCTGGCCTTTGGTCTGGGTACGCTGATTAATGTCCTTGCCTGCAGCAGCATCTTTATCAGCGGCGGTCTCTCGGCTCACGAGGATCTGATGATCAAACCGTTAAGCGAAGCCGTTGTCCGCTACGGCTATCCTGCCTGGAGCCATCGCGTGCGTCCGCTGGTACGGAGGGCTGCCCTGGGGGAGGAAGCGCCAATGATCGGCGCCGCCTTCCTGACGACGGATCTGATTATCTGACAGGAGGCAGAGCATGAGCATCATTCTGACGCTGCCCATCGCCAAGCATACCATCTGGGGCGGCAAAACCCTGCGATCCTTCTTTGGCTTCCCCAAACATTTCGGCAACGACGCGGGTCAGGCCTGGGTCTTCAGCGCCCAGCAAGGAGAATCCAGTCTTATCTGCGGCAGCGGCTACAACGGCTGGACGCTTTCGAAGCTGTGGGAAAAGCATCCGGAGTTGTTCAGAAGCCGCTACGATCATTTTCCATTCATCATCTCGCTGGTCGCCCCTGAGGACGACCTGAGCATTCAGGTGCATCCGGATGAGTCGGTCGCCCGAGCCAAGGGCTATCCCAGCGGTAAGAACGAGGCCTGGGTATTCCTGCAGGCTCCTGCCGATGGGCATATCATCTATGATCACTGCGCCGCCGATCAGCATGATCTGATGACTTATATCAACCGGAATGCCTGGATGGAGCTTGTCCGCACCTTGCCTGTGACTCAGGGCGATACCGTCTACATCCCCGCAGGCACCCTTCATGCGCTGCAAAAAGGCAGCATTGTATACGAAGTACAGCAGGCCACTAACGTGACCTACCGCTTCTTCGACTACGACCGCACTGACGCCAAGGGTTGCAAGCGCCCCCTTCAATTGAAAGAGGCCGTCGCTTGCCTGCGCTACGATCATCCTGAGCCGGAGCTGTCAAAACCTATACCCAGCGTCACGCAGGAGGGCCCTATCACGGAAACGGTCTGCCTGCAGAATGAATCCTTTTTTGTGCGGCGCTTTGACATTCGGGGAGCAGGCGTAATACAAAAGCCCATGTACCTGCTGGCCACGTTGGTCTCCGGACAGGGAATAGTTGATGGCGTTCCGGTCAGAGCGGGCGGCAGCTTCCTGGTTCCCGCCGGAGAGCCCGTCTGCGTCGAAGGCGCGTTTTCCCTGTTGACTACCGCTGAAACGCAAGAAAGGGCGTGATCATCATGCTGAAGGGTATTCCCGCTATTCTTCCCCCTGACTTGGTTAAGATTTTAATGGAAATGGGTCACGGCGATCAGCTCCTGCTCGGCGACGCCAATTATCCCCAATCAGGTTCTCCGGAGCGCTGCGTCCGCACGGACGGTATCAGTTGAAGAAACAGGGCTGCGTGAAATCGCTATCCGAAACACTGGTTTTATCCTCAGGGCGCCCGCTGTTATGCCTGCGTCGCGACCGGCGAAAGGGCTATGTACGGGAACGTCATCCTGCAAAAGGGCGTAATAAAAGAATAAAGCTATAGCCACCGCTTCGACTCTTCTGTTTTGAGGAAGGAACTGCCGAATCTTTACAGCCGCTACTGCAAGAAAGCCATGCGCCGTTACTGCCGTCTGCTCAAATAAAAAGCCGGTGCTGTTGCAGCAACACACGGCAACGCTCGAACTCTTTGCATCCAGTTTGCTCCCCAATGCTTGTCCTGTCAATGGCAGGTTATAAAGGGAAGTAGCCAGGCGAATACTTAAAGAAAATCAAAGAAGGAGAATGGAACGGCTGTCGTATGACGCCGGGAGCGGTACTGATCTTTCTGTATGCTGAAACGGTTATATGCCTGAAGGAAGACGGCAGAAACCGCCTGAAGGTTTTCCAGCTTTCGAGGAAAACGCCTGCGGCGGCGCGCCGGCTTGGGAATATCATGCCGTAAATCAGCATTGACCCCCCCTCACACAGTACAGGCTTCCTTTTGATTGTGCCTATGAAAGATGCGCTTTCCCGGAAAGGCTGCATCCAAATATCCGTAGTATCCGTCCGTACAGTACCGCTCTGCCGTCGGAGCCGCATCAACCATTTGCCGAATCGTTCCCGACGCTTTGTCCCGGCTCACGATATGGCCTGCTATTGGACGCGGCACTCGGCTTACCATGGTCGTTATATCGATGTTTTCCCGTGCTTCCGTCTGCGGCTTATGCTCTAAAGCCAATACGGCCCGTCCAGCTCGGCTGTTTCTGAGCAGTCGCCGGCTGTTTGCTCTTTCAGGTCATTTGGGGCGCTCTTTTTTGATGCAATTCATAGCATTGGATTTGTTCCTCTTCAGGATCTTTCCTGCTCCGCGTCCGCGGATCCCGCCATAATGCATTTTGATTGCCAGCCGTCTGGTTTCTTCCGGATGCTCGTGCTGCTTCGGGTTAATGGTAAGCAGACGCCGCGCTCCTTATCTTTGCAGCGCCGCCTTCCCGATGCATTATATCCCGCTTTAATCCGGTTCTTCGTCTTTCCACATTTCGGGCGCTTTTTCCATGCCTCTTCCGTTATTTTTTCATCTTCTGATTCAATCATAAAATCTCTATTTTGGACGCTCCCTCCGGACGTTTCAGGCTTGACAGCTTCAGGATATTGTGGTATTCTTCTTTGGTAAGCCGCTCGGGAGGGGCTCCTTAACGCATATCCATGCGGCCCCATGATTGCAAGATATCATCCTTTCCTTCAAGGCAATCCCGGCGAGTAAAAAATCAGGAGGTGCTGCCCATGTACGCGATTATTGCGACCGGCGGCAAACAGTACCGTGTGTCCGAGGGGGACACCATCTACATCGAAAAGCTCGACAACGAAGCGGGCGATATCGTTTCCTTCCCCGTGATGATGCTCTCCGGCGAGACCATCGAGGTCGGCTCTCCCTACATCGAGGGCGCGACGGTTACGGGCAAGATCGTTCGCCATGGCAAGGGCGAAAAGATCACCATTCTCAAGTATAAGAGCAAGAAGAACTACCGCCGCAAGGCCGGCCATCGCCAGCCCTTCACTCAGGTGGAAATCACCGGCGTGAACGCCTGAAGATGATTCGCGTAACGCTGCATAGCCGGGGCGGCAGCCTGACCGGGTTCGAATGCGTCGGTCATGCCGATTACGCCGAGGCGGGGCGGGACATTGTGTGCGCCGCGGTTTCCGCGCTGACGGTCACCTGCGCCAACGCGCTGGAAACCGTCGCGGGGGTTGCGCCGCTGGTTAGGTCGCGCAGCGGCAGCATGCTGCTGGCTCTGCCGGCGGGCAGCGGGCACGACGCGCAGGTCATTCTCAAAACGCTGCGGCAGGGTCTTCGGGATCTTGCGCAGGCGTATCCGAAGTATCTTTTGCTCAAAGAAAATTGAAATTGGAGGAAACAAGCATGTTGAAGCTTAATCTTCAGCTTTTCGCCCATAAAAAAGGTATGGGCTCTACCCGGAACGGCCGTGACAGCGAAAGCAAGCGTCTTGGGCCGAAGCGCGCCGACGGTCAGTTCGTACTGGCCGGCAACATCCTCATCCGTCAGCGGGGCACCAAGGTGCATCCCGGCCTGAACGTGGGCATCGGCAAGGACGATACCCTCTTCGCCAAGGTGGACGGCATCATGAAGTACGAGCGCAAGGGGAAGTTCGACAAGCAGGTGAGCGTACATCCCGTGGCTGAAAAGGAAGCCGTCGCGCAGTAACTGTTGCATCCTGAAGGGTCGTTTCGTTTCGGCGAACGGCCCTTTTTTTGCGGCGTATTCGCGCGCGGGCATAAGGAGGCTTTGACCATGACACTGGAAACCGAGCGTTTGCTGCTGCGCCCCTTTGAGGCGCGCGACGCGGACGTCGTTTATCGTTTTTCCGCCGACCCGCAAACCACCCGCTACCTTGCGCACTTTGGCAATGCAGGCGCAACGCCCGAGCAGGATACCGCCGCCTTCATGCGCCGTGCCGTGGCAGGCTGGCAGGAAACGCCCATACGCAGCCGGGAATATGTCGTCACGCTCAAGGAAACGGGCGCCGCTATGGGCGACGGCAGCATCGAAACGCTTAGCGGCGATACCGGCGAAATCGGCTGGATTCTGCTGCCTGAATACCGCGGCCACGGCTATGTAACCGAGATGGGGCGGGCGCTTTTGCGCTTCGGCTTTGAGGAACTGGAGCTTTCGCGCATCGTGGCGCATTGCGACGCGCGCAACGAGAAAAGCTACCGCGTTATGGAGCGGCTGGGCATGCGCCGCGAGGGCGTTGCGCGTCAGGTACGCCCCCGCAAGGCGGCGGACGCGCTCAAGGGCGACGAATGCACCTACGCGCTGCTCAAAAGCGAATGGGAGGCGCGCCGCGTCATGACCGAATGCCTGCGTCTTCCCGTTCGTTTTGAACGCTTTATGGATGTTCCGGCACTGACGGACGGGGAAATTGCGCTCGTCTGCTCGCAAAAGCGCGAGCAGAACGACGTCGAGCCATCCGTGCCGTCCTACCGGTTTCAGATCGTTCGCGGCGGCGAAATCATCGGGGGAATCGACCTGCGCGTCGGCTTCACGGAAAAGCTCTTTTACGCCGGCAATATCGGCTATGATATCATCGGCTCCGCGCGCGGCCACGGCTATGCCGCCCGCGCCTGCCGGCTGCTTGCGCCGGTGATGCGTTATCACGGCATGCGCGCGGCGATTATCACCAACGCGCCGGACAACGTTTCCTCCCGGCGCGTATGCGAAAAGCTGAACGCACGGCTGCTGCTACGTTCCTTGGTTCCGGATAGCTGCGCCGCCATGCGCGCGCACGGAACGGAGGAGGTGAACGTCTTCCTGATGACGCTTTGAAGGAAAACGCGGCGCAAAGGGCCGATTCCCGCTGAATCCAAGAAACCGCCCGCCGCTTCAGGACGCGCCGCAACGGCCCGATCGCCGCTCCCGCTCCGCCCCGCCGTCAGCGCTTGGCAGGGCGGAGCCTTTTTGCGCGTCTTTAGGACGGTTATTCGACGTGCATGTCGCGGCGAAGCATCTCCAGCGCCCTTTTCTCCATGCGCGACACATAGGAGCGCGAAATTCCCAATATGCGCGCGACCTCATGCTGCGGATGTACCGCGCCGTCCAGCAGGCCGTAGCGCATTTCGATAACAAGCCGTTCCTTACGCGGCAGACGGGCAATCAGCACGCGCGCCTTTTCCAGCGCCACGCTGTTGACGACCGTCTCCTCCACCTGATCGGGCGCCGTGCCCAGAATGTCCTGAAAGGAAATGTCGTTTCCCTCGCCGTCGGTGCCGATCGGATCGGACAGCGATACGTCCAGCCGCCGCTTCTTGGAAGCGCGCAGCAGCATCAGCAGCTCGTTTTCAATGCATCGCGCCGCGTACGCAGACAGCGGCGATCCCGTTTCCGGGCGAAAGGTGTTAACCGCCTTCATCAGCCCCAGCGCGCCGACGGATACCAGATCGTCCTGCGTAAAGCCCGGCACGGAATACTTGCGCGCAATATGCGACACCAGCCGCAGATTATGCTCGATCAGCCGCCGCCGCGCATCCTCGTCGCCCGCCTGCATGGCGGCGATCGCGGCGCGCTCCTCCTCGCGCGAAAGGGGCTTGGGAAAGCCGGAGCGGCCGGACACCATGCCGAAAAAAAACAGCGCGTCGCGAAAAAGCCAGTACAAAAATGCCAGCATGCCATCATCCTCCCGCTCTAGCCTATGCCGGCGGGACGGCGCGCAGCACGAAAAAGCCGCTTGAAAAAGCGGCGCGGGAGGCGAATCCCTCTTGCCTGCGCAAGCAATCCGCCTCCCGCCCTTTCATGAAAAGCACCGGGCGCTTCAAAGCCTCCCCGTCGCGCGCCGATGAAGCCGCGCTTATTTGATAACGCCTTTTTTCAGAATGATATTGGCATAGGTCGCGCCCTCGCCGCTCATCACAACGCAGCAGCTCTTCTGCTTCACGCGGTCATAAAAGGCGTAGCGCTCAATCTGGGTCAGGCACGCCGCGCCGCGCGGATCGTGGCGGGCAATGATTTCCTCGTACGTTTTCCAGATCGGCGTTTCGGTCGGATCGCCGGGCGTAACCTGCATCAGCATGGCGGGATGCTCGGTATACGCGTCCAGCGGAATGAGCTGCAGCACCGCCTCCAAAATTTCAGGAATGCCATGGCCGTCCATGCGAATCACGGTATCGCAGTTCGTGTGGCCGGGGAAATTCGCGTCGCCAAGGGTAATTTCGTCGCCATGCCCCATTTCGCACAGGATCTTGATGAGCTCCGGGGGAAGAATTTTCGGTACGCCAAGCAGCATGAAGTTTGCCTCCTTCAAAATGTTATCCTTCAGAACGCAGCCGGGAAAGGTATTGCCCGGGCGCGATTCCTTTGTGCTTTTTGAACACGCGCGTAAAATATTCCGGCGAGGCGAAGCCGACGTCCAGCGCGATTTCCGTCACGTTTTTGTCGGTCGACTGCATCTCGTAGCACGCGCGCTCAATGCGATAATACTGCAGATACTGCATGGGGGTCAGGTGGGTGGCCTGCTTGAAAAAACGGCAGAAATACTTGCGGTCTACCGGAACGGCGGCGGCCAGATCGCTCAGCCTCAGGGGGCTGGCATAGCTGCTTTCGATCAGGTCGAAAACCTGCTTGAGCCGCAGCATTCGCTTGCCGCCGGCGGGATGCTCGCCGCAGCCGGCATAAGCCTTTTCGCGGTACACATCGCCAAAGAAGGCGTACAGGCTGCCCAGCGCCGCCAGCGCGTAGCCGGGCGCGCCCTCGCGCAGCGCCGTGAAAAGCCGCGGCAGCGCGGCGGACGCGGCGTCGGCGCCGGGAAACAGCGCGCGCAGCGCGATCTTGCCGCTCTCCACCCGGCCGAGCAGCTCCTTGCACAGCGCGGGCGCGGAAAGCAGCATGCGCAGATCAAACACCGCGCACTCGTACACGCATTCGTGCGGCATGCCGCCGTGAAGCCGTCCGGCGGCAATATACGCCGCGTCGCCCGGTGAAAGCATGATGCTCTCGCCGTCCAGCGAAAGCTCGAACCGGCCGGAGCGCACATAGAGAATTTCCGTTTCCTCATGCCAATGATAGGGCATTTCGTAGCGGGCGTGCGTCTTTTCAACGCAGTAGTACGCCAACGGAAAATCAGGCGATCCGCGCTGCATGGATTCATGATAGCGCAGCGATTGCATCCGGCACGCCTCCCTTCGAAATGGAGAATATTGTGCATCTATTTGCCATGATAGCACAGGCGCGCCCAAAGCGCAAGCGGTATAATAGAATTAACTGAATTGCATGGAGGGCTGACGATGCGAAAGCTTCCCACAAGGCAGGTGCATGTGGATTTTCATGCCTCGCCGTCGATTGAAGGAGTCGTCCATGCGTTTGACAAGGCTCAGTTTCAGGGCTCGCCGCGCCGCGAAGCGCGTTCAATGGCGGTCTGCGGCGCGAAATGCGGCACGGGCGATTCATTGTATCCCGGCAGCAAAACGGACACGGAAGCCTGCCGTCCGATCGGCCGTGCCTGTCGCGCCGTGCAGGCGGTTGACATTCCGCTCGACGAAGGGCAAAACCTCTAAAATAGAATCGAAGGGAAGGCTTTTCCATGGCAGAAGACATTCGGAGCCAAATCTGCGACGTGTGCCACAAAATGTGGCAGCTGGGCTGGGTAGCCGCCAACGACGGCAACGTATCGGTCAAAATGCCGGACGGCACATACTGGATTACGCCGTCGGGCATCAGCAAATCCTTTATCACGCCCGATAAGCTGATTCGCGTGGACGCGGACATGAACGTGGTAGAGGGCCCGGCGGGCTATAAGCCCTCCAGCGAAATGAAGATGCACATGCGCTGCTATGAGGTGCGCGAGGATGTGGGCGCGGTGGTGCACGCTCATCCGCCGACGGCGACGGGCTTTGCCGTCGCCAACAAGCCGCTGGACGAATACAGCATGATCGAAACGGTCATCGCCATCGGCTCTATTCCCGTCACGCCCTACGGCACGCCCTCGACCTACGAGGTGCCCGACGCCATCACGCCCTACCTGCCGGAGCACGACGTGCTGCTTTTGCAGAATCACGGCGCGCTGACGGTCGGCTGCGACCTGATTACCGCCTATTACCGCATGGAAACGCTGGAATTGTACGCCAAGATCAGTCTGAACGCACATCTGCTGGGCGGCGCGCAGGAAATCCCGCGGGATAAGATCGAAAAGCTGCTGGATCTGCGCGAAAATTATTACCACGTAACCGGGCGTCACCCCGGCTACAAAAAATATTCCAATACCAATAAGGAGGAGCAGTAAAATGACGTATCCCAAAATCGGCATTCGTCCCGTCATCGACGGCCGCTGGGGCGGCGTACGCGAAAGCCTGGAGGAGCAGACCATGGGCATGGCGCATGCCGCCAAGGCGCTGATCGAGACGCTGCGCTACCCGGACGGCGCGCCCGTGCAGGCCGTCGTTTCCCCCTGCACCATCGGCGGCGGCGCGGAAGCGGCCAAATGCGAGGAATTCTTTTCCGCGCAAAACGTCACCGCAACCCTGACCGTCACGCCCTGCTGGTGCTACGGCATGGAAACCTTCGACATGAATCCCCTGACCATCAAGGCCGTATGGGGCTTCAACGGCACCGAGCGTCCGGGCGCGGTGTATCTGGCCGCCGTGCTGGCCGCCTATGCGCAAAAGGGGCTGCCCGCCTTCTCCATCTACGGCCACGACGTGCAGGACATGAACGACAAAACCATCCCCGCCGACGTGGCGGAGAAGATCATCCGCTTCGCCAGGGCCGCCGTCGCCGCGGGCTGGATGAAGAACAAATCCTACGTGAATATCGGCGCGGTCGCCATGGGCATCATGGGCTCCTACTGCGACACCAACGTTTTCCAGCGTTATTTCGGCATTCGCGCCGAATGGGTGGACGAGGTGGAAATCCTTCGCCGCATGGCGCTGAATATCTACGACCCCGAGGAATACGAAAAGGCGCTGGCATGGATCAAGGAAAACTGCCCCGAGGGCTTCGACTGCAACGCGGGCAAGGAGCTGATGGCGATCGTCACCCGCTCCAAGGTCATCGCGCCGGACAAGGACTGGGAATTCATCGCCAAGATGACCATCATCATCAAGGATATTCTCTACGGCAATCCCAAGCTGGCGGAAATGGGCTGGCATGAGGAAGCGCTGGGCAAGAACGCCGTGGCCGCGGGCTTTCAGGGGCAGCGCCAGTGGACGGACTGGCTGCCCAACGCAGACTTCACCGAGGCCATCATGGCCTCCACCTTTGACTGGAACGGCACGAAGGCGCCCACGCCCTTCGCCACCGAAAACGATACCCTCAACGGCGTTTCCATGATGCTGGGCAGCCTGATCGCCCAGACCGCGCCCTGTTTCCATGACGTGCGCACCTATTGGAGTCCCGAGGCCGTGGAGCGCGTGACCGGCTGGAAGCCCGAGGGCGTGGCGAAGAACGGCTTTATTCACCTGATCAATTCCGGCGCGACGGCGCTGGACGGCACGGGCGCTTCCAAGAACGAAAAGGGCGAAGGCTGCATGAAGCCCTTCTGGGACATGACCGACCGGGACGTCAAGGCCTGCCTCGCCGCCACCGACTGGTGCCGGGCGAATTATCAGTACTTCCGCGGCGGCGGGTTCTCCAGCCATTTCAAGACGCAGGCCGAAATGCCCGTAACCATGCTGCGCGCGAATATCGTCGACGGCGTCGGGCTGGTGCTGCAGATCGCCGAGGGCTATACCGCCACGCTGCCGGAGAAGGCACATGATATTCTGGATAAGCGCACCGACCCGACGTGGCCGACCACATGGTTCGTGCCGCGCCTCACGGGCGAGGGCGCGTTCAAGGACGTCTACAGCGTCATGGCCAACTGGGGCGCCAACCATGGCGTGACGGTCTACGGCCATGCAGGCGCGGATCTGATTACCCTGTGCGCCATGCTGCGCATTCCCGTAACCATGCACAACGTGCCCGAGGACAAGGTATACCGCCCGCACTGCTGGGCCGCCTTCGGCACGCAGGACGCGCAGGCCGCGGACTACGCCGCCTGCAAGCATTACGGCCCGATGTATAAGTAAAAAATATGAAAAGCGCCCGTGGGAAGGAGGATAAAAACGCTCCTTTCCACGGGCTCTCGCTGTATTATGGCCGATTTACGTCGAGCGCCCGGCGCTTTCAGCGCTTCACAGCCTTTTGCAGACGCGGCGACAGCCACGCGGCCAGCAGCAGCTTCACCGCGTCGCCCGGTAAAAACGGCAGCACGCAGTAGGCCAAGCTGACGCCAAGCTTATTGCCGCTTTGAATAACATACCAAGCCGTGCCCAGCGTATAGCAGGCAATCGTGCCCAGCAGACAAAAAAGGCAGCGCTGCGCAAAGCTTTTACGCGCCGCGCCCATGCCGGCAAGGAACGCATAGGGCAAATAGCCCACCAGATAGCCGCCCGTCGGGCCCAGCAGCGCCGAAACGCCGCCGCGCAGCCCGGAAAACACCGGCACGCCCGCCGCGCCCAGCAAAAGATAGCAGAGCACGGCCAGCGTGCCGTAGCTTTTGCCCAGCAGCAATGCGCCAAGCATCACGGCCAGCGTGGCCAGATTGATGGGCACGGGCGTCATGGGAATCATCAATTGAGAGAATACGCCCAGCAGCGCCGCAATCAGCGCGCAGTAAACCAGCGTAAGCAGACGCGTATGCTTGCCTTTCATTTAACGCGCTCCATGGCCCACGCAATATAGCGGGCCATATCCTCCTCCGAACAGAATTTACCCTGCGAAAACCACCAGCGCGCGGCGGACACAATGCCGCCGACATAAAACTCTGCCAGAAAGGCGGCGGGCACGCCGTCGAGCTTTTCGGCGATATCGGGAATCTGCCCCAGCTTCGCCGTCACATCCTGCACGCAGGCGCGCGCGAAGGCGTCGGTCAAAAGCCGCCCCTGCACGCCCGCATCGGAAAGCAGCCGCACAACCCTTTCATTCTCACGCAGATACCTGAGCACATTGCGAATCACCTGCGCGTAATATTCGCGCAGGCTGGCGGAATCGACGCAGCCAACGCTGCTTTGCGTAAACTCCTGCTGCATTTCGCGGATGAACCAGTTCAGAAAATCATGCTTATCCTCAAAATGCTGGTAGAAGGTTGTGCGCCGCACCATCGCCTCCTCGCAGATTTCCTGCACGGTGATGCGCTCAAAGGGCTTCTGCGAAAGCAGCCTGACGAACGCCTCCTTGAGCAGCTTATAGGTTTTCTGCACCCGCAAATCCCGGCTGTTTCCCTGACTTCGCGCCATTTTTCCCCTCTTTTCGTCTGATACCGCTTGCCAACCGGCAGCAAATAGAGTATACTATGAATTGCGACATCTGTCAATTATCGCAAATCTGTACGTTTTGATGACGAAGGGAGTAGGGCGCCATGTATGATTTCCGTTCCGTGCTAAAAGACGTTCGCCGCAACTGGCTGATTGCCGCGTTTCTGTCCGTCGCGCTGGGGTTGGTTTTGCTGCTGTTTCCGGGCATTACGGCCAAGGCCGTGTGCTATTTGCTGGGCGGGCTGTCGATTCTCTTTGGCGTGAGCCGTATCCTGCGCCATTTCCAGCATGACAGCGACTATGCCGTCTTCTTTCAGGGCGACCTGACGCTGGGGCTGTTCTGCGTGGTCATCGGCCTGTTCATGATTCTGCGCGCCGAAGCGGTTATCAGCCTGATTCCCATCTTCTTTGGCATTGTGCTGCTGGCCAGCGGCATTACGGGCGTACAGCGCGCCGTGGATTCCAAGCGCAACGGCTGCTGCTACAGCTGGGCGCTGGTGCTGATGCCGCTGCTGACGCTGGCGGCGGGCGTGGTGCTGCTGGTAAACCCCTTCGCCTCGCTTCAGGTGGCCATCATCGTCATCGGCGCGGCGCTGATCTATGAGGGCGTGACGGACATGCTCTCCATCCTGCTTATCAGCAAAAAAATCGGCCAATGGAAAAGAAACGCGTAAAGCGCGGCCATTTCGCCGACAGCCGCCCTGCGCAGGACGATTGCTTCCCGCATTCGCCTGTTGCGGGCGCTCGGGCGAGCAGGCGACGCTTCGGCCCGCGGACAGTTTGGCTGCCGCTGAGCCGAAGCGTTTTTTTGTTCTTTTTTCCATGCTGCGGCGAATAGAGCGCTCTTCGCCGGAGCGCCAAGCGCTTTGCCTGCGCGCCGCGCTGTAAAACGCGCGAAATTTACATCTCCCGCCGAGGCTTCGAGGCGCAAAAGGCTTGACGTTGCATGCCGAAGATGCTACAATCAGATAAAGCCTGAAAAAGAATTATCCGCGCGCGTCGCCCTGCGGCCGCGATGAGGTCAAGGAGGTTTTATCGATGAAAAGAATTTCCGCGCTGCTAGCGGCTCTGGTGCTTGCGCTGACGGCAGCCTGCGCATTGGCGCAGCGCGATCCGTTGAGCGTCGAGCCGACCGCCATTCCCGAATACGGCGGCTATAACCCGATGGATGAAGAGGATAACGGCTATCTGGCCGATACCGTGTACGATGATTGGGGCAATACGGTTTACGCCGGCGCCACGCCTATTCCGCTCGACCCCATCGACATGCCCACGCCCACGCCGCGTCCCTCGCTTTCCTTTTCCTACGGCGCGGTAACGGCCGAGAATCTGGGGCTTGCGTTCGAGGCCCCCGTCGGCTGGCTGGTGGATCAAAGCGATGTAAGCGCCATCGTGCTCACCGATCCGAACATGCTGGATAATATCAACGCCACCATCGTCATCCGCATTCAGTCCGTCTCCGCCGGCTATGGCATGAACGACGTTAAAAGCGAGGTTCAGCGCATGCTCAAGGAGATCGGCCAATACAACTACACCTCGTGGACCACAACGACGCTCGCGTCCCGCACGCTGCTCAAGAAGGACGGCTATTACGCCAATTACCGCGGGGAAATGGATGATAAAACCGTGGTGCGCGGCCGCGTCATGGTGGCGCTGCTGGACGGCAACCGTATCATCACCCTGCACGCCTCCTGCCCCGGCTGGTATAATGAAAGCTACATGAACGTCGTGGCGCATATCCGCGATACGCTCACGACCCGCTGACGCCCGTCATCCAGGAGCTGCGGAAAACAAAATAGCGTTTGGCGGGGGAGCCGTTCCTGACAAAGGTCAAGGGTCGGTTCCCTCTTCTCTCTTCCGAAAACCGGGGGAAGCAGGCGAGGCGAAATCGACCGTCCGTCGCAGCCCGGCAAGGCAAAAAGCGGCAAAGCGGGCGCGCTCAAAAGCGCATTTTTGACAACCTGCGCCGCCAAACCGCGCCGCTCTCCGTCGTTTTCTCCTTCGTTTATCAAAAGAAAGAATGATCATCGAAAGCGAGAGCAATCCATGAAGAAGCAGGTATCCGTCGTTTTAATGCTGATGATGCTTTTCGCGCTTCCCGCGCACGCCGAACGGCTGGAGGCCATGCCGGCGCTGCTGCGCTTTTCGCAGATAACGGGGGAGCGGGATTACGTGCGCAGTCAGGTCTACGTGCAATGCACTTACCCCGAAACAGCCAACGCGCAGGTCAACGCCGCGCTTCGCGACGTCATCGACGCACTGGCGGCGCGCGGAAGAGAGCATATGCCGCAGGGCTCTGTCGGGCAGATACCCGCCTATCTGGACGTGGGCGCGACGATATCGCGGGTAGGGCTTCGGTGGATGAGCTTTCTGTCCATCGCGCGCACGGCCTACGAACGCGAGCAAACCTATGTCGACTTCGACGCGCGGGTATACGATATGGAAACCGGCGCGCAAATTCTTTTAACCGATCTGTTCGACGCAGACAGCGAAGCGTGGAATATGCTGGCCGGCGCAGTCGCGGCGCAGCTTTCCGCCTATTTTCCGGACACGGAGGCGGATCCTGCGGCGCTGGCGCGGCTGTGCGGCCGCGAGGCGCTGGAAAGCGCGGCCTTCACGCTCACGCCCGCGCGGCTGACGCTGCATTACCGGGCGGACGCGCTGTATGCGGGGAAAAACACGCTGATGCATGTGAGCCTGTATTTTTCGCAGCTTCGCCCCCTCATGACGGAGCGGGCGCAGGAAAACACGGACAACAGCATGTTCAAATTCATCGCGCTGACCTATGACGACGGCGGCGCGCGCGGAACCAGCAACGGCGTAATGGATCAGCTGCGCGCACACGGCGCGAGCGCGACCTTTTTCATCGTCGGCACAACCATTCGCAATAACCACGACATTCTTTGCCGCGAGCACGACGCGGGCTACGCCGTCGCAAGCCATAATTACGAACATGTTTACAAGGGGCTGACGAACCAAAAGCTGCTGGACTGGCAGGCGCGCTTCAACCGCGAGCTGAGCGCCGTAATCGGTACAACGCCCGCCTACATGCGCGCGCCGGGCGGGCAATTCAAGCGCTATATCAACGCCCAATGCGGCCTGCCGCTGATTCAGTGGAGCGTGCTTTCGGGCGACGCGGATAGCAAAAATGTCGCGGGCGTCGCGGGAACGGTGCTCAAGCACGCAGAGGACGGCGCGGTCGTTCTGATGCACGATCTGAACCCCCGCTCTCCCCAGTACACCGCATTGATCCTGCCGGAGCTGACCAACCGCGGCTACCTTTGCGTAACGGTCGACGAGCTGTTTGACCACTACGGCGTGCCGCTTTTACCCGATACGCTCTATTACAGCTGCGAGGAGGAAGCCGCGCGGCAATCGGCCAAATAATCCCGAAAGGGAACCGCGCTTCAGGAACGAAGGGCGGTTCCTTTTTACGCTCGCCTTCGGCGCGGCGTATTCCCCGAAGCCTCGAGAGGGCGCAGGACGCGCCGCTGAAAAAAGGGATTGACAGAACGGCGGTCTCTGCATATAATGTTAACCGTTTGATAATTAATCGGCTGATTGAAAGGAGGAGCCTGCATGGATTACCGTCCCATCACCGGGGCGATGCATCGGCTGGAGCTGATGCGCAGGATTCGCTTCCGCAATATGCTCGGCGCGCGAGGGCTGCATCCGGGGCAGCCGCCGCTGCTGGAATACATCGCGCAGCATCCCGGCTGCACGCAAAAGGACGCGGCAAGCGAGCTGGACGTCTCCCCTGCCTCCGCGGCGACGAGCCTGAAGCGGCTGGAAAAGAGCGGTCTGGTCTGCCGGCGCGGCGATCCGTCCGACGCGCGGCGCAACTGCCTGTACCTGACGGCGGAGGGCGAAAAGCGCCGGCTTGCGTCGCAGACGGATTTCGACACGCTGGACGCGCGCATGTTTTCCGGGCTGAGCGAAGCGGAGCTTGCCGGCTTCAAGGCGCTCTGCGACAGGATGTTTGACAATCTGGCGGACGAAAGCACCCGCCATCTGACCATCTGCCGGCTGCATCGCGCCGCGCATGGCCCCCTGCCGGATTCAAAGGAGGAAGAATAAACCGTGCAATTCAAGCGCCTGCTCCGCTATGCGGGCAAATACAAAATTTATCTGCTGCTGTGTCCTCTCGTCATGATCGGCGAGGTGATGATGGAAACGCTGATTCCGCTGCTGACGGCCACGCTGATCGACGACGTCATCCCCGGCTGTCAGGAAACCGGCTCCATCCAGCGCGTGCTGCTCTACGGCGGGCTGATGGTGCTCATGTCGCTGATCTCCATGGCCTTCGGCATGGCCGGAAGCCGCCTGTCCGCCTTGGGCGGCATGGGCTTTTCCAAAAACCTGCGCCGCGCCGTGTTTGAAAAAATACAGCATTTTTCCTTCAAGAACATCGATAAATTCTCCACGCCCTCGCTGGTAACCCGCCTGACGACGGACGTCAATCAGGTGCAGAACATGGTGATGATGCTGGTGCGCATGGCCGTGCGCAGCCCCGTGATGTGCGTCATGGCGGTGGTCATGGCCTCGCGGCTGAACCTGTCGCTGATGAGCGTGCTGCTCGTCGCCATTCCGATTTTGATCGCGGGCATCGTCGTTATCATGAGCTTGGCGTTTCCGCGCTTCCAGATCATGATGAAAAAGTACGACGCGCTCAACGCTTCGGTGCAGGAGAACCTGATCGCCATCCGCGTGGTCAAGGCGTTCGTGCGCGCAAAGCATGAAAAGGAAAAATTCAACGCCTCGGCCGACGAGGTAACCGCCGCACAGCGCGCCGCTGAAAAGGTAATTCTGTGGAACAGCCCGCTGATGCAGGTGCTCATGTACGGCTGCACGGTGGCCATTTTGTGGCTGGGCGGCAGGCAGATTGTGGGTGGAACGATGGAAATCGGCGCGCTTTCCTCCTTCATCACCTACATCACGCAGATTCTGATGAGCCTGATGATGCTTTCCTTCCTGTTTGTTTCCTTCGTGATGGCGCGCGCCTCCATCAGCCGCATCTGCGAGGTGCTGGATGAGCAGCCCGAAATCGTCAGCCCGGCGCATGCCGCGGAAACGGTCGCCGACGGCAGCATCGTGTTCGACCACGTAAATTTCTCCTACAGCGGCGACAGGAGCAACTGCGTGCTTTCCGATATCAGCCTGAGCATTCGCTCGGGCGAAACGATCGGCGTTATCGGCGGCACGGGCTCGGCCAAGACGACGCTGGTATCGCTGATTCCGCGCCTGTACGACGTAACGGACGGCGCGCTGAAGGTAGGCGGCAAGGATGTGCGCAGCTACGACATCCACGCCCTGCGCGATCAGGTGGCCATGGTGCTGCAAAAGAACGTGCTTTTCTCCGGCTCGATCCGGGATAACCTGCGCTGGGGCGACGAAAACGCGACGGACGAGGAAATTGCGGCGGCCTGCCGGGCCTCGGCCGCGGATGAATTCGTCCGCGCGCTGCCCGGCGGCTACGATATGGATTTGGGTCAGGGCGGCGTAAACGTTTCCGGCGGCCAGAAGCAGCGCCTGTGCATTGCGCGCGCGCTGCTCAAGAAGCCCAAGATCATCATCTTTGACGACGCGACCAGCGCCGTGGACACCGCGACGGACGCGCGCATTCGCGAGGCGCTGCGCACCGCCATGCCCGAAACCACGAAGATCATCATCGCCCAGCGCATCACCTCCGTCATGGACGCCGACCGCATCGTCGTGCTGGATAACGGCAAAATCGCCGATGTAGGCAGCCATGACGAATTGATGGCGCGCAGCGAAATCTATCGCGAGGTCTATACCTCGCAGCAAAAGGGGGTGGCGTAATATGCCGCCGCGTGGAGGCTTTAAGCCCGGTGCAAAGCCCAAGGACGCCAAGGGCACGATGCGCCGCCTGATGGGGCAGCTCGCGCCGCATAAGGTCAAGCTGATTGCCACGGCGCTGTGCATCATGATCAGCACCGCCGCCAGCACGACGGGCTCGTATCTGCTCAAGGACGTGATTAACAACTACATCGTCCCGCTCCGGAACACGTTCACTGAAACGGGCGCTATGCCCGATCTGTCTGCCTTCGCCGCCTTTCTTACGCTGATGGCGGCCATGTATCTGGTCGGCGCGGCGGCGACCTTTATCTGCAACCGGCTGATGATGCTCGTTTCCACCGGCGTGCTGAACAAGCTGCGCAAGCATATGTTCGATCATATGGAGGATCTGCCGATTCGCTATTTCGATCAGCATACGCACGGCGAGATCATGAGCCGCTACACCAACGATACCGATACGCTACGTGAATTTTTCTCCCAGACCTTCCTGCAGTTCCTCTCCTCCTCGCTTTCCATTGTGCTTTCGCTGTTTTATATGTTCCGCCTCAACGGCTGGCTGACGCTGGCCATGCTGGTGCTCATGCCGCTGATGAGCCTTGTGACCAAGAACATCGGCAAGCTGGCGGGAAGCAATTTCGTGGCGCAGCAGAAGGCGGTCGGCGCGCTCAACGGGTATATTGAGGAGACCATCGAGGGGCAGCGCGTGGTGCAGGTCTTCTGCCATGAGGAAAAGGCCAAGGAGGCCTTTGAGCAGCATAACGAGGCCGTGCGCGTGGCCGGCACGCGCGCGAACACCTTCGCCGGCATCCTCGGCCCCATCATGAACAACCTCTCCCATTGCTATTATGTCGTCATCACGCTGCTGGGCGCGATTCTGATTGTCAACGGCCTGAGCGACGTGGGCACGCTGATCGCTTTCCTGCCCCTGATCCGTCAGCTGTCGCAGCCCATTTCCAATCTGGCGCAGCAGTTCAACACCGTCATGCAGGCGCTCGCCGGCGCGGAGCGCGTCTTTGAGCTGACGGACGAACAGCCCGAAGCGGACGAGGGCTACGTTACGCTGGTCAACGCCAAGCGCAATGCCGACGGCAGCCTGACCGAAACCGCAGAGCGCACCGGCCTGTGGGCGTGGAAGCATCCGCACAATCAGGCCGGCACCGTCACCTATACCGAATTAAAGGGCGACGTAGTGTTTGAGGACGTGAGCTTCGGCTATGTTCCCGAAAAGACAGTGCTGCACCACGTTTCCCTGTACGCCAAGCCCGGTCAGAAGATCGCCTTCGTCGGCTCGACCGGCGCAGGCAAAACCACCATTACCAACCTGATTAACCGTTTCTACGATATTCAGGGCGGCAAAATCCGCTACGACGGCATCAACATCGAAAAAATCAAAAAGGACGACCTGCGCCGGAGTCTGGGCATGGTGCTGCAGGATACGCACCTGTTTACCGGAACCGTGCGCGACAACATCCGCTACGGCAAGCTGGACGCGACGGACGAGGAAATCGAGCGCGCCGCGCAGATTGCCAACGCCGATTTCTTCATCCGCCATCTGCCCCAGGGCTACGACACCATGCTCACAGGCGACGGCACGAACCTGTCTCAGGGTCAGCGTCAGCTGCTCGCCATTGCCCGCGCCGCCGTGGCCGACCCGCCCGTGCTGATTCTGGACGAGGCGACGTCCTCCATCGATACGCGTACCGAAGCGCTCATCGAGCGCGGCATGGACGCCTTGATGAAGGGGCGTACTGTGTTCGTCATCGCCCACAGGCTCTCCACCGTGCGCAATTCGCAGGCCATCATGGTGCTCGAGCATGGCGAAATCATCGAGCGCGGCGACCACGAATCGCTGCTCGCCCAGAAGGGAAAGTATTATCAGCTTTATACCGGCATGTTTGAGCTGTCCTGAAAGACGAAAGGCGGCCTTGCCCCGCGCAGCTGCCCGCCTTCATCGTCCGCCGTGCCCTCCGGCTGCGGCGGGCGTTTTTTTCAGGCAACAGCCCCTTGACAACCATGCTCGCAGCAACGCGGAAGGGCGCGTTTTTATGCCGTCGCCGCGCAATTCCTCATCGGCATAGACGAACCGCGCGGCGCTTTTCAGAGCAGCATCAGCATCAGCGGAATGGTGGCGATCGAAAGCACCGTCGTCAGCGCCACGCCGCCAACCGCCAGCCGCTGTGCGTCCGGCGTGCTGTAAGCCGAGGCCTGAAGCACCATGTTCGCCGAGGCCGGCATCGTGGATACGACATAAATCGCGCCGCGCATATCCCCCTGCATGCCGCACAGCGCCAGCATACCCAGCACAATCAGCGGGCAAACCAGCAGCCGCAGCCCGCAGGAGAGAAGAAAGCAGCGATCCCGAAACAGCGCGCGCGTCACGCCGCCCAAATACGCGCCGGCAATCAGCATGGAAACGGGCGTGGCCAGACTGCCCATGGCGCTGATTGCGCCGGAAAGCGCGGCGGGCAGCGTCAGGCCGGTCAAATGAAGCAGCAGCCCCAACGCAATGGCGGCCATATTGATGTTGAACATTTTCTTGAGTCCTACCTGCCATTCCTTGTAAAACAGCATCAGGCCCAGCGTCCAGCTGACAAAATTAAAGGCCGTAACAAACGCCACGCCATAGGCGACGGCCTGCGCCCCCAGCGCCGCCTCAATCATGGGGTAGCCCATGAAGCCGCAATTGCTCATCACCGCCATCTGAATATAGACTGCGCGCCGATCATGCGGCGACCGCCGGAAAACGAAAAAGAACAGCCCGATCAGCACCGCCAGCATCACGATCGTGAACAGGAAAACGATCAGCCAGTCCAGCTTCAGCTCCCCGCGCGCAATCTGATCCAGCTTGGACAGGTTCAGGCAGGGATTGCCGATGCAGACCATCAGCCCCGTGAGCACCTGCAGGCTGTCGTCGTTCCATTTTTTTAGCCGCACCATCAGATACCCGGCCGCCGCCATCAAAAACAGAATAAGTACCTGCTGAATAATCGCCGCCATGCGCTTTCCCTCCGCTCGGAAATTCAACCGGGAAAAAATGATTCTCTGCTCGGCGGCAGATTCCTGCCGATACGCGCATTTTTGTGCTTTTGTACCATTTTTCGTCACCATACGCTGGCATTTCCAGTATAGCGCATGCACCGCATCCGCATATTGAAGGAAGAATGCAATCAAACGGAGGGATGAAAATGCGGAAAAAGGTCGGCCCGGGTCGAAAAATTACCGGCGGATTCATTTTGATGCTCGCCTTGTGGATGATTTTTTCGCCCACGGCACAGGCGCTGCGCGCCCTGCCCCAGACCTATCGCCTCTCCGCCGGTCAGCGCTATGCGCTGCCCATGGGCGTGGCGGCGCTGTCCTCACAGGATGAAACGCTGGCGTCATGGCAGGGAAACACGCTCGAGGCGCGGGGCGAGGGCGAGGTGGAAATGACCGTCAACCTCTTCGGCCTGTTCCCCATCGGCCGCATGCGCGCCAAGATCGACGGGGAAAAGCGCCTTGTTCCCGGCGGCATGGCCGTCGGCGTCGCGCTGGCAACCAAGGGCGTCATGCTGGTGGGCGTTTCCGACGTCGCAGGCAAAAGCCCGGCGCAGGCGGCAGGCCTACGCGCGGGAGACATCATCTCCGCCGTCAACGGACGGGAGCTTTCCGGCAGCGAGGAGCTGGTGCGGCTGGTATCCGCGTCGCAGGGCGCGCCGCTGACGCTGCGCTTCGTGCGGGACGGGAAGGAAAAAAACGCCACGCTGCTTCCCCTGCAGGACGCCGCCTCCGGCGCATGGCGCATGGGCGCGTGGGTACGCGACAGCACGGCGGGCGTGGGCACGCTTTCCTATTACGATCCGGAAAGCGGCACGTGGGGCGCGCTGGGACATGCCATCAACGACGCCGACACGGGCAAGCTGCTGCCAGTCAAAACCGGTTCGCTGCTGAAGGCGGAAATCGTGGACGTCCGCCGCGGCGCGCGCGGAAATCCGGGCGAGCTGCGCGGATCGTTCCTGCGGGAAAAGCTGGTGCTGGGCAGCATTGCGAAAAACACGCAGTTGGGTATCTACGGCGCAATGGATCAGGCTTTTTTCAATCCGCTGTATCCTGACGGCGTGCCCATCGGCTATCAGGAAAGCGTGCAAATCGGCCCGGCGACCATCCTGTCCACCGTGGACGGCGGCGGCGTGCGCGCCTATCAGGTGGAAATCACGCAGATTAACCGCCAACTCCGCCCCGGACAAAAGAGCATGGTGCTCCGGGTGACCGATCAGGAGCTGCTGCAAAAGACAGGCGGCATCGTGCAGGGCATGTCAGGCAGTCCGATCCTGCAAAACGGCCGTATCATCGGCACGGTGACGCATGTGTTTGTCGACGATCCCACGCAGGGCTACGGCCTGTTCATCGAATGGATGCTGGACACGGCGCAAACCGCGGCGGACGCTGCCTGAGAAGGGCGGCCTTTGCCAGGCGGCGGCGGATATGATATGCTGAGAATGGAAACGGCTTGTACGCCGCGCAACCCATATCATGCCCCAAAGGAGCCGCAAGCATGCCAAAGGAGCTTCCGCTCAACGCCGGCATAGCACGCCCAGCGCCCGTCAGCTGGCATGGCAGGAAATGGAGTTTTACGCTTTTGCGTATTTGGGCACGAACCCCTTTGCCGGCCGCGAACGAGGCGACGGGCGACGGAAGCGCCTCCGCCCTGCAGGGCGAAGCGGTGCGGCCCGCCTCCGTTCGCACCGACAGCGAAAACGCCGCGCACCCGGCGCAGACGCTGCTTTCGGGGGGCGGCTATTGGCAGGCTGCCACGGGGCGCAGCGCCGCCGAGCTGGCGCTGACGCTTTCCGCGCCCGCACAGGTGCATTATGTGATTCTCCGCGAGGAATTAACCGTCGCCAGCGGATTGAAGCGGGCGAAATTCTAATCGACGGCGAAAGAAGGGCGCGCTTTACCGTGGTGGGACACCGGCGCATCTGCCCGGTGAACGCCGCGGACAAGCGGCAGGTGACCATTCGCCTGCTTCAGGCGCGCGCCGAGCCGACGCTGAAAGCCGTTCGTATCGTATAGGACAAGGGAAAACCGCGCACGCCTTTGCGCTGCGGCGGCATTGCTTCAAAAGCAAAAAGGGGCTGTGAAAAAACATATTTTCAGCAACGAGAAAGCTGGAATCACGGTAAGAAGCATGCTTCCTTGGGCTGGCGCAGATGCAAGCAGGCCGACTACTTTTGTCCAACGCATACAGCTTTCCTGGAGAGGGAGCGAAACGACCGGCCTGCCAGTGGCAGGAGCGGCTTTTAGGCCGCAGGGAGTTGAACGAGTCAACCGAAACAAGCGGCGGAAGCGGCAGCGAACCGCCGCGTCGATTGAGGTTGCGGAAGGGGGAACCGTTCTTGGGCGCTTGCAAAGAACGCTTCCCCCGCCAATCCTTTGTTTCGTTTTTTCACAGCCGCTTTTGGTTATTCGAGGATTGCTTGCCGTCGATGATGGATATTGACGCAAGGCTGCCTTACAAATCCAGCGTTTCGAAGCTGCGAACGCTGCGGCGATAGGCGGCGAGCGTCAACAGCGCAAATGCCGCCGCGCCAAGCGCCAGCACGGCGCACTGCTGCGGCAAATTGCTCATCCCCGGCACATCCAGCACATCTTGCGCAAAGGGAACGGCGAACACGCAGGCCTCCAGCGCAAAAATGGCCAGAAACATGGCGATGGAGGCGAACACAAACGCGCGGCCGACCTGATCGGGTTTGCGATAATAGCGCGGGAAAAAGACCATGTGAAACACGCCCAGCACCGCCAGCGCGCCGCCAAAGAAGGCGACGTTCGCGTCCATGCCCGCCATGTTGCGCGGGTTTGGCATAATGCGGTTGCGCAGCGCCGCAAAGGCGACGCACAAAACCAGCTGCGCGCCCTCGATGATCAACGCGAATAAAAACCGCGCGCCGACGATCTGCCGCTTGCGCACGGGCAGCGTCATGGTAAAGGCAAGGTCGCGATCCTCCCGCCCCTGCAGGCAGGTAAAAAACAAGCCGAGCGCCGTGTAAAAAAAGGCGACGTAGAGCGGATAATTGGGGATCAGCACCATCGCGGAGAGCAGCACGAACATGGGCGCGGCGGGATGCATGTTCAGGCGGAATTCCTTATTCAGCAGCGCCTTCAAGACGATCATCCTCCTTTTCAAGGTGAACCATTACATCCTCCAGCGCGGCGGGCGCGCAGGGCAGCCCGAGCGCCTGCGCATCCTGCGCGCGGACAAGGGCGGTAAAGCCGTGCTTGGCAATCTTTTTGCCAATCAGGAGCTTTTCACGTTCGGGCGTCGCCTCCGCCTCAGAAAGGGCGACGCTGCGGTAGCGCGCCGTAAAGTCGTCCAACGTCTCGTTGGCGGCAATACGGCCGCGCTGAATATAGACGATCCGGTCGGCGCATTTTTCCAGATCAGAGGTGATGTGCGTGGAAAACAGAATGCCCACGCCCTGCCGCGCCAGCGTCAGAAAAAGCTCCAGCAGGTCGTCGCGGGAAATGGGGTCAAGGCCGCTGGTCGGCTCGTCGAGTATCATTAGCTCCGCCCGGTGAGACAGCGCCAGCGTCAAGGCGTATTTCACGCGCATCCCGGCGGAGAGCTGGTCGGGCGTCTTGCTTTCGTCCAGCTCAAAGCGCGACAGGCAATCGCGATAGGCCCGCTCATCCCAATTCGCATAAAAGGGGCGCACGGCGGCGGTCACGGCGCGCAGCCTTTTTTTCGTATAGGCCTCCATGCCGCCGCTAACAAAGCCGACGCGCCGCTTGACGGCCAGCTCGTTTCCGGCAAAGGGCAGGCCGAAGAGGGAAACCTCGCCCGCGTCCGGGTGAACAAGGTTCAGCAGGCTCTTGAGCGTCGTCGTTTTTCCCGCGCCATTTCTTCCGATAAAGCCGACAATCTGCCCCTTCCCGACGGAAAAGGAAACATCCTGCAGCGCGAAGGCGGTATAGCGCTTGCACAGACCGGAGACCGTAAGTATATCCATGACCATGTTGTGCTCCTTTATAAAATACGCAGGTTGCATAACCTGCATTATTTATTATAGCGCACGACGCCGCTCCTGTCAAGCAAAACGCCGACGCGACTGTTCCCCTCCTTCGCGGCGCGCAAAGCAAAAACGCCGCGCATGCCCATGGGACATGCGCGGCGCTTCGCGGCAAAGCCGCCTTCGATGCTGCGAATTATTCCTGCTCGGGCGCGCCGACGGGGCACGTATCCGCGCAAACGCCGCACTCGATGCACTTATCGGGATCGATTACATACTTGCCATCGCCTTCAGCGATCGCTTCCTGGGGGCATTCGGCAGCGCACGCGCCGCAGCTGATGCACGCATCGGTAATTTTGTAAGCCATAACATTACACCTCCACATATTGTCTGCTCTCGCGACACACTCATGATACCATCATATACGGAAAAATGCAAGCATAGATCGCGCCGGAAAGCAAACTTTCCTTCCGCCGCGGACGGAAGCGCGCGTCAGATCGCGTAGATGCCCTCGCCCTTCTCGCCGCTCGCCTTGATCCATGCGCCGCCGGTAAAATCCGGAACAGGAACGGGCGCGCCGCCCATGGCGATGGATTGCTCGCTCAGGGGGGTAACGGCCATGAGCATAGCGGTATCGTATACATCCAGCGGCACGGGCGTATGCTGCTGAATCGCCTCGACGAACGCCCGCAGCACCAGATAATCCATGCCGCCGTGGCCGCCGCGCTGGCCGAATTCATCGTACGCCTTCCACAGGGGATGCCGGAATTCGTGAATCATTCGCTCGTCGCTCTCGCCCACATGCATCCAGCTGTTCTCATTTTGCGGCGTTTCGCCCTCGACAAACAGCAGGTGCCCGTCCTCATACCAGCAGCCCTTCGTGCCGCGCACCACGTTGCGCCGGGAATAGGGCCGGGGCAGCGTGCAGTCATGCGAAAGCAGGATGGTTTCGCCGTTCGCGCAGGCGATCAGCGTGGTCACAATATCGCCTTCGTTGACCTGCGCCTGCGCAAGCGCCGTATCCGGACGGTTCTTCTGCAGCCATTCATGCAGGCCGCACGCGCCGCTGGCCATCGCGCAAAGCGACGTCATGCGGTTGCCGCGCCCCAGCTTGAGATACTGCGCGATGGGGCCCAGCTCATGGGTGGGGTAAAGCTCGGCGTTACGGTGCAGGAAATGCTGCTGGCGATAGTGACGGTTCAGGTCGCCATAGCCGATCTCCTCGCGCAGATCGTGCCCATACGCGCCCTCGCAGTGCATGATCCGGCCAAACTTCCCCTGACGGATCATGTTGAGCGCGGCCATTTCATATTCGCCGTAGCAGCAGTTTTCCAGAATCATGCATTCGCGGCCCGTTTCCTCCGCCGTATGCACCAGACGCCAGCAATCCTCCACCGACGCCGCGCCACCGACCTCCATGGCCACATGCTTGCCCGCCTTCATGGCGTCGATGGCGATCGGGATATGCGACAGCCAATCCGTAAAGACAAATACGACCTCGATCTCGGGCATCTTCAGCATTTCGCGGTAATCCCGCAGACCCACAGCGCCCTCGGCCAGCTTCATGCCCTCCTGCATGCGGTCCTCATACACATCGCACACCGCCGCAATCTGAACGTCCTTCATATTGTGCAGCGTATAGAGCTGATCCTGTCCGCGGCCGCCAAGGCCGATCACGCCCGCCTTCAACAGGCGGCCTTCTTCTTTTATTTCCATGCGCATTGCGTTCCCTCCATGCTATGCTCCTGCGTCAACGCAGAATTGCTTCCGTCCTCATTGTATCACAGTGCGGCGCGCATATTTTCGATATTCGTCGTTTTTTATTTTGACATTCGGCCTTTTCTGTGCTACGCTGAAGCCGAAGGGAGGAACGAAGCATGCAAGGCTTTCCGGAGCAGGCCATCATTGAGATCCGCCGAATTTTCACCTTTTATCATTTTCATTTCGCAACGGGCTATGTTTTCCCCGGCGAACGGCACCCCTTCTGGGAGATGGTCTATGTGCTCAACGGGCAGGTGGACATCGGCGCGGACGAGCGCGTTTACGCCCTCAACGCGGGCGACCTGATCTTCCACCAGCCGGACGAATACCACAGCATTTTCGCCAGCTATGCGCATGCGCCGGACATGGTCGTCATTTCCTTCGACAGCCAATCCGAGGCCATGCGCCGTTTTGCGCGAAGGTGCATGCATTTGGACGAAGCGCAGCAGGCGGAAATGAACGCGCTGCTGGCCGAGGCGTACCGCACCTACGCAGGTTCGCTTTCGGAGGATGAACGCATCGAGCGAAGCGGGCACAGGGGCGGCGCATACACGCTGCGGCTAATGCTGACCGTGCTGCTGACGCACCTGATGGCGGCCTCGCGCCCCGTCGCGCCCGCAAGCGCGCCCGCCATATCGCTGCCCGACCCGCACGAGGAGCATTTGATGCGCGCGATTGTGGATTACATGCGGGCGCATTTACAGCAGGGGCTGCGGCTGGACGCGCTGTGCCGCCAAATCGGCGTGAGCGAAACGACGCTCAAGCGCCTGTTTCGAAGCAATTTTTCCTCCTCCCCCATCGCCTACTTCGAGCGCCTGCGCATGATCGAGGCGCAAAAGCTGATGCGGCAAAGCCATGCCGGCGTCGCCGCCGTCGCGGACGCGCTGGGCTTTTCCAGCCCCGCCTATTTTGCCACGCGCTTTCGCCATGTGACCGGGCAAACGCCGCGCGAATACCTCAGAACGCTCGGGCTGAAAGCATAAGCCGCGCTGCCGGCCGGGAAAACATGCCATTTTCCCACCGTATCGGCAATACCTGCCCTTCCATCGTGGAAAAAGCGGCCAAGCAAAATGCGAGGCCGCTTTCGCCGCCTCGCAGAAAAATGCCGTTTTCGGTTGTACGTGACGGGAACAACCCCCGTGCAAGCCCGCCGGCGGGATCAATAATCCGCGCCGTAGGGGAAAACCGCAACGATCTCGTCCTCAATATACACGAAGGTGTAGAGCGAGGAGCCATAGTTGAGGTAGTTGTTCATGAATTCGGAAACGTTGTGCGCGCGGTAGCAATTATCCTTCGATCCGTAATAGAAGACGCAATGCGGCGCGACGTTGTAATCGTAAACGCCGACCTCCTTGGTCTTGTTGGTAAAGGTGGACCAGTTGCCGCTGTTGTAGTCGTCGCCGCTGTACTGAATGCTCACCAGATCGGCGTCGATCTTCCACGTCGTGCCCTTGAGATGAATGCTGTTGATATAGCCCGCCGAAACGCGCGTGCGCTTTTCGCTGGGGCGGCGCTGGATGTAGATGGTATAGGTCGTAGAAGCGCCGCCGTTGGAAACGACGATTTCCACCGCCTTGGGCTTATCGTTGATCGGGATATAGTCGGACTGCTGGCCGCTCCTGACCGCCTTGCCGTTGACGGTGATGGTCGCGTTTGGGTCAAAGGCGACGGGCGTGAAGCGCGGCTTGGTCACCCAGCTGGCCACCGTGAGCAGATACGTGGTCTGGTAGGGGCTAAAGCCCTCGGGCAGCATGATGCCCGTGTTCTTGCAGTTGTGCGTCAGGCCGGAAAGCAGCGTGGCGGTCGAACCATAATAGCTGCTGCCCGCGTAGCCGTCGTCCGCCACAGCGGGAAAGCAGGAAAGCAGCAATACCAGCGTAAAGACAATCGCCAAAGCCTTTTTCATCATCATCAGTTCCTCCTTGCTTGGTTTCACCCATATAACGCGGGGGCCTGGCATTTTCATGCAGCGAATGCAGAAAAATGGCAAAGAAAACCGCGCATACGATTTTCCATTAAAAACGCGACGACGCGCAAGGCCTGTTTCGGCGAACGCGGCAACGCGCGCAAGCGCAAGCCGGCCAAACACGGGGCAATCTGGCATTTCAGGGGGGAAAACCATATCCTGTGCAGGAGCCGCCGCGCCCTTTGCACGGCGGCCCCGCCAAGCCCTTTATCGAATCACATCCACGCCCATATAGCGGCGCAGCGCCTCGGGAACGGTCACGGAGCCGTCCTCATTCTGGTAGGTTTCCAGAATCGCGGCCACCGTACGGCCGACCGCCACGCCCGAGCCGTTGAGCGTATGGCACAATTGCGGCTTGCCCTTCGCGCCGTCGCGATAGCGAATCTGCGCGCGGCGCGCCTGAAAATCCTCGCAATTGGAGCAGGAGGAAATCTCCACATACCGACCGTAGGAGGGCATCCATACCTCGATATCGTACGTCTTGGCGGCGGAGAAGCCCAGATCGCCCGTGGACAGGCAAACCACGCGGTGGGGCAGCCCCAGCAGCTGGAGCACCTTCTCAGCCTGCCGCGTCATGGACTCCAATTCGTCATAGCTCTGCTCCGGCTTGGTAATTTTCACCATTTCGACCTTATTGAACTGGTGCTGGCGAATCAGGCCGCGGGTGTCGCGCCCGGCGCTGCCGGCCTCCGCGCGGAAGCAGGCGGAATAGGCGCAGTGGCGAATGGGCAGCTGATCGCCGTCGAGAATCATGTCGCGGTACAGGTTGGTCACGGGCACCTCGGCGGTGGGGATGAGGAAGGTGTCCTGATCGACGATCTCCGCGCCCTGCTTGCCGGTAAAGACCTTGTAGGCGTCCTCCTCAAACTTGGGCAATTGGCCTGTGCCCGTCATGGTCGCACGCGTGACCATATAGGGCGGCAGCACCTCGGTAAAGCCGTCCGCGGCGTGCGTATCCATAAAGAAATTGATAACGGCGCGCTCCAGCCGCGCGCCCAGCCCGCGGTACACGGTAAAGCGCGCGCCGGAAATCTTTGCGGCGGCTTCAAAATCCAGAATGTTCAGGTCGGTGCCGATATCCCAATGCGCCTTGGGCGTCCAGCCGAATTCACGCGGCGTGCCCCAGCGGCGCTGCTCGACGTTTTCGCTGTCATCCTTACCGATGGGAACGGACGCATGCGGGAAATTGGGCAGACGCATCAGAATGCCGTTAATCTTTTCGTCAATCGCGGCGACCTGCTTGTCCAGCGCGGCGATTTCATCGCCCACCTTGCGCATTTCCGCCATGATTTCCTCCGCGTCGCCGCCCGCCCTTTTGACCTGCGCAATTTTCTTGCTTTCGTCGTTACGGCGCTGCTTAAGCGCCTCCACCTCGCTCAAATTGGCGCGGCGCTGCTCGTCCAACTGCAAAAGCTCCGTCACGTCGATGGCGGAATTGCGCTTTTTCAGCGCGTCGATCAGCTCCTGCGGGTTTTGACGAATTCGTTTGATATCCAGCATGCTCATATCCCCTTTCCTTTTTGGCAATAAAAAAAGCCCCCGATTACAGGGACGGATGTACCGCGGTGCCACCCCGATTGACGCTTCATCCGAAGCGTCCGCTCGCCTGCGCTGTAAGGGGCGCGCCCCGGCGGCTCATCGCCGCCCGCTCCCGGGTGGATCGCAGCGCCGCGCCGCCGTCTCGCACCGACCGACGGCTCTCTTCACGCGCTGGGCGCTGCCATGCCCTTTCCTCGCGGTATGCGCCTATTATAGCGTGAACCGCGCGGAAATGCAAGACGGAATGCGGAGAAAAATGGATTTTTCAACATGGCGCGCGCCTTTCCCCCGCCACGCGGGCGTTCAGCCGCGCCTCACTCGTTGTATTCCGCGTTTTTCCCGCGCTATCCGTTCGCGCGCCGCGAAAGAAGAAGGCCGAGAGCCGTCCGCCGCCCTTGAATGAATTAGCGCTTGAAGCGATCGGGATTGTGCGGTATACTATTCTATGGATTGCTATTTGAAAGGATGGTTTTGCACCATGAAAATTGCTATTGCCTGCGACCCGGCCGGCGAACCGCTGAAGGAGCCGATCAAGGAAACGCTTCGCGAGCTGGGCGTTGATTATGAGGATTTTGGCATGAACGAGGGCGACCCGCGGGATTACCCGATTTTCGCCGTGCGCGCCGCGAACGCCGTCGTGTCCGGCCGCTGCGACAGGGGCATTATTCTGTGCGGCACGGGCGTGGGCATTTCCATCGCCGCCAACAAGGTGAAGGGCGTTCGCTGCTGCTGCTGCTCGGACTGCTACAGCGCGAAGATGAGCCGCGCACACAACGACGCCAACATGCTGGCGCTGGGCGGGCGCGTAATTGCGCCCGAGCTTGCCAAGATGATCGTGGAAATCTGGGTCAAGGGCGAATTTGAGGGCGGCCGTCATCAGCGCCGCATCGACATGTTCAAAACCATCGAAGCGGGCGAGCCGCTGGAATAAGCGGAGGCGCGTATGCCCAAGCCGGAAAAAACCAACGTCATGCGCACGCTGGAGCGCTGCCATGTGCCCTATTCGGAATATCATTTGGCCCTGAGCGAAGCCGTCAGCGGCGTTGAAATGGCGCAAATGCTGGGAAAAAGCTGCGAGAGCACCTTCAAAACCCTCGTAACGGAAGGAAAAAGCCGGCAGCACTATGTCTTTATGATTCCCGTCGCGGCGGAGCTGGATTTGAAAAAGGCCGCCGCCGCAGTGGGCGAAAAATCAATCGAGATGCTCAAAAGCAAGGATCTGCTGCCCCTGACGGGATACGTGCACGGCGGCTGCTCCCCCATCGGCATGAAAAAGCAGTTCCGCACGATAATCGACGCTTCGGCGGAAAAATGCGAGCGCATCATGTTCAGCGCGGGAAAAATCGGCTGGCAGGTGGAAACGACGCTGGACGCCCTGCGCAGCGTTCTGCCCGTTGAAAGCCGGGACGTCGCCGCGCCCGCCGACCGCCCGTAGGACGGCGCGCCCACCGCAAAATCATTCCCTTGAATTCGAAAGGAAGAAACGCATGTATCAGGCATTATACCGCGTTTGGCGGCCCAAAAATTTCTCGGACAAATGGGTCGGCCAGCAGGCCATCGTGAAAACGCTGCGCAATCAGGTGGCCACGGGGCGTATCGCCCACGCCTACCTTTTCTGCGGCAGCCGCGGCACAGGCAAAACCAGCGCCGCGAAAATCATGGCCAAGGCGATCAACTGCCTGAACCCGCAAAACGGCGACCCCTGCGGCGAATGCGAATCCTGCCGGACAATCGAAAGCGGCGCATCCTTTGACGTATACGAAATGGACGCCGCCAGCAACAGCCGCGTGGAGGAAATTCGCGAGCTGCTGGAAAAGGTGGATTATCCGCCCCAGTTCGGCAAATACAAGGTGTACATCATCGACGAAGTGCACATGCTTTCCAACGCGGCGTTCAACGCCCTGCTCAAAACGCTGGAGGAGCCGCCGGAATACATGGTCTTCATTCTGGCGACGACCGAGCCGCAAAAGCTGCCCGCAACCATTCTTTCCCGCTGTCAGCGCTTTGATTTCGGGCGCTTCTCCGAAAGCGAAATTGCGGCGCATCTGCGTCAGGTTACGCAGGCCAGCCAAACCGCGGCCGACGACGACGCGCTGCTGCTCATCGCCCGCGCGGCGGAGGGCGGCATGCGCGACGCGCTGTCCATTCTGGATATGTGCATGAGCGGCGGTGAAAAAATCACCGAGGCCGCGGTGCGCATGGCGCTGGGCACGGCGGACCGCGCTTTTCTCTTCGCCTTCGCCGAGGCGCTGGGCAAGCAGGATGCGGGCGAGGCGCTGCGCATGATCGATCAATTAATGCGCGCCGGCCGGGACGTGCAGGTGTTCCTCCGGGACGTTTCGGCGCACCTGAGGCTGCTCATGGCCGCCCGCCTGTGCGGCGCGGATCCGCAGCTGCTGGGCGGCACGGCGGAAAACGCGCAGCGCTACGCTGAGCAGGCGGCGCGCTATTCGCCCGAGCGGCTGCTGCGCACGCTGGATCTGTGCATGCACGCCGAGGCGGATACCCGCTGGGCGGCCTCGGCGCGCTCCGTGCTGGAGGTATTCGCCCTGCGCGCCTGCGAGGCCAATGAAGCGCAGGATGTTTCCGCCCTGCTCGAGCGCATCGCGGAGCTGGAAAACCGGCTGGCGGCGCTGGAGAAAAACGGCGTGCGCGCCGCCCCGGCCGGCGTTGCCCGCACAGCCGCCAAGCCCGCCGTGCGGCAGGAGGAGCAAGCGCTCCCACCGGATTCTCCTCCCCCCGAGGGCGGCAGGCCGCCCAAGGATGTGTGGAACGATGCGCTCAAATACCTAAAGCGCAATGAGCCGGGCGTCTTCGGCCCCCTCTCGCAGGGAAAATACGGCGGCTATCAGGACGGCGCATATCGCGCGCTGTTCGGCCCGGGGCTGGAAATTTTCCAGACCATGCTTTCTGCGCCCGAGCGGCGCCAAAAGGTAGAAAACGCGCTGAACCAAAGCGGGGCCGTCAACGCTCAATTCGAGCCCGTCGGCCAATCGCCCGCGCCCGATCCGCAGCAGGCGCAGGCAGCCGAAAAAAATCTTGCCGGGCTGATTGATATGTTCGGCCGCGATAAGGTGCAGATCGATGAATAGCCGGCCCTCCGGGAACGGGAAGAGCGGCTGTATCGTTGCATCAGTGTCGACATTTTTTATCAAAATCGGACGTTTTTTGCCGGAAAATGTTTACTTTTCGATGCGTTATGCTATACTGAAGGTTGCCATTTTCTTTCTTCAATCGTCTGAAAGGAGCATGCCATGAACGGAAACCGCGGCCAGTATACCTCCGCGCCGATGAACAACATGCGGAATATGCGTCCCGGCCACGCCCCGCAGGGGGGCGAAGCGCCGGATCGCCCGCGCAAGAGCACCCGCTGCCCGTGGCTGGCCGTCATGCTGTCGCTGGCGTTGCCCGTGCTGTTTTTGCTTTCGCTTTTCATCAGCAACGCCGCGCTGCGCATCGGCTTCATCGTGTTAACGCTCGCGTCGCTTCTGTGCATGTGGGGCATGCGCGCCTTCGTGCGCAACGCCCGCAGCACGCTGACCATCGTCTATCTGGCGCTGGCCGCCGTCATTGGCGTTACGCTGCTGCTGGACAGCCAGACGCCCGAGAGCCGCGCCGTATCCCAAAGCAGCCGCGACGCCCAGAACGCCATCTTCAGCAGCAACGATATGGGCGTTATGGGCAACTACCTCAAGAGCCAAGAAACGCCGCAGCCTGTCTCCGGCGGCGAGGAGAATCAGCCCGCCGCCGTTTCCGCCGCGCAGCAGCAGCTGGAATTGTTCCTGCGCTACTGGGCGGAAAACAAGATCGATAAAATGCTGGAGCTTTGCGCGCCGTCATGGGTAGCGCAGCAAAAGCTGCCCAGCCAGCAGCTCTGGCAAATCATTTTCCAGCGCAGGCCCACAGGCTATCAAATTGAATCCATCAGCGGCAGCGACGCGGATACCTCGCGCACCGTCACGCTGAAGCTCGCCATCGCGCAAAGCAGCGCGCAGATCGTGCAGCGCATGCAGGTGCTCATGCTGCGCGTCAACGACGTATGGTACATCGACCCGCAGTCCCTGAACGGCGTCACCGTCGACGAGGCCGCCGAGGCCGCCGCGCAGGCCGGCCGTGAAATGATTGCCACCACCATCGCGCCCACGGCGACGCCGGAAAACAACCCCAACGCGCTGAAGGTCTATTATAATCCGAACGGCGGCGCGTACTACCACACCAGCGAAACCTGCTCCTCCGTCAAGGAAAGCCTCTGGCCGCTGACCGCCATTTATTACAGCGAGCTGAACTCGCAAAAATACAAGCAATTGCTGCCCTGTGATGAATGTCACCCGCCCGCGCGCCCGGCTCTGTAGGCTCAGGGCGACAGGCCAAGCGCGTACGACGCCATCCGCGACGCGCACAAAAGCTGGCAATACTTGATTTTTGCGCCCAAACGCACGTCGCTTTTCGCATTGAGCGCATCGGAAAGCGCGTCGGAAAGCGCGCGCAGCATGCTCTGCATTTCGGCCACCGCCCTGTGCGGCGCTTCGCCAAAGAGCCGCTCCAAACGCTCCGTAAGCGTCCGTACGGTTTCAAGCAGGCTGCTTAGCTGCGGCAGAATATCCTCGCGCCGCTTTTCCTGCTGATCCAGCCCCCGCGACAGCGCGCTCAGCTGCGCTGCGGCCTGATCCATCAGGTCGTAGGCGTCCCGAAGCGCGCTCAGCTGCGCCGCCTGTCCGGTCAGGCGAATCGTCACGGCAGGGCGGCTGATCTCGCCGATATACGCATCCACGCCATGCACATCGTGCAGCTGCTGCTGCACCGCCTGTGCGTCCGCGCGCGTTTCATACGCCGCGGCCAGCACGCGGTAATGCTCGCCGTCGTCAATGTATCCCGCCGCGCCGCGGCCCTGATAGCTCTCGGCCAGCGATTTGGCGGCGCTTTCCTGCTCAAACACGCCCAGCTGCAGCGCGTACCATGTTGCGGCAGGCAGCGTGATCGTACGCGTTTCCTGCCTGCTTTCCGCTGGCGTAAGCGTCGGCGACGGCGCGGCGAAGACCGGAATCTGCTTTTCCTTGACCATGTATGCCGCCCCGGCCAGCAGCAGCGCCGCCAGCAGCAGCGCGACAACGCCCCTTCCGCCCCTCCGGCGCACCTTGTATCGCTTTGTTTTCAGCCTTCCCGCGCGCATGCTCATCCCTCCCGTTGACCATTGTATGCGCGCCCTTCCGGCTTCATACCCCATCAAGGAGGCTTTATGCGCTATCATATCGACACCATTCCCGTCTGGGACGCCGTAAAGCTCAACGGCGAATGCCCGCTGTGCGCACTGCGCCGCCGCAACGAGCTGATCGACGTGGACCGCTTTCTGGGCGCGTCCGTCATGGAGCCCGACACCCGCGTCCGCGTCAATGAAAAGGGCTTCTGCCCCCGTCATCAGGCGCTGCTGTACGCCCAACAGAACCGGCTGGGTCACGCGCTGATGATGCATACCCATTTGAAGGAAACCATGCGCCGGCTTTCGCCCCTGTATGAGGACGCGCGCCGGGCCGCCCGGCAAAGCGGCGAAACGCCCGCGCTGCAGCGTATGATGGGCAAAAACCGCGCGGCCAACGCCTCGCTGCTGGAAACGGCCGGTCGCCTGCGCGCGCTGTCCGATTCCTGCATTTTGTGCGACAGCATCGAGGAAAACACCCGGCGCTACGCCTATACGCTGCTTCACCTTTACAAAACGGACGCAGCCTTCCGCCGCGCCTTCGCGCAATCCAAGGGCGTTTGCCTGCCGGACATGGCGCTGCTGCTGGAAATGGCGCAGGAGGCCCTCTCCGGCGCGGTGCTGACCGATTTTGTGAACGATTTATGCGCCGCCATGGAAAGAAACCTGAATAAGCTGGAAGGCGTTTTGGAGGGCTTCACGCTGAAGTTTGATTACCGAAACGCCGACAAGCCGTGGGGCGACAGCAAGGACGCGCTGGAACGCGCCGTAAACAAAATGCAGGGCTGGTGCGTCGGCGCAGAGCCCAATCCGAAGGAATGAACGCATGAAAAAGACGATTCGCCTAACGCCGCTGTTGCTCGCGGCGCTTTTGTTGGCGGGCTGCGTCGCCGCCCCGCCGGACGCCCTGATGCGGCAGGACAGCGCCGCCAGCCGGGAAAAGCTTATCAGCGCCGACGCGGCGCAGCTCCCCATGCGCTCCGGCCTTTATACGCTGTATTTTCGCTACGGCGACACGCCGTATCTGGCGCAGGAGGAGCGCATGCTGACCATCGAGCGCAACACGCCCGTTGAACTGGCCGTTGTCCGCGCGCTGCTGGACGGGCCGGCCGCCACGGCGTCCGCCCTTACCCCGCTTTTCCCGCCGGACACGGAGGCGCTGGCCGTTTCCATGCAGGGCGGAACGCTGTTTGTCACCTTCAACGAAGCGCTGCTGGGAAAATACGCCGATGAAACCGGCGATTTGCAAAGCGAATACCGCCAGAAGGAAATGGTCCTGCGCCGCCGTCTTTGCATGGACGCGCTGACCGCCACGCTGACGGAGGCCGGGCTGTGCACCAGCGTGCAGGCGCTTGTCTACCGCGAAAAGGTTCAGGACAAATCCATGCGGCTCAGCGATGGGTTTTACACCCTGAAGGACGACGGCGCGCCGCTTGACCCGCTGACACGCAGCGAGTCTTCCCTCCTTACGCCGCATAACGCGGCGCAGCTGCTGCTGAGCGAATGGATGTCGCGCGATTTTCCCGCTTTTTATGGGCTGGTCGCGCGGCAGGACGCCCCCGACGAGGCCGCCGCGTTGGAGACGCTGGAAAGCGCGCCGGTGCTGACGGGCTTTTCGCTTTCCGCCGGCAATGTTTCCCCGGACGGGCAAAGCGTCGTGCTCACGGCCGATCTTTCTCTGCGCGACGGCGATACGGATCTCACGGCGACAGGCTATCCGCTGCGTATGATCCGGGAAGACGGAATCTGGAAAATCACCTACGCGCAGGCAATCGCGCTGATGAATCAGGAGTAGGCCATGAAACGAAAAACGCTTCGGCTGTTTTGTTCCCTGCTGGCGTGCACGCTGTTGACTGGCTGCGCGTCCAAGAGCGCGTCCCCCGCGCCCGGCGTCACGCTTCCTCCCGTCGTATCCGCACATACCGCGCCCGAAAACGACGAAAGCCAGCAGTATACCCAAACCGTGCTGCTGTACCTGCCGAGCCTTGACGGCACGCGTTTGATCGCGCTGCCGCGCAGCGTTACGCTTTCCGCATCGCGCCGCCCGGCGGAAACGCTGCTTTCGCTGCTTTTCGCGCAAAGCGAAACAGAAGAAACAACGCCCCTCGGCGGCAATGTGACGCTTCGCCTGTCCGAATTGCACCCCGTTGAGATTTCAGGCGACGTCGCCACCGTCAGCCTCGGCGCGTCCGCGCTGCGCCTGTCGCGCGAAGCGTTTTTTACCGTTGGACAGGCGATTGCCAATACGCTGTGTCAATTCGGCGATCTGCGCTATGTCAACGTCCTGATTGCGGACGCGCAGCCCGGGCTGGACGTAGCGGGCACGCTGCCCGCGGGCTGCTTCCGCTTTAACGAACGGGAGGATTTAACCACGCTCTGGTCGCGCGCCGCCGCGTCGTCAAGCACCCGCCGCACCATCGCCGCCGCCCTGTATTACCCCGCGGCGGAGGGCAAGGGGGTGCTGTGCGAAGGGCGGCTGCTTTCCTTTGGCGATCTGTCGCCCGCCGGGCTGATGACCACGCTGCTCGAGGCGCTCTCCACCCGGGCGGAAACGCTCTCCTGCACGCCCGCCATGCCGGATCTCATCAATCAGCTGGCGCAAGCCCCGACGCTGAACGAGGCGAACGGCCAGCGCATCATGGTGCTGCGGTTTCAGGATGCGCTCAACGGCATTTTGCTTTCCGGCGGCATCACGCGGTCGGTCATGGTGGCCTCGCTGGTATGCACGGCGCACACCTTCATTCCCGGCTTGGACGGCGTTGAAATATGGATCGGCAGCGAGCAGTTGACCTCCCTGACCCCGCTGAGCACCTACAACGGCGCGGGCGAAACCATGCGCTTTGATCGCGGCCTGATGAAGCGCGGCGATTTTTCGGATTTTCTGCTCTCCTGCTGCACGCTGTATTTTGCCAACGCCGACGGCGAGCTTGTCGCCGTAAAGCGCCCCATTCCCTTCTATTCTGCCGGTAATCCCCGCGCCGTTATCAACGAGCTGATGCGCGGGCCGCAGCCCTATGACAGCCTCTCCGGTCTCTTGCCCGTCCTGCCCGACGGCCTTCAGGACGCGGATCTGATCGGCGTTTCGCTGGATCAAAGCGCCATGGTGCTGAATTTTTCCGATCAGCTGCTCAGGCTTTGTCAGGACATGCCGCCCCAGCGGGAGCGCAGCCTGATGTACGCCGTCGTCAACACGCTCTGCCGCCTGCCCGGCGTGAAGCGCGTCAGCTTCTTCGTCATGGGACAACAGCCCGAAACACTGGCCGGCGCGGTATTCCTGCCCGGCGATTTCCTGCCGCGGCCGGACGACAGCGATTGAACGCGAGAGAAATAGCGCGCCCCGGCTTCCCTTGGAGAGCAGCTGCGGTCTTCCCCCGCTTCCCAAAGCGCCTGTTCAAAAGCTGAAAAGCATCCCCAAAGCGCTCCGATCGTCGGCAAGCTGCCGATAGATCGGAGCGCTTTGCGTATCCAAAAACTACGTGTTGGGCACGCTCCCTGCAGGACGAAGCGCTTCCTCCTGCAGGGGCAGGCTGCGGAAATAATTTTGCTGCGCTGCCGCTTCGTAAAATCTCCCCGCCCGGCAATGCCGAGCGATGCGAATAAAAAATGAAGGGCTGGCCACCCTTCATTGCATCCCGCCAATTTGCTTACCGCTCTTTTGACAGTCTTAGCGCTTGTTTGCTTATCGTGTTGAGGGACGGAATATCGTCAAGCCGTCCCTGCACGGCGGCCAAGCATGCGCAGGCCTCGCCCCCGCTGTCAAGCCCCGGAGCGCATTCGCACGCGGCAGGGAATTTCCCTGCCCTCGCCATTTTCCGGGCGAATCACCGCTCCTCCAAATATTCCAGCGCGACATTCGGGAAAGAAGCATAATACGCCGCCGCCCATGAATCCCGGAAGGCTCGAATACGGCGCACGGCGGTGCAATCCCCCGGCGCATTCAGGCGGCATCGAAGGCTCCTTGCCGCCAGCGTAACGGTTTCCAGCGCCAAGCATCCCGCGAATACATCCCATTCCAGCCGCCGCACGCACGCCGGAATCGTCGCCTCCCGTAGCGCGTCGCAGTATGCAAACGCGCCGTAATCGATTTCCTCCACGCCTTCGGGCAGCGTCAGTTGCCGAAGCGCCGTGCCGGAAAGCGCGTTGCGCCCGATTTTCCGCAGCCGCGCCGGAAGACGCGCCGCCGTCAGGTCGCGGCAGTCCTGCAGGATCCCCTCCTCCAGCGCGGTCAGGCCGTCCGGCAGCTCAATCTGCCGCAGCCCGGCGCCGTAAAACGCGCCCTTGCCGATATGCGTTACGCTGTCGGGTATATCCACGCTCGTCAGGCGGCGGCAGCCGTAAAAGGCGTAATCGCCGATGGCTGCAAGCCCGCGGGGAAGCGCGATATGCTCAACGCCTTCATTTTGAAAAAAAGCCTCGTCGCCAAGGGCGCCGACCCGCAGTCCCGCCAGCGCTTCCGGCACGGCGACGCGCCGATCACAGCCCATATAGGCGGTAACGGTAACGGTTTGATCCGCGTTTTTTTGATAGGCGAATGCCCCCGCCTGCTCCTCTCGCTCCGGCCATGCGCATGGGCATGGCCTTCCCGGCTTTTCCCAGTCCATTCCTTTTCACTCCTCGACCATGTAGCCTTTTACGTATACATTGTATCTCATTTGAAAATCATAGTCAATACATCGTCCCACTATTTTATTACTCATTTGAGCAATAAAATAGCATGATGGAGGGATGTAAATGGACGCCAGAGAACGCATTCGAAGCCTGATGCAGGAGCGCGGCTGGAGCGAATACCGGCTCGCCATCGCATCCGGCCTTTCCCAATCGACGGTCGCGAACATCTTTAATCGAAACACTACGCCGTCCGTCACAACGCTGGAATCCATCTGCAACGGCTTTGGCATTACGCTTTCGCAGTTTTTCAGCGAAAGCAACCTTGTCGAGCTTACTGCGGATCAAAAGCAGCTTTTCGACGCGTGGAAAAGCCTTTCCGTCGAGCAAAAGCAGCTGGTGTTCGATCTGATTCGTCTGCTGAAAAAGGCGGGCGAATGATTCCTTCCTGTACGTCTTTCCCGTGGCGGTTCAATTTCATTACAATTAACAGTATAGAATATACTACAAATTGTAATGTGATTATACTATATATTCACATTATCCGTCAAGCTATAATCAATATTATAGTGAGGTGATGACATGAAGCGGGAGATTTTGATTACCCGAAAAAAGGGCGAAGACGGGCACAAGGTCGTTTCCGTTCGGATGCGCGAGGAGACACTGGCCCGACTGGATGAGCTTTCCGCCCAAACGAACCGTTCCAGAAACGAGCTGATTAATCTGCTGCTGGAGGAAGCCCTGAAGGACGTTTCAGTGGTGGATGAAAAATAAGCCGCGGCGATACCGCGAAACGCCCGCCGGCACTTTTCCTTTCGCAGGCGGGATGCCAGAAAGTGTTTTCCTTTTGCTCAAGCCTATCCTGCTTTCTTGAAGAAACTGCTTTTTCAAGATTGCAAACGCCCCGTCTCCCTTTTCGGGAAGGCGGGGCGCTTTTTCAGGCTTTATTGCGAAAAGGTTAGATTTCCGCGAAATACTTGATGGTGCGAACCATCTGGCTGGTGTAGCTGTTCTCGTTGTCATACCAGGACACAACCTGCACCTGATAGGTATCCTCGTCCAGCTTGGCAACCATGGTCTGGGTCGCATCGAACAGGGAGCCGTACTTCATGCCGATCACGTCGGAGGAAACGATGGGCTCTTCCTCATAACCGAAGGAGGCGGAGGCAGCGTTCTTCATCGCGGCGTTGATGGCTTCCTTGGTAACGTCCTTCCCCTTCACAACGGCCACCAGAATGGTGGTGGAGCCGGTGCAGACGGGCACGCGCTGCGCGGAGCCGATCAGCTTGCCGTTGAGCTCGGGAATGACCAGACCGATAGCCTTGGCGGCGCCGGTGGAGTTGGGAACGATGTTCTGCGCGCCGGCGCGGGCACGGCGAAGGTCGCCCTTGCGGTGCGGGCCGTCCAGAATCATCTGGTCGCCGGTGTAGGCGTGCACGGTGGTCATGATGCCGCTCTGGATGGGGAAGGCGTCGTTGAGCGTCTTGGCCATGGGCGCGAGGCAGTTGGTGGTGCAGGACGCGGCGGAGATGATCTGGTCGTCCTTGGTCAGGGTGTTTTCATTCACGGAGAAGACGATGGTCTTCAGGTCGTTGCCGGCAGGCGCGGAGATAACGACCTTCTTGGCGCCGGCGTTGATATGCGCCATGGACTTTTCCTTAGAGCAGTAGAAGCCGGTGCACTCGAGCACGACGTCCACATCCAGCTTGCCCCACGGGCAGTTGTTGGCGTCCTTCTCGGCGTAGATCTTGATTTCCTTGCCATCGACGATGATGGAATCCTCCGTCGCGGAGACGGTGTGCTTGTTTTCGCCGATCACGCCGCAGAAGCCGCGCTGGGCGGTATCATACTTGAGCAGGTGCGCCAGCATCGCGGGGCTGGTCAGGTCGTTGATGGCGACCACTTCGTAACCCTCAGCGTCAAACATCTGCCGGAAAGCCAGACGACCAATGCGGCCGAAGCCATTGATAGCAACCTTTACCATAGGAATCTCCTCCTTAAAAATCATTGGCGGGAATCATCCGTTGAACAATTCACCATCGCTTATTATACCTGTTTCCACCATGTTTGACAAGCCCTTTTCCGGGACAATTTCACCCCGCCGGGGATAAAACCGTCCGCCAGCTACCGCCGCGCAAGGGTGTGCGCCGCCTGAATCGCCGCGCATGCGCACGCAGCCGCCCGACGGCTTGCCTCTTTTCATGTTTCTTACAAATCAACGTAAAGGGAGACTCCCCTCTGCGTGGGTAGCTTCGGCCTGTTCAAAAAAGCCGCTGTCGGGCCTGCAGGATGCAGCGAAGGGGCGCAGCCCATTTTCCCGCCTTCGCCGCACGGTTTACGCGTCGTAGGGCTGATACCTTTTATCCTTCTTCTTTGCATTCAGCAGGCGGTAAACGCCGCTCGCACCCGCGCGATAGCGCGTGCCGTCCTCGAACTGCCATCCCGCGTCCAGCACCATAGCGCCGTGCAGGCCGTCGGGCACGGCGACCGTCCAGAGAATATCCTCCCCGTCGCGCCGCCAGAGCGAGGCCAGCTCGCCCGCAACCGTTTCGTGCCGCCCCTCGGCATACTCGAGCGCGTCCAGGAAATGCGGCTGCAGCCGGAAGGCGCGGCAGTCCTTTTCCGCAGGATTGATCTGAATGCCCGCCAGCGTTTCGTACATCCATCCGCTCACATCGCCCCAGAAATGATGGTTGTGCGAATTGGGATTAACGGCGGTTGGGCTGAAATCCTCCCAAAGCGTGGTCGCCCCGCGGGCAATCCAATTGCCGTAGGAGGGATAGCGCTCGGTTGTAATCATGCGGTAGGCCAGCTCGGCGTAGCCGTACTGCGCCAGCACGCGGAACAGCACGCGTCCGCCCAGCACGCCCACATCCATCAGGCCGTCGTTTTCCTCCGCCATACGCGCCAGCACGCGCACGGCCTCGGGCTTTTCGGCCGGGTCAAATACGTCGTAGAAAACCGCCATCGCCTGCGTGGTTTGGCATCCGCCCAGCGCGGTCATCCGCGGCAGATCCAGCAGATATTCGCGGGCGGCGGCGCGGAATTCGCCATACAGCGCGCGGGCAAAGTCACGCTGCGCCGTCATCCCCACGGCGCCGAGCATCACGGCGGCCTTGCGGCAAAGATCCATGCACATCACCGTGTCCGTAAAGATCAGCGGCGCTTTGGGATGATTGCTGTGCGCGCTGTGGCACCAATCGCCCAGCCCGATGTGCATCAGCCCGCGTTCGTCGCGCATGGTGGACATATAATGCAGATAGCGCATGAACGCAGCCGCGTTGTCGTAAATGATCTGCGTATCGCCGCGGTATCGCCAAACATAATAGGGAAGATAGATCAGTACGCTGTCCCACGCCGGGCCGTTGCCCCAGTCAAAGCCCCAGCCGGCGGTAGGCACAACGCCGGGCAGCGCGCCGTCCAGCCGCTGCGCGCGGCAAATGCTGCGCAGCCATTCGGCGTAGGAGCGCTCGGGATTGAAATTCAGCAGCATCTGTTCGCAGGAAAGCGCCGCGTCCGCCGTCCAGCCGTTCTTTTCGCGATGCGGGCAGTCGTTCGGGAAATAAAAGAAGTTGGAAAGATCGGACGCCTGCGCGGCGGCCTGCAGGCGATTGAGCGTTTCGTCCGAGCAGGAAAAGCTCCCGCGCGCGGCGAGCGCGGAATGCATGACAAGGCAGGTCAGCAGCCCGTCGGTCGCCTGCTCGTCCGTCAGGCCCAAAACCAGACAATACCGAAAGCCGTGGTAGGTAAAGGAGGGGACATAGGTTTCCTCCCCCTCGCCCTTGCAGATGTAGACGTCGCGATGATTCAGCGCCTCGGGCAGGAAGCTCATGCCGCGCAAATCCAAATCGCCGCCGGCGTCCAATTCCTCGCCGAACTGCAGCACGATCTTCTGCCCCGCGCGGCCGCGAAGCCTCAGCCGGCACAGGCCGGAATCGTTCTGGCCAAAATCATACAGCCAGCCGCTTTCCGCCCGCTCGGTTTCGTCCATGGGAATAACGGGCAGATTTTCACGCACATGCGGACGCCTGCCGATCTTGGCGCGCCGAATGGAAACGGGCGCGCGCGCGCCGGTCACCACGATCGGATCTGCCTCGCACAGGCGGCATTCGCCGCGCGGCGTTTCGGCAATCAGCGCGCGCTGCCATGCGCTGTCGTCAAAGCCGGGCAGACACCAGCCGGGAATCTCGCGGCGCGCGTCGTACCATTCGCCGGCGCGCAGGTCGTCGTACACGATGGGCGACGGCGCGCAGCGGAACTGACTGTCGCCCTCAATGCGTATTTCCTCGCCGTTTTCCAGCGTAATTTCCAGCGTCAGGGCCGCCTTGGGCGCGCTGCGGAAGCGCGCCTGCTCAAAATCCCATATCTGGCCGCCGGGGCAGTTGAGCATGCCGTTGCCAAGCAGAAGGCCCAGCGCGTTTTCGCCCTGCGTCAGCTTGTCCGTCAAATCGTAGGCGTCGTAGTAGAGGATGTCGTCCGGATTGGAAATGTAGGGGGCGAGAAAGCCCTTGGTCAGGCGCGCGCCGTTGACAAACAATTCGTAAAACCCCAGCCCGCAAATCGTCAGCCGTGCGGACGCGACGGGCGCGCGCAGCTCAAAGCCGCGGCGCAGATAGGGCGCGGGCACGCGCTCCTCCAGCGTGGAATACGCCCGCGTCGCGCAGATGAAGGTGGTGGAAAACATGCGGCGACCTCCTTAAAACAAAGTATATAAGCGTGAATCTGTCGTCACCAGTATAGCAAGCCCGCAGCGAAAACACAAGCGCCGTGGCGACCGATTTTTTGTGCAATCGGGACGCAAAGGCGCACTTGAAACGCGGCGCGTTCAATGATACAATAAAGCCTGCCGGAAAGGAGCATGCCAATGCAGCAGGAAACGAAGCGGCTTTATTACAACGACGCGTATTGTACGGCGTTTGAAGCGCAGGTCACGGCGGTCAGACCGGGCTGGGTGGCGCTGGATCGCTCGGCGTTTTACCCCACGTCCGGCGGGCAGCCGCATGACGTCGGCACGCTGGAAACCGAAAACGGCGTTTTTCAGGTGACGGACGTTCAGGCGGCGGACGGCGTGGTCTGGCACTGCACACAAGGGGAAATGGCGCTCGGGCAGCCGGTTCGCGGGCGGATCGACTGGGCGCGGCGCTTTGACCATATGCAGCAGCACGCGGCGGATCATCTGCTGGCAGGCGCGGCGTGGGAAACGCTGCGCGCTGTGACGATCGGCCTGCACACGGGCGCGCAGGAGGCGAGCATCGACATGGAAATGCCGGACGCGCGCACGCGCCTGACGCATGATGAAATCATCACGCTGGAGAGCATGGTCAACCGGCGCGTTCAGCAAAACGACCCGATTCGCTGCTGGTTTCCGACGGAGGAGGAGCTCAAAGCCCTTCCCCTTCGCAAGCCGCCGGCCGTCGCGGCGCACGTTCGCGTCGTCGCAATGGGCGATTACGAAATGGTCGCCTGCGGCGGAACGCATCCCAACGCCACAGGACAAATCGGCTTCGTCAAAATTATCTCCGCGCTGCCGGCGCGGGGCAAGGTACGGCTGACGTTCGCGGCGGGCATGCGCGCGGTGCGTTATGCGCAGGCTGCCTGTCAATGCGCGCAGACGCTGTCCGCGGCGCTTTCGACGGGCTTTAACGAGGCCGCAGCGGCGCTTGACGCGGAACGCGAGCATGCGCAGCAGGAACGCCGCGAAGCAGCGCGCAGGCTGACAGACGCCGCCGTGCAATATGCCGCGTCGCGCGCGACGTTCCTTCCGCAGGCCGCGGCGTACGCTGCCGACGTTCCCTTTGCCGACCGGGAAACGCTGCTTCGCGCGGCGGGCGAATTGGCCGCGCGGCCGGGAAGCGTTGCGCTGCTCAGCTGCCCCGCAGGCAACGGCGCGCAGCGCGCGCTGGTCTTCGCCCGCGCCAAGGATGTGCAGGCGGACATGGCGGCGCTCTTGCGCGCCTGCGGCGGTCGGGGCGGTGGGAAGCCGGACATGGCGCAGGGCGGCGCGCAGGACGCGCAGGCGGCGCAGCGCGCCCTCACGCTGCTGCGCGCTTCACAAAGGGAGGACTTGGAAAATGCGGGTTTCGTCCAATCGGGCGTTTCAACTGCTGCGGGAAATGGCGTATGAGCGTGTTTCCTGCTCGGAAAACGAAGAAAAAGCAGCCAATCGGCTGCTGGAGGAGGCGCGCTCCATCGGCGCGCAGGCGCACATGGAAACCTTTTCCGTGCCCTGCGGCCGGGTTCGCGCGGCCAAGCTGGTTGTCACTGCGCCCTACGAAAGGGAATACGAGGTTACGGGCTACGAGCGTTCGCTCTCCACGCCGGCCGGCGGGCTGGACGCAGATTTCTATTACGCCGAGGATGTGCTGCCCGGCCACCTCAAGCGCGCGGAGGGCAAGATCGTCATGATCAACGGCCGGCTGCGCCGCAAGGATTTTGCCAAGCTGCAGCAGGCGAAGGCCGCCGCGATTCTGACCTTTTCCGGCACGGTGCTCGACCGGCGCGGCGAAACGGATCTGGACAAGCGCAAGCTGCGCGAAACGCTGACCGACGCCTTCGGCGACGCGATTGCGCTGAATCTGCGCGCCAAGGACGCGGCGGAGATCGTTCGCCGCGGCGCAAAGCGGATGCATATCGAGGTGGACAGCGAGCGCTACGAGGGCACAAGCCGCAACGTCTGCGCCACGATTCCGGGCGAAGCGTATCCGGACCAGATTATTTCCTTCGGCGCGCATTACGACAGCGTGCACTTTTCAACCGGCGTATACGACAACATGGCGGGCAGCGTCATCCTGATGGAGCTGCTGCGCTATTTCATGGCGCACCGCCCGGCGCGCACGCTGCAGTTTAACTGGTACGGCTCGGAGGAGCAGGGGCTGCTGGGCAGCAAGGCGTGGACGAGCGCGCATGAAAGCGAATTGGGAAAGCACGTGCTGATGATAAACGTGGACGTGGCCGCGCCGACGCTGGGACACAGCATCGCGCACGTGCTGGCGACGGATCAGGCGAAGCAATTCACCGAGCGCCTGATGGAAAAGGCGGAGGCTCCCATTCTGATCAAGGCGGACATTTATTCCAGCGACTGCGTGCCCTTCGCCGATCACGGCGTGCCCGCGGTGAACATTTGCCGCTTCGGCGCGCCGGGCGCGGATTTCATCCACGACCGCCGTGATTCGCTCAAGAGCGGCTATATCGACAGCCACGCGCTGGATATCACGCTTCGCCATACGCTGTATTTCGCCAAGCATGTGGTAAACAGAAAGCGGTTCCCCATTGCGCGCGAGATCGGCGACGAAATGAAGGACAAGATCGACAAATACCTGTTCCGAAAGGAAGAATAAGCGCAGCGCGCAGGAGGTTCATCGCCCGAAGCGTATCCTGCGCAGCGTTCTTTGCGCCAAGCGGTGCAAAAATCAAACGCTCCGGTTCCCCCTACCTTGACAGCGGGCGGATCGGAGCGTTTGCATTGCCGTTTGCTTTTCTTCCGAAAAATGCGAGAGGAGGCCGCCGGCGCCCCTCTCGCAATCAGGTTTGATACGCTTCTCAAGCTGCCGCACGGCCAAATGCGAAGCGCATTTTTGATCCCGGCGCTTTCAAGCGCGGGCAGCGCTGCGGGGCGGGAAGCGCTTTAATTGGGCAGGCGGATAACCGCGTCCTTGCGGAAATCCTCGGGCGCGAGGCAGGGATTCACGCGCAAAAGCGAAGCGATGGGCACGTTGTATGTAACGGCGATGGATTCCAGCGTATCGTTTTCGCCCAGCGTGACGGTCGTGGGGAGGTTGCAGGGCAGGTTGCGCTGCGGAATGCAAACGACGTCGCCGCCCTTGATGGCGTCCAGATCGGTCTGCTCGTTGGCCTGCTGCAAGGTGTAGTAGCTCAGGTCGTAGCGCAGCTGCAGGTCGCTCGCGGTCTGGCCGTCCTGAACGATGGTACGGCGATTGGGCGGGCAAATCTCGTCAGGCGGCGTTTCCTCCGGCGTGTCCGGATTCGGCTCGGGGCAAACGCATTCGGGCTTATCCGGATCAGCGCCGCCGCTCGTGTCCGGCGCGGTCGTCCCGGTATTGCCGGTGTTCCCGGTGTTGCCGGCGCTGCCGGTGTTGCCGGCGTTATCCGCTCCGCTATCCGTTCCGCCGTCGGTCTTTTCCCCCGCGGGGGTCTGCACATCCTGCGAATAGGGCACGCACAGCACATCGCCGATCATCAGCCGGGCAGGCGGCAAATCAGGGTTCGCCTCGAGCAGGTCGCGCAGCGAAACGCCCAGCCGCTGGGCGATCAGATAAAAGCTGTCGCCGCGTTTGACGGTATAGTGGTACGCACAGTTTTGCCTGTTTTCCGACATGGAAGAGCACACTCCTTTTTTCTGGATTCGCTTCATCCTATGCCTTGCTTGGCGACATGTGCGCAAAAAGCGGCGTCAAGCAGGCTGCCCGATGAAATACGGCCGTTCTGCGCAATCCAAAACAAAAGCCGCGGCTGCCTCGGGTGAAGCAGACGCGGCTTTTTTCATTCCATCCGCGGGGGCTTATCTCGCGCCCCGCGCCGAGCTCCCTGGCAAAAGCCTGCGGAGCCGGGTTATTTCTTTTCCTTCGCGGCCTGCTCACGGGCAAAATCCGCATCGGCCAGCGCGGCGAATTTCTGGAAAATCACGATTTCCTTGGGGTCGTAGGGATGCAGGCTGGGACGATAGATATCGTGGAACCACTTGGTAAAATCAACGTCCAGCGTAGGATCCTGCTCATAGCGCGTCCACGTACCGTTCCACGGCTCATAGGTCTGGTATTTTCCAGCGACAAAGCCCCAGTTGTAGCAGCCGATCTTTTCCAGATAGAACAGCGGGAACATCTCCTGCACCGTATTATGCAGGCAGCGGCCCAGCCATTCGGTGTTGACGATCGGCCGGTCGTAGGTATCCTTCAGGCGCTTGATGATCTGAATGTTATTCTGGTAGGGGCCGTAATTGTGATAGGAAATAATATCCGAATAATCGCAGGCGATGCGCTCGATTTCAGGAATTTCCTTATCGCGGTCTACCGGGCAGCGCCACGTGCAGCAGGTGAGCGGCTGAATGGGGTCGATTTCGCGCGCGATTTCAAAGAACTTCTTCAGGTGCGGATAGGTCACCATTTCGCGCTTGGAATTGCCGACCTCGTTATAAATATCCCACATAACGATGCGCTCGTCGTTCTTATGCGTTTCGATGACGTCGCGCACCCATTCGTAATGCTGCTGCGCCAGCTCCGGCTCGTCCAGCAGATGATAGCCCATGCCCTTGAACACGCCGTGCTGGCTCAGCTTGCGGCCGCCGTGATAGCCCCAGTCGTATTCCTGCGTGCCCAGATGGAAGGGCTTGGTATATTCCTTGGGCTGCATGCAGTCGTTTCCCAGCGTCACCATGCAGGAAATGCCATGCTTCCACGCGGTGGCCAGATAGCGGTCAAAGCGCTCCATGAAGCCGTCGTGCTGCTGCTGCCAGACATAGAATTCCAAGATGATGCGGATGCTGTTGAAGCCCGTCTTCGCCGCCAGCTCCAATTCACGGTCGGCGGTGGCCAGACGCTCCTCAAAGCCCTCCTCCTGCCACTGGTCAATGCGGTTGGCGCAATCGCTGCTCATAAAGTTGCAGCCGCGCAGCCAGTTATGGTCATTATACCATGCCCAAGCCCGTTCCTTGCTCCATCTTTCGCCCATCGTATAAACGCTCCTTTTCATCCAGCTTTTGCTTGGATTCCAACAATCACATTATCCACGATTCGCCGCCGGATGGCAAGGCAAAATTCCGTCGCTTTTTTCGCGCCATTTTTTATCGGCGGTTAAAAAAAACGCCGAAATCCCGCGCGGTTTCTTGCTTGCTTTTTTCCGGCGGACGCTTTATGATGTATGCATTCTCAGCCGTATAAGGAGGAACCGCCATGCATTTTGTTCCGGTTGAAAACACGTATACCTATCTGGACGCTTCCACGCATCCGCTCTATCAGGAGGCGCACTATCCCCGCGTCAAGCAGCTCAGGGACGGCCGCTATATGCTCATCTTCCAGCACGATCAGCTGGGCGGCAGCATTTTCGTCACCTTTTCGGACGACCTGAAAACCTGGGCCGATCCCCGGCCGCTCATGACCGCCTACAACATGCGCATGGAAAACGGCGAGCCGGACGTGTTCAAATACATGACCGCCGACGCGGCCGTGCTGCAAAACGGCGATATTCTGGCGGTCGCCTCCTATCGCGTCAGCAATCATTACCGCGAGGCCATCGACCACAACGGGCTGGTCATGACGCGCAGCGTGGACGGCGGCGAAACATGGTCCGCGCCGGAGAGCATCTACACCGGCAGCAACTGGGAGCCGCAGGTGCTGGCGCTGCGCTCGGGCGAAATTCATGTGTATTTCACGCACATCGCGCCCAAGATCTATTATTACGGCTTCAAGCAGCTGCGCCGTTCCTCGGGCGTGGGGCTGATTCGCTCCTACGACGGCGGCTTCACGTGGACGCCGCGCGTAACGGGCGCGCCCTATGCCGCGCATATCGCCGCGCAGCAGTACGTCTGCGACGTGGATCATGTGCGCCATTATACCGATCAGATGCCCGTGGGCACGGAGCTTTCGGACGGCTCCATCGCGCTGTCGCTCGAATCCAAGGCGGCCGACCGATCCTACCATCTGTCCCTCGCCTTCTCGCATGACAACTGGGCGCGCAGTCTGGCCATGGACGAGGAAGGCCCCGCCGACCGTATCAACTTCATCAAGCCCGCCGCCGGCCCCTACATCGTCACGCTTTCCTCCGGCCGCACGGCGCTTTCCTACAACCATTTCGGCCAGTTCTTCCTTTGCGCCGGCGACGAAACGGCGCATCATTTCGACGAGCCGCGGCGCTATTTCGACAGCTTCGTCAACGGCTTCTGGAGCTGCCTGCTGCCGCTGGAGGGCGACCGCGTGGTCGCCGTTTTTCCCCAGTGCACCAAGGGGCCGGAAAACAAGGGCCTGGGGATCGGCGTGCAGATGTTCGCACTTGCGGAAGATTAACGGGAGCGTCTCATGAAATATCGCTGTTTGGTGCTGGATCACGACGATACCGTCGTCAACAGCACGGCCGCCGTACATTATCCGCCCTTTGTGGCGGCGCTCAAGGCGCTGCGTCCCGGCATAACGCTGTCGCTGGAGGATTATTTCCTGTTCAACTTTGATCCGGGCTTCAGCGCCTATTGCGACAACGTGCTGCATTTTACCAAGGCGGAGCAGGCATGGCAGGAGGAAAACTGGCTGCGCTATGTGGCCGATCACGTGCCGTCGGCGTATCCCGGCATGCGCGAAACGCTGCTTCGCTTTCGGGCGGAGGGCGGGCTGCTTTGCGTCGTGTCGCATTCCTTTCGAAAGAATATCCTTCGGGATTACGCGGCGAACGGCCTGCCGACGCCCGATCTGATTTTCGGCTGGGATGAGCCGCCGGAAATGCGCAAGCCCTCGCCGCAGCCGCTGCTGGAGATTCTGCGCCGCTTTGCCCTTTCGCCCGGGGAGGCGGTCGTAGTGGACGATTTGAAGCCCGGCAAGGATATGGCCGACGCCTGCGGCGTGGATTTTATCGCCGCGGGCTGGGCGCACCGCATTCCCCGCATCGTGAATTATATGAAGGCCTCCGGCGCGCGCTATTGCGAATCGGTCGCCGAGCTGGACAAAATTCTTTTCGAAGCGTCCTAAAGGCGAAGCTTCTTCGGCGCGCCCCGCGCTTCCTAAAGGCCGCCCGACCCAAATCAAGGCGGCATTTCAAAAGCGCTCCGTCCCGCACCGGTTTCGCTTACCGGCGGGGCGGAGCGTTTATTGACCTCTCTTGGTGAACGACGGCTGCCGAACGCGCGCAGTCAAGGGCGGCGGCCGCTTCTTCGCTTTCCTCTTTTTCAGTTCCTCTGCGTTTCCTTCTTTTCGTATGCAACGGCGACGGAGGCGGCGGGCGACTGTTCGCCGTTACGGGTGAAGGTCAGCCTGCCGTCCTGCAGCGCGATGACGCCGGTTGAACCGCGTACGCTGCCCTTCTCCAGCAGCAGCGCGGCCAGCTTCGCGCTCAGTGCCGGGCCGCCCGCGCGCGTAAGGCAATCCTTCCAGATTGTAAAGCGGCAGCCGTCGCGCCATGCCGCGCAGCCGAAGGCCTTTGCGTTCTCGATTACCTCCCCGCCGCACAGCGGGCATTTCGCCCCGGCAACCACGTTCGCCTTGGGCTTGCCGCGGCCTCCCCTGCCCCTTTGGCGCATCTCCTGCGGGAAATCCGCCTGTATCTTCGTGTCGCGCGCATAATCGATCAGAAAAACCGTCAGGTTCCGAATTCCTTCCATGAAGCGCTGCGTATCGCGCTGGTTTTTGGCAATCTCGTCCAGCGCCAGCTCCCATTTTCCCGTCGTTTCGGGCGACGCGATGGCCTCCGGCGCGATGGCGATGAGCGCCGCGCCCTTTTCCGTCGCATGAATGGCGCGGCCGCGGCGCGCGGCATAGCCCACCTGAATCAGCCGCTCGATGATTGCGGCGCGGGTGGCGGGCGTGCCCAGCCCCGAGCCCTTCATCTGCTCGCGCAGCTTTTCATCATCCAAGTCGCGCCCGGCGTTTTCCATCGCCGAAAGCAGCGACGCGTCCGTATGCGGCGCGGGCGGCTTGGTGCTTTCTTTTTTAACGCCAGCCTTGACGACCGTGCGCCCGTCGCCCGCCTTGAGATCCGGCAGCGTGTCCGCCGTCTGATCGTCGGCAGGGTAAACCGCCTTCCAGCCGTTGACCTTGACCACGCGCCCCGTCGATTTGAACGCCTGCCCCTCGCAGGCCGTAACCACCCGAATCGCGTCGTATTCATGCGCGGGATAAAACGCCGCGATCATGCGCCGCGCGATCATGTCAAACAGCTTTTGCGCCTCGGGCGGCAGCTTTTCCATCGGCGCGGTCTGCGGCGTGGGGATGATGGCGTGGTGATCGGATATCTTCGCGTTGTCAAATATCCGCTTGGAAAAGGGCAGCTTTCCCTCCTCGCGCCACGGAATATCGCGAACCAGTTCACGATACGCCGCCGGCAGCTTCTGCAGCGTCAGCTTGGTGCGGCCCAGCATATCCATGGGCAGGTAGCGGCTGTCGGTGCGCGGATAGGTGATCGCCTTCCATTTTTCGTAAAGCTCCTGCGCAATTTTCAGCGTCTTATCCGCCGTAAAGCCCAGCTTCCGGTTGGCCTCGCGCTGCAGGGACGTCAGGTCGTACAATTGGGGCGGCGGCTCCTTTTTCGCCTCCGCCTCCGCCGTCCGAATCACGGCCTGCCTGCCGCGCACCTGCCTGGCCAGCCTATTCGCCGTTTCCCGGTCGGGAATGCGGTTGGCCTTTTTTTCATCCTCCGCTTTTTCGTTAAACCACTGGCCGGTATAATCGCCGAAATCCGCCGTAAGGGTGAAGTACTCCTCGGGCTGAAAACCGGCAATTTCGTGATAGCGCTTCACCAAAATAGCCAGCGTAGGCGTTTGAACACGGCCGATGGAGAGCAGCGCGTCAAAGCGCAGCGTAAAAGCGCGGCTGGCGTTCATCCCCACCAGCCAATCCGCCTGCGCGCGGCAGGCGGCGCTGCGATACAGCCCGTCGTATTCCGCCGCCGGCTGAAGGGCGGCGAAGCCCTCGCGAATCGCCTCGTCCGTCATGGAGGAAATCCACAGCCGCTGCACCGGCTTTTGGCATTTGGCCTGATGATAAATCAGGCGGAAAATCAGTTCCCCCTCCCGCCCGGCGTCCGTCGCGCAGATCAGGCTTTCGGTATCCTTCGCGTTTATCAGCTTTTTGATAATCGAAAACTGCGATTTTGTTTTGGAAATGACCTTGGTCGGAATCGTTTCCGGCAAAATCGGCAGATCCGCCATGCGCCATTTTTTGTATTTTTCGTCAATCTCATCCGGCTCGCACAGCGTTACCAGATGGCCGACGGCCCAGGTAACGATATACCCCTCGCCCTCTAAAAAGCCCTCGCCCTTTCGGCTGCACTTGAGCACGCGCGCCAAATCGCGCCCCACGCTCGGCTTTTCGGCCACCACAACAATCACGGCGTTCCCTCACTTTCCTCCATAAAAGCATACCACAAAACCCCAAAAAATGAAAGCGCCTGCGCGAAAGCCGCCCAAACCCATTTTTTCGTCTCCTTCGGACGCGGAAACGCGCGCTGCGCTAACCGGCAGGAAGCGGCGCCCGATGGGAAGGGCGCGGCGATGCATGCTGAACGGAGCATCAAATTCCATTCCGCGCGAATATTTCCATGCATTCTCCCGTAGACAAACACGCGGAACGATGATATACTTGTCAATGATTACGAAAGTGTTACAGTCGTACGTTCCCGATCAATCACACGGAGGCACTCCCGATGAAACATCGCGCCGTTTTTTTCAGAAAGCTCCTGTCGATTCTCCTTTGCCTGCCGCTGCTGCTTGCCTGCGCGCCCGCCGCAAGGGCGACGGCGCTCATGTCCGCCCCCCTGACGGGCGGCCAGACGCAAAACGGCATGGTGCGCGTTTATCTTTCCTCGCTGGGCAATCCCTCCGTGCTGAACCTGACGGTATACGGCAGCTATACCGTCAACGGCAAGTCCTCCGCGTCGCTATCCAGCGGCAGTAAGGTCGCCGTGCATTTCAACGCCGCAACCGGCGCGCTGACGCTGACCGCCAACGGCGCGACGACCGCCATGGGCACGAGCTTCAAGCTGCGCCGCCATGCGACCAGCGGGCAAAACGGCGTAAAGATCGCGCAGGGACGCGTCAGCGCCAACCTCTACCCCGGCGATTTCCAGTTTCTCGTCAAAAAGAACGGCGCAAGCTATAAGCTCTACACCATCGCTTACATTTATATGGAGGATTATCTCTACGGCGTGCTGCCCTATGAAATGGGCAACAGCTCCGGGCTGGAGGCTCTCAAGGCGCAGGCCGTCGCCGCGCGCACCTATACCATGCGCGCCATGAGCGCGTCGCAAAACGCCCTGTACGACGTGGTGGATACCACGTCCGATCAGGTGTATTCCGGCACGCCGTCGGGCAACGCCAACTGCGTCGCCGCCATTGACGCCACGCGCGGCATCGTCGCCATGAACGGCTCCGCCTTTACCGCCACCTACTACACCGCCTCCAACGGCGGACAGACCGAATCGGTCAAGAACGCGTGGAACTCCAACGCCTGTCAATACCTCTCCGTCAAGGACGACCCCTACGATCTGGCTAACCCCGCGTCGCCCAAGCGCTCCTTCTCCGTCAGCGCCAGCGGCACGCAGTCAAGCGCCGCCCTGCAAAGCCTGCTCAACGCCAAGGCCGCCGCGGCCTACGGCGGCGGCGCGAGCGTAACGGGCGTTTCCAACATAACGCCGCATACGCCCAAATACGCTTCGCCCAGCCGCCTGTATACCAAAATGGATTTCACCGTTTCCTACACGCTGGGCGGAAGAAGCTATACGGGACGATTGACCTTTGACATCTTCAACGAGCTGGAAGGCCCCATGGGCATGGGCATCAACAAGGGCAGGAACGAGCTGTGGTCTGTAGAGCGAACGGCGAACGGCTTCACCGTTTTCGCCCGCCGCTACGGCCACGGCATCGGCATGAGCCAGCGCGGCGCGATGTATATGGCGCAGCTGGGGTATACCTACGACCAGATTCTCGCCTTTTATTTCGACGGTTGCCGGCGCGTGCAGTACACGCTCAATCGCTCTATCCTCAGCCCGATCGTCGACGGGCAGGACAGCACGGAGGAAATTATCTCCGTTACGCCCGCGCCCATCGACGGCGCAAAGGACGGCTCGGCCGTCACCGTAGCCGAAACCGCCCTGCGCAGCGCGCCCTCCGGCGGCGAAGCAATCGTCACTCTGCCGCGCGGCGCGTCCGTTACGCTCTGCGCCGCCGCGGGCAGCGATTATCTGGTCGCCTACGGCGTGCTGTGCGGCTATGTGCCGCAATCCGCCGTCACGGTATACGGCGGCGTTCCCGCCTATACCGACCGTACGCCCACGCAGCTCGTCGGCCACGGCACGGTTATCAACAGCCGCGCGCTGAACCTGCGCAGCGCCGCCTCCATGAGCGGCAGCGTGCTGACGACCATTCCCGGCGGCACGGTCGTGCCCATCCTGTCCCTGACGGACAGCTGGGCATACGTGCAATACGGCCTGCGCGCGGGTTATGTTTCCACCGCGTACCTGAGCATTCGCCGCATTTCCGCCTCCGCGCTGACCCCGGCGCCGACGAGCGTCCCCGGCGCCTCCGGGCTGCAGGCGCGCGTCGTTACGCCGCAGGGTTCGCTGAACCTACGCGAAACGGCCTCCGACGCGGCGCGCGTGCTGTGCACCATTCCGCAAAACACAGCGCTGTCCGTGCTCGAGCGCGGCGGCACGTGGAGCAAAATCGTCTACGCCGGACGCACCGGCTATGTCATGACGCGTTTCCTTTTCTTCCTTTCGGACGCGCAAACGCCGCTCCCCACCGCGATTCCGCAGCCCACCGCCGCTCCCGCCGGCCCGCTCTACGCGCAGGTGGTCACGGCCTCCGGCTCGCTGAACCTACGCGCAACGGCGACCGCCAACGGCCGCGTGCTGCGCACCATTCCGCAATACGCCACCATCCCGATCCTCGATCGCGGCGACGTGTGGTGCAAAACCTCCTACGGCGGCTATACCGGCTACGTCATGACGCGTTTCCTTTCCTTCGCCTCCGCGCCCGCCCCCACCGCCGTGCCCACCGCCATTGCGCAGCCCACCTCCGCGCCCGCGCCGGACGGCGTGCAGTACGCGCGCGTCACCACGGTTTCAGGCTCTCTGAACCTGCGCCAAGCCCCGCGCGCCAACGCCAAGGTGCTCTGCACCATTCCGCAGTACGAATTAATCGCGCTGCAGGAGCGCGGCACGGTCTGGTGTAAAACAAGCTATGCCGGCCAGACGGGCTATGTCATGTCCTCGTTCCTTTCCTTCCTGTCCGATCAGCTCGCCCCGACGCAAGCGCCCGCGCCGCAGCCCACGCCGCGGCCGACCGAAGCGCCCCAGACGGACGGCTCCGTCGCCCGCGTAACGACAGATTCCGGCTCGCTGAACCTGCGCGCAGCGCCCTCCGAAAGCGGGCAGGTGCTGCGCACCATCGCCATGAATGAAGCGGTGATCGTGCGGGAGCGCGGCGCCGTCTGGTGCAAAATCACCTACAGCGGCGTAACCGGCTACGTCATGACCCGCTTCCTTACCTTCCTGCCGGGCGGCGCGCCCATGCCCACTGCCATCCCCACCGCGCGGCCGACCGCCGTTCCCACCGCTGCGCCCGGGGGCACGCTCTACGCGCAGGTGACCACCGCCTCCGGCTCGCTGAACCTGCGCGAAATGCCCAGCGGCAGCGCGCGGGTGCTGCTGACCATTCCGCAGTACGCGCGAGTGCCCGTCCTGAGCCGCGGCAGCCAATGGTGCATGGTCAGCTACAACGAAAAAACCGGCTATGTTATGACCCGTTTTCTCAGCTTCGCCGCCTCCCCCGCGCCCACGGCCGTGCCTACCGCCGTGCCTACGGCGATTCCCGGCGGAATGAACGAGCAGCTGACTGTCCTCGCCGAGCCGCTTTCCGGCCGCGTCATGCCCCGGAGCGGCAGCTCAGTCAACCTGCGCGGCGCATGCTCTACCGCCGCGCCGGTTCTCTGCCAGATGCCCAAATACGATTACCTTTCCATCACCGCCGTGGGCGATACATGGTGCGCCGTGGAATACGACGGCCAAGCGGGCTATTGCATGCGAGAATTTCTGGAGTTTTCGTGGTATGATTGACGAAGCGTCCCTGCTCCTTCCCGGCGAACGAATCGACGATTTGCAGTTTAAGGCGCTGCGCATCATTCAGTCCCCCGATGCGTTCCGCTTCGGCATGGACGCGGTGCTGCTGGCGGATTTTGCGCGCGTCAAAAACGGCATGCGCGTATGCGATTTGGGCACCGGCACAGGCATTTTGCCGCTGCTGCTGTCCGCCCGCGCCGACGGCCTTCACTGTGACGCCGTGGAGATTCAGCCGGACGCAGCCGACCGCGCGGCGCGCAGCGTTGCGCTCAACGGCCTGCAGCACGTCGTCAGCATTCACCGGCAGGATCTGCGCAGGGTGCGCGAATTCCTGCCGCACGCCGCCTATCAGCTGGTCATCTGCAACCCGCCCTACAGTCCCGAAAGAGCCGCCATTCCCAGCCCCGACGCGGCGCTTCGCGGCGCGCGGCACGAAACCCTCTGCACACTGGAGGATGTAGCCGCGGCGGCGGAATGGCTGCTGCGCAGCCGGGCGCGGCTGTGCCTGATGCTGCCCGTCGCCCGCCTGACCGACGCGACGGCAACGCTCAGGCGGCATCGGCTGGAGCTCAAGCGCCTGCGCTTCGTGCACGGCAACGCTGCCCGCCCCGCCCGGCTCGTCCTGATGGAGGCCATGCTGGACGTTCACGCAGGCGTTATCGTAGAGCCGCCGCTCATCGTCCATCAGCCCGACGGTACGGATACCGACGAAATTCGGCGCATTTATCATCTGCCGCCCCGCGCGCAGGAGAAAAGCACCGCCCCATAACGCCCAGCGGATGCCTGTCCGCAGCAGGCACTCAAAATGGGAAAAAGCAATTAAGCGCCGTGCAAGGGCCGGTCTGAGGCTGTCGAAGCATCTTTTCGGCAGCCTTTTGCGCGTCGGAAAGCCGCGCTTTTGAATACACTCCATGCAGGATAAAGGGCCTTGTCCCACATGCCAAGGGAAACAGGATGAACGCTCCGCAGGCGCTCCCCGTCCGGCCAGGCCGGGCGATCCGAATGAAAATAAGGGCTGGCCGCCCTGCATGCATCCCGCCAATTTGTCTGCAGCTTTTCGAGGCGCCGCGGGCTGTCAAAGGCCTTTCGCCGCGTTTCATTGCTTTGATCCACGCCTCGATTTTCCGCATCCATCCCGGCCTCGATCAAGGCCAGCGCGACAAAAAACGCCCCGCTTTGCCGACGGCTGCCGGATAAGCGGGGCGTACACTTTATGCAGTTTTCAGCGGGAATCCGAAAGGCCGCGCGCCGGCGACCCGGAAAAAGGCTGTCCCCTCGGCTTCGTCACCACGTGGCGTTCATGGCGCGGGCAACGCAGTTCTGATGCGCCTCGTCCACATGGTTGGTTTCATGGGTGCGGCTGTTATAGAAATGGATGCAGAAATGTCCGTCGAAGCCGTTGGAGGAAATGGTGGTGGTGCCGTGGGGCATGCCGTTCATGGACGCGGCGTATACATGGCCGTTATACTGCACCAGAATGGCGCGGCGCGTCCAGCTAAAGCTCCCGCCGTAAATCGCCTTGATCGTCGCTGTGTCCGTTGCGGTAAGCGGCTCGCTGTCCATATGGTTCGCGCCGGACCAGCGGCGGCAGCGGAAGGTTTTGCCGGTAGACACATCCTTCACCGTGAAGGTCGCGCCTTTGGGAATCACGCTGCTTCCGCCGTTGAACCAATCCAGCCGCTCGGTCTTGAAGGTATAGTTCGCGGCGTTCTTGCCAAAGAGCGCCTTAATGGTGGCGTTGCCGGCCACGCCGTCCTGCGCCAGCCCCTTCGCCTTCTGGAAGGCCCGAACGGCCGCGGCCGTCTGGTCGCCGTACTTGCTGTCGATGGGCGCGGTATAATAGCCCTTGATCTTCAGCGCCTGCTGCAGCGCCAGCACGTGCTTGCCGCTGTCGCCCTTGCGGGTGGTATTGGGCACGGTGATCTGGGAAATCGCGGTAATGCCGTTCATCTTCGGGTCGGTTTTTACGGTCGTGGTATTGGAGGAAGCGGACGTATTGAACAGCTTTTTAATCGTCGTGCTGTCCGCCTTCCCCGTCTGCGACAGGCCGACCGCCTTTTGATACTTTTTCACGGCGGCGACGGTATTATCGCCATATTTGCCGTCCACCGTGCCGGTATAATACTTTTTAATCTTCAGCGCCTGCTGCAGCTTCGCCACGTCCGCGCCGCTTGATCCCCGCGAGGTCGCCTTGGGCGCGGAGCCAATCTGGGCGATGGTCTTGGCGGAGGTAATCTTGCTGTCCACCTGGATGGAAGCGCCCTCCAGCGCCCTTTTCGCCGAAGCGGAAAGCGTGACGTATTTCTTCATTACATAGCCCGCCAGACGGTTATACGTAACGGCATAAAAATTGCCGCGTACCCCCGTGACCGTCACCTTGGTGTTTTTTTTCAGCCGGCAATGAAACGCCGCGTCCGTCGAGGCGCCGGTGCGAAAAAACACATCGTTTTCATTGATCGTGCCCGTATAGCTTGCAGTGGCTGCAAGGGCCTCGGGCAGCGCGCTCAGCAGAAGCGTTATGGCCAGAAAAAGCGCCGCAATACGCCGAATGCTCTTCATGGATGGTTCACCTACACTTTCGTTCAGATTCACACAATTGCATTATATTACGAATTTATTAAAAAATCAACTATTATTCGTAATAATTTACATTTTTACGATTCATCCCCAAACGCGCCCTATGCCAAGCGCCCTCTGTTGCCGGTTCCATTCAGGCAGCGAAAGGGCAAAAACGGCGCAGCCCTTCGCCAAGCACATCACTGATACTGACGCGCGGTTTCCTGATACAGGCGCGTAATCGCCTGCAGCACCTCGGGATGAGAAAAATCCTTATGATAAAGAATATTGGTTTCGCGCACCATGCTCAGGTTCTCGATGGGCAGCGCGGTCAGCTTCCCCTTGCGCAGCTCGTCCATACAGGCGCTGCGCGCCAGAATCGAGATTCCCAAATCCTTACGGATCAGATCCTTGATCGTCGCGATGTTATCCACCTGCAGCACGACGTTGAATTCCTCGATCGAGCGGCCCATGCTTTTCAGATGCGACAGGAACAGGTTTTGCGTGCCGGAGCCGGGCAGGCGCAGAATCATGCGCTCCTTTTGAATGTCCGCCAGCGTCACCATGCTCTTTTTCGCCAGCGCGCTGTGGTTGGACACCACGCAGACCAGATAATCCGTATCCAGCAGCAGGGCGTTGAGCTCCGGATCCTGCGTTTTGCCCTCGACGATGGCCAAGTCGACCTCGTAGTGATCGATCATGTCATACAGATTCCGAATGGTGTCGGTGATAATCGTCACGCGCATGCCCGGCGTGGAAGCCGTATATTTGGCCAGCACCTCGGCGATGGTATTGCTCTCGGCGGTGTGCGTGATGCCCACGCGAATGCTGCTCATCTGCTTCTCGGCGTCCGCCAGCGCGCGCAGCATTTTTTCCTGCATCGCCTTCATGCGCCGGGCATACTGCGCCACAATCTCGCCCTCGGGCGTGAGCTTCAGCTCGCCGCGCGCGCGCACAAACAAATGCACGCCCAGCTCGCTTTCCAGCATCTTCATATGATGGCTGACGGCCGGCTGCGTCAACGCCAGCGCCTCCGCCGCCTTGGTAAAGCTGCTCTTTTCGCAGATGGTCAAAAGGGTTTCCAGTCGCGCGTCCAGCATAGCCCGCTCCATTCAAAAAATTTATGCATTTCGTGATTCTCATCACGCTTTTTCATTATATAATAAAGCGCGCCAAAAAACAAGCGCGAGCATGCCTCGCGTGGCAAAGGTCAACCGTCTGGGGCTTCGCATACGAAACCCGCGCGCTTTCGCGCCCTCCCCCTTGCGAAGACGCACCGCGCGTGATATACTGGAGCAAAGTAAAAAACAAAAGAAGGGGAAATCGGCATGAAAAAGCTGCTTCGGGAATTCAAGGATTTTGCGGTCAAGGGGAACGTGGTGGATATGGCGGTCGGCGTGATGATCGGCGGTGCGTTCGGAAAAATCGTCACCTCCGTGGTGAACGATCTGTTCATGCCCGTTCTTTCGCTGCTGACGGGCGGCATCAACACCTCGGCGCTGTTCCTGCCGCTGGGGCCGGGAACCTTCCAGACCATCGAAGAAGCGCAGGCTGCCGGCGTGGCCACCTTCAATTACGGCAACTTCCTGCAGACCGTGATCGATTTCGTGCTCATCGCTCTGTGCATTTTCCTGTTTGTCAAGCTCGTCGCCAAGCTGCGCAAGCCCGCCGCGCCCGCGCCTGCGCCGCGGCTCTGCCCCTTCTGCCGCCAGAGCGTCGATAAGGAAGCCACGCGCTGCCCGCACTGCACGAGCGAGTTGCCCGCAGAAGAGAAAAAGGCATGATCTTTCGCGCCTTTTTCTGGGATTTTGACGGCACGCTGTACGACAGCTACGGGCGAATCAGCCGCTGCTGCCAAAGGGCGCTGAGCGAACTGGGCATAGACGTGCCGCTGGAGGATGTGTACCGTCAGGTCAAAATCACGCAGCGCAGCGTGGTGCAGCGCTGGGGCGAGCCTGCGGGCGTTTCCTACGACCGCTTTATGGCCGTCTACCGCGCGTGGGAAGCGCGCGAAAGCCCGGACACCATGCGGCCCTATGCCGGCGTAGGGGCGGCGCTGCGCGGCGTGGTGGCGGGCGGCGGTCAAAATTACCTCTACACCCATCGCGGCGTCGGCGCGTACGACGCGCTGGCGGCGGACGGCCTGCGCAGCCTGTTTGCCGACGGCGTAACCAGCGCGGACGGCTTTCCCAGCAAGCCTGCCCCGGACGCGCTGATTTATCTCATGCGCAAGCATCGCCTCGCACCGGAGGAATGCGTCATGCTGGGCGACCGCGATATCGACTGCGACGCGGGCAAAAACGCCGGCATGCATTGCGTGCTGTTTGATCCCGAGAATTTTTATCCCGATTATCAGACGCAGTTCCGTTTCAGGGATATGGACGCCCTGCGGCGGACGCTGCTCGAATCATGAAAGGAAGAAGCAATATGAGAACACGTCAGGAAATTAAAGAAATTGCCAGGGCGCAATTGGCCCAGAACCGCAGCGCCTGCATCTGCGTTTATCTGCTGACGATCGTTATCGCCGGCGCGCTTTCGGCGCTGACCTTCGGCTTTGCCTCGCTGCTCACGCCGGCCGTCACCATCGCCGGCTGCGGCTTTTTCGTTTGCGGCTACAACGGCGTTTTCAAAACCGTCGGCGAATGGTTCAACACCCTCTTTGACGATTTTCTGCATCGGCTGGGCGGCTATCTGTGGATGCTGCTGTGGACGTTCCTGTGGGCGCTCCTGCTGTGGATTCCCGGCGTCGTCAAGGCCATCGCCTATTCCCTGACGCCCTACATCCTCATCGACTGCCCCAAGGTTTCGGCCAAGGACGCGCTCAAGCTCTCCATGCGCATGACAAACGGCTATAAGATAGATATTTTCATCGCCGCGCTGAGCTTCATCGGCTGGTCGCTTCTTTCCGCGCTGACCTTCGGCATTCTGGAGGTGCTCTACGTCGGCCCGTATCGCTCCATGACCTTCGCCGGCATTTATCAGGAGCTCAAGCAGAACGCGCTGGATAACGGCGTCGTTACGCCCGAGCAGCTGGAAGGCGCGCCCATCGTATAAGGAAAGGAAGACGAACATGCGGCTGATTACCCTTCATAACGACGCGTTGACCATCGTTATTTCCACGCTGGGCGCGGAGATGCAATCCATCCGCGATCAAAACGGAATCGAGCGGCTTTGGCAGGGCGACCCCGCCTTCTGGACGGGGCGAGCGCCCATTCTCTTCCCCGTGGCCGGCGGCTTTCGGGAGGATTGCTACGAGCTGGACGGCGTGCGCTATCCCATGCCCAAGCACGGCTTTGCGCGGCGCTCGGAGTGGCAGGTTGAAGCGGCGGCGCAGGACCGCGCCGTTTTCCTGCTCGCCAGGCAAACGCCCGGCTTCCCCTTTGATTACGAGCTGCGCGCCCGCTACGCGCTCAAGGGCAACGCGGTGGAGGTTTCCTACGAGGTAAGCAGCCGGGACGAAAGGCCCTTCTACTTCAGCCTCGGCGCGCACGAGGCCTACGCCACGCCCGAGGGAATCGAGGAATACGAGCTGGTCTTTGACGAGCCTGAAACGCTGGCGCATTACCCGCCGGAGGGGAAGCTCACCTCGCGCACGCCTGTTATCATGGCGGAAAACGCGCGCGTGCTGCCGCTGAAAACCGAATACTTCGCCATCGACGCGCTGGTTTTCCTCACGCTGAAAAGCCGCGGCGTAACGCTGCGCAGCCGGCTGCACAACCGCACGGTGCATGTTTCCTTCCCCGGCCATCCCTACTGCCTGTTCTGGACAAAGCCGGGCGCAGGCTATCTTTGCATCGAGCCGTGGTGCAACGCGCCGGATTTTGCCGACGCCGATCTGCGTATCGACCATAAGCCTGGCTTCCTGCGCATCTGTCAGGGGCAGGCCATCGCGCGAACCCATACCATAACCTTCGGCTCGTAGGCGGTTGGGAACGACGGCCGCACCGCGGAGGGGGATTCTTTGAGCGCCTCAAAGAGTCCCCCTCCCGCATTTACAGAACGCCTTTCCGCAGCGTTTGACACGAAAGGGAAGATGTGGTATTCTTTTTTCCAAGAATGCATGCCGGAAAGCAGGAAGGAGCGAGAAGCATGAACCTCCGAAAGCTGCTGAGCCTATGCCTGATCGCAGCGCTGCTCGGATGCGCAAGCGCGGCATGGGCGGAAAACGCCGGAACGCCGTGGCTGTGCCTCAACTGCAATATCGAAAATACAACCGACTTTTGCCCGCGCTGCGGCGCGGAAAAGCCGCAATGGGTCTGCGCCTGCGGGCGGGTGAACGGCGGCCGTTTCTGCAGCGGCTGCGGTCAATCGCTGGCCGGACTGACGGACAGGGTAAACGAAGCGCTGCAGGCATGGGAAAACGGCGAATGGGCGCAGGCGGCGGATATCTTCGCCCGGCTGAAGGCCTTTGACAGCCGGACGATCGCCGTTCAGGGGGAAACGAACCTGATCGCCGCGGAGCAGGAAAAGGAGACCTTCTACCGCTGGGGCGAGGCGCTGTACAATCAGGATGCATACCCCGAGGCCATCGAGCGCTTCACGCAGGCGGGAAGCTGGCGCGACGCGGCGGAGCGCATAAACGCGTGCCGCTATCAGCAGGGCGTTCTGGCGCAGCTGGCCGGAAGCTACGACGAGGCGGCGGGCTTTTTTCAGCTGGCTGGCGCCTACGCCGACGCGGCGGTGCAGGTAAAGGCCTGCTATTACATGAAGGCGGAGGAAGCGCTGGCGGCGGAGCAGCTTGACGAAGCGGCGGCGGCCTTCGCGCAGGCGGACGACTATGCCGACGCGGCCGAGCGGGCGCTGCAGGTTTCCTATGAAAAGGGCGTTTCCCTGCAAAAGAAGGGCGACTGGGAAGCCGCTGCGGCAGCCTTCACGCAGGCGAACGGTTATCAGGACGCGGACACGCAGCGAAAGCGCTGCTTCTATTTACTGGCCGAAGCCCTTGCGGCAAACAATCAGCTGGAGCAGGCCGTCGAAGCTTTAGACAAGGCGGGCGACTACGCTGACGCGGCGGATAAAAAAGCGCAGCTTATCGCGCGGCGATTGGAAAACGCCTATGCGCAATGCGAAAGCGCGCTCAGGGCCGGGCGATACGACGAAGCCGCGGCGGCCTTTGCCGCCATGGGCGATTACCGCGATGCGGCGGCGCGCGTAAAGGAATGCTATAATCAAAAGGGCGCGGCGCTTTTGGAAAAACAGGAATACGACGCGGCGCGCGCGGCGTTCCTGCAGGCGGGCGATTGGCCGGGCAGCGCGGAAATGGCGGTCGAAGCGCTGTGCCGCAAGGCGCGGGCGCTCTATGACGCAGGCAAGGAGGGCGAAGCGCTGAACCTTCTGCGCAGGGAGCAAAGCCTTGAAGGGGCGCGGGCGCTGTATCTGGAAATGAATTACGCGCTGGGCCAAAAGGCGCTGGCCGCGCAAAGCTATCAAACGGCCATCGCCTATTTTCAGGCGGCGGAGGATTACCCGGACGCGCGGACGCAGCTTCATGCCGCCCGCTGCGCCTATACGCTGCATTTGATCGAGGAAACGCGTTACGTCGCGGCCTACCGGCAGTATCTTGCCGCACAGGACGAGGGCGCGCCCATGGAGGACTACGCCGTGGTCTCGCCCGGGGATACAGGCGAACGCGCGCTGGCGGTGCTGGCCATGGCGCGGGATATGGAATTCCTCGAGGCCCTGCCCAAGAGCGAAACGGCCTACAAGGAAAAGTACGCCCGCGCCGTCAAGGCGATGGAAAAGGCGCTGGGACTCGAGGCGGACGGCGTGATTCGCCTGTCCGAAATGGCGCAGCTGGCGGGGCTGCTCTACCCCGGTCAAAGCGAGCCGGAGGCCAAGGCGGTGCTGGAAAAGCTGTGCGATCTGGGCTATATCGAAAGCCTGCCGGAGGAGCACGACGTATACAAGGCCAAGTATAAGGCCGCAGTGAAGCGCGCCGAAAAGGCGCTGGGGCTGCAGGCGGACGCCTTTTTGACGGAAGCGGAGCGGAAAACGCTGCTGCGACAGGCCTCCCCTGCGCCCGAGCCGGTGAAAAACCTGAAATTCACCTCCAACGAGGGCACGATAAAGATCACTTGGTCCGCGGCCAAAAACGCCAAATGGTATGAAATCTACCGCGACTGGGAGCTGATTGCGACCACCCAGAAAACATCGTATACCGACAAGGACGTCCAGATGGGGCTATATTACGCCTATGAGGTTCGCCCCTGCAACTACAGCCGCGATTATCGGAGCGACGCGGAAGTGGTATACGTTGAGCCCGTGTACACGGCCGTGTCCGTTGCCAAGCTGTCGCAGAAGCCGGATCAATACCTGTCCGCGTTTGTCAGGGTCAGCGGTCTGCGGCGCGTATCGCAAAGCTTTTCGGGAAACGATCTGAAGCTTCTGTGCCGCTATACAGCGGATCATCATACGTATTATGTTTATCTGCTGCTTGAAAATTATCATGATTGGGACTGGGAGGACGGCAACGGCATCGCGTCCTGCAGCACCGTTTCCTCCATCTCCGGCAAGGGGCAGGTGCAGGAATACACAAGCTACGGCAGCGTGCGCAATGTTCCCGTCCTCCGCCTGATCCGTATCGACTGGAAATACTGACGCGCGCCATGGGCGGCGCGGCTTTCCCCGCCGCGCAGGCCATGCGCAGAGGAGGCTTTTTCAATGTACACCGACATGATGGGCGTCAAGCGCCTGAAGGTAAACCTGCACCAGCACACCACCTGCTCCGACGGGCGAAAAACGCCGCAGGAAGCGGCGGATATCTATCGCCGCGCGGGCTATGACCTTATTGCCATTACCGATCACTGGGTATACCGCGAGAGCGGGGAAATCAACGGCCTGCGCACGCTGGGCGGCGCGGAGTTCAACATCGGCGGCGCTGACGGCGCAAAGGGCGTTTACCACCTGCTGGCGCTGGGCTGCAGCCGCATCCCCGCGCCGTCGCCCGATCAGCCCGCCCAGCAGATCATCGACCATATCAACGCCTGCGGCGGCATGGCCGTGCTGGCGCACCCCGCATGGTCGCTCAACACGGTGCAGCAGGCGGAAGCGCTGCGGGGCGTGGGCGCGACGGAAATCTACAATACCGTTTCGGACGTGCACGAATCCAGCCGCCCTTATTCGGGCGATTTTGTGGATACCTGCGCCTGCCGCGGCATGTATTATCCGCTGCTGGCGGCCGACGACACGCACCGCTACGACGGCATGGACGAAACCAAATCGTGGATTATGCTGGCCTGCGCGCCGGACGCGAGCGACCGGGAGCTTCTGCAGGCCATCCGCGACCGGCGCTTTTACGCCACGCAGGGGCCGGAAATCCATCTGGAGGTACAGGACGGCGAGGTCGTCGTGCGCACCTCGCCCGTAAGCCGCATCGCCATTTTTACCAACAGCGTCTGGACGAAGGGGCACGGCCATCGCGGCGACGGCCTGACCGAGGCGCGCTGCGCCCTGCAGCCCTTTGAGACATTCGTCCGCGCCGAGGCGACGGACGCGCAGGGCCGCAAGGCGTGGAGCAATGTCTTTGCGGTGAAATAATGCGAATACGGCACACAATCCATCCCTCACGGCGGCTTCCGGATGAACGGCAGCCGCCGTTTTTGCGTATCAAAAAGCTATATGCTTCACGCGCTTCGCTGCATAGCAGGGTTTCGAAAATGATTTTGCTATGCGAACGCTCCGGAAGCACCCCCGGAAAGCCGAGCGACACAAATGAAAGCGGATACCCGCCACCCCTTCGTCGCATCCCGCTGGTTTGACTGCGGCTTGAGGAAAAGCCTCGGACGGCGGCATTCGTTCCTTCATGCCGCGCTATTCACGCTTGACAGCTGGCGCTCTTTGCATATAATGTAATATGGGGTGGGTTATTAAAGTTTTGCTATGATGGCAACGGCGCAGTCTCCCGGCGCGGCGAAGGCATTCCACTGCGCCGCCGACGGCCGCAGGCTTTGGAAAGAAGGGAAAGAATGCGGAAAACCAAAATTATCTGCACCATCGGGCCGGCGTCCGCCAATGAGGAAACGCTGCGCGGCATGTGTCTGGCCGGCATGAACGTAGCGCGGCTGAATTTTTCGCACGGCACGCACGCGGAGCATCTGCGCGTGATTCGCCTGATTGAAAAGGTACGCGACGATTTGAAAATGCCCGTGGCGATCATGCTGGATACCAAGGGGCCCGAATACCGCATCGGAAGCTTCGAGCATGGCAGCGTGGAGCTTTCGGCGGGCGATCTGTTTACCCTTACGACAGACGATGTACCGGGAAACCGGGAGCATGTGTCGGTCAGCTACAAGCAATTATGTGGCCAGCTGGCGCCGGGCGACAGGGTGCTTTTGAACAACGGCCTGCTGGTGCTGGAGGTCCTTTCCGCCGACGCGCAGGCGGCGCGATGCCGCGTGCTGACGGGAGGCACGCTGAGCGACCGCAAAAGCATGAGCTTTCCCGGCCATGTATTTGAGCATGCGTATTTAAGCGAGCAGGATAAGGCCGACATTCTCTTTGGCGCGCGAAACGGCGTGGATTTTATCGCCTGCTCCTTTGTTTCCAATCAGCAGGATATGCTGAGCGTGCGCGGCTTTCTGGAGGAAAACGGCGTTCGCGACATCGATTTGATCGCCAAGATCGAAAACCGTTCGGGCGTAAACAACATCGAGGAAATCAGCGCCGCGTGCGACGGCATCATGGTCGCGCGCGGCGATCTGGGCGTGGAAATTCCCTTTGAGGAATTGCCCGCCGTGCAAAAGCGCCTGATTACCAAATGCCGCCTGCTGGGAAAGCGCGTCATCACCGCGACTGAAATGCTGGAATCGATGATTACCAACATTCGCCCCACGCGCGCGGAAATTTCCGACGTGGCCAACGCCGTGTACGACGGCACGAGCGCTATCATGCTCTCGGGCGAAACGGCGGCGGGCAAATACCCCGTTCAGGCGGTGGAAACCATGGCGCGCATCGCGCTGGAAACCGAAAAAAATATCGACTACAGCCGCCTGTTCCACACGGCCGAATTCCGCATCCATAACATTCCGGACGCAATTTCCCACGCCGTATGCGGCATGGCGATCGATCTGGACGCAAAGCTGATCGTGGTTTGCTCGCTTTCGGGCAAGACGGTGCGCATGGTGTCGCGCTTCCGCTGCCCGGTGGATATTCTGGGCATTACGACAAACGAAAAAAGCTGGCGAAAGCTGGCGCTTTCATGGGGCGTTACGCCGGCCATCAGCAGCCGGTTCGATTCTACCGACGTTATGTTCTACAACGGCAGGCAGCAGGCGGTGGAATTGTTCCATCTTCATCCGGGCGATCGCATCGTCATGACCGGCGGGCGGACGGACGGCTGCTCGGGCAACACCAACATGCTCAAGGCGGAGACCGTCTGATTCGCTCCATTGGGCCGTTAAAAGCACCGTTAAAGCAATGGGCGGCCACGTATTTGAGCCTGCCCCCGAAGCAGCGAACAAACCACCGGAATGCAATGAAGGGCGACCAGCCCTTCATTTTCATTTGCATCGCCCGGCTCGACCGGGCGGGAGACTGTGCGGAGCAGCAGCGCGGCAACATCATTCCCGCAGCCTTACGATGCAGGATAAAGCCCTTCATTTTGTATGGAGCGTGTCAAAAGCGTAGCTTTGACGCACAGCCAATGCGGGGCAGCCGCGCATGGAGCCCCCAAACGACGTCTCCCCCGCATTGGTTCTTCTTTTATCCCGCTTATCGAATGACCTGATCGATCACGCCGCCGCCAAGGCAGCTCTCGCCGTCGTAAAGCACGGCGCTTTGCCCCGGCGTAACGGCGCGCTGCGGCGCGTCAAAGACAAAATGCAGCGTATCCCCCGTTCGCGTGACGGTAACGGGCTGATCGCTCTGGCGATAACGAAACTTCGCCGTCAGGCGGCAGGGCGTATCCTCCGGCAGCGCATCGCCGACAAAGGTGGCCTGCCCGGCGATTGCCGCACGGCTGTAGAGCAGCGGGTGATCCTCTCCCTGTGCTACGATAAGCCGGTTGCGCGCCAAATCCTTATCCACCACGAAGAAGCTGCGCCCATCGCCGCGCCCGCCGATACCAAGCCCGCGGCGCTGCCCCAGCGTGTAATACATCAGCCCGTCGTGGCGGCCGACGATTTCGCCCTCCGGCGTCACCATATCGCCCGGCTGCGCAGGCAGGAAGGATTGCAAAAAGGGCTTGAAGGCGCGCTCGCCAATAAAGCATACGCCCGTCGAATCCTTCTTGGCGCTCACAGGCAGCCCGGCCTCCTGCGCGAGGCGGCGCACGTCGCCCTTGGTCATACCGCCCACAGGGAAAACAGCCTTTTGCAGCTGCTCACGGTGAAGCATGTACAGAAAATAGCTCTGATCCTTGTTTGCGTCTACGCCGCGCAGCAGCCTGCCCTGCGCGTCGGTGCGCGCAAAATGTCCCGTGGCCATTTTTTCGGCCCCCAGCTGCATGGCAAAATCAAGAAAGGCCTTGAACTTGATCTCGCGGTTGCACAGCACGTCCGGGTTGGGCGTACGCCCGGCGCGGTATTCGGAAAGGAAAAGCGAAAACACGCGGTCGCGGTATTCCTTGGCAAAGTTCACGGCGTAATAGGGAATGTCAATCAGGTCGCACACGGCCTGCACGTCCTTCCAGTCGCTTTCCGCGGTGCAGGTGCCGTTTTCGTCCTTTTCCTCCCAATTCTTCATAAAAACGCCGACCACATCATAGCCCTGCCGCTTGAGCAGCAGCGCCGAAACCGCGCTGTCCACGCCGCCGGACATGCCCACAACAATTCGCATATTACAATACGCCTCCCTGCTGCATGCGCGAAAACAGCAGGGAAAACGCCTCCTGCGTCACCTGCTCGGGCGCTTTTGCCGCGTCGACCGCCAAATATCGTTCGGGATTTTCCCGCATCAACAGCTCATAGCCCTCCTCCGTCCGCGCCTGAAACGCGTCGCCCATTTGCTCGATCCGGTCAGGATCGGTCGCCGCCAGCCGGCGGCGCAGCGCTTCGCCATGCGGCATGCGCAGATAAAGCGTCGCGTCCGGTGCGCCCTCTCGCATCGCGGGCAGGTTAATTTCCTTGATCCATTCGCGGGAAAGCCCCCGCGCGCCGCCCTGATACACAATGGAGGAATCGACAAACCGGTCGCACAGCACGACCTTGCCTGCGGCCACGGCGGGCAGAATGACCTGCCGCACATGCTGCGCGCGCGCCGCGGCAAAGAGCAGCGCCTCGGTCTCGGCGCACATACCGCCGTCCTCCTTGGCCAGAACGATCCTGCGGATTTCCTCCGCGATCGGGCAGCCGCCCGGCTCGCGCGTGCGGTGCACGCGATAGCCAAACTGCGTCAGCATACGCGCCAGCGCGGCGGCCTGCGTGCTTTTGCCGCATCCGTCCACGCCCTCGAGCGTAACGAAATAGCCCTTGGGCGCAGGCATGTCGGGGCACAGCAGCGTGCAAAGCGCCGCCGTGTCGCGCACGGCGCAGTCCGGCTTCGCCGCCAGCACGGTTTCATCCTCGCCGTAGCCGTAAAGCGCCGCGACGCTGTCAATGCCGCAGCGATGCGCGGCCAGAATATCGCCGTCCGTATCGCCCACCATCACGGCGGAAAGCCCGGCGGGCAGCACGCGGGTAATCAACGCCGCCTTGTCGGCGTGCAGCTCCTCCGGACGCGGGCCCGCCACGGCGTCAAAATAACGCAGCAGGTCAAAATGCCTAAGAATATCGACGGAGATATGCTCCGGCTTGCCCGTCGCCACAGCCAGATACGCGCCCTGCGCCTTCAAATGCGCCAGCAGCGCGCGAATGCGGGGATACACATCGTTCTCCAGCCAGCCGATGGGAATATAGCGCTCGCGATAATAATCCGTCGCGAGGGCCGCATCCACCTCCGTCATGCCGCAATAACGCATGTAGGAATCGGCCAACGGCGGGCCGAGGAATTTTTGCAGCGTGCGCTCGGGGGGAATCTCGCGCCCCATCTTTTCCAGCGCGTAGCGCGCGCAGTTGAAAATGCCCGCCTTAGAATCCGTCAATGTGCCGTCCAAATCAAAAATCACGGCCTGATACTTCATCATAAAAAAACACCCTTCCGAATCTATTCGGTCGGATGCTATTGTACCCTGCCGCGCCGGAAAAATCAACCCTCCAGCCGCACGCTTTCATAGATACGCCCCAGCGCGCGCCGCCGCGCCGCCGGCATCAGCCCGCGCAGCAATCGCCGTTCGCAGGGAAAGCAGATCAGGCAGCCCATCACGCTCAGCCCCGTCGGGGCGCGCTGGCCGCAGAGAATGCACGTCGCCTCGTCCATCGTTCTTCCTCCCTTCCGAGGGCAGGATACCCCGCGCGGCAGGAGTTTATACACATTTTCCCTGCATTTCTATTCTATGCTATTGCCATTTCTGCGCCGCCAGCGCGTTTTCAATCAACTGATAGGTCGGGCGGTTCGCGTCGTACAGACGCATGCCGGGCACATACGCATAATACCCCCACGCCGCCAGCGCATACTGCGCCTCCTCGCTCCGCAGCCGCGCCGCAAACGCTTCCCCGCGCGCGGAAAAAGCGGAAACGCCAAAGTTGATCGCCGCGTCCGGCAGCGCGTAGGCGCGATACCCGAAGGGCAGCCCGGCAGCCTCGCCCGCCGTAAGGATGGCCGCCGGCGCTTTGCCCGCGGCAAACTCCGCGGCCGGCTGCGTGCTCCTTTGCGGATGCGCAACAAGGCGCGTCCATTCACGGGCGCAAAGCACGCCGTCGGGCACGGGCGGCGCTGCCTCGGGCGCGGGCGACGAGGCGGGGGCGATTGCGGCGGTGGGGCGATAAAACAGCACGCCGGTCGGCGCGGGCGTTTCAAGCGCCCGGCTGTCGTCGCGCACAATCAGCGCATAGCCCTTGCGGGCGACAACGTCGCCCTCGCCGCGCTGCAGGATGCAGTCAGGGCGCAGCGCCTGCGCATTCGTTCTGGCTTCAAGCGCTTCCTCCGCCGTTGCGCTGCGAATGTACACGCGGCCGCCGCTTTCCCGTTCGAACGCCGCCGCCTGTTTTTTCAGCCATGCGGCCAACGGCCCTTCGCCCGAAACCACCCATACGCGCGTCAGGGCCACGGACGGCTGCTCCGGCGCGCTGGGCAGCGCATGCGGCGAAAGCGCGATCAGCAAAGCGGTCAGCGCCAATGCAGAAAGAATAATGCAGGCTTTTTTCATGCTTTTCGTCCTCCGCCGCCAGTGTATGCCGAACGAACGGGGCGAATGCATCGGCGCTTATCGGAAATTCGCCTGTCCAAACGGCAAGAAGCCCGATCCCTGAGCGCGGCAAAAGCGCGCCCGGCCTGTTTCGCTCCTTGATTTTTTCATGGCGGCGACGGTTGCCCAGACGGCGGCAGCCGTGATATAATAGGTTAGAAAAACCGCGCGGCGGCTTTTCCGAGCCGGTGCGAAAACGCCGGCCTCACGAACTGACCGGGCGCGCCCCGGAAAAGGAACGTACCATGACGAACGATCTGCAAACGAGCGAAATTCGGCAGGCGCTGGGCGCGTATGACGCGCTGCCCTTGGAGGTGCTGCAAGCGACTGATTCGACCAACCGGCGCCTCAAGGAAGCGGCGCGCGACGGCCTGCGGGCGCCCTTTCTGCTGATTGCCGATACGCAATCGGCGGGGCGCGGGCGGCTTGGGCGGCAGTTCGTTTCGCCGCCGGGCACGGGACTGTACCTGTCCATGCTGTTGCCCATGCCCGAGCAGGACGCGCTGCCGCCAACGGTCACGGCGGCGGCTGCGGTCGCCCGCGCGATTCGGCTGACCTGCGGCATGCAGGTCAAAATCAAGTGGGTGAACGATTTGTTCCTCCGCGGCAAAAAGGTGTGCGGCATTCTGGCCGAAAGCGCGGCCGGACAGATCGTGCTGGGAATCGGCGTCAACGTACGCACGCCGCTGGGCGGCTTTCCGGGCCTTCCCATCGCAGGCGCGCTGGACGCGCCGGTTTCCCGCGGCTTCCTGGCAGGGCGCGTCGCCGCCTGCATGCTGGACGCATTAAAAGCGCCGCAGGAGGAGGTTCTCACTGCGTATCGGGAAAATATGCTGCTGCTTGGAAAAAGCGTAACCTTCGTTCAGAACGGCATGGAAAAAACCGCCTTGGCGACGGGAATCGACGCGCAGGGCGGCCTGATTGTGACCTGCGACGGGCGGGAAACGGTGCTCCGCTGCGGCGAGGTTTCGCTTCACAGCGATTCCTTCTTGGGCTTGGAATAAAGGCAGCCGCAGTAATCCTGCCGATACAAGTCAAACGCCTTGGACAACTGCAGCGAGCGCAGGTAGCCGTTTTTCTTCTTAAAATCCGCCGTCAGGTATCGAACGCCGAGTTGCCGCGCAATGCCCTCGCCAATGGCGTTCAGCGCCTCCGCGTTTTTATGGGGACTAACGGAAAGCGTGGTTGTAAAGTACTCAAAGCCGTTTTTCTTCGCGGCGCGCGCCGTTTGCCCCAGCCGCAGTGCGAAGCAGGAAAGGCATCTTTTCCCCCCCTCCGGCTCGCCGGCCATGGCCTGCGCGAAGGCGGAAAACGCGTCGTGGTCATATTCACAGGGCAGCAGGGAAAGCCCGCCCGGCAGCAGCGTCAGCAGGCGCTCCTGCTCGGCAAGGCGGCGGCGGTATTCCGCCTCCGGCTCGATGTTCGGGTTGTAGTAATACAGCGTCAGCCGAAAATGCTCCGCGAGCCGCTCGATAACGGCCGAGGAGCACGGCCCGCAGCAGCTATGCAAAAGCAGCGTGGGTCTTCGCCCGTTCAGCGCGGCGATTTCCGCCTCCATTTCGGCCTGATAGTTTATTTTCATCGGCGCTGCGCCTCCTATCATGAATGGTAAAGGATGAGAAAAACCATGCAGGAAACGGTTATTCACGGCTGGGACGAATTGCAATCCGCCATTTTTGACGGCGTTTGGGATCCCGATATCCTGCGCTATCGCGATAACTGCGTATACCGCGGCATGTCGGACGCCGCGTGGGGGCTGACGCCCTCGCTCAACCGCGTCTGCGCCCACGACATGACGCTGGAGCGGCAGATGCTGCGTTCCTTCAAAAAATACGGCTACGCCGACCTGCAGCTGGTTTCGTCCTTCTGGCAGCTGCTGGCCATGGCGCAGCAGTTCGGCCTTCCGACAAGGCTGCTGGACTGGACGTATTCGCCCCTCGTCGCGGCGCACTTCGCCACCGAGGATCAGGACAGCTACGACCGGGACGGCGTGATCTTCTGCGCGCACATCGACCGCCTCAACGGCCAGCTGCCCGAGCGGCTCAAAAGCATGCTGCGGCAGGAGCGCGGCAACATCTTCACCATGGAGATGATGGACAGGATCGGTGTTGGGTTCGACGCGCTATCGGCGATTTCCTCCAAGCCCTATGCGCTGTTTTTCGAGCCGGCCAGTGCGGTCAACCGTATCGCCAACCAGTACGCGCTGTTCTCCCTGTGCAGCGATTCCGCCGTTACGCTGGACAAGCTTTCGGGCACGGAGGGCTGCTTCCGCCGCATTGTCATTCCCGCCGAGGTAAAACTGGAAATTCGCGACAAGCTGGATTATATCAACATTTCCGAGCGCATGATCTATCCCGGGCTGGACGGCATCTGCAAATGGATTACGCGGCGTTACGCGGCGCTCGGCCCCAAATATCATCACAAAATGAAGCAAAGCGGAAAGGATGAAGCACCATGACAAGAGCGAACGGTCAGGCGCCGGACGCGCTGCGCCCCTGCGAAATGACGCCGGATTTTGTCTCCACCGCGGCGGGCAGCTGCCTGATTCGCTGCGGCGGCACGCGGGTCATCTGCACGGCGACGGTTGAGGAGGGCGTTCCGCCCTTCCTGCGCGGTCAGGGCGTAGGCTGGCTGACGGCGGAATACGCCATGCTGCCCGCCTCAACGGGGCGGCGCAAGGCGCGCGACGGCGTAAAGAAGGACGGCCGCGGCGTGGAAATCAGCCGGCTCATCGGCCGCGCGCTGCGGCAGGCAGTCGACAGGCGGTATCTGGGCGAAAGAACGATCACCATCGACTGCGATGTGCTCGAGGCCGACGGCGGCACGCGCACGGCCTCCATCACGGGCGGCTTTGTGGCGCTGTGCTGCGCGGTGGATAAGCTGCTGCGCACGGGGAAAATCAAGGAATCCCCCGTCGTGCATCAGATTGCCGCCGTCAGCGCCGGGCTGGTGGCGGATACGCCCTGTCTGGATCTGTGCTATGCCGAGGACAGCGCCGCGCAGACGGACATGAATTTCGTCATGAACGAGGCCGGCGCGTTCATCGAGCTGCAAGGCACAGGCGAGGGCCGCGCCTTTTCCCGCGACGAGCTGAACGAATTGATCGCGCTGGGCGAAAAGGGCGTTCGCACGCTGCACGCGCTGCAGCGCGAGGCGCTGGGGAAGCGCGCCGCAGTCATTGCCCCGCGGCGTACGCTGGTTATCGCCAGCAATAACGCCCATAAAATTCGGGAAATTTCCGACATGCTGGATGATTCGCTGCGCGTGATCTCCATGCGCGAAGCGGGCTTTGACGGCGAGATAGACGAGAGCGGCGAAACGTTCGAGGAGAACGCGCGCATCAAAGCGCAGGCCGTCGCGCGGGCGACGGGCTACTGCGCGCTGGGCGACGACAGCGGGCTGTCGGTCGACGCGCTGGGCGGCGCGCCGGGCGTACGTTCCGCACGTTTTGCAGGCGCGCACGGCGACGACGCAGCCAACAACGCCCTGCTGATGGAAAAGCTGCGCGACGTGCCCGCTCAGGATCGCACGGCCCAGTTCGTCTGCGCCATGGCGCTGGCTCTGCCAAGCGGCGAAACGCACGCGGTGCAGGGCTCGTGCCCGGGTGTGATTACCTTCGCCCCCCGCGGCGAGGGCGGCTTCGGCTACGACCCGTACTTTGAGTATGTCAGCGGCCAGACCTTCGCCGAAATGGACGAGGCCGAGAAAAATCGCGTCAGTCACCGTTCGCTGGCGCTGCAGGCGATCGCGCCGTATCTGGAGGCGTTATAATTGCGCATATTAGTAGTAAGCGATTCGCACGGCATGCAGGGGCGGCTGGGCACAATCCTCATGGCTGCCGAAGCAGACGGTGGACTGGACGCGGTGATTCACCTTGGCGACGGATACGACGATCTGCGCGATTATCAGGCGCATTTGCCGCCCGTATATCAGGTGGCGGGCAACTGCGATCTGTTCCGAAACGACACACTGGAGGTCGTATCGCTTTCCAACGCCCGCATCCTGTTAACGCACGGGCATTTTCAGCACGTCCGGGAAGGAGAAGACGATTTGCTTTCCCTTGCCATCACAGAACGGGCGCAGGCCGCGCTCTACGGCCATACGCATGTGCAGAAGGCCGAATGGCGAAACGGCGTTCTGCTGCTCAATCCCGGCGCGGCGCAAAACGGGCGCTACGCCATCCTCACCGTCAACCGCCTTGGCGCGGTGGATTTTTCGCTCCATGGCGACTGAATATTCCAAACTACAGGGAGGCGCTTTATCATGATGAATTCCCATCTCAAACTATCCCCCAAGGTGGCCGCCGCGCTGGAAGCCGGCAAGCCCGTCATCGCGCTGGAAAGCACGATTATTTCCCACGGCATGCCCTATCCGCAGAATGTGGAAACAGCGCTTCGCTGCGAAGCGGCGGCGCGGGAATGCGGTGCGGAGCCCGCCACCATCGCCGTAATTGGCGGTAAGCTTTGCGCGGGCCTGACGGAGGAGGAAATCGATTATCTGGGCCGCATGGGCACGAAGGTGACCAAGGCTTCGCGCCGCGACCTGCCCGTGCTGGCCGCAAAGGGGCAGGACGGCGCGACCACCGTAGCCGCGACCATGATTATCGCCGCGCTGGCGGGCATTCGCGTCTTCGCAACCGGCGGCATCGGCGGCGTGCACCGCGGCGCGGAGGTTACGATGGATATCTCCGCCGATTTGGAGGAGCTGGCGCGCACGCCTGTCGCCGTGGTCTGCGCCGGCGCAAAATCCATTCTGGATCTGGGGCTGACGCTGGAATATCTGGAAACCAAAGGCGTGCCCGTGCTGGGCTACCGCACCAAGGAGCTGCCTGCCTTCTACACGCCCCATAGCGGCTTTTCGGTGGACTACCGCGCCGATTCGCCCGAGGAGCTGGCTGCGTTCATCCGCGCGCAGCGTGAATTGGATTATCCCGGCGGCATGCTGATTACCAACCCCATTCCCGACGAATACGCCATGCCTGCGGACGTCATCAACGCGGCGATCGATCAGGCGCTGGCAGAGGCCAAGGAGCAGGGCGTAAAGGGCAAGGCAACCACGCCCTTCCTGCTCGCGCGCGTATGCGAGCTGACGGGCGGCGAATCCCTTGCGTCGAATATTCAGCTGGTGCTCAACAACGTACGCCTCGCGGCCAAAATTGCCGCCGCGCTCTAACAGAAGTGCGTCTTCCCGCGAAAAATCTCATCCAAGCGTCCTGCCGCGGCATGCAACGGCGTTCTCGCGTCGCTGCATGCGCGCGGCATTTTGGTGCAATCCCAATAGCCTCAGCGATCAATCGGCACGCCGATTGAAGCGCAAAAAAGGAGGCTGTCCCCCGATCCTGCCGGTGAACGGCCCCCTCGCGCTGCTTTGGGGATACGATTCTCAATCGAACATGCGACACGATGCAAAGCGCAATTTATCCCAATTCTCTAAGACAGTAAAACGAAGGAAAGCGCAGCACTGCGGCATGAGCCGGAGCGTGACGGCAGCACGCAAAAGGTAGGCGCTGAACAGCGCCGCCTGTCATTGCAGCCGCACTTCCTCCGCGGCGCGCTCGCCGCTGAGGCTGTAGACGGGGCGCAGCGTATAAACCGCCGCGCTTTGCGGCATGGCGAAGACATAGCGCCAGTATTTGCCATCTTCGTCCTCCTCGCCGCCGCGCTCCAATGCTTCAAGCGGCGCGCCGTCGGCGCAGAGGATAAAGGAATCGACAAAGTCCAAGCCCTCCGCCTCCACCTGCGCCCACGAATCCCACTTCGTCCAGCTTTCCGGTATGCCGCGCACGGCGATATCGCAAATCAGCAGTCCGCCGCTTTGGCTCATCCTCGCCTCGAGGGTATAATCCGCAAACTGCGCCCGCGCGCCCGCAATGGCGCGCGCTTGGGCGCTGCGCCGCACGGTAAAGGGCACGTCGGTCTTGTCACGCTCGGCGTCCGCCCAGCAGTACAGCCCCTCCTGCGTCAGCAGGTAATAGATGCGGCTGCGATAAACCGTCGCATGCAGGGTAATCTCCTCGCGCCCGCGGATGGCCTCGGGCAGCGGCGTTTCAAATTCGCGGTAGCCGATCATGCCGTCCTCATCCTCCGCGTCGTCCGCCTGCGTCAGCTCGACATATTGGCCGTCGTCCAGCCGCATGCCGTCGCCGACATATGCGGTGTCGCGAATGCAGCCCGCCGCGCCCTTTTCCTCATAAACGCGCAGCATTTCCTCCCACACGCCAAGCTTTTCAAGGATCGGCTGATACCACGACCTCTCCTCTCCCCAGAAGTCGATCAGCATGGCGTCGTCCGCCTCCGGCTGGGGCACGGCGGCGCAGCGCGCGTTATCCGCATAGCGCAGCGCATAGGACACATACAGCTCCTCGCCGTCGTAGAAGGATTGTTCCACGGAAAAATCAACGGGAATCTCGCCGTTTTTCCCGGCGGGCAGAGAAATCGCCGCGTCGTTTGACTGCGCGTCCTGCTCAATGATGGTCAGCTTCGGCGAATACGCGCTCAGCCGCCCGAACACGCCCAGCCCGGCGGCCAGCGCCGTGGCCAGACTCAGCGCGATCAGGATAAGCGCCAGCGCAAGGCTCAGCGACATTTTTCGTTTCATGGGTTTTTCCTCCCTTTCCAGTCGGGAGAGCGTTTGCCGCATGACATTTTCAAAGCCTTCGTCCGCCGGTCCCAGCGCGCGCCTGAAATCCTGCGCCGTTTTCATGCCTCAAACACCTCCTCGTTCAGTATGGCTTCAAGCTTCTGCCTGCCGCGTTTCATGCGGGTTTTGACGGTTCCCTCCGGCAGCCTGAGCATCTGCGCCACCTGCCGGACGGGATAACCCTCGATATAATGCAGCACAACGGGCAGCCGGTATCTTTCCTCGAGCGCCCCAAGCGCGTCCCGAAGCGCGCCGTCCTGATTCCGTTCCTCGCCGGAAAGCTCGATTTGCTCGACGGGAACGATGCGTTTTCCGCTTCGCTGCATATCATGGCAAACATTGAGCAGGATGCGAATCAGCCATGTGAGCAGATACGCGTCGCTGCGCAGCTGCTTGCGTTTGCGCCACGCGCGCTCCAGCGTTTCCTGCACAGCGTCCTCCCGGTCGTGCGGCGAGGCCAGCTGCGCCCGGCAAACGCGAAACAGCGTCTGCCGCGCCTCCCAGATACGCGCGGCGAATTCCTTTTCTTCCATACGGCAGGCTCCTTGCTGTGATGATCGATCATACACCTGTTAGACGGGCAACGCGCGGTTATGGTTTTTGGGCGCTGAAATTCCCCGCCGCGCGCGGCCAAAAGCAGATGGGGCTGTTGTTTTATCGGCGTGTGTGCTATAATGGCGTGAAAGCTGCGGCGTGTCGGGGGCACCGCCGCCCGCATAAAGGAGAGAAGCAGATGGAAACGAAGCAAGAAATCATCCGCCTGCAAAACGAAATCATGCAGGGGCTGCTGCGTCAGCGAATGAGCCTTGTGGGCGATGATCTGTGGGGCACGCGCGCGCCGGAAGCGGCTCAAGCGCCCGAAGCGCCGAAGGCGCGCACCGCAGCCGATGAAAGCAAGGCGGACGCCGCCGCGCAGCAGGATGAAAAAGCGCCCGAGGAAAAGCCGGAAACAATGGAGGCGCTGCGCGCCGAACTGCACAGCTATATCGGCCTTGACAACATCAAGGCGGAGGTTGACCGGCTGATTCACTGGATTGAAATCTGCAAAGCGCGCAAGGAGCATGACCTGCCCACGCCCGAGCTTTCGCTGCACATGGTCTTCTCCGGAAATCCCGGAACGGGCAAAACGATGATCGCCCGCCTGATGGCGCGCATTTATAAGTGCTTGGGCGTTTTGAGCAAGGGGCATCTGGTGGAGGTCGACCGTTCCGGTCTGGTGGCGGGATACGTGGGGCAAACCGCCATCAAAACCGGCGAAGCGGTGGAAAAAGCGCTGGGCGGCGTGCTGTTTATCGACGAAGCGTACAGCCTGACCAGCCGCGGCGAAAACGATTACGGGCAGGAAGCGGTGGATACGCTGCTCAAGGCGATGGAGGATCACCGCGACGATCTGGTCGTCATTGTGGCGGGCTACATCGAGCCCATGGAGCGCTTCGTTCATTCCAACCCCGGGCTGGAATCGCGCTTCAACCGTTTTCTGCATTTCGAGGATTATACCGTTGCGGAAATGACGGACATTTTCATGATGCGCTGCGAGCGCAGCGGATATAGCCTGACAGAAGCAGACAAGGAAGCCTTGCGCACAATTCTGCAAACCGAACGTCAGGACGTGAAGGGCTTTGGCAATGCGCGCGGCGTACGCAATCTGTTCGAGCGCGCCATTGCCTGTCAGGCCGACAGGCTGTCAAAAAGCAAGGAGGCGCTGAGCCGCGAAGCGCTGATGCGCATCACGGCGGAGGATCTGCAAAACGCCGACGCGGAGCAGCGAAAGCAAAAACAGGAAGGCCTGCATCGCGCCGGGGAAGAACGCCTGTAAAAGCGGCGCTTGCCACGCAGCCTCAAGCACCCCGAGCGGCTCCTCCCGAAAGGGAGGGGGCCGTTTTTTATACGCACATCGACCGGTCGCCGCCGCGTCAGGGCAGTTGATGCAGCGCTTCATACAGCAGCCGATCCTGTGCGTCGGTGAGAAAATCCGCCTGCGCATAATGCATGTGAAGCGCGTCGACTGCTTCCTGTGGAAGCATCGTCAGCAGGATCGCAAGCTCATGCTCCGTTGGCCTCGCATCGTGCAAAAGCTCAATCAAATCCCCCAATCCAACGTCCTGCCCGGCCAGCAGCCGCGCCCGTTGATCGGGCGTTTCGGCGCGCTCGATCGCCTCCAATCGCCTTTGATACGCCAGGTCCGGCATGCGCCCGCCATAGTCAAGGCTGGTCTGACAGAAGCTATCCGGGCAGGCCGGGCGCGGCACAACAGCGTCCAGCGCGCGCAGGAGCACAGCGCGGCGCAGGATGGCCGAAAGCCTTGGAAGAGCGTCCGCAGCGTAAGCCTTTGTGCCGGGCGACAGCTTCAGCATTTCGCCAAGCGCATCCAGCGCATGCGCAAGCACGGCCTGTATCGCGGTCTCCTCCTTGCCTGACAGCAGGGAATACAGCCTTTCAGCGTCACAGCAAAGCGTTCGCGGCGGGCGGCCCGTCAGCACGCAGGAAAGCGCGGCGGGGAGCACATAGCCATACAGATTAACCGGCGTTTGCCGGTAAGCCGCGTCAGCGCCGCAAAGCAGCTTATCGACCGTTTGCGGCGAAAAGTGCAGGCAAAATTGATTCTCATAGGCAATGTTCTGCAAATACCGCAAAATGAAGGAGACGCCGGTCAAGCGCCCCTCGCCGCGCCATGTCGGATAATCGGCGGTGATATGCCGCTCCTGCGCGGCAAACTCAGGGCGATACAAACGAAAAAAGCCGCCTATGCCGTTGACGACCGTCGCGCGATAGAAAACGTTGGGCGTAGGGAAAAGATGCGCGCTGAGCTGGCAATGCAGCAGACGCGCCCTTTGCAGCATGCGCTGTACACAGCGCATGCCCTGTTCAAAGAGCGTCGAAACGGGCGTCCGGCACAGCGTAGAGAGCGCCTCCTCCGGCGTTGGCGCCGCCTTGAGCGCCAGCCCGACCACATACAGGATGGAGGCAAGCATCTCCACAGCGCGCTCCGCCCGCAGGGACGAATGCCCGCTGCCGCCCCATTTTCGCGCCTGCTCGCCAAGCAGCGCCATGCATTCACGCTGAATGCGCCGCATCGTCTCTGCTTCTGTCAGACCCTGTTTTACGCCTTCGGCCAGCAGGGAGAGCGCATATTGATCCTCCCGCAGCGCATCCCGCCGAAGAACGCTGGCACAGGCAGGTTTATTCGTCGTCATAGCATCCCTCCGTCCAATCAGCAGCGCCGCGCAGACGAAGCTGCCGGACAAATTCAGGCAAAAATTTCGCCGCCAGCAATTCAACCTCGCCACGGCATTCATCCTCGAATGCATTTTTCATCGCGGCGATGAGCGTTTCGTCGTCCAGCGCATCCTCGGTATCGTTCTGGAGCTGATAAAAAATATCAATCAGCGCCATCAGTGTATCGGCATAGTTTTCCTGCGTTAGATGCCGAGAATTGCAGAAGGCCTGCGCGATTGCCGCCGCAGCGCCGCCGTCAAAGGCAAAACGCCCGGCCTGCGCAAGCGACGCCTGCTGGCTCCGGGCCACCGCGACCGCCTGCGCGGGCGAAAGGATAAGGCCGTGGGCGGCGGTGATTTGATTGCAGGAAAGCAGGGCCTCCCGCTCCTGCGCGGCGGGGAGCGCCTGCGCAGTGAACGGCGAAAGCGCCCGGAAATCACGTTGTTTGTCGCTCATGCATGCCGCTCCAGCGCGCCGCGCCACTGTTCCTCCGCCATGCGCCAATATTCCTCCGCCGACACGGCGTGCGCGCGCAGCAGATAATCGCCCTTCTGCGTCAGAAGCGCCGTCAACCCGGCAATGCTCGCCCACAGCACCTCAACGCTGATCTCGGGGCAAATCTCCTCGCGCACATCGCCGCTGCGCTGCCCTGCGCGCACCATATCGGCCAGCAGGCGGTTGATTTCCTCACCCAGCTGCAAGATACCGGCCGTCGCCGCGTCCTCCGGCACGGGCGAAAGCGCTTTGGCATTCGCGCGGGCGACGCTGGCCGCGGCAAAAGCGCTTTGCCGCTGAAAATCCCGCAGCGCGCGGCAGGCGGCGGAAAAGCGCGCGGCAAACGACGCTTTCACGCCCAGGGCAGCGCGCAGCGTATCGCGCAGCGCCGCAAGCCGGCGGGCAACAATATGGCGCGCCATGGCCTCCTTGCTTTCGAAATAGGCGTAAAGCGTGCGCCGGCTGTAGCCGGACAGGGCGGAAATATCCGCAATGCTGGTTTCCGAAAACCCTTTTTGCGTAAAAAGCGTTTCGGCAGCATTCAAAATCTGCTCCTGGTGAAAGCGTGTCAACGCAGGCTTGGCGGCATTCGGCATGCAGATACCTCAATTCTCAAAAGTATACTGTTAGTATACCACACTTCGCGCTTTTTGTCAAGCGCATCAAGTCCCTTGCCGCATTCATGCGCCCCCCAATACGGCGATCACCGAAGCGTGCCCGGCCCCATCAAGCACGGAAGGCCGCCGCTCCGCCCACAGGGAACAGAAGCCAAGCCGAAAGCGCATAGCGCAACAAAGCCGAATCCAAAACCGGCGGCAACGCCCATCGTAGCATGCGCTTCCAAAACGTCCCCTTTCGAAATACGGCGATAAAAAAAGCAAGAGGACGCGCCAAAGGGCGCGACGCACAGCGCAAAAAAAGAACCGTTCCATGCGTCCCGTCCTCGTGCCGCGCGCGCAAAGCGCACGGCAAAGCCAACACAGAAACGGTTCCAACATTTTTTGCCACTTACAGGCTTTTCCCCTCAAACATGACGTTAACGTCGTCGGCATACCAATCGTAGCGAATTTCCTCGCCGTTGAGCAGCCAGCGCTCCGGACAAATATTCTCCATCCAGTCCAACGGAATGAGGGTATCCCGCTGCACGGCGTTGCGGGCGTACGCCTGCCGAAGCTCCTCCGTCTGCGCCGGGTTCAGCACGCCCGGCTTACAGGAGACAAACAGGGGCGTTCCGCTCTTTGACAGAATGTCCAGCCATTTCCCGACCTGCTCCCAGCGAATCGCGCCCGTAATTCCCACGCAGTCGGCGTCCACGTCGTAAAAAGCGCCGTGCTGCATCATGCGGAAGGCCAGCGTGTTCACGCCCATACGCCGCGTGATATCCCAGTTCATGCCGTTAATGTCCGCGCCCGTGCGGCCCAGCTGCACCAGCCCCGCGCTTAAATGCGAAATGGTCGCGCAGCCGATGAGTATCACATCGTCCCCGGCAGCCTCGCGAATGGCGCGGTAAAAATTCGTGATGATCTCGGCCGACGTCTTGCCCTGATCGTAGAAATGCCAGCCGTCCTCGGCAATGACATAAGGGATTTTATAGCCGCGCCGCCCCAAAATATCCTGTGTGGAGCAATCGAACTTAATCAATTGATAGCCCCAATCCACAAGCCGCTTGGTCGTCTGCCGAATATAGGCCAGCACCTCGGGATGGGAAGGGTCCAGATAATGATCGGTATAGGAAAGATGCCATGCCTTGGGCACGCCGCACACCTGATTTTCATCGCCGATATAACGCACCCAAATGCCGGGGCGCACGCCCTGCGCCCGGATAGCGGCGGCAAGGGCGGCCATGTCCGGGAAGGCAGCGTTGCCCCTGTCCCACGGCCCGTTCTTGGGGTTGGGTGACCAGCCGTCGTCAATAACCATAAAGGGCGGGTTACTATTGCCCGCGCAAAGGCGCGCAACGATGCGCGTATCCTCCAGAATCTGCTCGTGCGAACTCACGCCGTAGGCGTAATACCAGTTATTCGCGCCATAGACGGGATAAGGCGCGGCAAGCGCCCCGCGGGACAGGGCGCGGCAGAATTGCTGTCCGGCCTCAAAGGCGGTGCAGTCCGCATAGGCGCGCATGACAATCTCCGCCGCCCGCAGCGTACGCCCGCCCAGTATAACGCCCTCGCCGCCGCTGCGAATATCCATCCACAGCGTCACGCCCGCAGTGTCGTATTGCCAGAAGCACATTGCGCCCGGCTGCGTTTTTACGCCGAAGCCCTCCGTCAGACGGCCGGCGCGCTGCTGCTGCGCGTCCGTCCCATTGGCCACCAGCATAAACCATGGCATGCAGCGCTCGGGCACAATTCCGCGCCATTCCAGATTGCCGCCCGCACGTTCCCATGCGTCGCCATAGATACGGATAGGCTCGCGCCGCTTTTCAGCGTCCGAAAAATGCCAGCGCAGGCGAAGATAACAAAGCGGCGTTTCATCGGCCTGCACATCGGCCAGCAGGGTTTCCTGCTGCGTCAGCGTCAGGGAAAAGCGCGCGTCCTGCCAAACGCCCTGCGGGGCGGAAAAGGCGCGATGATCGCTCTGGGAATACAGCGTAACCAGATCAGGAAGCCGTGTAAGCACGCCGTTTTCTTCCTTTCGTTAAGAAAATTGATGTTTTTTGTTATTATATGCCGAACGGGCCGCGCCTTCAATGGCAAAGCGGGACAAACCTTGTTCCGAACGGAGCATTTGCGGCGGCGCGTCCTGAACCCATGGATACAGCAAACGGGAGACAGACCCCTGTCCGGCAAGGATTCCGCCTCCCATCCCGTTTTCTTCCGTCGCGCTTATCGCCCTTTCGAAACAGCTCCGCGCGTCTTCCGCCGCTCCGTCATGCCGCAAGGCCTCGGGCGTTATTCCACGATGTTGCTGGTAATGTAGTCTACGCCGTATTCCGCCATGCGGCGCGCGTCCTCGAGCGTATCCACCGTCCAGACATTGACCTCGATCCCCTTTTCATGCAGCAGACGCACGCGCTCGGGCGTAACAGCCTGATAGTAAATGTCCAAATCAAGGCGGTACTTCTCCAGCGTGTCGACCAGCCAATCCGGAAAATCGGCGATGAGGAACTGCGCCCGCTGCTCCGGCAGCCTTTCGCGGATGCAGATCATATTGGGCAAATCGAAGGAAATAAAGATCGTCTGCTCCAAATAGCCGCATTCGCGGATAACGGCAATGATGCTGTCAATGTCCGCGGGTGAAAGATGATTTTTCAGCTCCAGCACGGCGACCTTTTCATACCGCCTGCAAATGCCGATATATTCGGCCAGTGAAGGCATCATCAAATCCCGCCGGCCCTTTCGGCCGTCCTTGTCCAGCAGCCGAAGGGCGCGCAGCGTTTCAAAGCAGGTGTCCTCTACGATCATGGCGTCGCCGGCAATGCGCCGGGTGTCGTCGTCATGGATGATGATAAACTGCCCGTCCGCCGTACGGTGCACATCGGTCTCCACGCCGAAATGCGTTCTGTTGCCCGCCGCCACAAAGGCGGAGGCCGTGTTCTCCGGCTCCAGTCCGCTCTGGCCCCGATGCGCAATCATGCGCGGCTTGTTTTCGATGTTCAGGCGCAGGGTATCCTTCATGCTCGATCGCCTCCTTGTTTCTGTTCAGCCAGCAGCGCGTAAAGCTCCGCCACGTCCTGACAGACGAAGGTCGGGCGTACGGCGCTCGCCGCCCAATCGTCGCGCGTGGTTTCGCCGCTGAGTACCAGCACGGTGTCAATGCCCGCGTTTACGCCGCAGGCGATATCCGTATAGATTCTATCGCCGATCAGCACGGCTTCCTCCGGGCGGCAATTTGCCTTTTCCATGGCCAGCAGCGCGATATCCGGACGCGGCTTGCCAATGAAATAGGGCGTACGGCGCGTGGCGTGCTCCAGCATCTGGCTGACGGCGCCGCAATCGGGCACGTAGCCCTCCGCCGTCGGGCAAACCCAATCCGGGTTCGTGGCCAGATAGGCGACGCCGCGGCGCAAAAGCGCGCACGCGTCCTCCAGCTTGCGGTAGGTTAATTCCGTGTCATACCCCATCAGCAGGCAATCAACGTCGTCCGACAGACGATCGGTCACCGGAAAGCCCGCCGCACGAAGCTGCGCGCGGAAGGAGGCCGTGCCCAGCGCATAAATGCTTTTGCCGTGATAATGCGCGCGAAGATAGGCGCACGCCGCGTCCGTGGAGGTAAAAAAATCCTCCCTTCGCGCCGGCAGCCCCAGCCGGCGCAGCTTTTCCAGATATTTGTCCGCCGATTTGGAGGAATTATTCGTCAGGTACATATACCGCCCGCCGCGCGTATGGATTGCCTGCAAAAAATCCACGCAATGCGGGAAGACCCGATCGCCCAAATACAGCGTTCCGTCCATATCCAGCAAAAACAGCCGTTTGCCCTGCAGCGCCGTCCGAATATCCATTTTCACGCTCACAAATTCTTGGTAACGACCACGTTCGCGCCCGTTCCCGCCACGTTTTCAATTACAATCTGGCCGATTTTCACAGGCGAATGCAGCTCCACCGCATTGAGCAGCCGCATGACCTGCATCAGCTGTCCCTTGGGGACGGCGCGGTCGGTCTTCACAGGGCAGCGGCGGTACAGCCCGCCCGTCAGGCGCACGGTGGAGGTCAGCACGCGCGTAGGATGCAGGATTTCGTTCCGGCCGTATTCCGCGCCGCGCGGGCAGGAATTGCCGGTCACGGCATAATCGTTTTCCTCATTCACATGCAGCCGGCACCCTCTGGGGCACACGATGCAAACCAGTTCCTTCATTTCGCTCACGCCTCCCTCGCGCTGACGGTAATTTCCCCGCTCTGAATTTGATCCAGCACCGCGCGCGTAAGCAGAATATGCTCCATTTCGCCCGGCGCCATATGGTCGCGCTTAAAAGCAGCCAGCACTTTTTCGCCCTCGCGAACCTCGATCACGCTTTCGCCATACACCTGCCGCACGCGGAAGAACACATCCGCCAGCTTGGCCACGCGCGGCACGCGGATTCGCTGCGGCACGGTGTAGGAAACGCCGTCGCCGTTGACGAGCGATACCGCCTTTTCTTCCGCCGGCGGATTGAGCGCATATTCCGCCGCCGCCGCGCCCGCGCGCTCGCTCTCGGCGGAAACATAATCCACCAGATCATGCACATGCACCACGTTGCCGCAGGCGAAAATGCCCGGCGTGCTGGTTTCCATATTCTCATACACCACAGCGCCGTTGGTGCGGCTGTCCATAACGATCCCGGCGGCGCGCGTCAATTCGTTTTCGGGAATCAGGCCGACGGAAAGCAGCACGGTGTCGCAGTCAAATTCCATTTCGCTGCCCGGAATGGGGCTGCGGCGTTCATCCACGCGGGAAACGGTCACATGCGAAACACGGCCGTTCTCGGCCTGAATATTGGTGATGGTGTGGGACAGGTAGAGCGGTATATCCCAGTCCTTGAGGCATTGCACGATATTGCGCATCAGGCCTCCCGAATAGGGCATAACCTCCACACAGGCCAGCACCTTCGCGCCCTCGAGCGTCATGCGGCGCGCCATAATCAGGCCAATATCGCCGCTGCCCAGAATCACCACGCGCTTGCCCACCATATAGCCTTCCATGTTCAGATAGCGCTGCGCGCTGCCTGCGGTGAACACGCCCGCCGGGCGGGCGCCCGGAATGGCGATCGCGCCGCGCGTACGCTCCCGGCAGCCCATCGCCAGCACGATGGATTGAGCCTGAAGCGTCTGATAGCCCTTCTCCGCGCTGATCACGCGCACCTCGCGGCGCGGCGTAATCTCCAGCACCATCGCGTCCAGCATAACCTGCACGCCCGTATCGCCCAGCATATCGATGAAGCGCCCAGCGTATTCGGGGCCGGTCAGCTCTTCCTTAAAGCGGTGCAAGCCGAAGCCGTTATGAATGCACTGGTTCAGGATGCCGCCCAGTTCTTTGTCGCGCTCGATAATCAGAATATTCTTTAATCCCTTGCGCCACGCGCTGTTGGCCGCGGCAAGGCCGGCCGGGCCCCCGCCCACCACGATCAGATCATACATCATTTTTTCGCCGCCTCCCGTTTGGTTTCGGAGAGCAGAATGAAGCTGCCCTCGCCGTCCTGCAGCACGCTCAGGGGGTCGATATGCATCTCCCGGCTGAGAATATCCAATACGCGCGGCCCGCAGAAGCCGCCTTGACACCGCCCCATGCCGCTGCCCGCGCGGCGCTTCACGCCGTCCACGCTGCAGGGCGGAATGGGCGAATGCATCGCGTCGACGATCTCCCCCTCCGTAATGGTTTCGCAGCGGCAGATCACCCGGCCGTAGAGCGGATTTTTTTGAAGCATTTTCTGCTTTTCGGCGTCGCTCAAATGCTTGAAGCGTACCTTTTCACGCGTTGTGACGGGATGCTCCTTCGCTTCCGCCTCAAGGCCGCATTCCCGCAGCAGCTCAACGCACAGCTTTGCAATCGCGGGCGCAGAAGATAATCCGGGAGATTTGATGGCCGCCAAATCGATAAAGCGCGGCGCGGCCACGCCGATCTGAAACTCATCCTGATCGGAATTGGCGCGCACACCGGCAAAATTGCGAATCGAATTGCGGAAATTCACGCCGGGCACGGTTTTCAGCGCTTTTTCCCGCACAAAGGCCATGCCCTCGGCGGTGTTGTTCACATCCCGTTCGCTGTCCACGCCCTGCGCGTTGGGCCCGACAATCAGGTTGCCGTCCACCGTGGGCGCGACCAGCACGCCCTTGCCATCCGCATGGGGGCACTGAAAGAGCACATGATGCGCGCGGCCGCCCTCGCATTTATCCATCAGATAATATTCGCCGCGGCTGGGCCGAATCTCAAACGTCCGGCCGGCAACCATTTCATGCACGCGGCCGCTTTCAACGCCCGCCGCGTTCACGACATAGCGTGCGGCGACGTCGCCGCGGTTGGTATGCAGCACGTAATGATCCACAGCGGGCGAAATGCCGGTAACCTCCGTGGAGCGCAGCAGCCGCGCGCCGTTCGTCACCGCCGTTTCGGCAAAGGCCAGCGTATAATCCCACGGGCTGATAATACCGGCCGTAGGCGCAAAAAGCGCGCCCTGCGCCTGCGCGCTGACCTCCGGCTCCTCCCGGCGCAGCCTGTCCGCATCCCATATTTCCAGCCCGGGCACGCCGTTTTCCACGCCGCGCCGATACAGCGCGCGCAGCGTTTCCATCTCCGCCTCCGAAAAGGCGATTACCAGCGAGCCGACGCGCCGAAAGGGCACGGAAAGCGCCCGGCACAGCGCCTCGGTCATGGCGTTGCCCTCGACGTTCAGCTTCGCCATGAGCGTGCCGGGCTTCGGGTCGTAGCCTGCGTGAATAATGGCGCTGTTGGCGCGGGAAGCGCCCATGGCGACGTCGTTTTCCTTTTCCAGCATTACAACGTCCAGCTTGTATTGGCTCAGCGCATACGCCGCAGCCGCGCCGATTACGCCGCAGCCGATGATTGCCACGTCATACATGATGTTGCCGTCTCCTTTGCGAAGCGCCGGGCAAAAAAGCGCCCGCGCGTTCGGTTTTTTTCAAGGTACATTTTATCATGCCGCGCCGCCAATTGCAAGAAAAACCCCGTTGCCGGCATTGAAAAAGCGGGCCGCGCGACATTTTCCGCGCCGCGCTTGTATATCCCGCGGCGGCTGTGCTATAATGGAATGTACCGTAATGGAAACGCAACCGCTTCGGCGGACAGGGGAGGCTGTGAACTTGAAGAAAATTGTGCTCACGGGCGGCGGCACGGCGGGGCACGTAACCCCGCATCTGGCCGTTTTGCCGCATTTGCTGCAGGAAGGCTATCAGGTGCATTATATCGGCACGCAGGACGGCATCGAGCATAAAATGATGACGCTGGAGGGCGTAACCTATCACGCCGTCAAGAGCGGCAAGCTGCGCCGGTACTTCGACTGGAAAAACTTTACCGATCCGTTCCGCGTGATCGCGGGCTGCTTTCAGGCGGCGCATTTGATGGGCAAAATCAAGCCCGACGTATGCTTTTCCAAGGGCGGGTTCGTGTCCGTGCCGGTGGTTATCGGCGCGTGGCTGCATCGGGTGCCCGTGCTGTGTCATGAAAGCGATCTGACGCCCGGGCTGGCGAACAAAATCTGCGCGCGCTTTGCCAAAAAAGTCGCCACAACGTTTCCTGAATGCGCCGCGGCGCTGGGAAGCAAGGCGGTTTGCACGGGCACTCCGATGCGGCCGGCGCTCTTTAACGGCACGCGGGAGCGCGGCCTGAGGCTGTGCGGCTTTACGGGGAAAAGGCCCGTGCTGCTGATGATGGGCGGCAGTCTCGGCGCACAGAGCGTCAACAAGGCGCTGCGCGGCGCGCTGCCAAGGCTTCTGGAAAAAATGGACGTGGCGCACATTACCGGCAAGGGCAATCTGGACGAGAGCCTGAGCGCATTGGCAGGCTACAAGCAGTTTGAGTTTCTTTCCGACGACCTGCCCGACGTGCTGGCCTGCGCAGATTATGTGCTTTCCCGCGCAGGCAGCAACGCGCTTTGCGAATTTCAGGCGTTGAAAAAGCCCATGCTGCTGGTGCCCTATCCCAAGGGCGCCAGCCGCGGCGACCAGATTCTCAACGCGGAATCCTTCCGCAAGCGCGGGCTGTGCCATGTGCTGCAGCAGCAGGACATGACGCCCGACGCCCTCTACGACGCGCTCATCCGGCTGGTCGAGGACGGGGACAGCCTCGTCGCGCGTATGCAAAGCGCGCCGCCGGCCGACGGCACGCAGGCGGTGCTCGGCCTGATTCATGAAATCGAGCGCTGATTTTCAACCGGATTTTGCAAACAAAAAAGATACATTTTTTTCAGGGAATCACGGTTGACAAGAAACGGGCTTTTTGCTATGATACCTGCATTGCAGAGCAAGGGTGCTGTGTAGCGGCACGCTTGCTCTCTTTATTTGCAAAAGGAGGGTTCCGGTATGAGCAGGTATACGCGGGAAGACATTATTCATATGGTGCATGAGGAAAACGTGGAGTTCATTCGGCTGCAGTTCGCCGACATTTTCGGGCAGATGAAGAACGTCGCCATCACCGCGTCGCAGATTGAGAAGGCCGTGAACAATGAAATCATGATCGACGGCAGCTCAATCGAGGGCTTTGTGCGCATTCAGGAATCCGACCAGTATCTGCGCCCCGATCTGGACACCTTCACCATTTTGCCGTGGCGGCGCGAGCACGGCCGGGTGGCGCGCCTGATTTGCGATGTTTATAACCCCGACGGCACGCCCTTTGTCGGGGATCCGCGCGGCGCGCTGCGGCGGATGCTGAAAAAAGCGGCGGATATGGGCTATTCCTTCAACGTCGGCCCGGAATGCGAATTCTTCCTCTTCCAGACGGACGCGGCGGGCAAGCCCACCACGGCGACCAACGACGAAGCGGGCTATTTTGATCTGGGCCCGCTGGACCACGGCGAAAGCACGCGCAGCGAAATCTGCGTGACGCTGGAGCAGATGGGCTTTGAAATTGAGGCCTCTCACCACGAGGTGGCTGCGGGGCAGCACGAGATCGACTTCCGCTACGCGCCGGCGCTCACGGCGGCGGATAACATCATGACCTTCAAGATGGCGGTCAAAACCATCGCGCAGAAGAACGGCCTGCACGCCACCTTTATGCCCAAGCCCATTTTCGGCATCAACGGCAGCGGCATGCACACCAACATGTCCCTGTTCAAGGACGGCAAAAACGTTTTCTTTGACGAAACGGACAGCCGTCGTCTGTCTGAAGATGCATATCATTTTATCGCCGGCCTGCTGCACCACATTTCCGGCATGACGGCGATTCTCAACCCGCTGGTCAATTCCTACAAGCGGCTGGTGCCCGGCTATGAAGCGCCGTGCTATACGGCGTGGTCGGCCTCCAACCGTTCGGCGCTGATTCGTATTCCCGCCGCCCGCGGGCAGGCCACGCGCGTTGAGCTGCGCTGCCCCGACCCTGCGTGCAACCCCTATCTGGCGCTGACGGTTTGCCTTGCGGCGGGCTTGGACGGTATTGAGAAAAGGCTGGAGCCGCCCAAGGAAATCACCGACAACATTTTCGCCATGACCGCTCAGGAGCGCGCCGCCCGCGGCATCCACAGCCTGCCGGGCACGCTGCGCGAGGCCATCGACGCGATGAAGCAGGACAAGCTGATCTGCGCCGCGCTGGGCGAGCATGTGGTCGCGCAGTACGTATCCGGCAAGGAGAGGGAATGGGACGCCTACCGCACCCATGTGAGCGATTGGGAGCTTGACAAATATCTCATCACCTATTAAAATGCATCGGGCGTCAAGCCAATCAGGCATGGGAGGATGCACATGACCAGGTATATTTTTGTAACCGGCGGCGTGGTTTCAGGGCTCGGCAAGGGCATTACGGCGGCCTCACTGGGGCGGCTGCTTAAGGCGCGCGGGCTGAAGGTCGCTGCGCAGAAGCTGGATCCCTACATCAACGTCGATCCCGGCACGATGAGCCCTTACCAGCACGGCGAGGTCTACGTTACCGAGGACGGCGCGGAAACCGATCTGGATCTGGGGCACTATGAGCGCTTCATCGACGAGAACCTGAACAAGTATTCCAACCTGACCACGGGCAAGGTATACTGGAACGTGCTCAACCGGGAACGGCAGGGCGGGTATCTGGGCTCCACCGTGCAGGTAATTCCCCATGTCACGGACGAAATCAAGGAATTCGTGTATCGGGTGGGGCGCAAGACGGACGCCGACGTGGTGATCACTGAAATCGGCGGCACGATCGGCGATATCGAATCTCAGCCCTTTCTGGAGGCCGTGCGCCAGATCTCGCTGGAGGTCGGGCGTGAAAACAGCCTGTTCATCCATGTGACGCTGGTGCCCTTCCTGCGCGGCTCGGACGAGCACAAATCCAAGCCCACGCAGCATTCCGTCAAGGAACTGCAGGGCATGGGTATCAACCCCAACATCATCGTGCTGCGCTGCGACGAGCCGCTGGAGCCGTCCATTTTCAAAAAAATCTCCATGTTCTGCAACGTCAAGCCGGACTGCGTTATCGAAAACATCACGCTTCCGTGCCTGTACGAAGCGCCGCTGATGCTGGAAAAGGCCGATTTTTCCGCCGTGGTGTGCCGCGAGCTGGGGCTGCAGACGCTGCCGCCCGATCTGAGCGAATGGACGGAAATGGTGCGCCGGATCAAGGCGCGCACGCGCGACGTGCAGATTGGGCTGGTCGGCAAATATGTGCGGCTGCACGATGCATACCTGTCCGTAGCCGAGGCGCTGCAGCACGCCGGCTATGCGTTGGACACGCACGTGACCATCCGCTGGATTGATTCGGAGCGCCTGACGGAGGAAAGCCTCCGCGAGGAAATGCGGGATCTGGACGGCGTCATTCTGCCCGGCGGCTTCGGCCCCCGCGGCATCGACGGCATGATTCTGACCGCGCGCTACGCCCGTGAGCATGATCTGCCCTATTTCGGCATTTGCCTCGGCATGCAGATTGCGGTCATTGAATACGCGCGCAACGTCGCCGGGCTTTCCGACGCGCATTCGGGCGAGTTTGACGAAAACAGCGCGCATAAGGTCATTGATTTTATGCCGGGACAAAGCGACGAGATTGACAAGGGCGGCACGCTGCGGCTGGGGGCGTTCCCCTGCGTCATCGCGCCGAACACCACGATGGCGCGCTGCTACGGCGCGGCGGAAATTTCGGAGCGGCATCGCCACCGCTATGAATTCAACAACGATTACCGCGAGACGCTGACCGGCTGCGGCCTGACGCTCTCCGGCCTGTCGCCCGACGGGCGGCTGGTAGAAACGGTGGAGCTGAGCGACCGTCCTTTCTATGTCGGCGTTCAGTTCCATCCCGAATTCAAATCCCGTCCCAACAAGCCGCATCCGCTGTTTAAGGGCTTTATCGCCGCAGCATTGGCGCATCAGGCAAAATAAGCGCCGCGTTGAAGGGAAGCCGTTCCTTGGAGCGGCCAATGAGCCAAGCCGGGAAGCGAGGGCCATCGCCCGCGAAGGCCGGGGGCGCTCATGGGCGCAGTCAGGGAGCGGCTTCCTTCTTTAACCTCTTTTCCTTCAACACACCGCATGCGCCCGCATCCTCTACGTTTCGCATAGCATACAGTACGCAATCTCCGGCGTTTCATGGCTTCAGCCTGAGCGCGTCTCAAGCGTACGGCCCGCCGTTCGAAGCGTGTTTTCAAACGGCGTTTGTCAGTAGAAAAAAATGAACAAAAGCCAAAGCGCCCTGACCGCAGCATGCAGATCAGAGCGCTTTACATTTTTGTTTTCGCGGCTTCGCCGCCCCTGCTGCCGAAGCTGCCGGCCGCTTTGGGGCGTTTTTCCGGCGGCAGCCCTACGGCGACCGCCCAACGCGCGCCTCCGCCCGAAAGCCGAAAGGCGCTTCGCCGTCGCTTATTCTTCGTCCGGCGTTTCGGGGAAGAGCGGCTTATGGCAGCTGGGGCAGAGATAATCCTCGTCGAAGTCGAAGTTTTCCACGTCGAAGGTCATTTCCTCGCCGCAATGCGGGCAAGTATACTCGACCACGTTTTCGCCTTCTTCGTCATCCTCGTCCTCGTCGCCGGCGTCCTCGTCGTCATCCGCGCTCTGGCAGCCCTCGCAGCCGCCGCAGCAGCCTTCCTCGTCGTCGTACACGGCGTCCTCAAGGTCGCTCAGATCGCTGTCGATGGAATCGACGTATTCGTCCAGCTCGCTCAGGCTGGTCTTCATTTCCTCCATGTCGTCCGCCATTTCGGAAAGCAGATCCAGCATTTTCTCGATGATCTTGCCCTCGTCGGTTTCGGTGCTGAGCTTCAGCCCCTCGGCCAGCCCGCGGATATAGGAAACGCGATCGGTGAGATTGCTCATGGTGGCTTCCTCCTTTTTCAAATCCCTAATAGCGAGAAAGGGCCGCACGGCCCTTTTCACTGCTTACGCGCGGGAGAGATATTCGCCCGTGCGGGTATCGATCTTAATCACATCGCCGATGTTGATAAAGAGCGGCACCTGCAGCTCGTAGCCGGTTTCGGTGGTAGCGGGCTTGAAGTTGTTGGTGGCGGTGTCGCCCTTGAAGCCCGGCTCGGTCTTGGTGATTTCCAGCTCGACAAAGTTGGGCGCTTCCACGGAGAAGGCCTGACCCTTGAAATAGCGGATGGTCACGTTCATGTTTTCCTTGACGAACTGAATCGCGTCCTCAACGGCGTCCTTGCCCAGCGGCATCTGCTCGTAGGTTTCGGGATCCATGAAGTAATACAGATCGCCGTCGTTGTAGAGGTACTGCATTTCCTTGGTTTCGATGATGGCGCGCGGCATTTTATCGGTGGGGTTGAAGGTACGCTCCACCACGGCGCCGGTCATGACGTTCTTGATCTTGGTACGCACGAAGGCCGCGCCCTTGCCGGGCTTCACATGCTGGAAATCAACGATATTCCAAACGCCGCCGTCCCATTCGATGGTGATACCCTTTTTGAAATCGCCCGCAGTAATCATGGTAACTCCTCCATTTTTTATGGTATATGGTTGCATAAGGGGCCGATCAGAGGATCAGCAGCGCCTTTTGTGCATGAACCAGTGTGCGCGCGCCGTTTTCGGTGATCGCGCAGGTATTTTCAATTCGCACGCCGCCCAGACCCGGCACATAGATTCCCGGCTCGACGGTTACGACATGGCCGGGAACGAGCAGATCGCCGCACGTTTGCGACAGGCGCGGCTCCTCGTGGATATCGATGCCCACGCCGTGGCCAAGGCCATGGCCGAAGCGCCCCTGATAGCCCGCGCCGTCGATGATCTCGCGCGCCAGCGTATCGATATCGCGGCAGCATTTGCCCGGCGCAAGCGCGGCCTCGCAGGTCTCCTGCGCCCGAAGCACGGTTTCGTAGATGCGGCGCATTTCGGGCTTGGGCTCGCCCAAGGAAATCGTGCGCGTCATGTCGGCGCAATAGCCTCCCTTCTTCGCGCCGAAATCGAAGGTAATCATTTCGCCCCGCTGTACCTTGCGTTCGCCCGGAATAGCGTGGGGCAGCGAGCCGTTTTCCCCGCTGGCCACGATGGTGCTGAACGCCAACGAATCGGCGCCCATTTCCAGCATGGCGAAATCCAGCATGATCTGCAATTGCTTTTCCGTCATGCCCGGCTTGATCTGGCCGAGCAGCCGGTCGAAGGCGCGGCAGGAAATATCGCACGCCCGCTCGATGCATTCCAATTCGCCCGCGTCCTTGATGCGGCGCGCGGTTTCCGGCGCGTTGTCAAGGGACGAAAACGTCATGTCGGGCATCGCCCGCTGCAAACGTTCAAAATCCCGAACGCGCACCTCGTCGTCCTCATAGCGCACGGCGGTCAAGCCATGCTCCTTGAAGAGCCGGTAAGCCAGATCGGCGTGAGACACGCCCTTTTCCACCATCAGCACTGCAAAGCCGGGCGCCTGGCGCTCCGCCTGCTCGATGTAGCGGAAATCGGTAATAATGGCCTGAAAGCCCGCGCCCGCGGCGATGACGCCCTCGCCGGTATAGCCGCTCAGGTAGAACATGTTGGACGGCTTATGAATCAACACGCCCTCGTTTTCCTTCAGCTGCGCCAGCCGCAATACGTTTTCCATTCTTTTCATCATATTCTCATCCTCCGGCATGCGACAACAGCATGCCACATTGTATTTTAACATACTTGCCGCCGCCGCGCTACCCCCTAACGCGTAAAATGCGAATTTTTTTGTAGCGCTGCAACAGAAGTGAGCGCGTAAGAGATCGAAAAGAGCGATTGAAAACGGTAGAATAAAGTCGTCCCGCCCATGCCGGCGAAAGGAATCAATCGCCATGAAGAATATAGCGCAGAATAAGCGGTATTTGCCGCACGAGATAACGAAAAATTGCACGCAGTCAGGCTGTATCGGCAGCCAGAAGACGTGCAGTTCGTTTACGGAGGCATCCTGTCTCGAAGGCGTCGCTGATGCGGTGGAATGAACGGTACGACGGGGCGCGAGAATCGCTGGAGCCGAAATCGCACCGGCCCAAGAGAGCGCGCCTCAACGCGCATACAAAGGGGAATCTGACGTGGATTCGCAATCTGCACCGGCGAAATCCCAACGTCAGCGTATGCGCGATGTATGGAAAGCCGCGTGAGGAAAAGGGCCTCAGCAGGCGTCCGGGAGCTTTGTACCACAGCCTCGTAAGGCTGGGATAGCGCAGGAAGACGGAGTCTGCAAAACAAAGAAGTCGCGCGCCTTGGGAAGTGCGACGCGTCCGCCAAATGGGGTGTAAAATGGCAAATGGGGATGAAATATGCGCCAAAGGCCTGCGGCGTCGGGCAGGATGACGAGGTGTTTTTCCAACACACCCTGATGGAGGAGGCCGGACGGAAGCGATTCATTGATGCGTACAGGGAACCGGGCTGCTTTTCGACGGTGGATTTTGTGAGGCGCGCAATCACCTGTTTCGGCCATACGCCGCAAATCGTACAAACCGACAACGACGGCGGGCTTTGCCACGCTGCAAAGACGAAGCGCATATATCCTTGGGGTGTGTTCTGTATGGAAAACGGCATTGCTCCCCAGGCCCTTCGTCCTTGAACGCCGTGGCGCAACGCCAAAGTCGAGCGCAGCCGCCGCAGCAATCAGGAACGATTTTACAATCACCCGAGTTTTTATTCTCTCGACAGCTTGCAGCTTCAGATGAAAAGATGCCTGCGTCGAAGCAACGATATTCCCCTGTTCATCCTCGGCCGGAAATCACTGAATCTGCGCCAGAGGGAGCTCTTGAGCGCTGGAATTGTCCGATGCGGCTCGGGGCAAGCCCCTTCCCTGCGTTAGATGTTTTGCTATCGGTTCTTCCGTTTTTTCGGTCTTACGTCTTTGCAAATGAACGCTGCGCGGACAAACCATTCCTGTCTTGCCTTGACACGCGCCGCATGATATAATGACGAGGAAAACTGCGCGGCGATTTTCTCCGGGGCAGCGGGATGCTGGAAGCGTTGCGCTGACAATCAAAACATAAGGATGAGGAAATCCGCGCGTCAGTTTTTCCCGTCCGGCGAGAGAACGCAGACGCTTTTCCGCCGCGATTCTGCTATGTTCCCGAAAGCGAGGCGCAGCCATGCTGCTTTTTCATGATTCCCGTTCGCCGCTTTTCCGCACCCCGCCGGGCGCCGCGCCCTGCCGAACCTGCGTTACGCTGCGCCTGATGGCTCCCGGCGCGCGCAGCGCCGTGCTGCGCTTTTACGATGGCAGCGAGAAATGGCTGCCCATGCGGCGCGACGGCTTTCTATTCGCCGTCAAGGTGCCCATGCCGGTGATTCCGATTCTTTGCTGGTACGATTTTCGAATCGAGAGCCGCGACGGCGACGTGATCGCCTACGGCGGGCCGGAGGACGGCATGGGCGGCGTCGGCCATATCACGGCGCAGCCCCGCGCGTGGCAGCTTACCACCTACGATCCCGCGTATCAAACGCCCGAATACCTGCGCTCGGGCGTTATGTACCAAATTTTCCCCGATCGCTTCGCGCGCAGCGGCGAAAACCATCCCCGGCGCGCGGAATGCTATTATCACGAAAGCTGGAGCGACGACCCCCTCCTCATGCCCGAGGGCGGGGACGATAATTGCGCCCGGGATTTTTTCGGCGGCGACCTGAACGGCGTCCGGCAGCGGCTGCCCTATCTGAGGGATTTGGGCGTAACGGTTCTCTACCTGAACCCGATCTTTACGGCGCGCTCCAACCACCGTTATGACACCGCCGATTATCTGCAAATCGACCCGCTGCTGGGCACGAACGAGGATTTCTCCCGCCTGTGCGCGGACGCTGCGGAGATGGGCATTCGCGTGCTGCTGGACGGCGTATTCAGCCATACCGGCGAGGACAGCGTCTATTTCAACCGCTTCGGGCGCTATCCCGTAGTCGGCGCGTGCCAATCCACGCAATCGCCCTATTATCCATGGTATACCTTCACGCGGTATCCGGACGTATACAAATGCTGGTGGGGCATTCATACGCTGCCCGCCGTGAATAAGGACAACCCCGGCTATCGCGCGTTCACCCTGGGCGAAGGGGGCGTGGTGCGCACATGGCTCGGGCGCGGCGCGGCCGGCTGGCGGCTGGACGTGGCGGATGAGCTGCCCATGGATTATCTGCGCGCCCTTCGCCGCGCGGCCAAGGCGGAAAAGCCGGACGCAACCGTGCTGGGCGAGGTCTGGGAGGACGCGAGCCACAAGGTAGCCTATGGCGAAATGCGCTGCTACTGTCAGGGCGATACGCTCGACAGCGTGATGAACTATCCCCTGCGCGACGCGGCGATCGATTTTCTGACCGGCCGCGCCGACGCCGCCGCGCTGTGCCGCCTGATCGAAAGCCAGCGGGAAAACTATCCCGCGCCCTTCTATTATTCGCTGATGAATCTGGCCGGCAGCCACGACCGGCCCCGCGCGATCAACACGCTGTGCGGCTGCACATGGGAAGCGCTGCCGCCGGCGCAGCGGCGCGGCCAAAGGCTGACGGAAGCCCAGTACGCGCTGGGAAAGCGGCGGTATCTTCTGCTGATGCGGCTGCTGTGCGCGCTGCCCGGCATCCCATGCGTCTATTACGGGGATGAAATGGGACTGCAGGGCGGCTCCGATCCCTTCTGCCGCGGCACCTTCCCTTGGGACGGCGGCGATCAGGCGCTGCACGACGAAATCCGTACTTTGCTGCGTGCGCGCCGCGAAAGCCGCGCCCTGCAAACGGGCGAAATGGCGGTTTCCGCGCCGGACGCCGATACAATCATCGTCACGCGCATTATTTCGGGCGGCCGCGACGTATTCGGCGCGCCGGCGGCCAACGAAAGCGTTACCGTTGTCATCAGGCGGTGAAGAGCATGCAGCCTTTAAGCACGCTTCACGGGCTGGGCAAGGCGCGGCTGGACGCGCTGGAGAAGGCGGGCGTTCGGACGATGGCCGACCTTCTGCTCACGCTGCCCGTTCGCTATCAGGACACCACCGTCGTCACGCCGCTGGCGCAGGCCGCGCCGGGAACGGAGATCTGCGTCTGCGGCTTTCCAAAGGCCGCGCCGCGGCTTTCCCGCTTCAAGGGCATGACAAGCGTTACGCTGCGCCTGTGCGACGAAAGCGGCGGCCTGCCGGTGGTATGGTTCAACCAGCCGTGGCTGAAAAACCAAATCACCCCCGAAACGCAGCTGACGCTCTACGGTCGCGTCGATCAGGACAAGCAGGGGCGGCTGCGCATGGCTTCCCCCGCGCGGGTGCAGGAAAGGGGGCTTCTGCCCGTTTACCGCTCCGTCGCCGGCATCCCGCCCAAGGTGATGCGCGATCTGATGCGGCAGGCGCTGGCCCAGCTGGAGGAATGCTGTCCCGAAACCCTGCCCCAGCCGCTGCGTATGCGGCATCAGTTATGCGAAAAAAATTTCGCGCTGCGGCAAGCGCATTTTCCGGAAAGCCGCGAGCATTTGGCCATCGCGCTGCGGCGCATCGCCTTTGAAAGCACGCTGCTCTATCAGGCGGCGGCCGCCGCGCTGCGGGGAGAACGCAGGGAAGGCGTTATCGTGCCCGTCGCCCCAAACGCGGCGGAGGAATACTGGCGTTCGCTCCCCTTCCCGCCCACCGGCGCGCAAAGACGCGTGCTGAACGAAATTGCCGCCGATCTGGCCGCGCCGCACGCGATGGGGCGCATGGTACAGGGCGACGTGGGCTGCGGCAAAACGGCGCTGGCCTTTGGCGCCATCTATCTGGCCGCGCGCGCCGGGCTGCAAAGCGCGTTGATGGCTCCCACCGAAATTCTGGCGCGTCAGCATCTGGAAAGCGCGCAAAAAACGCTTGCGCCGCTGGGCGTGCGGTGCGGGCTGCTGCTGGGCGGCATGAAGACCAAGGAGCGGCGCGACGCGCTGGCCGCCATCGCCGCCGGCGAATGGCAGGCGGTCATCGGCACGCACGCGCTGATTTCCGCAGGCGTAGCCTACCGAAACCTCGGCCTGACCATCACAGACGAGCAGCACCGCTTCGGCGTTCGCCAGCGGCGCATGCTTTCCCGCAAGGCGGAGGAAACGCCCAACGCGCTGGTGCTTTCCGCCACCCCCATTCCACGCACCCTGTCGCTGGTGCTTTACGGCGATCTGGATCTATCCGTTGTGGACGAATTACCCCCCGGCCGTACGCCGGTGCGCACGCGCGTCGTGCCGGAGGAAAAACGCGCCGGGCTGTATGCGTTCATCATCGAGCAGGCGCGGCAAGGCTGGCAGACCTATATTGTCTGCCCGCTGGTGGAGGAAAGCGAGACCGTCGACGCCGCCAGCGCCGAGGCGACCTACGCCGATCTATGCACCGGCCCGCTTTCCGCGCTACGGCTGGGGCTGACCTTCGGCGGGCAGGACGCGGCGGAAAAGGAGCGCGTGATCGGCGGCTTTGCACGCGGCGAAATCGACGTTCTGGTCGCCACCACGGTGATCGAGGTGGGCGTGAACGTGCCCGCCGCCACGGTGATGGTCATTGAAAACGCCGATCGCTTCGGCCTGTCGCAGCTGCATCAGCTGCGCGGGCGCGTCGGCCGCGGCGCGAAGGAAAGCTGGTGCTTCCTCATGGCCAGCCCCAACGAACGGCTCAAAACGCTTTGCCAGACAAGCGACGGCTTCGCCATCGCCAAAAAGGATTTGGAGCTGCGCGGCCCGGGCGATTTCCTTGGCACACGCCAGCACGGCGACGTCTTGCTGGCCGGCATGGCGCTGGGCGCGGACGCGGCGCTGCTGGAGGAAACGACGGCCTGCCTGAAGACCATCCGGGCTCCGGGCTACGAAGCGGAATGGGCGGTCGTGGAGCAAAGCGCGAAGACGGCTTTCGCCCGCGTGATGGACGACGTCGCCATGAATTGACGCGGCGAGGGCTTTATACGGAAAGCGATGATCAAAATGCAGAAAGGGACTTTGAGGAACCTCACACGTTCCCACAAAGCCCCTTTAACGATATGCGGCCGGCCTGTATCGACTCATCCGGGAATTTCCCGCCCGCCGCTTTCCATGCATCAAAACTGACGGTAAAGCTGCCACACATACCAATCCGTACCGTTGGTTTCCATAATCACGGTGCCGGACGCGGAATGCAGATAGGGAATCTTGCGATACACGCACTGGTTGACGGTTTTCTTGGCGCTGCCGTCGTCATAATTGGTAATGAAAACGAATTCGGGGTCAACCGCCGTCAGGAATTCGGATTTGAAGCCCGTCAGGCCATGATGCGGCGCTTTGACGATATCCGCCTTGAGCGCCTCGGGCGGCAGCGTTTGTAAGAACTGCCGCTGCGTATCGCCGATGATGTCGCTTGTCAGCAGCAGCGTCGCGTCGCCATACTCAATGCGCGTCATGGGGGCCTTCGCGTCGACGGTTTTCCCGGCATACCATTGATAGAACGTCAGCTTCGCGCCGCCCAGCGTCATTTCGTCCCCATCCTCAACGCGGCGGAAGGGAATGTTCATCTTGTCCGCCTGCTGAACCGTCCGCTTCTGCAGGCTGTTATTGAATTTCTTAGGAAAGGAGGAGATAAATTCATCCGCCGTCACGCCGTACTGCATCAGGCGGTACAGCCCGTCGATATGATCGTCGTGCGGATGCGTGCTGTAGATAGCGTCCAAGTGGGTAATGCCGCGGGCCGCCAACGCGTCGCGCAGCTTTTCGCGGTATTTGTTCGGCCCGCCGTCAATCATCATGCGCTTGCCGTCGACCTCCAGCAGCATGGCGTCGCCCTCGCCCGTTCGAAAAACGGTCAGGCGCAGCAGCTGCTCGTCCTTCGGCCAATCGGCGGGTTTTTCCTTGTCCACATACACCGTCGCCTGCGCGGAAGAGACAAGCAGCAGCAGCGCAAGCATGCAAAGCAACAGTTTCTTCATCATTTTCCTCCTGTGTGCAGCCTTATCAACCATAGAACGATGCAGACGGCCCAAACCCTGCGCTCGGCGGCATATATTTTCCGGCACAAGGCGGCTGCGGCGAGAAGCGGATTTTCCTGCGCCGCAGGCGTGAAGGCCACGGGCTTACGGACGGTCGCCCAGGGCTTAAAAGCAGGCAAACGCTGAACGCGCCGTTGGGTAAATCTCAAAACGCACGCCCTTGGCGATCAGAAGCCGTCCGGCGAGGCAACGTCCAGCGGCAGCGGCAGCCACGCCGCCAGCGGCAGATCGGTCGTTTCCACGGCGGCGTAAGGCGAGAAAAACATCGCCGTCGCCTCCTGCCGGGTCAGGGTATAATCGGGAGTATCGGCCGTTTCCTCCACGCTGACGCCATCCGCCGTCACCGCCAGCGCAAGGCGCGCCATGCCCGCAATCTCCACCGTCACGCGGCCCTTCGGCAGGGAATACAGCCGGTGCTTGAGCCGCAGCGCCGCGGCCAGCACCCGCGCGGGATGCATCAGGCGAAGCATACCGCCGTCGCCCAGCTCGTAGGATTCCGCAAAGCGCTTGAGCGCCCGCGCGCGCGCGGGCAGATGCGCCGGCACGTTCACCGTCACGTCGCCATGCGCCTGATGCCACGCCTTGAGAACCTGCGGCAGGCGCTCCTCCCGCACCAGCGCCATTTCAGCGATATAATCGTCGCTGACGTTCAGATAGCCCTCGAACGCGCCCGTCGCAGCGTCCAGCACGGCGTAGAGGCGGTTGCACCAGCTGTGCATGATATCCAGATAGCGCGCGCGGTCGCGCAGGCAGGTCATATCCTGCGCGCTGCTGAGCGCATAAGCGGCGGCGATCAGATCTTCGTCGCCTGCCTGAATCTCGCGAATGATTACAGCGCTTGCGTCCACATCGCGCAGCGCATGGCGTACATTGGGCGTGCGCAGGCGGAAGGTGCGGTGCATTTCCGCGCGTTCGAAGCCGAAATAGGCGTAGCGCTGACGCTGGCCGCCCAGCGTCAGCAGGTCGTAGCCCGCCTTTTCCGCGTTTTCCAGCGTCAGGTTCATCAGCTTTTTCATGTGTCCCGCGCCCTTATCGTAGGGATGCGCGGACACCGAGCCGATGTAGCCGACGCTGAGCGTATCCTCGCCGCTCACCCGCAGCGTCAGGGGCAGCAGCGCCACCGTGCCGCGAATCCGCCCGTTTTCCACCGCCACCACGTGATACTGCGAAAAGCCGGGATGTGCGTATACCTTGGGCAGCAGGGCACGGAAATCATGCGGGCGATGCGCCTGACTGAACACAAAATTGATAAAATCCAAAATGTCGTTTTCTTCTTCAGGACGTGCAAGGCGATATTCCGTCATGTTCTCATCCTCCGTTTATCAAGCGTCGGATTAAAGCTTGGCAACCTTCTGCCCCTGCGGCGTATCCTCGATCGAATAGCCCGCCGCCTTGATGGCGTCGCGCAGCATGTCGCTCTTTTTCCAGTCCTTTTCCTTCCGCGCCTGCGCGCGCTGCGAAACCATGGCCTGAATATCCTCGGGCAGCTTTTCAGAATACTCCTTTTCCAGCAGCCCCAGCACATCCGCCAGCGCCTGCAGCGTATCGAGCGTGCCGCGCACGGCTGCGCGGCTGCTTTGGGCGTTGAGCGTCACGTTCGCGTCCTTCACGATGTCAAAGAGCGCGCCCATCGCGTCGGCGGTGTTCAGGTCGTCGTCCATTGCGCCGTCAAAGCGCGCGACCGCCTCCTGCACGCGGCCCAGCAGCGCCTGCTCCTCCGCCGTCATGTCGCGCTCGGGCGCGTGGCGCAGCAGGAAGGCCATATTGTCCCGCGCGGTATAGAGGCGCTGGAGCGACGCATGCGCCTGTGCGATCATTTCACGGCTGAAATTGATGGGCGAACGGTACTGCGCCGAGAGCATGAACATGCGCACATCCTCCGCCTCGTATTCCTTAAGAATATCGCGCACGGTGAAAAAATTCCCGGCGGATTTGCTCATTTTTTCGTTATCGATGTTGATAAAGCCGTTGTGCATCCAATAATGCGCAAAGGGCTTGCCCGTCGCGCACTCGGACTGGGCGACCTCGTTTTCATGATGCGGGAAAAGCAGATCCTTGCCGCCGCAATGGATATCGAACGTTTCGCCCAGATATTTCATGCTCATGGCGCTGCACTCGATATGCCAGCCCGGCCGGCCCACGCCCCAAGGCGATTTCCACGCAGGCTCACCGGGCTTTTGCGCCTTCCAGAGCGCAAAATCCGCCGGGTGGCGCTTGCCCTCGTCCACGCCGACGCGCGCGCCCGCCTCCAGATCGTCCAGATTCTGGCCGGAGAGCTTGCCGTAGCCCGCGTCCTTCCGGGTGTCAAAGTATACGTCGCCGTTTACCTCATAGGCGTAGCCCTTGTCCTGAAGCGTCTTAACCAGACGAATGATATCGCCGATGTGCTCCGTCGCGCGCGGATGCACCGTCGCCTTTCGAATGCCCAGCGCCGCCGCGTCCTGATAGTATTCCTTGATGAAGCGGTCGCCCAGCTCCTTGACGGTGATTCCTTCCTCGTTGGCGCGGCGAATCATCTTATCGTCTATATCGGTAAAATTCTGCACGAACGTCACCTGATACCCGCGATGCTCCAGATACCGCCGGAGCACGTCGAACACGATGAAGGGGCGCGCGTTGCCGACATGGAAATAATTATACACCGTCGGGCCGCACGCGTAAATGCCCACCTTGCCGGGCTCAATGGGCACGAATTCTTCCTTTTTCCGGGTCTGACTGTTGTAAATCTGCATGACGATTCCTCCTGTAGCCGTTTTTAGCGTATTTTTTCAAAGCGTTGCGCGTCCCCCTTCCGGCCGCGCGTCCGCCCCCTCGCGCGCCGGGCAATCCTCCACGGGGCAATCGGCGCAGCCGATGCGAACGGCATGCTCGGTCAGCACGCGCTCCAATTGCACAAGGCGGCGGTAGAGCGCCTGAAGCCTTTCGCCCATCGGGTCGGGCAAGTCGCCGTGGTTCAGGTCGATCTCCGGCCGCCCCGCCGGGCCGCGCACAATGCGCCCGGGATTCCCCACGACCGTGCATTGGTCGGGCACATCCTTGAGCACGATTGCCCCCGCGCCAACCTTCACATGATTGCCCAGCGTAATGGGGCCAAGCACCTTCGCCCCCGCGCCGACCACCACGTCGTCCCCCAGCGTCGGGTGACGCTTGCCGGTATCCTTGCCCGTGCCGCCCAGCGTTACGCCCTGATAAAGCGTCACGTTCCTGCCCAGCACGGCGGTTTCGCCAATCACCACGCCGCTGCCGTGATCAATGAACAGGCCTTCGCCGATCGTCGCGCCGGGATGAATTTCAATTCCGGTGAGGCGCTTGGTACGCGCGCTGATGAGCCGTGCGCGGAAAAAGTGTCCCTTCAGGTACGCCCTGTGCGCCCGGCGATGTCGCCGAACCGCGCGAAAGCCCGGATAGCAGAAGAATACCTCCGCCCGGGAATGCACAGCGGGATCGCGCTTGAGCACAGCGTCCAAGTCCCTTTTCAACGTGTCGAACATCCGCTTCCCTCCACAGAAAAAAGCATGCCGTCCCGTTCAGAGAACAGCATGCTGTCAATCCACTCCAATTTTCGGAAAACGCCTTAACGCGGCGATCACGGCAGGGCATACTGCGTATTTCCGCCCTGCGGCTCCCGGGGGCACTGCCTGCTGCCGCGAGGCGCGCTTGCAGCCGGCGGCACGCCCTCTCTTTCGCGGCGGAATCAGGTTTTTTTCCCGTTCCCTGCCATGCTCCATTATATGCGCGCGCCCTGAAAACGTCAAGAAAATGTTTTCAGGCGCAATCGTCCGCCTGATAAAACGATCCGACAGCGAAGGCTTGTCAATCGGTGATCAAATTCATGCCGTTAGGCGACAGGGCATATTGGCTCTTTGCGTCGCCGCGGCCAAGCTGGCCGAACTTGCTGATGCCGGCGGTCAGCACGGTGCCGTCCTGAAGCATGGCGACGACAAACAGGCTGCCGCCCATAACGAGCGCCACGTCGCCGTCCCAGCATTTACCGGGCAGCACGCCCTGCGACGCAGCCGAACGAAAGCCCTGCCCCAGCTGACCGTAGCTGTTGTTACCCCACGACCAGAGCGAGCCGTCCGAAAGGATGGCGTAGGTCTGCGAGGAATAGGCCGCCACGGAAACGACGGGAAGCGGCAGCGGCACGGCCTGCGGCGCGGCGGTCGTTTTCCCGTCGGTGTCGTAGCCCAGCTGCTGCATGTCGTTTTTGCCCCATGTCCAGAGCGTGCCGTTTTTGTCCAGCAGCACCACGCTCGCGCCGCAGGCGTCAATCACGGCGATATCAATGTCGCCCGTATCGATGCGCACGGGGGTCGTCTGGTTCTTCGTGGTATCGGGCAGCAGCTCGTGAAACTCATTATCCCCCCAGCCCCAAAGCACGCCGTCCCGATCCAGCGCAAGCGAGAACTTCCCGCCGCAGGCAATCTGAACGATGTTTTCAACCGGCACACGGCTGGGCGTTTGGGTCTTCTTCGTGCCGCCGTTGCCAACCTGCCCCTGACTGTTGCGCCCCCACGCGTAAACCTCGCCGCCTTGCGTCAGCATCATCGCGTGGCCAAAGCCCGTCGCCATCGCGGCGGGAGCCTCGGGCAGCGCCACGCGCACGTGGGTGGTATAGTTGCCCTCCTTCTTGGTCAGCGGCAGGTAGGAATTATTCCCCACGCCGTAAACCGAGCCGTCCGACATCATCAAAAAGCTGTAATCGTTGGCGGGCACGATATCGGTAATGCACGAAGGGTCAATTTCAGCGTTCTTGGTTTTGAAGGGCGATACCTGAAAGCTCTGCTTGGTGCTGCCCTTGCCCAGCTGGCCGAACTGATTATCGCCCCATACGCGAATTTCGCCCGATGCAGTGCGCGCATAGGCGAAGCTCCCGCCCACGGCCAACACAACGTTTCGCCCTTCGGGAAGCTCATACACCTGCGCCAGTGCAGCAGGACACAGCAGACACAGCAGCAGCGCGACAGCGACGATTTTTTGCATCATGCGCGCAGATCCTCCTTTCGGATGCGGCGGCAGTTGAGCGTCGTCAGCGCCGCCAGCGCCGCCAGCAGCACGGCATACACCGCCAGCGGAGGCAGATTGGTCTTGTCCAAGGCAAAAATCGTGCCGATGCACACGCCAAGCCCCAGCAATGAAAGCGCAAGCTCCATCACGACAGTTCGCCCGCGCAGGCCGTTTCTTACACCGTGCAGCAGCGCCGTCAGCAGCGCCGTAAACAGCAGCACCGCGCAGCCGATATGCGTAACGCGCGCAAAGATAAAGATGTAGAGCACATCGTCGCAGCGCAGCGATTCGGGGATAATCTGCGTTGCGGCCAGCAGCGTGGCCGCGTAAAGCGTCAGCGTTCCGGAACGACGGCATTTTTTTGCGATAAAGGCCAGCGAAAAGAGCACCGCGACGGCCAGCACGCCCTCGATAAAGGAAACCGACAGCGTCCAATCGCCCCAATCGTTCATCCGGCACAGCGGATAAAAGCACAGCGCCTCCTGCGTCATCAGGTCGCCGTAGCCCTGCCCGCTCAGCGGTTCAATGAAGCGCATGAACGCATAATACGCAAGGCCGGGCAGCACGGCGCAATCCATATACGCGCTTGCCGGGCGGCGCGTGAGCAGGCGGCACGCCAGCGCCGCAAGCGCCACGCCCAGCACAGCGCCCACCACGCTTACCCCGCCGACGGTAAAGTCAAACAGCGGCGCGAGCCCCAGAAACTCGCCCATATCGCTAAAGAAAAGCGAATCGCGGCGAACAAGACAGTACACCGCGCGCCCCGCCAAGAGCCCCAGCACGCCGGCCAGCACGGCAAAGCCGACCGCCGCGCGCGCCCGCACACCGTATCGCTTGGCAAGCGCGGCTCCCAGCGCCGCAGCCGCTAAAAAGCCCAGCAGCGCGTATAACGCATAGCGCGTCACCGTAACGCCCAGAATGGTAAAGGTTGCAAGCTCCGTCATTTTATTTCACCAACGTCGCAAAGTAAATCATATCCCCCAGAAAGCGCTCGATCTCCGGGCAGTTGACCTTGACATAATTCAGCTTGCCCGTTTTTTTGTTCGTTTCCCGGAAAACCAGCGTGGAGCTGTTGCCGCCGTCCAGATTATAGGCCAGCCGGCAGCCGTTCTCGTTGAGCCGCTTGCCCGCCGCTTCGCACACGGCTGCGAATTCCGCCACGGTCATGCCCTTGTTGTTTTGGGTCTGCGGGCCGTTGCAGGTAATCAGCATATACTCCAGCGGCCCCAGCTGCGCGATGGCGGAACGCTGGGTGCGTTTCTGCGCGCCGACGGAATTGTTCTGGTAATCGTCCGGCACGACGCTTTCGCCGTTTTCAACCAGCACCGGGCCGAAGCAGAAGACCTGATACATTTCGTCGCGATGCGCCTCATAATAGGCCGCATAGGCCTCCGGATCGGCGCACTGCGCGGCGGGCAGGGCGGAAAAATCGCCGTTTTTGTCGATCACCAGCAGGTCGGACGCGCCGTTGGCCATGTTGCGAACCTGCTGCCCCTGCCGCAGCACCACCTTGCACATATCGGTCTTGGTGTAGAAATCGCCGTTGATGGCGATCACAGCGTTAACGGCCTTGGCGACATAACGCCCGCGGAAATTATTCTCCGACGCGCTGCGTGCAAAGGCCGCGCGGGGCGAATTGACCACGGCGGCGGGAATGGTGCGCAGCTGCGAGGGATTGGTGATTTTCACATGCGCAAAAAAATACTTCGTGCCGTCATACTCGTCCTCATAGAGGCGAACGGCGATGGAATCGTCCGCATATTCCTGCGCGGAAAGATAATTTTCCGTCTTGGGCGCCGGGCCGAAGGAAAGGTCGTTCATCGGAAGGGGGGAAAGCGATTCCGCCGCCGCGGAAAAGCACGTCAGCGCCGCCAACGCAAGCGTAAGCGCAAGGCTGCGAATCATTGGTTGAAAACGCGTCATTTCAGGCTCTCCTTTGCATCAGTTCCTATCTGATATAGCATACCATAAACAGCGGGAAAACGCAAGCCGCGCGGGCACGAAAGGCCAAGAAAACGCCCGCGCTCTGCGCCGGAGCCTGAAAACTGCTGCGCTCATGAACGGCGTGCGCGTCATTGACAGCTGCGCCTTCGACAGCGCCGATCGGCTGGAAAGCCCGCTTCCGCTCGCCGCCGCGCCGCAGCTGACCGTGCGCATCGCGAACGATGCGCACGAACCCCTCCGCCGCCCCGTTGCTTGCCCGGAGGGCGGGCGGGGACACGTATTCATTGCCCGTTACCTGATAATTCATCTTTGTTGCTTTGTTCCGCCTTTTTTCGCGTCGGATCATCAAACATCGATTCCTGAGATAATCGCTTCGCCGCCCGCCGCCGTTTATCCTTCTTCAAGGGGCACTTCGCTTTGCTGCGAAAATTCCGGCAAACGCCGCCCGGCGGCGCGGGAACAGAGCCGCTTTGAGGCCGCGTCAGCCGCTCCGTTTCACCCGTTAGTCTCCAGCCGTTCAAATACCAGCGCTTCGGTCAGCGCGCAATCAAATTCGCGCGCAATCCCCCCCGCTATGATCTCGTTCGTGAAGAAATGCCGCCATTTTCCCTGCGGCAAATAAACCGCCCTGCCCCGCGCGCCTTTCTGAACCACCGGCGCAACCAGATATCTCCTGCCCAGCATGTATTCATCATTGCAGCCAAGCGCCCGGCGATCGGAGGGAAAATCAAGGCACAGATGCGCCATCATGGGACGGGCGTTCCGCACGCAGGCCTGCGCCTCCGCCCACAGATAGGGCCGCAGCCGCTCGCGCAGACGGGCGAACGCGCAGGCGATTTCAATAATCTCCGGCGCGCTTTGCTGTCGCGCCAGATTCCACGGGCTGCGGTCGTTATTAAACGCCGGATCGTGCGTGGCGTAAAACTGGCCGCTTCGCGGCTCGGCATGCCACTGCATGACGGGCGCAAAGCAAGCCATCGCCGTGGCGCGCAGGTACAGCTCGGCCTCGGGCAGCTCGCCGGCGAAACCGCCGATATCGAACCCCCAGAAAATCACGCCCGAAAGTCCCGCCGAAAGTCCCGCCGTCAGCTGCGCGCGCAGTTCATCCCATGTGCTCAGCTGATCCCCGGCCCAATGAATCGGCACGGTCTGCGCGCCCGCATAACCGGCGCGGCTGAACAGCACGCCCCTCACGCCCTGTCGCCGCATCCATGCATGGTAAGCGCGCAGATACTGCATGGCGTAGACGTTATGCGCCTCGATGCCGGGCGTTCCGTCATGCAGGCAAATATCGCTGCCGAATAAAAATTCGCCGCCGTCGGTCTTAAAGCCCTCCGCGCCCTCCTGCAGCAGATGCTCGCGCTTGCCAAACCACCAAGCGCACGCCTCCGGATTGGTAAAGTCGGGCAGCAGGCTGCCGGCAAACCATTTTTCCGGAATCACATAGGGCGATCCGTCCGCACGGCGCACGACGAAGCCCTTGGATACGGCTTCGTCCCGATCCCGCTTGGCCGCCTCCGGATAAGGGCAATCGCCAAGGGCCTTGAGCACGGGAATCTGCCACAGCACCAGATGCAGCCCGGCCCGACGCACTTTTTCAATCATTCGGCGCGGCGCTTCCCACGCCTCGCTCCAGCGATAGAAGGTGCTCTCATCGCTCCAAGCCTCCAGCACAAGCACGGACGCCGGGCAATCATATTTTTTCAGCGCGTCCAGCTGCTCGTCCACATCCGCGTCGCAGCGCCAGCCGTTGGCGCTGATCCACAGGCCGAAGGCCCATTCCGGCGGCAGCGTGGGCGCGCCCGTCAGCTGTATATAGGCGGCAAGCTGCGCCGCGGGCGCGCCCAACAGCCATGTGTCGCGGCGGCCGGGAATTACCTGCGAGGCAATGCGGATTTGCCCGGAAAAGCGCATCGCAACATCGCACCCGGCGTCACGATAAAAGCCGAACCCGGCGTCGGTCATGAAAAACGGCGTGGGAAGATAGCTCCACGCGCCCTGTCGGGTAAAATGCTCTACAACCTTCCCGCACGCGCCCATTCCCTGCTGGTCCACGCTGTCAAAGCGCTCGCCCGTGCCCCAAACATGCCGGTGCGTACTATCGAGCGCCATCTCCTGCCATGCGGCGGACCCGTCCGCGCGCAGCCCCAGCCGCATCTCCCGGCAGGCGACGGGCGTTTCATCGCCCCGGCGCAAGCGCCACAGCGATTGTCCGTCCATTTCCAGCCGCCATGCGGAGGGCGCATCGCCGGCCGCCGCAGCGGGACGGTCGCTGAGCCAGCTTGTAAAGGCCGCGTCCGTCAGCGCGAAATGCAAATATACCCGCTCGTCAAGGCGCAGCCATCCGCTTCCCGTTTCAATCGGCTTGGAAACGACGGCCTCGCGCAATACGTCCGCCTGAAACCACGCGGTCTGCTCATGGCCGCAAACAAAGCGATACGCAAAGGAAACGGGCGCGCGAAAGGGCGCAAGTTCAAAGCGCCAACGGCTTTCGCCGCAGGGAACCGGCGGCCGCACGTCGGCAGCCGCGCCGCGTATTTCCAGCCGCGGTACGCCGTCGCCGCAAAGGCAATCCAGCGCGACGGCCTGCCCGACAAAGGGCAGGTAGGGCTTCCTTGCGTATCCGCTGTCTTCAAAGGGGAAAATACCCTCCGGAATATGGCGAATCATCTTTTGCTATCTCCTTCCGTTCCATCCTGCGCAAAGAGCACCTCGGCCAGACAATGAACCAGCGCCGGGGTTTTGCAGCCTGCGTTCATCGTTCCCAGAACGGACGGCGTATTGCCCTTCCGGTTCAGCAGGCCCCAGATCATTTCCTTTTCGTTGTTATCCGTCTGCGCCGTCTGCAGGCGCTGCGCGGCGCGCGCCAGCCAATCGTCCTGCGCAAGGCGCATGGAATCAAAGGCGCATTGCGCCCGCCGATCGTCTCTGTGCGTCCGAAGGGTAAAGCAAAGCGCGTTCCGCGTCGTATCATACGCGCAGGGGAGCATTTTCCCACCCGCGCTGACCTTCGTGGGCGCAACGCCGATCAGCTCCACATGCCATGTGCGCGTTTCAGGCAAATGCGCGCGCTCTCCCTCGACGTCCATTTGCAATCGACCCTTTTCCCAATCAAACGATAGGTGCGTCCAGACAGGCTCGCAGTCAAGGCTCACGCCGTCGTCCTCGAACAATTCGTAAGCGCCGCTTTTGCCGCCGAATACGCGCAGCGTCATTTCCGCAGGGTTTTCATTCGCATTCATCGTATCCGCCAGCGGAACAATCGCCCCGGCGGGCGCAAACACCGGATAATCCCCCAGCCCGCGCCATATGGTCAGCATGCGATCGCCGGTATAGATTTGACCCGTTGTAAAATCAAACCATATTCCCTCCGGCAGCCACGCCTTCACGCCGGCCATTTTGAGCGCTTCGTTCATGGGCGTCGTAATCGGGCAAACCATCAAAGACGGGCCGAAGAGGTATTGATTGCGCGCCTGATAGGCCTCCTCACGCTCCGGCCAGCAATGGTACAGGGGACGAACCAGCGCTTCGCCCAGCCGGTGCGTTCTTTCCGCAGCGGAATACAGATACGGAATGAGACGATGCCGCAGGCGAAGGTAAGCCTTCATGACGGCCTCCGCCTCGCCGCCGTAGCTCCACGGCTCCTTGCCGGCAAAGCGCAGCTTGCCCGAATGCAGCCGCATAATGGGTGAAAACACGCCAAGCTGCACCCAGCGAACCGACATTTCATCGCTGCGGATTCCCTGCATATGCCCCCCGATATCATGGCTCCACCACGGATAGCCGGCGTTCGCCGCCATGGCTGTGAAGGCCGGCTGAAAGTCCAGCGACGCCCATGTCATAAGGGTATCGCCCGAAAAGCCCAGCGGCGTTCGATGGCTGCCCGGCCCTGCGTAGCGGGAAAGGATCAGCCCCCTCTTCCCGTTTCTCCGGCTGTCGCGGTAATGCTTTTCATTCAGCACCCAAAGCGGATCCAGTCCCTTAACCGCGCTCTGCGTGCCCTGCTGCCAATCAATCCACCAGAAATCTACGCCCTCCGCCTCCAAGGGATGATGCAGGCACTTGAAATACGCCCGCCAAAACGCTTCGTCCGCCGCGTCAAAATCAATGTGCTGCCGGCTTTCCGGGTTCCTGCCCAGCGCCGCGCACATGGCGGCATAGGCCTCCTCATGCGGCTCTACGCCGCCGGCCGGATGCAGGTTCAGCGTGACGTGCATCCCCCGCTCGTGAAGCGCAGCAAGAAAGCGCCGCGGCTGCGGAAAGAGCGCCCGGTTCCATGTATAGCCCGTCCAGCCGCTGCCGTAGGGCACGTCGGTCAGGTGCCAGTCCATATCGATCACCGCCACGGACAGCGGAACCTTTTCACGCCGGAAGCGCTCCATCAGCGCAAGGTAGCTTTCCTCCGTATACTCATGAAAGCGGCTCCACCAGTTGCCCAGCGCATAGCGGGGCAGCATGGGAACGGCGCCCGAGAGGCGATAATAGTCCCGCAGGCATTGCTGATAATCATGGCCGTATCCGAAAAAATAAAAATCCGTTTCGCTCTCGGTACGGGGAACGAATCGCCCGTCTTGCGTCAAAAGCATGCTTTGGCTGTCGTCCAGAACGGAAAAACCGCTGCGTGAAATGAACCCGTTTTCCACCGGAATTTCGCCGTCCGCACCGTCCAGCGTGCGCGCCGTGCCGCCCAGCGTGGCAAACGCCTCCCCGTAGCGCCAGACGCTGTGAAACGCAGAAACCCTGCCCTTTACGCAAATCAGCAGACCGTTCGGGCAAAACGGCTGCTCGTCATATACGATATGCAAATATTCGGTATCCAGCTCGACGCCCTTGCCGGTATGCTGCGCTTCCACCTTCACGGCGGGAAAATCTCGGTTTTGCACGCTCGTCGTGTATTGATCCTCGAAGCGCCCGTTCGCCTGATATTCGAACCGAACCAGCCGATCGGTCAAAAATGAAATCCGATAGCAGCGCCCCGTAAAGATGGTGGTCATATCGATCCGTCCTTCTTCTTTTTTGTCAGACGGCGGATGCGAATGGTTTGTTCCATCCGCATCCGCCGTCCTTATGTGATTCTCAGGCCCCATGCGGCGCTATGCAAAGCGCATTCTTCGCTCCGGCCGGGTCAAACGAAGGGAGAAGCAACGCCGCTGCGTTGACCGAAGGGAAGCAATGGCGGAGGGAAAGGCGCAAGCGAACGCCGCATTCGGCCGAAGCGTTACTTGCTCTGCTGATAGCGGGCGTACGCGTTCAGATAGATGGCGCACAGATCCTCAAGGCCCATTTCATTCAGCTGCGCCACATAGGCGTCCCAGCCCTCGTCAATGCCGCCATTGGTGACCCACTGGGCGCGCATGGTGTCCACGTAGCTCCGGATATTGGCGTTCAGGTAGGAAATCTCGTCATATTCCTCGGGGGTATACTTGAGCTCGGGGAAGCAGTCGGTGACATACTGAGCGGTCTGCGCATCCATGGCGACCTTCAGGCCGTCGCCCTGCGTGGGATCCAGAATGATCTTGCTGTCAAACTCCAGCGAGGAATACTTGGGGCCGAAGTCGCGCAGGGAGCGCGCCCAGTACCAGGCGTCGGCGCTGGTGCCCTCGGGCGGATTGTTCAGGGAATAGGTGCCGTCGCCGTTGGCGGTGGTCACTTCCCCCAGACCGCCCCAGAAATTCTGGATGCTGGCTTCGCCGGTGTAGAATTGATCGGCCCAGCGCAGCACCACCTCGGGATACCTGCAAACGGTGGTAATGGACAGCTGGTTGGATTTGAGGGAGGACACGCCGTTCTTGTCGCCATGCTGATAGCGATTGCCGTCGGGGCCGGCCAGCGGCGCGATGACGGCGTATTCGTTCATCCAGCGGCGGAAGATCGCGTCATAGCTCCACGCGTAGCCAAAGCCGACGCGGGAAACCTCGGGATCGTCGCACTTCGCGTCGCGGATAACCTGATCCTGCGTGAAGGTTTCGTTGTCAATCAGGCCGGCGGCGTACAGCTTGTGCGCCCATTTGAGGCCTTCCTTGTACTTTTCGCTGGTGTAGAGGTAGGAGGCGGAGCCGTCTTCGTTGATGATGAAGCCGGTGCCGTTGGGATCGTTGATGCCAAAGGGCATGAAGAAATCTTCGCCCAGACCGATGCTGGTGAAGGGAATTTCGTCGTTCGGGTCGCCGTTGCCGTTCGCGTCCTGTTCTTTGAAGGCGGTCAGCACCGCTTCCAGTTCCTCGATGGTGTTGGGCACCTCAAGGTTCAGGTTTTTGAGCCACTGCATGTTGATAACGGGCACATTGCAGGCGATGGGGCGCTTGGGCATGCGGGAAGGCAGGGAATAGATATGCCCGTCGGCGGAGGTGGAAATCGCCTTGAGCGCAGGCATCTCTTCAAACGCCTTCGTCAGGTTGGGCATATACTGCTCAATCAGATCCTCCAGCGGAATGAAGTATTCCACGTTGCTCATGATGTCGGCCTCGTTAAAGGTCTGGAAGCCGAGCACAACCTCGGGCAGCACGTCCGTGCCGCCGGCCAGCAGGATGGGCTTCTGATCGCCCCAGTCGTTGGAGGAGACGATCTGCCAGTCAATCTTAACGTTGGATTCCTTTTCCAGATTAACCAGGAAGGGGTTGGTGGCGAAGGAATCGCCCATGTCCGCCCAACGCATGGTCAGCACCTTGATGGTGATGGGTTCATCCACAATCGGCATCCCCTCGGCATGGAAACCGGGGGCTTCCGCCATGGCCGCCGCGCACGAAAGCGTAAGCAGCAGGGCAAGGAACAGAGATACGAGCTTCTTCATCGACAAAACCTCCTTTTATTTCCAAACGGCTGAAACTGCCGTTCAGGTTCGGCGTCATACGATTCTCAAGTCCAAACGCGGCGCGCGCTTTTATTCCGCGCAACCAAGCAAGGCGGGGCGCACGCCCACTGCCCTGCCCGGCGCAGTCCCTGAAACGATACGTTAAAAGGCCCGAAATCGCATCATCCCTTGATCGAGCCGATCATCACGCCCTGATCGAAGTATTTCTGAATGAAGGGATACACGCACATAATCGGAACCGTGGATACAATAATCATGGCATAGCGCACCAGATTCGCCTTGCGCATGGCGATAATGGCCGCCTCGCCCGTGCCAAGCGCCGCAAAGCTCTGGTTGGTAATCAGAATGTTCCGCATAATCAGCTGCAGCGGGTGCAGGCTGCTGTCGCGGATATAAATCAGCGCGTTAAAGTAGGAATTCCACTGGCCGACCGCCGTCCAGAGGGCAATGACGGAAACCACCGCCTTGGACAGCGGAAGCGCCATGGTAAAGAAGAACCTCAGGTTGCCGCAGCCATCCACCTGCGCAGCGTCCCAAAGCTCGGCGGGAAGGCTGTTTTGGAAAAAGGTACGGGCGACGATGATGTTATACGCGCTCACGGAGAAGGGAAGCACCATCACCCAGAAGGTGTTGTACAGGCCGACCTGCTGAATGGTCAAGAACGTGGGAATCAGGCCGCCGGAAAAAAACATGGTGAACACGTACAGCCCCATCAGCGCCCTTCGCCCCCATAAATCCCGGCGGGATAGGGCGTAGGCCGCCGGAATATTGACGGCCAGCGCGATCAGCGTGCCCACAAGGGTGTAGGTAATGGTGTTGCGGTATCCGATCCACACGTTCGCCTGCTTGAGCAATTCCTCATAGCCATCCAGCGTAAACCCAACCGGCAGCAGCCATACGTGGCCGCCCGCAACGGCCGAAGGATCGGAGAAGGAAGCGATCACGATAAACCACAGCGGATACAGAATCAGCAGAAGCAGCAGCGTACAGGCGGCGTACAGGATGATGTTGAACGCCACGTCGCTTCGCTGCGACCGAACCTTTTGACGCACGTGCAGCAACTCTACTCCCCCTTACCACAGGCTGGTTTCGCCAAGCTTTTTTGTAACGCCGTTTACAATAATCAGTAGCGCGAAGTTAATCACATTGTTGAACAGGTTGACGGCCGTGGAAAGGGAATACTGGTTGCTTTTCAGGCCCATTTTGTATACGTAGGTGGCAATCACCTCGCTGGTCGGCATGTTCAGGCTGTTTTGCATCAGGAACACCTTCTCAAAGCCCACGTTCATCATGCCGCCCGCGCGTAAAATCAGCATGATGCTCGCCGTGGGAAGCAGCAGCGGCAAATCGATGTAGAGCTGCTTTTGCAGGCGGGACGCGCCGTCCACAACGGCCGCCTCGTAGAGCGTGGGGTCGATGGAGGACAGCGCCGCCAGGAAGATGATGGAATCCCACCCGGCATGCTGCCATATGTCGGACCACACATAGATGCTGCGAAACGCGCCCGCCTCCCCCATGATGTTGGGCGCGGTTTTGCCGAACAAGCCGTACATTGCGCCCAGCAGGCCGCGCGAGGGCGACAGCCAAATCAGCAGAAGGCCGACCATGACAACGGTTGAAATGAAATGCGGCAGATAGAGAACTGTTTGAAAGCCCTTGCGAAAGCGCTTGGCGGTAATTTGATTAATCATGAGCGCCAATAGGATGGGAATAGGAAATCCGGCCAGCAGGCTGTATAGGTTCAACGCCAGCGTATTGCGAATCGTCGTGCCAAATTGATAGGACTTGAAGAACTTTTCGAAATATTTGAAAAGCGGAGCGGCCCATGGGCTGCCGGTAATTCCCAGCGCGTTTTTGTAGTTTTTGAAGGCGATGACGACGCCGTACATGGGCTTATAGGAAAACAGGATCAGCAGCGTCAGAGAAGGAAGCAGGAGAAGATACAGCCCCCAGTTGTGCCCAATCTGCCTGCAGGCCCTGCACAGGGATTCCTTTACAGGAACTTCCTCCCGCCGCACGTAAGCCCTGCCCACGGTCGCTTTCACAGGAATCACTCCCTTACAAGTAAAACGCTTAATCTATTGAAAATATACCACGCCTTCAGCCATCTGTCAAGTACCGGCGCAATATTTTTTACGCCCGATTTTAATGCGTCTATTTCAATGTAAAACTGCCGTTTTTTACATTTTTACATGTCGTATTCTGTCGATTTGCATCGAATAAGCGTATTGAAAAAGATTAAGCGTTTTACTCGTTTACACCTTGATTTTGGCACATGGGATATGTTATAATCGTTTTGTATCATGCGAGGCGAGGGATGCTTATGAAAACATTGAAGGAAATTGCTCAGGCCGCCGGCGTAAGCGTGGCAACCGTATCAAACGTAATCAACGGAAACCACAAAAGGGTATCCTCGGATACCGTCAGCCGCATTCAGGCCCTTATACAGGCCTCCGGCTATGTGCCCAATCAGGCCGCCCGGTCGCTTGCGCATCGGGAATCCCATGTGATCGCCATCATTGTGCAAGCGCACGAAAATGAAAACATCTTCCGGAATCCCTACACGGCGGAATATGTGGGCGCGCTGACGACGGAACTGTATCGAAACGGCTATTACCCGCTCATTCGCTTTACGGACGATTTTCAGGCCGTCGAGAATGATCTGCGCGGATGGAATGTGGCGGGAGCCGTCTTCAACGGCTCCTTCAGCAAGCATCTGCAGCGCATTCGTGCGCTGCCCGCCATCCCCACGGTATTCACGGATTGCTATTTTCGCATTTCCGGCATCAACCACGTGGGGGTTGACGACGCCGCAGGCGGCCAGATGGCCGGCGAATATCTGGCCAGGATGGGTCATCGCCATGTCGCCTTCATCGCCAACTATCTGGAGGACAGCGAGGTTGACCAGCACCGCCTGCTGGGCTTCAAGGCGGGTCTTCAGCAGTATCATATTCAATTGCCGAACGAGCATATTATTTCCACGCCGCTGGCCGCCGTAAACGAGGAATTGCTCAGCGGCATGCTGTCAAAGCAAGAGGCGCCAACCGCATTCTTCTGCACGTCGGATCGCGTAGCGGTGCAGCTGATGCAAACGCTGCACAGGATGCATGTCAGCATCCCCGATACCGTGTCCGTTCTCGGCTTCGATAATCTGCCCATTGCGGAAATCGCGTATCCGCCGCTTACCACGCTGGCGCAGGATATCACGCAAAAGGCCTCGTTGGTTGTCGATATGCTGATGCGCCACATTCGCCAAAAGGCGCTGCCCCCCGAACGTACGCTGCTGGACGTCTGGCTGGTCGAAAGAGAAAGCGTAAAGAAAATCAAAACCACCGGCTAAGCCGGTGGTCAGACTGCCAAAAAAGGAGCGCGCAAGCTTACGGGACGCAAGGAAGGGCGGCCAGCCCTTCCTTTTGATTCGTATCGCCCGGCTTTGCCTGGCGGGAGAGCTTTTGCAGCCCCGTCCTGCCGGATAAGGTCCTTCATTCTGCAGGGAACGAGTCAAAAACGTAGTTTTTTGACACGCAGGCCACCGGCTGAGCCGGTGGCCTGTCCGTTGATTTTCCGGTTCCGCTTCGCTTTTCCCGTTACGATGGTTCCCCCGTTCATGACGGCCGGCTGCAGGCGATGGACAGCTCATTGCCTGAGCGATCCGCTCAGGGGCCGCTCATCCTTTCAGCCCGCCCATATTCATCCCCTGAATCAGCTGCTTTTGTCCCGTCAGGAACAGGAGCAGCGTGGGGATCAGCGCTAATACCAGCGCGGCAAACAGCGCCGTCCAGTCGGTCGCATAGCGCTGCACCTCATAGAGTACGGCCAAGCCTACGGGCAGGGTCTGCTTTCCGGGGTCAGTCAGCATGACCAGCGCCATCGGATACTCGTTCCACACGCTCATGGCCGTAATCATTCCAATGGTTATCAGCCCGGCCTTGGCCATGGGCGCCACCACGTAAAGCAGCGTTTTCAAAGGGCCGCAGCCGTCGATCATCGCCGCTTCGTCGTAATCCGCCGGAACGGAGCGCAGGAAGCCGCACAGCAGAAAAATGGAGAAGGGAAACTGCATCGTGGCGTATAAAACGCCAAGGGCCAGACGGTTGTTCAGCCATCCCAGCATATTCATTTGCAAAAACAGGGGCACCATAATGACCGTCGCCTGAATGAAGATCGCCGCCATCTGCACGTGCAGCAGCATTTTTGCGCCGAAAAAGCGGTATCGCGCCAGACAATAGGAGCAGGGGATCACGCAAAGCACCATCACCGTCAGGGTGACTGCGATCAGCAGCAGCGAGTTGCCCACGTTTTCCGGCAGGCGGGATTTCGATATCGCGCGGGCATAGTTGTCCCATTCCAGCGAGGCGGGAAGGGAAAAAGCGTTCCCCAAAAACTCCTGATTCGTCTTGAAGGAAGAATAGACGTTCCAGATCAGCGGGTAAAGCATCAGGAGCGAAACCAAAATCAGAAGGATTCGAACCGCCCGGCTCGCGCAGGCGGCGGCGCGCTTTTCGCGGGTGCTGCTTTTCATCGTCCGACACCTTCCTTCTTTTCGCTGGTCATCCGCCGCGAAAGGCCCGAGAGCAAAACGGACAGCGTCAGCGTAAAGACCGTGATGGACATGGCGTAGCCAAAGTTGCCGCGCATAAAGCCCTGCTGATACATATACTGCAAAAGCACCGAGGAGGCGCCGTTGGGCCCGCCCCCGGTCATAACCTTGGAGAGGGTAAAGCTCAGGTTGAGCGTGCCGGATAAGGCCAGCACAAACGTGATGCCGATAATATCCTTGATCAGCGGCGCCGTGATGGAAGTCAGCCGCCGCCACGCTCCGGCCCCGTCGATTTTCGCCGCTTCATAGATTTCCGGGGATATGCCGTCCATGGCGGCAATGTGCATGACCATATAATAGCCCGTGGCCTGCCACACCAGCGTGACGGCAATGCACCACAGGGCTGTCCGGGAATCGCCGAGCCACGGGCGCGCAAGGCCCTCCAGACCGATCGCCCTGAGGGTGGTGTTGATAATGCCCAGATTCGGATGAAAAACAAACGACCATATGATGCCCACCACCGTGAGCGAGACGATGTTGGGAAAATACAGGATGGCGCGGTACAGGCCCCTTTCCTTCAGCTTGGACTGGGAAATCATATAGGCCAGCCCAACGCCAAGGGCGATGGTGACGGCCGGCACGACCGCCATCAGCTTGGCCGTGTTGACAAGCGCCAAAATGAAATAACGATCCCGAAGCATATAGGCATAATTCTCAAACGCCACAAAACGGCTGTTGAGCCCCAGAGAGGTGGCGTCGGTGAAGGACAGCCACAGCGCCCGCAGGGTTGGAATAACAATGAACAGAACCGTCAGGATCAGCGTCGGAACAACGCTGGCGAGAATAAACACGATCGGAAGTTTCCGATGTTTTGGGGAAGGCACCGCTGCGCCGGTCATATAAAGCTCCTTTCTGAAAAGCTCCCCCGCCCCAGAAAGGCAGGGCAGGGGAGCTGAAGCGATACAAAGAAGGGAGAGTTACATGGGCGTATTCGCCACCTCGGTAAAGGCGGCCTCCACCCGTTCCGCCCACTGCCGAGCCGTCAGATTGCCGGTCATCACGTCGGTCATGGCGTTGAAGATTTCATCATTGGGCACGACCTTGCAGCCCTTGGGCAGGGAGGCGAAGCCGAACACCAGGAAGTCGCCGTGCTCATAGACGTCGTTCATGTTGTACACGCCGGAGGAGATATACTCTTTGGCCAGCTCCGCGCCGTCTTTCATGGCGAAGATGCCGTTCGCCTTTTCTGCAAAGAGCTTTACGGAATCGTCGGTGTACAGGAAGCGCAGGAATTCCTTGGCCAGCTCCGGGTTTCGGGCGTTGGCGGGAATGGAGAACTGCTCCACGCTGGACATGACATAGGCGCGGTCGCCGGCGTTCGGCACAGGGGCGTGCCACAGGCCGAACTCAAAGCCGTCGGCGCGGGGCGCGTCCTTCATCTCGTTCTCCATCCAGTTGCCGTTGGGAATGAACAGCGCCTTGTTGAGCATCATATCGGTCTGGGACTGCGTGTGATTCAGGGCCACGGTGCCTTCCATCAGATAGCCGCCGGCGCCGATTTTGACGATGTTTTCCAGCGTCCTGACCACCTCGTCGGTGGAAAAGGCGCCCTGCTGGTAGTTGGAGATGGCGCTCAGTCCGTCCATGCCGGCGGCAGACGCGACGGCGGGCCACAGCATGCTCTCCATATACCCCGGATAGATGCCGGCGTAGGTCAGCAGCGCAATTCCGTCCTCCTTCGCCCGATCGCCCAGGGCGAAGAACTCATCCCACGTTTCCGGAAGGGTATATCCCTTTTCCGCAAACAGGGTTTTGTTGTATACCAGACCCATGGGGCTGGAGTTGAAGGGCGCTATGAACACCCTGCCGTCGCCGTAGGGCGCGCATTTGGCGGTGGCGAGCACGCCGGAGAGCATCTGATCCTTCAGGGGCGTTTCGTCATCCAGACCGGGGCCTTCAAACAGATCGGTCAGCTCCAGCAGCCCGTTCTCCCGGATAAGGGAAAGAAGCACGCCGGTCTGGTCGTTGTCGTTCATGGAGATGAAATCCGGCACGTTGCCCGCAACGATCTGGGGACGGATGATGTCGCCGATCTGGGGGCTGATCTGCATATTGACCTTCACGCCGGGATAGGCGGCCTCAAACCGCTCCACGATGGTTTCCCAGTAGGAAGATCCGTAGCCGCCCTCGAAAATGGCGATGTTGAGCTCCTTGTTCTCAAGCCCGGCCTCCGCGCAGGCGCAGCCGCACAGCAGCGCGATTCCCAGCGTCAGGGCCAGAAGCGTCCTCATGGTCTTTTTCATTTTGCTTGCCTCCTTTTTTATTTTCGGTCTTGAAGCGGAGAGGGGGTTGCATCCTCGTCGTATTTATAATATATCGCCAGCTTCGCACAAAGAAAATACATTCTTTTGGCCGATACCTATACTTTATTGACTTTTTTCCGGAGAACTCCTATAATGAAAGGGAAAAAACGGCGATAACAAGGAGGGGGCGGGATGAAGCGCGGCACGGTCTATCAGAAGGTGCTTTCATGGCTCCGCCGCACCCGGATCCGGCACCGGCTTTTGTGCGTGTTTCTGCTGGTGTCGCTCGTGCCCGTTCTTTGCGTGGGCCTGTACGCTTATCAGGTTTATACCGATTCCATTTACACAACCCTGTCCGATTCCACCCGGCAGGCCATGTTTCTGCTGAACCAGAACCTGCTGTCGGAGATCGGTAAGTTTCAGGAATATCTGAATATCATTTCCGTGTCCGCCACGGTTCAGAATATGCTGGCCGCGCCGCCCGGCGATACCTATCGCATCAGCCGGGAGAACGTGCAGGAGATCGCGCAGCTGCTGCACACCATCCCCTTTCAGTCCATCTATCTGAAGAACCTGCGGGTCATCGACCGCAATCATAACATCGTATACGATTTGGGCTACGACGATATCCCGCCGGAGCGGTATGAGCAAATGATCCGGGCCATCGACTTGGCTTCCCCGCGGGACTCCGTCCAATATATCCGCACTTACCGCTCCAGCGACAAGCTGGTGATTGGGCGGAAAATTTACAGCGTCAACTTTAACGGCGAGCACGTGGGCTATCTGACCATCTATCTGGATGAAAAGCTGCTGAGCAACACCCTGTTCACCAACGTCTCCTTTGGGGAGGGCTCCAACGTGGTGCTGGCGGACGGGGAGGGCCGCCTTCTTTCCTCCCAGAACCGCGAGCTTCTGGGAAGCGGGGAAACGCTGCAGGACGGTCTGATGGCCGTTATCCGTCAGGGGAAGGACAATCGCCAGCCCGCCTTTCTGACGAAAATCAGCGGGGTGAATTATCTGGTCATCTCCTACTATAACGGCAGCCTGGACAGCTATCTGGTGGCCACGATCCCCTATTCCAACGTCACGCAGGGCACCATGCGCATCAATCTTACGCTGGTCGCCATCTCCTGCGTGCTCATCGCCTTTTGTCTGCTGGCTACCCTGATGGTATATGGAAGCATCATGCAGCCGATCAACAGCATGGTATCCGTGTGCAATCTGACGCGGGGCAGCGATATGGAGCATAGGGTGGCGGACGACAGCCCGGACGAGCTGGGCTATCTGGCCGGAAGCCTGAATCATATGATGGAGGAAAACCGCCTGTTCAGCCTGCGGCGGCAGCAGGATCAGCTGGCGCAGCGCAAGCTGGAGCTGGAGATGCTGCAATATCAGATCAACCCGCACTTCCTGTTCAACACGCTGAACTCCCTGCAGTTCGTCGCGCGGATGAACGAAGTGCCCGCGCTGGAAAAGGGGCTTTCCGCTTTAGCCGCGCTCCTGCAGAACACACTGGTCAGGAATCAGGAGGTGATCCCGGTCTGCGAGGAGGTCGAAAACCTGACCAACTATTTTGTCATCCAAAGCATCCGCTACGCCGGGATGTTCGACGTGGTCTACGATCTGGAGCAAGAGGCGCTGAACTGCGAAGCGCTGCACTTCATTCTGCAGCCGCTGGCTGAAAACGCCGTCATTCACGGTACGCGCGGCATGAAAAAGCCCATCCTGATTACCGTCAGCGCCCGGTGCTGCGGCGATGATCTGCGGCTGTCCATTCAGGATACGGGCTGCGGGTTTGCCGCCCCGGCGGCCATGGCCGGCGGCGGGGAGCGCTTTTCCGGCATCGGGCTGAATAATGTGGATCAGCGCGTTCGTCTCCATTACGGCGGGGCCTATGGCCTCAGCATTGACAGCGCGCCCGGCCGGGGAACCTGCTGCACCCTCGTCTTGCCCAGACGGGAATGGAAGGAGGAGAAGCCGTGAGCTATCGTGTGCTGCTGTTGGATGACGAGCCCACAATCAAGCTGGGGCTCCGGCAGGCGCTGGATTGGGACAGCACGCCCTACACCCTTTATGCGACCGCCTCCAACGGCGAAGAGGCGCTGGAGATTCTGCGCTCCGGCGAGGCGGATATGGTGGTAACCGATTTGAAGATGCCCGTGAAGGACGGCATCGAGCTGATCCGCCAGATGAAGGCGGACAGGATGGAGCAGCCGGTGCTGATTCTGAGCAACTATTCGGATTTTGATCTGGTTCGTCAGGCGTTGCTGGAAGGCGCTGTCGACTATTTGCTGAAGGTGAACATCTCAGGCCCGGCGCTGGAAAGGCAGCTGGATAAAATGGCCGAGCGGATAGAAAGCGGCCGCCGGGCACAGGAGGAGAACCGGCGGCAGGAAACCCTGCTGCGCCATCAGAAGCAGCGGGTGGCGGAAAACGTTCTCCGGGACTATTTCCGGGATGAAAACGACGGCCTGCAGGAGCTGCGGGCGCAGGGGCTGCTTCCGCCCGAGCTGGAAAAGGAAATATGCCTGCTGACAATCAGCTTTCCGCAGGGCGTTATGGGGAAGGAAAAGCTCAAGAGAATCGCGCCCAATATCGTCCGGCTGCTTATGCAGGCCTTTTCCCTGCCTGAAACGCCCTTTTCTCTGGTGGTTCGCAATCATTGCATGCTCTGCTTTTTGCCCATGAGCGGCGTGGAGACCGCAGGCTTTACGGACGCCGTCGGCATTGCGGGCCGGCAGCTGAGCACCTTTTTTTCCGCCGGGGCGCTGCTGGGCTACGCCTTTTCCGTTCGGGGCGTGGAAGCGGCAAAGGCCGCGTATCAACGGTCGCTTCAGGCCATGGAGGGGCATTTTTACCATCCGGAGCGGCTGGCGTTTTCCGCGGAAGGCTCCGCCTTTGTCGAACAGCCGGATCAGGAAGCCGTATCCCATGCGCTGAAGGAGGCGCTGGAGGCGCTGCGCGGCCGCATGCCCGAGAAGGCCGCGCGGCGCGTGAAGGAGCTGCTGAACAGCTGGAAAGACCAGCCGCTTCTGCCCGAACAGGCCCGGCTGCAAGCCGTTCGCTTGCTGGATTTTCTGGAATATTCGGCAGGCATTACGGCCGCCCAGTCGGCTATTCAGACACGCAGGGAAGCGATCGCCTCCGCCGGAAACTTCGACGTTCTCTGCGAGCAGGTGCTGCAGGGGATGGATATCCTGTACACGGAGCACGAACGGGAGTTTGAATGCTATCGTTCTGAAATTCAGCTGGTTTTGCGATACGTCGGCGCGCATTTTACCGAAAACCTCACGCTGGATTCCATTGCGGACGCCGCCAGGCTGAACCGCAGCTACCTGTGCCGTCTGTTCAAAAAGGAGGTCGGCGGCAGCATATTCCAATATATCAACCGGCTTCGCATGGAAAAGGCGGCGAATCTGCTGACGAACCGTCCGGGCATCATGATTAAGGAAGTGGCGGAGCAGATCGGCATGGACGAGCCGTTCTATTTTACCCGAAGGTTTAAGGACTACTACGGCCTCCCGCCGCGGGAATGGCTGCAAAAACAGCTGCGGGAGCAGCCCGAGCGCCTTTCCTGAGCCGGCGCCGCCCTTCCGGAGGGCCGCCGCAGAACCGGGGGCGCCGACGCGGGTCAAAATAATGCAGGAATCCGTCAACCTCCTGTATGGACAGGAAGCCGGGTTCTGGGCTATTATCCATTCGCAGAATGCAAAAAGGGGGAGAAGCCAATGCCGTCCTTGATCGAATACGCCGCTGAAATTACGCCCAGTCCCCGCCAGCTGGCATGGCAGGAACTGGAATTTTACGCCTTTATTCACTTTGGCATGAACACCTTCACAGACCGGGAGTGGGGCGACGGCAGCGAAGACCCGTCATGGTTTAATCCGGAGGGGCTGGACGCCCGCCAGTGGACGGAGGCCGTGAAAAGCGCGGGCATGAAGGGGCTCATTTTGACATGCAAGCATCACGACGGCTTTTGCCTGTGGCCCAGCCGGTATACCGACCACAGCGTGAAGGCCTCCCCTTGGCGGCAGGGCCGCGGCGATGTGGTGCGGGAGGCGGCCCAAGCCTGCCGGGAGGCCGGCCTGCGATTCGGGGTGTATCTTTCTCCCTGGGACAGGCACGAGCCGTCCTATGGAACAGGGAAGCCTTACGACGACTTTTTTGTTCATCAGCTGACGGAGCTTGCCACGGGCTACGGGGAGATTTTCTGCTTCTGGTTCGACGGCGCGTGCGGCGAGGGAAAAAACGGACGAAAGCAGCGCTATGACTGGGAACGGTATTATCAGGTCATCCGGCGATATCAGCCCGGTGCGGTTATCAGCGTATGCGGCCCGGACGTTCGCTGGTGCGGAAACGAGGCGGGCCATTGCCGCCGGAGCGAATGGAGCGTGGTGCCGGCGGAGCTGCGGGACACCGAGCGCATTGCGTCCCTGTCGCAGCGGGAGGACGATCCCGCCTTCGCCCGGCGCATCAGCAGCCATGAGGAGGATCTGGGCAGCCGGGACGCCATTGCAAGCGCTTCGGAGCTGGTGTGGTATCCGGCGGAGGTCAACACCTCCATTCGGCCCGGATGGTTCTATCATTCCAAAGAGGACACGCAGGTGCGCAGCCACGAGGAGCTGTTCCATATCTATCTGAACTCCGTGGGCGCTAACGCGGCCTTTCTGCTGAACCTGCCCCCGGATCCCCGCGGGCTTTTGCCGGAGCCGGACGTCCAGACGCTCGGGCGGTTGGGGCAAAGGCTGCGGGCCGACTTTCACGGAGCGCCCATCCCTCCCTGCGCCCTTCATGCGGACAGCCAGCACCCGGAGCATCCGGCTGAAAACCTTCTGACCGCCGAAAAAGCGACCTATTGGCAGGCGGGCGCGGGAAAAAGCAGCGCGGAGCTTACCCTGTCCTTTTCGCAGGGCGCGCTGATTCGCTATGTCGTTCTGGAGGAAGCGCTGACCGTAGGGCAGCGGATTGAAGAAGGAGAAATCCTCGTCGACGGCAGGAGGATTTCAGGCTTTACCGTGGTCGGCCATAAACGAATCTGCTCTGTTCATACGGACGTTCGGGAGAAGCTGACGGTTCGCATTCTTCAGGCCCGAAGGGAACCCGCCCTGCGCCGGCTGCTCCTTTTGTGAGGCGGCGGCGACGCGGGCGATGATCCGGAAGGACGGCCCCGCGCCGGCACGCTGCGCGCGCCCCGGCTACAGGCGCGTGATCGCGCGGAGCAGCTTTAGAAGCCCTCGGAAGCGCCGCCGGCATATTTCCCCGGACTTGTGCCCGTCAGCCGCTTGAACGTTTTCAGAAAATGAAAATAATCGTTAAAGCCCACCCGGTCGCACACCTCGGCGATGGAAAGCCCCGTGGTGGCGAGCAGTTCCTTTGCCTTTTCCACCCGCAGCTCCGTGAGATATTTCCGATAGGTGGTTCCGGACTCGCGGCTGAACAGACGGCTGACGTAGCCGGGGGTCATGTGAAGCACCTCCGCCAGCGTGTTCAGCGACAGATCGTCGGCGTAATGCCGGTGGATATACCGGACGATCTGAAGAAAGTGGACGTTCCCGCTTTCAAACCCGGTTTCCGCCGGAAGACCGGGCTCCTCCACCAGCCGGATCAGATCCGTCAGCATCTCCTGAACGTTCGCGTACATGGACAGAAGATGGCTCAAATCGTAGGCATAGCCGTTTTCCTCCTCCTCAAAGGAAGCGTCGAGTCGGTAATTATGGAGCATGTTGCTCATGCGGAAGGCGCAGCCGACGCTGATGTCCGGCAGGCTGCGCCGCATGCCTCGAAGAAGCTGGATCAGCCGAACGTCGTCCTGGCAGGCCATCGCGTCCTGAAGGCCCGCGAGGACGTTTCGATCTTCCGTCCCGCAGCGGCAGACCGCCTGACGACGGCCTGTCATGAAACGGTGCATCGCCATGGATACCGCCGTCCGCAGATCCTGCGCCAGCGTGTCCGGACGGCTGGGAGCCGTCAGATACCCAAGCCCGTTCAGCTGATGCTGGGCCACGGCGGCCTCCGCCTGCGCCTGCGTGAGGGGACGCTCAAGAAAGATGCATAGGAGGCCCTTCTGAACCCGGACGCAGGCTTTACCGGGAAAAATCTGCCCCGGGCGCTCCCCGCCGTCGGCGACGGCGAGATAGAAGCGCTCCGCACGCATCCCAAAGCGCTCCAGCGCGGCCGCCAGCGCGCCCGGCTCCTCCTCGGCGATGGCGGCGGAAAGCTGCGCCTCCCGGCTCGGCGCGCCGTTCTGCTCCAGACGCAGAACGGCCTTTTTCAGGTAAGCGCACAGGTCGGCTGCGTCCACCGGCTTGAGGCAGTAGCCGATCACGCCGCACTGGAACGCCTTCTGGGCGTAAGCGAAGTCGGCGTGTCCGCTGACGAGAATACCCTGCGTGTCCGGCGAGAACGCGATCAGCTCGCGAAAAAGCTCCAGCCCGCTTCCGCCCGGCATTTTGATATCCGACACCACGATATGAAAGGGGCGCCTTCGCGCCAGCTCCAGCGCCTTGGCCAGGCTGTCCGCCTCTCCCGCCACCTCAAGGTTCATGGACGCCCAGGGGATGCTTTCCTTTAGCGAGGCGATCACGTTCTCCTCATCGTCCACGATCAGCACCCGGTACATACCGTCGCCTCCTCCCCTGCCTGCGCCGCGCGTCCTGCGGGCAGGCGCACCGTCACCTTCGTCCCGCTCCGGGGGGCGCTGTCGATGGTCAGACCGTATTTTTCGCCGCAGGACAAACGGATCCGGCGGTGAATATTGCGCAGGCCGATCTGGCCGCTGTCCGGCGCTTCTTCCTCCAGCGCACGGCGGATCTCGTCCAGCCGTTCCGGGCGCATGCCCTCGCCGTCGTCCTGCACAATAACGAGCAGATCCTCCTCCTGCGTGTGCGCGCTGATGTACAGCGTCCCCTCGCGCCTGTTTTCCAGCCCGTGAATCACCGCGTTTTCAGCCAGCGGCTGCAGAAGCATCTTGGGCACCGCCAGCGACCGGCAGCTTTCCGGAATGTTCACGATGGGTTCGAAACGGTTTCCAAAGCGGATTTTCTGAATGCGCAGATAGGCGTCGGCGATTTCCATCTCCTCCGCGAGGGTGACGGTCACGGCCCCCTTGATGCTGTAGCGGGAAATTTTGCCAATGGCTGTGGCAATATCGGCGATTTCCGGCACGCCGTGCCGCACCGCCAGCCCCTTGACGGATTCCAGCGTGTTATACAGAAAATGCGGGTTAATCTGGCTGCGCAGGTGGGCGATCTCCGCCTTCTGACGCTCGATATCCGCAGCGTAGAGGTTTTCGACGGTTGTGACCAGTCGGTCTTCCAGAAAAAGAATCTGGGAGAGCATCTCGTTGAATTCGGCGCTCAGCTCGCGAATTTCCCGGCAGCCCTTCAGGCGCAGCGGCTCGCGCATGGCCCGGCGGTCGCCGCCGCGAATGGAATGGATGTGGGTGTGAAACAGCCGGATGGGCCGGACGACGCCGCGCAGAAGCAGCAGGAACGCCAGCAAAAGAAAGCTTGTGAACAGCACGATCGCCAGGATCATGTACAGGCGGGTTCCGTCCAGATCGGCGACGGTTTCCCACTTATCAATGGCGCTGACGATATAAAAATCGGATTGGGGCAGAAACAGGCAGATATAATCGTACCGCTCAGTCGCAATGTTTACGGGCGCGGAGCCGGAAAAATCAAATTGATGCGCGTGGGCGCTGATGTCCGCTTCCACCTGCCGCGCGGCGGCAAAATCGCCCCGGAAGGGATACAGCGCCTCGCGGCTGACGCCCAGGAAATGCCGGGCGGTTCGGCTGTTCTGATCCAGAAACAGCGCGCTGTCCGCCACAAAATGGGAGAGGTTGACCGAAAGAAACAGGCAGCCGGAGGGCTCCTGCGCTCCGCTGGGAAACACATTGCACCCAAACACCAGAAAGGGCGAAGGGGTTTCGTTTTGCGTCAGAAGCCGCGTTTCCACCATGCCCAGGCACTGAACGCCCCGGCGGCTGCCCATCCGTTCCCAAAGCCCGTCCAGCATGGCGGTAGAATAGATGACGGAGCGGCGGGAGTGCCGGCCGGCGATGGAAATGTCCGGAATGTCCGGGTTGGTGGCCACAAAAGCGAACAGCACGTCGGAAAGCCGGCGGACAAGGCCCACCGTCTTTTCGTTCAGCGGCTCGGAAAGGAAGGCCAGCACGTCGCCGTTGGTGGCCAGCAGGCCGCTGATATTGGTCACTCTCAGAAACAGATCGTTCATGCTGTAGGCATAGGCAAGGCTGCTGTTCATGGCGTAGCTATGGTTTTTTTTATCCAGCAGCCCGCATATGTTTTGATAGGCGGTCAGGCTGAGCACGGCGAAGGACAGGGAGAGCAGGACGACGATCCCCATAAACTGTGTGCGAATACTGTGCCGACCCATGCGCAGTTCCCCTTCCGTACGGCTGTTCGTTCCCGGCGCGGCATGTCATGAAGAAAAAGGGACGCTTTTTTTCATTATAACACAGCTCCCGGAGATTTGCGATATGTAATAATTCTTTCCGATAAGCAAAAAAAGACAGCCCTGCGCTCCTGCGGAACAACTTTGACATAAACAGGTCAAATCAGCCCATTTTACCTGAACCCCGCTTTCGCTATAATGAAGCCGCTTCCTAAAAAGATCATTTTCTGACGCAAGGAGAGAGCGCGATATGACAGACGCGACGACGACCCGGAGCAGGCGTCCCGGCGCCCTGTGGCGGCGGATATGGAACTGCCGCGTGCTGTATCTGCTGATTCTGCCGCTGATCGTCTGGTACGTGATGTTCTGCTACGTGCCCATGGCCGGGCTGTACCTTGCCTTTGAGCGATTCTCCTACAAGGGCGGCATCTGGGGCAGCGCATGGGTGGGGCTGAACAATTTTCGTGAATTCTTCTCCGACGGGGAATTCCTGCGCGCCCTGCGCAACACCGTGATTTTCAGCCTGGGCAAGCTGGCGCTGCAGTTCCCCACGGCCATTGTGCTGGCGCTGGCGCTCAACGAGCTGCGGCACGCCCGCATCAAGAAGCTGTATCAGACGGTATTCACCTTTCCGCATTTCATTTCTTGGGTTGTTATGGCGGGCATTCTCAAAAACATGTTCGCCTCCAACGGCGTAATCAACCAGCTGCTCACGGTATGGGGGCTGGACGCCATTTCTCCGCTGCTGAGCAAAACGGGGTTCCGGCCGTTCATCTGGTTCTCCAACATCTGGAAGGAAGCAGGCTGGGATACGATCATTTATATGGCCGCGCTGGCGGGGATTGACCCGGGGCTGTACGAAGCCGCCGAAATCGACGGGGCGAACCGCTGGCGGAAAATCTGGCATATCACGCTGCCCGGCATCCGCTCGACCATCCTGATTATGCTGATTCTGGAGATCGGGCGCATCATGACCACGGGCGCGAGCTTCGATCAGGTGTTCAATCTGTACTCCTCGCCGGTATACGAGGTGGCGGACACCATCGATACGTATATTTACCGCACCTCCTTCGGCGGAACGAAGAACTTCGGCTACACCACCGCCGTGGGGCTGAGCAAATCCATCATCGGCGTTCTGATGATGCTGGGCGCGAACCGGCTGGTGACCGCCTGCGGCGAGGACGGCCTGTTCTGACGCAAGACCGAAAGGAGCGAAGCCATGACTACCACCGCCCCTGTGAAAAAAAAGCCCGTGCGCGCCTTTGACGTCATCCTGATCTCCGTTCTGGGCGTTCTTGCCCTGATCACGGTATACCCCTTTTATAACGTGCTGATCCTGTCCTTTTCCAACATCGCGGCGCAGGCGAAGCATACGCCGTACATGTGGTTCTGGGCGCTGGATCTGGAGGGGTACAAAACCATCGTGGGCGACCGGTTCTTCTTCCTGTCTTTAGGCAACACGCTGTTTGTCACCATCGTAGGCACGGCGATCAACATGCTGCTTTCCGTGGCCGGGGCGTATGTGCTTTCCAAGAAACGGCTGCCGGGACGAAACTTCCTTTTGACGCTGGTGGTGATCCCGATGCTGTTTTCCGGCGGCATGATCCCCACCTATCTGGTCATGAAGGATTACGGGCTGATCAACTCCATCTGGTCGATGATTCTGCCCTGGGCGGTCAGCTCCTATTATGTAATCATCATGAAGAACTACTTCCGCTCCATCTCGCCCAGTCTGGAGGAGGCCGCCGTCATCGACGGCGCGGGCGACCTGCAGATCCTTGTAAGGATTATCCTGCCCATCTCGCTGCCCTTCACCATGACCTTCCTGCTTTTCTACGCTGTGGAGCGCTGGAACGAATGGTGGAACGCCTACCTGTACATCAATGAAAAGAGCCTCTACCCGCTGCAGATCTATCTGCGCGAGGTGCTTATCAACATGAACAACCAGCTCTCCCTGATGGCGCAGATCGCCTCGGGAAAGAAGGTGCCCGCCCAGTCCGTGCAGATGGGCACGATCGTTATCACCGCATTGCCGATTCTGTGCGTATATCCCTTTGTGCAGAAGTATTTCGTCAAGGGCGTGATGATCGGCTCCATCAAGGAATAGGTTCTGACCGCCGTATGGCGTTAGGAATAAAAAACCGAAAAAAAGGAGGATCCCCATGAAAAAAATGCTGACCTGCCTGCTTGCCCTCGCGATGGTGCTGACCATGCATTCCTTCGCGCTGGCGGACGAGCCCGTGACCATCCGGATTGCCCACTGGGACGTGGAGACGGCGCTGGGCATGGGCGACGACGCGGTGCGCGACATCGTGGAGCAGAAATTCGGCATCCGCCTGGAGCCGATGAACACCACCTGGGACGACTATGTACAGAAGATTCAGGCGTGGGCCGCGGCCAATTCACTGCCGGACATTTTCTCCATCGACGCCATCTGCACCCCCAACTACTACGCATGGATCGCCGACGAGGTGGTGCGGCCCCTGCCCGCCGATCTGAGCGCGTATCCGAACCTGATGGAATATCTGGATGTGGATGATATTCAGGCCCTCAAGATCGACGGCCAGCTCTATTGCATCCCCCGCAAGAGCCAGCCCAACCCCTACTGGATGGTGGGCGACCGCGTGATCGTGTACCGCTGGGATCTGGCCCAGAAGGCCGGCATTACCAAGGAGCCGGAAACCTTCGATGAATTCCGCGCGATGATTCAGGCCATCATCAAGGCCGATCCGGAGGGCAAGCAGATTCAGGGCCTGACCTCCCTGCAGGCCAAGCAGCTGGACGGCTTCCTCTTCACCTACAGCATGCCCGCCGCCATGTCCGACGGCAGCGGCAGCGACTATAAGTGGGTCAAGGGCGAAGACGGCATGTTCCGTCCCCGCTACTTCACCACCGACATGCTCTCCACCTTCCAGCTGGCGCGCGACATGTACGCGGAGGGCACCATTGAAAAGGATTACGCGCTGACCACCTCCTCCACGGCCGCCGAAAAATTCCTCACCGGACGGTCTGCGGCGATTCTGGGCGGCGGCGGCGTGGAAGCGTGCTACGGCCGCTTCGGCAAGGACTGGCCCTCCGCCAACGACGGCCGCAATTTCTTTGACGACGTCAGGGTTCTGGGCGTTCTGGAGGGCAAGGACGGCGTGCGTACCTTCCCGATGTTCCGCACCGCCTGGTCCGAGTCCTACGTCTCGGCTAAGGTAGACGACGCCAAGATGGAAAAGATTCTGCAGCTGTACGACTTCCTCGTTTCCAAGGAAGGCCAGATGCTGATCAACTGGGGCATCGAGAACGTGGACTATGAGATGAAGGACGGCAAGGCCGTGTCCCTGCTGACCGACACCTCGCTGGGCACAAAATACCCGTCCACCGGCATCCTCAACGGGCTGGCCAGCTGGGGACAGTCCCGCACCAACCGCGATTATCCCACCAGCGCGCCCACGGAAGAATACCGCGACGGCGACTTCGACCTCTATGAGCAGGCCGTGGCCACGGGCGAGCTTCCTTCCTTCGACATGCGCATCACCTATATGTCCACGCCGCTCAAGGATAAGTTCATCATCTATCAGGCGGACGACCTGATGGCGGTGATGATGGGCAGCGAGCCGGTCGAAAAGATGGTGGAAGACCTGCTGAAGTCCTATAAGGACAAGGGTCTGGACGCCATGATTCAGGAGGTCAATGAAAAAGCCGCCGAAATGGGCTATTGATCCTGTCGCAACAATTGAAACCAGCAACCGGAGGGGGCGCGCGGGCGCTCCCTCCGGTTGTTGGTAGGGATGCACGTATTTCTGCGATCTATGGCGCGCCGCCGCACCTCACGGGCTACGGTTGTAGGCTTTTTCCGGTTCGCTTGGCAATTGCCTTGAAGCGCATCTCCTTGTATAGGCGCGCCTGAATTTCAATCCGGTCTTCCAGCCTCATGTGTCGGCGCTTTTTTTATTTTGCATTTTGGGAGACCGCCTTCCCTCACAAATGCCGCCCCTTTTTCCTTCCCTCGCTAAACGCCGCTTCTGGTTGCTGCCGTGCCATTTACTTTGGGAAATCACTTCATCGTTCCTTTGTCGTAGCCCAAAGCACCGCGCAGGCCTGTCAACCCTTTTGCACAGCGAAGGAAGCGAGGGAGCGCTTCGGCGAGAGGCGGTGAGGGGGCGCATGGGGCGAGCATTGCCGTGGCCTTGGCGTCCAGCTGGCTGGGGGCCAAGGCCGTCGGGCGAAAAAGAACGGTATAAAGAAACGATATCCGAAAAAGCGATAGAAACGACATAGGAGACAGAATCGCTTCTATTCCTCACAATCACTGCGTTCAGCCCCGCCGTTGTGGCGCGGCGGGCGGGCACGGATCAGCCTTTGCCGAATGCCCGAACGGCGGACGGCTTTTCAGGCAGCGCGGGAGGATCGCGCCCGCCGCCGGAAAAGCGGTTGGTGCGTTCAAGGGCGTTATCGGTCTGCACGCATTCAGCTTGTACGTCCCTGCGGAAAAAGCTGCCGCAGCCCCGCGAGGAAAAGCAGCGGATGAGCAGGCGCTCTGCTCCCAATAAGCGCCCAGAATACGGCGGCAGGCATACGCGTCGATTGCGGCGGGCTGGCACAGCTTCCGCATCGGATCGGCAATGCAGCTTCGCGGAACGACCTTCGCGTCGATTTGGATGCGCTCGCCGGGCGATTCATCTGTTCGTAAGGCTTGTGCCCGCTCTCCGGCTTTTCTTGGGCGCCCGGCCTCCCCCGGCGGAGGATGCGCCGGAGAACTTCCGCACAGCGGGCGCGGCCGCGGCTCCGCAGCCGTGTCCATGGTTCGGCCATGCCGAGCCGCTGATTCCGCGTCGCATGGTTCGGCTGAGCGTAAGCTCCTCCTCCGTGCGTTGATTGGAGGGTGGCCGGGCTTCCGCGATGGGCTGGCGGGGATTCGACGCCGCCGACGAGCCGCGTCGGCCGGAAGCAAATGTACGGCCTCCCTTTATTGTACCTACAGCCGGCCCGCGCAACGCCGCGCTTCTTCGCACATTTCATCAGGGAGCAGCAGAATTTCATATCTCGGGCCGCAATGCGCATGAGGCCGGGCTGCCTCCGTTTTTGTTGTTTTTGCCTAAGGCGCCGCCGCACAAACGAGGCGGCCGGCCGGCGAATGGCTTTTTCGTCAGCTGCACATACGGCTTTCGAGGGTTTACCGAATGTAAATCGAGACATTTGCATGCTGCGGATGGCGGAAAGGACATCTCCCGACGCGCCGCCGAATTGAGCGGTCGCGTCCTAACGCAACGATAACGGATCGGCGCTCAAATCTCATTCCTTTTGCGGCTGTTGGTCAAGATGTATTGTAGCGCTACGCGTCAGGAATGCTTTGTCCGCGCAGACGCTTTCTTTTTGGACGCACTTGTGGCATAATGATGTGGAAAATCGCGAAGCGATTTCTCCGGGTCGGCGGGACGCTGGAAGCGTTACGCTGACAATCATGGTATAATAATGATTAGGAAAATCGCGAAGCGATTTCTCCGCGTCGGCGGGACGCTGGAAGCGTTACGCTGACAATCATGGTATAATAATGATTAGGAAAATCGCGAAGCGATTTCTCCGCGTCGGCGGGACGCTGGAAGCGTTACGCTGACAATCATGGTATAATAGAATCGAAAGCAATCAAGTAAGCCGGGCGGTTGAGCGGCCGCCGCGGGGACGCGGGCGAGGGGAGGACAGACGTATGATGAAAATTCTGGGCGGCGACGGCGCGGCGCTGCGATCCGTCCTGCTTCGCTTTGCCGCGGAGGACGGAAAAAGGCTGGTGATCGTGCCGGAGCAATATACGCTGCAAACCGAGCGCGACCTGATCGACGGGCTGCAGGCAAAGGGCTTTTTTGATTTGGAGGTGCTTTCGCCCTCGCGCCTGACCGAGCGCGTGTTCGCGCTGGCGGGCACGGACGAGCGGGTGCGCGTGGACGCGCGCGGCAAGCAAATAGCGCTGGCCCGGGCGCTGATGCTGTGCAAAAAGCAATTGAGGTATTACGAAAGCGCCGCTGAAAGGCAGGGCTTTATTCAGCGTGCGGGCATGTTGATCGCCGATTTTAAGCGTGCGGAGGTTGGGCCGGAGGCGCTGCTCGCACACGCGGAGGCGCTGCCCGAAGGAGCGGAGCAGGATAAGCTGCATGATCTGGCGCTGATCTATGCGCAATACGAGCGCCAGCTGGCCGGGCAGTTTGTGGACGGCGAGGACGTGCAGGCGCAGATGCTGCTTCGCCTGCCGGAAAGCGGGCTGACGCGGGACGCGTTGGTGATCGTTTTCGGGTTCGACGTTATGACGGGACAGATGTGCCGGCTGCTGCAGGTGATGGCGGCGGAAAGCCGCGAGGTGCTGGTGCTGCTGAACATGCGCGATACGCCCGATTTTGAGCCCGTGCGGGAAAGCGCGCGGCGGCTTCGGGACGGCGCGCTGGCGGCGGGGCTGGCTTGCGAGACGACATGGCTGCCCGAGATGCCCTCCGCGCAGGCACAGGATATCGCCTTTCTTTCCCGGCATTATCTGTCGCCGGGCGGCGCCGTTTTCCTCGGTACGCTTCAGAATATCCGGCTCTATGCCGCGCCGAACCCGTATTATGAGGCGCATTTCGTGGCGCAGGAGATTCTTTTGCTCCATGAGCGCGGCATGGCCTTTGGCGATATCGCTGTGGCGATGGGCGACGAGGGCTTTGCCGGCACGCTGAGCACGGTGCTGGCCTCCTATGCGATTCCGGCCTATGCGGCGACCAAGCTTTCGGCGACGTCCCACGGCGCGGCGCGGTTTTTGATCGCGTCCCTGCGCGCGGTGGGCGGCGGCTATGCGGCGCAGGACATGCTGGGCGTTATCAAGTCCGGCTATGCGCCCATTGCGGAGGCCGACGCGTGGCGGCTGGAAAACTATCTGCTTTCCTACGGCATCCGCGGGCGGCTGTGGCTTGCGCCCTTTGCCCGCGGCGGCGCAGAGGAGCGCGCGCAGGTCGAAGCGGCGCGCACGGCGCTGATCGAGCCGCTGGAAGCGCTGCGGCAGGCGCTTTCTTCCTCCGCCGACGCAGGCGAGACGCTGCGCCGCGTTTATGATTATCTGGATCGGACGGGGCTTTTCGCCCGCCTGACGGCGCAGCAGGAAAGGCTGCTGCGGGCGGATATGCCTGCCGAGGCCGCACAGACGCGGCAGATTTGGGATGCGATGATGCGCCTTTTGTCGCAGGCGTATGCGCTTTTGCATGATGTGAAGGTGTCCGCGCGGCAATTGTCCGCATGGCTGGAGGCCGGGCTTTCAGGCTGCGAGCTTTCCGCGCTGCCGCCCACGGCGGACGCCGTGATGTGCGGCGGCCTGGGCACGCTTCCGCTGGCGCATCCGCGCGCGCTGTTTTTGACCAATATGACCGATACGCTGCTCTCGCCCGGCGCGCCTTCGCTGCTGACGCAGGAGGAGCAGGAACGGGCGCAGCGCGCGCTGCACGCCTATCTGTCGCTGACGGAGGACGGCCAGGACGACCTGAGGCGGCTGGACGTCTGGAAGGCCATGAGCGCGCCTGCGGAAAAATTGTTTCTGACGCGCGCGCAGGCCACGCAGGACGGCGGCGCGCTGCGTCCCTTCAGCGGGCTGGGCACGCTTCGCCGCCTGTTCCCTGCCTTGATCGAGGAGGGCGGCGTGAGCCAGTGCGCCGCCGCCGCGCTGCCGCTCGCGCCCGGCCCGGCGCTGGATGAGATCGGCGGCATGGCGCGCCGAAACGCCCTGCAAGGCGACTGGCTTTCGGCGTGGCGGTACTTAAGCCGCGATCCTCAGACACGGGAGCGCGCGCAGGCGCTGCGCGACGCCTTTGCGCTGGAAACCGACGCGCCGCCGCTTCCGCGCCCCGTGACGCACGCGCTGTTTATGGAGCGCGTGATGTCCGTCAGCCGGCTGGAAAGCTTTGCGTCCTGTCCCTATCGCCATTTTGTGGAGCAGGGGCTTTCGCCGCGCCCGCGGAAGGAATGGACGGTTACGCCCATCGACGCGGGAAACTTTTATCACAGCGCGCTGGAGGGCTTTACGCGGCTTTTACCGACGATTCCCGGCTGGCCGCGCATTGACAAAAAGACCTGCGACGCGGCGATTGACGCGGCGGCGCAGCCGATCATGACGCAGATGCTTTCCGGCGCGATGGGCGACAGCGCGCGGATGCGGGCGCTGGGCGACAAATATACGCGTGTCTTGCGGCGCGTAGCGTGGACGTTCACGCGCGGCGCGCGGCAAAGCGCCTTTTCGCCCGTCTGCGCCGAGGTGCGCTTCGGCTATCCGGGCGGCATTCCGCCGCTGACGCTGACGCTCAAAACCGGCGAGCGCGTGTATGTGCGCGGCGTAATTGACAGAATCGACCGTTACGCGGGAGACGAGGGCGTGTATCTGCGCGTGGTGGATTATAAATCCGGCGCGGAAAAGCTGGATCCGGCGCGAATCTTCTACGGCGCGCAGCTGCAGCTGCTTTTATACCTGCAGGCTGCGTTGGCCATGGAGGAGGACGCCGCGCCGGCGGGCGCGTTTTACATGCGCCTGAGCGACCCTATTTTGCCCGATCAGGCGGATGAAAAGCAGCTGGAGGACGCGTTGGCGCGCGCGCTGTGCCTGCGCGGCGTAGCGCTCAGGGACGTGGAAATTCTGCGCCGTATGGACGAGGGAACGCCGCCGCTGACGCTGCCCAAGGTGACCACGGCGGACGGCGGCTTCGACCAGCGCGCCATGCTGGCCACGCTGGAGGAAATGCGCGCGCTGATTGCCCATGCCAAGGACATGGCCGCGCGCCTGACTGAGCGCATGCGGGAGGGCGAAATCGCCGCCAGGCCGCTATGCGACGGCGAAAAAAACGGGCCGTGCGAGCATTGCGATTACGCCGACATCTGCCGCCGCAGCGTTTCCCGCGCGCCGGATAACGCGCGGCTGATGCAGCGGCTGCGCTTTGACGAGCTGCTGGAAAAACTGAACCAAAATAGGGCTGGTAATTCTGATATAAATCAGGTATAATATAAACAGAAGCGCTGCAGAGCGGCCGTCGGGCGCGGCGACGCTTTGACGGCCGAATTGATTCTGAAGGAGGGCTTTCCCATGATACAGGTTATTCACGGCAAGAAGGGATCGGGCAAAACCAAAAAGATTCTGGATATGGCCAACGCCGCGATTCAGGAGCATAAGGGCGACGTTATATTTATTGACGATGATAAGCGATATATGTTCGATCTTCGGCACGAGGTGCGCTTTGTGGACGCGGGCGAATACGGCTCCGACAGCCCGGAAATGTTCTTCGGCTTTATCTGCGGCATGCTGTCCCAGAACTTTGATATCAGCGTGATTTTTGTCGACGCGTTCCTCAAGCTCATCAAGACCGATATCGAGAGCGCCGAGAAGTTCTTCCGGCGGCTGGAGAACCTGAGCGCCAAGCATAACGTGCATTTTGTGCTCAGCGTGAACGTCGACGACGCGATTGCGCCGGAGTTCGTCCGGAAATACTTTATTTAAGGCGATACCGGGCGCTGCGGCGGCGCTAAAAAAATGCGCTGCGTCTATACGGACTTTTCAGCGTTTGCCCCATGCGGCCGCTGAAAGCCCGCGCCGCTCCGTATGCAAAACGGCGTCTAAAGAAAAGTGAGGAATTTGTCATGCCCTTTGCAAGCACAAGGGGCGCGCAGCCCGTCTCCGCGTCGCAGGCCATTGTGCGTGGCATTGCGCCGGATGGCGGGCTGTATGCGCCGCAGGATCTTTCGCCCCTTTCGCGGGAGGATTTTTCCGCGCTGTCCCAAATGCCCTATGCCCGGCGCGCGGCGTTTACGCTGTCGCGTATGCTGGACGATTTTTCCGCGGACGAGCTTTCGATCATGACGGACAAGGCGTACGCGCGCTTTGACGATCCCGCCGTTGCGCCGCTTCACGCGCTGCAGGACGGGCGGTATGTGCTGGAGCTGTTCCACGGCCCGACGCTGGCGTTCAAGGATATGGCGCTGCAGCTGCTGCCGTATCTGCTGACGGCCGCCGCGCGTAAAACGGGCGAGACGCGTGAAATTGCCATCCTGACCGCGACGAGCGGCGATACGGGCAAGGCTGCGCTGGAGGGCTTCCGGGATGTGCCGGGCACGTCGGTGACGGTTTTTTATCCGCTGGGCGGCGTGAGCGCCGTGCAGGAGCGGCAGATGGTAACGTCTCCGGGGCGGAACGTTCGCGTGGCGGCGGTGCGCGGCAATTTTGACGACGCGCAGACGGGCGTAAAGCGCCTGTTCGCCGATGAGGCGTTTGTGCGCGCCATGGCGGCGCAGGGGCGCGTGCTGTCCTCCGCCAATTCGATCAATTTGGGCCGTCTCGCGCCGCAGGTCGCCTATTATCTTTCCGCCTGCGCGGATCTGCTGGCCAGCGGCGCAATCAGGTGGGACGGCGGCCTGAACGTCTGCGTTCCGACGGGAAATTTCGGCAACATTCTGGCGGCGTGGTACGCCAAGCGCATGGGCGCGCCGATTCGGCGGCTGATTTGCGCCAGCAACGCCAACGACGTGCTGACTGATTTTCTGCGCACCGGCGTTTATGACCGGCAGCGGCCCTTTCACAAGACGATTTCTCCGTCGATGGACATTCTGATTTCCTCCAATCTGGAACGTCTTTTGCTGGAGCTGGCGAAGGGCGATTGCAGCCGGGTGCGCCGGTGGATGGAGGAGCTTCGGGAAAACGGGCGTTACGACGTGGGCGCTGCGTGCCTGAAAACGATGCGGGAAACGTTTGCGGGCGGCTGTGCGGACGATGAAAAGACGCGCGCGGCGATTCGGAGCGTCTGGCGGACGGAGGGCTACCTGATGGATCCGCATACCGCCGTCGCCCAAAGCGTGGCGGCGGAATACCGTGCGCGTACGGGTGATACGACGCCGCTGCTCATTGTGTCCACCGCCAGTCCGTATAAATTTGCGGGCGATGTGGCGCAGGCTGTCGGCGTGGCCGTGCCGGCGGACGCCTTTGCCGCTGCCGACGCATTGGAAAAGGCCACGGGCGTCAGGCGGCCGGCGCAGCTGGCCCAGCTTAAGGCGCTGCCGGTTTTGCATCGCCGCGTGTGCGATCAGGCCGGAATGGGCGATGTGGCGCTTGGAAAATAGGACGCGTTTTCGGGAAGGAGGGGTTCGCCATGGCGAAATATGAAACGACGCTGACGGGGGATTTTCGCGGCCTGCTGGCGTATTTGCAGCAGGGCATTTTGGACGGCAGCGTGTCTGCCAGTCTGGAGGATGGCAGCGATTTTGAGATGGGCGGCGTGCGCTGCGCCGTACGCGTGTTTGAGCGCTACAGCTATCTGGGGAAAAATCGCCTCAGCCTGACGTTGACGCTGCTGGGGGATGGAAAGAGCCTGCGCCTTTCCGCCATTGCATCGGGCGGCAGTCAGGCGATCTTTTTCAAAATCAATACCTTTGGCGAGCAGGCCTTTCTGGATCGGCTGATCGCGCTGGTGGACGCTTGGCGCAGAAAAGGATAAGGGGAGCAATTTTGCGCAATGCGGCGCATGCGCAGCCGCACCGGCGTATGGATTCAAAAAAATCAAAATTTTTTTCGAGAGCCGTTTCAAACCGCGGCGTTCAGTGTATGATGCTAATGTGGTTCTTACCGGAAGAAATTCCGGATGCACTGTAAATGGATGAAGATGGAGGAATGAACAATGAAGTGGGTTTGCAAGGTTTGTGGTTATGTGCACGAAGGCGATCAGCCCCCGGAAAAGTGCCCTGTTTGCAAGGCGCCGGCCAGCGCGTTTGTCAAGCAGGAAGGCGATAAGGCATGGGCGGCGGAGCATGTGATCGGCGTGGCGAAGGACGTTCCCGAGGAAATTAAGGAAGGTCTGCGCGCGAATTTCACCGGCGAATGCACCGAGGTGGGCATGTATCTGGCCATGGCGCGCGCCGCGCACCGCGAGGGCTATCCGGAAATCGGCCTGTATTGGGAGAAGGCCGCCTTTGAAGAAGCGGAGCACGCCGCCAAGTTCGCCGAATTACTGGGCGAGGTCGTCTCCCCCTCCACGAAGGAAAACCTGACCGTCCGCGTGGAAGCCGAAAACGGCGCGACCATGGGCAAAACCGAACTGGCCAAGAAGGCTAAGGCTCTGGGCCTGGACGCTATTCACGATACCGTGCATGAAATGGCCCGTGACGAAGCCCGTCACGGCAAGGCCTTCGAGGGCCTGCTGAAGCGGTACTTCGGGAAGTAAGAAAAGTAGGCAATCACAAGGGTTTGCGGGGGATGCTCGAAAGAGTGTCCCCCTTTTCATTATGCCGCGAATTTGCTCTCCTTTCTGAGAAAATTATGCCGTTTATGCCATATGACAGCCGCGCAGGGGCAATCTGTGCAGAAATTATGCCACTCAATTATGCCATTTCATTGTAGCTGTAGCGATACCCAGCGTCAATAGCCTTTCGTTTACAAAAAGCGGGAGCGCCGAAGAAAATGACTCGGTGCTCCTGTCTGTTTCAGCTCTATGTCCTTTCTAAATTGAACAGCATTCGGTAAAATATTGCGAAGCCTTAGTTATCAACAACGCATTCAAGAGACCGCAGCAATTTAGATGATAACTCGAGCTGTCGATCTTTGAACTCACTTATTTCATCCGCTTCTCTTGTTTCTTTCATACCACTAAACCAATGGTCTTCATAATTCTTTGATAAAGCATTTTGCTGAACCACAGCAAGAATATTATCACAAGAAAATATTTGGTATTCTAGCGCAGACAGGGACACAATTCCAACATGCCCCTGAAGCCACTCATACTCGTCAGTCGAGAGTTGTATATTTAGCTGTTTTACCGCATTCGCATAGATATCAGATATATTCAGTCGTTTTGAGCAGAAATACGTGAGGGGCATCTGCTAATCATCCTCCCGCCGCGCTCGGGCGCAAGCGGCGACCTGACTGCATTTGCGCGGCGCGGGCGAGCAGGTTGAAAAAAGGAGCGGTTCATGCTAAAATATTCTAATGGGTTCGGCTGTGGATACGCGGCCGGCGATTGAACGAAAGCAGGTGGGTTTGAGGGCATGTTTGAAGCAATCATGGAGCAGATTCGGGCGCATGAAACGATCATTTTGCACCGGCACGCGCATCCCGACGGCGACGCGCTGGGCAGCCAGATCGGCCTGAAGCATATCATTCAGGACAATTTTCCGGGCAAGCGCGTGCTCATGGCGGGCGACGCGCCCAGGCGCTACGCCTTTATGGCCGATTCCGCGATGGACGACATTGCGGATGCGGACTATGCGCAGGCGCTGGCGATTATTCTGGATACCTCCGCGCCCGCGCTTATCAGCGACAGCCGTTATACCCTGGCGGCGGATACCGCGCGGATTGACCATCATATTTTCATCGACGCGATTGCGCGGGTGGAGGTTGTGGACGAGGGCTTTGAAAGCTGCTGTGGGCTGATAACGGCGCTGGCGATGGAAAACGGCCTGACGGTATCGCTGATTGCGGCGCAGTCGCTCTTTACCGGCATGGTGACCGATTCCGGGCGCTTCCGCTATGACGGCACGACGGCGGGCACGTTCGAGCGCGCGGCCTTCCTGATGCGCCGGCCGATTCCCACGGGCGAGATTTACCGCAGCCTGTACGCGATGGAATTTGAACAGCTGTGCATGCGCGCGCAGTATACGCTCAAGATTCGCTTCACGCCGCATCGCGTTGCGTATATTTATACCACCCTGAGCGAGCTTCGCCGCCTGCCGGCCGATGCGTTTACCGTTTCGCGCGGCATGGTGGGCGTAATGGCGGATATTCAGGGCGTGGATATCTGGGTGAATTTCACGGAAACGCCGGAGGGCGTGCTGTGCGAATTGCGTTCGGGGCCCTTCAACATTAACCCCATCGCCGCGCAGTACGGCGGCGGCGGGCACGCGCAGGCGAGCGGCGCGACGCTGCGCGACCGAAACGAGGCGATGCGCATGCTTTCCGATTTGGACGACATGGTGCGGGAGGCGGCGGCATGCGCGAAATGACGGCTGTGCTGGATAAGATTCGGGCGTATGAGCGCATCCTGATTTTTCGGCATATTCGGCCTGACGGCGATTGCGTGGGCGCGACCAAGGGACTCAAGGCAATCCTTCAGGCGACCTTTCCGGATAAGGACGTGCGCATCCCCAACGCGACGCAATCGGAATATCTTTCCTTTCTCGGCCCGGACGACGGGGAGGCTTCGGACGCGGAATACGCGGACGCGCTGGGCATTGTGATTGACACCGCGACGAGCGACCGGATTTCTAACCCCAAATTTGCGCTTTGCCGGGAATTGGTGAAAATCGACCATCATATCGAGGTGGAGCCCTACGGCGGCTGCCGCTGGGTGGAGCCGGAGCGCTCCTCGGCCTGCGAAATGATTGCGGCGCTGTACGCGGCGCATCGCGACGAAATGAAAATCACGCCGGAGGCGGCGACGTACCTGTACCTTGGCATGGTGACCGATTCCGGACGCTTCCAATACGACGGCGTGACGGGCGAGACGCTTCGGCTGGCCGGGTTGATGCTCGATCAGGGCGTGGATACGCAAACGCTTTACGCACATTTGTATCTGAGCGATGATGAATCGCTTCGTTTCAAGGCCTATGTGTACGAGCATATGCAGTGCACGGAAAACGGCGTGGCGTATATTTTCCTTGATCGCGCGGTGCAGGAAAGCTACGGCCTGTCCTTTGAGGACGCCAGCGCCGCCATTTCCTATCTGGACGGTATTCGCGGGCGGCTGTGCTGGCTTGCGTTTATCGAAAGCCCGGAGGACGGAAGCCTGCGCGTGCGGCTGCGTTCGCGCTTTATGGCGATCAACGCGGTGGCGGAGAAGTATCACGGCGGCGGCCACGCGCAGGCGAGCGGCGCAACGGTTTACGACATGGAGGAGGCGCAGACGCTCATTCGCGACGCCGATGCGCTGACGGCGCAATATAAGCGCACGCACGATGGCTGGCTCTGACGCCGTTTGGGATGAACGCGCGCCCGAGGACGCCGTAAAGAAAGGAAGCATGCACATGAAAAGGCTGATAGCGCTGGCGCTGGCAATGATGATGATCGCTTCTTCCGCTTTGGCGTGGGGGGAAAAGAGCGGGGCGGAGCTCTACGGCGAGGCGGAGACACTGCTCAAGCAGGGAAAATATGACGAAGCGGCCGAAGCGTTTTCGGCGCTGGGCAATTATCAGGACGCAAGCCAATTGGCCATGTACTGCGCCGCGATGGCCAGCGGCGAGGCCGGGGAGTACGCGATGGCGGTGAACAACCTGCTTTCGCTGGGCGCGTTCCGCGACGCGGCGCTGCTGGCGCGGTATTACGCCGCCCTGTCCTATGAGGCGGCGGAGGAATTTGAGGAGGCCGCCGAGCGCTTCAAGGGGCTGGAATTGTATCGCGATGCGGCGGCGCGCCTGAAGACGTATCCGGAAAAGATACTGGTGCGGGATTATGCGGCGGCGGATCAGGCCGAGCAAAGCGGCGACCTTGACGCGGCGTACAAGGGCTTCACGGCGCTGGGCGATTACCGCGACAGCGCGGCGCGCGCTGCGGCGCTGGCGGAGAAAATAAAAGCGCAGGCGGCGGCGGAGGCGGAGGCCAAGCGCGCGGCCGCCTACGACGCGGCGGATCAGGCCGAGCAAAGCGGCGACCTTGACGCGGCGTACGAGGGCTTCGCAGCGTTGGGGAATTACCGCGACAGCGCGGCGCGCGCTGCGGCGCTGGCGGAGAAAATAAAAGCGCAGGCGGCGGCGGAGGCGGAGGCCAAGCGCGCGGCCGCCTACGACGCGGCGGATCGGGCCGAGCGTGAAGGCGATTACGCAACGGCGCTCAAGGGCTTTGAGACGCTGGGCGATTACCGCGACAGCATCACCCGAGCGGCAGCTGTAAAGCAGCCTGTGGATTATGCGAAGGCGCTGCAGGATATTCAAAACGGAAAGTTTGCCAGAGCGTACGCGGCTTTTACCGCGCTGGGGGATTACCGCGACAGCGCCGAGAAGGCGTATGTGCTGGGCGTGACGCAGTTCGCCAGCCGAATCAACGATCTGGGCGGCGGCGTGGCGACGTTTAACTTCCATGGCCTGTGGGGCGTGGCGAACGCGCAGGAGAACGTCGTGTCCTCGCCCTATTGGGATTCCATCGGCCATCTGAATCAGTTTGGGCTGGCGCGGGTGGAAAAGGACGATTGCTACGGCTATGTCAACGCGCGCGGCGAGGTTGTGGTTCCCTGCGAATGGGCGCATGTGAGCGATTTCAGCACGGACGGCTTCTGCACGGTCGCGCGGCGCACCACCGAGACGAACGCGAAGAACGCCAATTCGCCCTTCGTTTACTATAAATTCGGCGTCATGGATCAGCATGGCGGGCAGGTGCTGGCGGCGGTCTGGCAGCGCGTGGGGGATTCGTATGACCAGAGCTGGGGCAGCACGCGCGACAACTCCTATCGCTGCAACATCGCGACGCCGGCCTTTAGCGAGGGCAAGCTTCGCGTGCAGGCCGCCGACGACGCGTACGGCTTTGTGGATACGGCCGGGCAGCCGGTCGGCGATATCCGCTGGGCCGGGATCGGCGATTTCTCCGAGGGGCTCGCGTGGGTGAAGGAGAAGGGGCAGCCGCTATACGGCTTTATCAACGATCAAGGACGGGTGGTCATTCCCCCGCAGTACGCGGCGGTATCCGGCTTCAGCGAGGGGCTTGCCGCGGTGCTGACGACGACGCTGACGGGGTATCAGTATATCGATAAGCAAAACAACGTGGTCATTCCGGCGCTGTTTTTCAAGGCGGGCAGCTTCCAGAACGGTTTGGCGGATGTGTACAGCAATGATCTGGGCTGGCTGGTGATCGACAAGCAGGGCGAGCTGGTTTATTTCCGCAACGACCAAACCGTCGCGGCATACGCGCAGGCACGCGGCAGCTTTTCCCCTGCTGCGACGGCGACCCCGGCGCCCACGCCGGCTGTGAAGAACGCCAACACGCCTGCCGCGCAAGCCCAGACGAAGCCGACCCCGCGGCCAACCGTCAAGCCGAACGCCAAGCCGACCCCGCGGCCGACCGTCAAGCCGAACGCCAAGCCGACCGTCGCGCCCAAGACCCAGCCTGCCGCGGCGAACACGACGCCTCCGACGGCTGCGCCGACTGCGCAGCCTGCGGTGAATGCTATGCAGCAGGCGGCAATGCTGCTGGAGACGCTGCCGGAGCCGGAAAGCTATGACGAATGGCTTGAGATACTGCACCTGCTGTGTATTGCGTGCGATATGGATGAGCAGGCCATCCTGCAGGACGGGGGTTGGCAGCACCTCTTTGCGGCGGGTGATGTGTTGACGAAGGACGCGACAGTCGCAATCCTGATGGAGATGGGCTATCTGCGGGAAGAGGATTTCAGCCGTATGAAGCAGATGACCTTAGCGGGCGGCGAAGCTTAGGCGCGGGTGAGAACGGCCTCAGGCCTGATGAAGACGGGCTATCGGACGGAATGCCGCCCTGCAAGGCCGGGCGATACGAATGAAAAGGAAGGGCTCTCCGCCCTTCCTTGCATCCTGCAAGCATGACGGCGACTGCTTGACAGTCTGGCGGCCCCTTGCGCTTCGCCGCGCAAGGGGCTCTTTGCCTGCAGAAAAGAATGGCCGAACGAAAAAATGCCGTTCAATTGAAACAAAACGGCCCGCCGCATTGTCCCTTGGAATGAGGCGGTTCTACTGCGGCAGGCGCTGGGCGAGGGCGATACTCCGCAGCCGTAGAATGGAACGGCTCGGGCTGCCCTGATAACAGGGAGGGGAAGCGCTATTGGTTTTTATGGAATATAGCCGCGTGCGGCGTTGTTGGGATAAGGGAGGAGCACCATGAAACGAGCGCTATTGCTGCTGGCTCTGCTTGCGCTTCCGCTGACCGTGCCGGGCGCGGCGGCGGACGATGACTGGCGGGCGGATTGGGCGGAGGACGGGTATTTCGAATTCTGCGACGTACGGGGCGATACGCTCGTTCTCTTTGAGGGCGTTGCGGCGCTGGGCGACGCGCAGACGAGCTATTGGGACGACGAACGGGAAGAATCCGTAGAGATAACGCCGAAATTCGAGGATGGGCCGCGCTTTGACGCGTCGATAGACGGCGGGAGCTTTCGGCGGGTTTCCCTGCCGTCCACGCTGCGCTATCTTGGCGGCGAGGCGTTCTACGCCTATCATTTTTCGGAATTCACGTTGCCCACGCAGCTGGAGGTGATGGAATGCGATGCGTTCGTGTATTGTGGCTTCGACGTGCTGCGCATTGAAGCTGCCCTGCCTGCGGCGGATATTCTGGACGGCCTGTATGATTGCAGCGTAACGGCGTATGAAGCGCCGGCGGATCATCCGCTGTACAAGACCGTCGACGGCGTGCTGTTCTCCAAGGACGGCCGGACGCTGATTTCTTACCCGAACGCCCGCCCGGACGCGCACTACGACGTGCCCGCCGGGGTGGAGCGTATTGAAAGCGGCGCGATTCACAATGAAAATCTGAAAACGATCTCGCTGCCCGTCGGGCTGCAGTCCATCGGCGATTTCGCCTTTTCCGGATGCGCGCGGCTGCAATCCATCGCGCTGCCGCTGACGGTTCGCGCGCTGGGGCGGGACGCTTTTTACTGCTGCGTTTCCCTCGAGCTGGTTTCCCTGCCCGAGGGACTGGAGGCGGAAAAGGACACGGACGGCACATGGGCGATGTACTACCCGGACGACGATGTTTTTCGGGGCGACAACGGCGATACGGTCGCCGGAACGGGAAGCGCGGGTACGGTCGACGCGCCGGGAAGGCTGTATAAAAAGGAGGAAGCAGCGGAGACGGAGCCCTTTGAGGCGGGGCTTGTCAGGATTTTCGATACGGCGGAGGCGGATTTTTCCTACCGATATTACAGAAGCGGGAAAACCGTATATATGGGCGAATATCAAAACGGACGCGTCGCCCTGTACGAGCCGCTGGGCGGCGCGTATCCCGGAGGCAGCGGATATGGAAGGACGCTTGGCTGGGCGGCCATTGCGGACGTGCAGTATCTTTCTCCGGAAACGCTGTTTTCCTACGCCGAGGTAAAGCCGCAGGGCAGAATGTACGTCTGGTGGAATCATCTGCCGGATTATGCGTATTGGACGCCGTGGGAGACGATGATCCCGACGGAGGGCAGAAGCTATGAAGCCACGCTGTTCGGCGCCTTCGTTCGCTTTGATGATTCCGCCTCTCACGCTGCGTTTGCCTGCGCGATTCAGGACGCAGAGCTCAGCCGGGAGCCGGACGGCACCGGGAACGTTTACGGCGTCGCTTACAACAGCGATTTTATGGCGGATATTCCGCTGCGGACAGAGCCGGACGGGGAAGCCGTGCGGATGCTTTCCGGCGGCACGCAGGTTCAGATCATTGCCCAAAGGGATGCGTGGTATCAGGTTGCGGACTGCCGCGGTATCGGCTGGGTGGGGAAGGAACAGATAAAAATTGTGCCGGAAAAGCAAAAGGAGGCTGCACAATGAAACGGTTCTTATGCGTTTGGCTGGCCTGCATGATGCTGGCGGTTCCCGGATGGGCGGAGGAAACGGTGGCCGGCTCGTGGAGCCAGATCAACCGGGCTGTGAGCAAGACGGAGGATTGGGAGCAGGCGGCGACGGACGGAAGGTTCCATCTGGGAGAAAGGAAGCCGCTGGCGGGCTATGATAACCTGTATATCTGCGATTACGGCACATGGCCCAGCATGGACGGCAGCACGGTATGCGTGCCCATGGCTATGGAGCTGGCGCGGCAGTGGCTGGGGCTGGAGGAAGGCGATATGAACGGCTTTGTCAATTTCTCCACCACGCCCTATGCCTACGACCGGCTGACGTACGGCAAGGCCAACCCCCTGGCGACGATTAAAAGCCAGGGGGTGATGATGGACGACGCCCATCCCATTGATCTGGTGCTGGCGACGTATCCCAACGCCGACGAGCGGCAGGCCGCGGCGGACGCCGGGGTGGAGCTGGTTTACGTCCCCTTCTGCTACGACGCGTTTGTTTTTATGGTGAACGAGGCGAACCCTGTCGACAGCCTGACGGTGCGGCAGATTCAGGAAATTTATCAGGGAATGCACGACACATGGGCGGAGCTGGGCGGAAACGCACAGCAGCTTTTTGCGTACCAGCGCCCGCACGGCAGCGGCAGCCAGACCGCTATGGAGGAAATGGTGATGCGGGGGCTGGAGATTCGGGAGGCGCAGGAAAACTATGTCTCCGACGGCATGGCCGAGGCGGTGCGGCAGATCGGCAATTACAGCAATGGGCCGGGCGCGATCGGGTATAGCTATCTTTATTATGTAAACGCGCTGGTGGAAAGCAGCGGCGTGAAGGTACTGGCTGTCGACGGCGTTACGCCTGCGGAGGAAAACCTCCAGTCCGGCGCGTATCCCTTTACGGTGAACTACTACGCCGTTTATCGCAAGGGCGACGCCAATACCGCGGCCTTTGTCGATTGGCTGGTGGGCGAGGAGGGGCAAAAGGCGGTGCGGCAGGCGGGCTACGTGCCGCTGCGCTGTCATGCGGGCATTGTCCGCGCGCCGATTGCGTCCGGCGAGATTGGCTCCGGGCGTGATGCTCGTCGGCGCGCTGGGCATGAAGCTTGTGCCGGCGGAATACTTCGGCGTGGCGGAGCGGTTCAGCGTGTTTGCCGCGACGGGCTTTAACGCCGCGCTGGGAATGCCTTTGTTTTGCGCAAAACCGGAACAAAAAGGCGCAGCGAATGGAAACGCCGGAAAATAGAAGGTTCTCGCAGGCGTGGTATTTCCGGGGGACTGAACGCGCCGTCTGAAAGGCTTGACATGAAAAATGAAAGGGAGAACGGCCATGAACGAAAAAATCTATCCCCGCCCGCATGACCGGCAGACGGTGTACCTGAAAAATGTAATCGCAGGCCCGAATATTGAAGTCGGCGAATACACCATTTACAATGATTTTGCCCGCGATCCGCGCGATTTTGAGAAGAACAACGTCCTCTACCATTACCCGATTAACGGCGACCGGCTGGTGATCGGCAAATTTTGTTCCATTGCCTGCGGCGCGAAATTTCTCTTTACAAGCGGCAACCATACGATGAAGTCGCTGGCGAACTACACGTTCCCCATCTTCTTTGATGAATGGGGGCTTGACGTGAAGGACATCTGCCGCGCGTGGGATAACAAGGGCGACACCGTCGTCGGCAACGACGTATGGATCGGCTACGAGGCGGTCGTGCTGTCGGGCGTGACGATCGGGGACGGCGCGGTAATCGGCGCTCGCGCGGTGGTTACAAGGGATGTGCCGCCCTACACCGTTGTGGGCGGCGTGCCGGCAAGGCCAATCCGCAGGCGCTTTGACGACGCAACCGTCGAGCGGCTGGAGGCGCTGCGCTGGTGGGATTGGGATGAAGCAAAAATCCAACGCAATATTCCGCTGATTCAGTCGGGCAATCTTGCCGCCTTGGAGGATGCGGAATAAAACGGACGGCGCTTCACGGGCGATCCGGATGCTGTTTTCCGGTTCGCTGCATGAAGGGCCGCCCGTATGGCGGGGAATCGGCGGATGTTATTTTGCCATCAGGGCGTCCAACGCGTCCGGGCCTTCTTTTATCGTGGTGGAATTCGCAGCGCCGTGCGGTTTCTGGTAAGCCTGAACCGCCTTGAGCAGCACGGCCGCCTCCTCGCCCGTCACCTGCCGCAGCGCCGAAGCGTCCTCTTCGGAGTGATAGATGATTTTGCCGAAGTGATTCCACAGAATTTCGAGCGCAACCTCCGCGTCCTCGCGCTGCAGCAGCGCGGCTTCCGCGTCGTTGTATTTGTAATTGGCGGCGGCGGCAGCGTTTTGAGGATCAACGACCAGATACATCACGTCGCCCAGTCCCGCGTCGCCCTTGAACAGCTTATCCCATAAGGTGTAGGCGACGCTGACGCTGACGAGCTCGGTAAGCCGGAGCTTTTTCGGCTCATCCGCCGTTTGAAATTCAATTTTTTCCGAGTCCTCCACCTGCGTCATGAAACCGGGCGACGTCGCGCCGTGCCATACGAGCGAACGCAGTCTGGTGCTGTCGTATTCGCCGTGGATGGAATAGCTTGTCAGCAGCAGCGCGTTTCCGGCGTTAAGCCCCGGCGCGCGCAGCGCGATGACAATTCGCCCATCGGGCAGCTGATAGCGCCCGGCAATTTCCAGATTGTCGGCGTACAGCAGGCGCGTTCTCAGATTGCTGAAAAGGCTCAGCAGCAGAACCAGCGCCGTGAGCGCCGCCAGAATGGCCAGCAGACGCTTGCGCCACAGCCGTTTCAGCGCGCGCTTGGCCTGAAAATCGGGGTCGCCGCCGTTTTTCTGGAATTCCAGCTTGCTCTGTGAAATGCCCAGACTCTGCGCGCAGGCAGGGCAACCGGCGATGTGCTCCCGCATCAGCTCGTTGGTCTCCTCGCTGGTCAGGTTATCCGCGTACAGCGGAATCAGATCCCGCGCCGCGGCGCAGGGCAGCTTGGTATTCGGAGAATTATCACTCATGTTGTCGGCCATCCTTTCCGCAATTTTTCCTTTGCCCGGTAGAAATTGACACGGGCCCAGTTCTCGCTCTCGCCCAATACCTCTCCGATTTGGCGGAAGCTCAGATCGCCCATCACCCGGAGGTAAACGACCTCCCGCGCGCCCGGAGAAAGCGTCTGCAGGGCACGGAACAGGTCGATTCTGCCCTCGTCGCTTTCGATTTGCGCCTGCACGCTTTGCGGCGCGACCAAGGCTTCCTCCTCCAGCGGCGCATCCGGGCGGCGCTTTTTGCGCCTTTCCAGCTCTCGGTACCATAGATGCTTGCCGATTTGGCACAGCCATGTGACCAACCGGCAGCTTCCGTCAAAGCGGTGGATGCTCTTCATGGCGCGGAAGAAGGTTTCCTGCGTCAGGTCCTCCGCCAGCCGTTCGTCTCGGCACAGGCTGCGCAGGTAAAGATAAACAGGGCGCGCATATTCCTCATAGAGCATATCCCAGTTTGTTTCCCTGTCCACCGGCGTCCCTCCTTTCACCCTATTAATCCGAAAAGCACGCCGTTTGTTACACGCAGATGCGTTCTTCGTAAAATTTTGTTTTTTGGCGCCGCCGCGCTTGGCGGCGCAATGCCGGCGCAGCGCCCGTCCATGCGGAGAGGCCGCCGCGCTTTTTTAGTCTGATTGTCAGCTTCCCGTCGACCCAAAGAAACCGCCGCGCGGTTTTCTTCATCATTATAGCACGAAACCGCCGCGCGGTCATGCCCGACAGAAAGGAACCTTTTTGCGTTCAAATAAAAAAGCTCCTCCTTTCAAATATTATGGCAAGCAGGCTTCACAGCCCCTGAAACGCGGGCGCGGCGCAGGCGGCGCTGCACGCCGCCGGCAGACGGGAAGGTATCCTGTGCGCCGTCTTTCATGCGCCCGCTGCGGCGAAGCGGTTGAAGGCTCTTCTCCGTTGCCCGGTACGCGAACCGGCGATACCGCCCCGGGCGCGCAGCCTTCGGGAAATTTCTTGCCTTCCGCATGCGGCGCACGCATATCCTCGCCTTCGCTAAAGCGCTTCAAGGCCCCTCTGCGAACGCTCAGATCCCGTTCGGTGCGTCTGATACCCCCCCGCGTCCGATAGCCCTGCGCCTGATTTGTTTGCTTTCCGCGGCAAGGGCATGCAGGCTCCTTCCGCTTCAATGGTAGCCGCCATGCGGAAGCGGCCTCCTGTGAAACGGTTGACAAGGAACACGGAAGCATCGAGAAAGGATTTATTATCGGCTCTCAGACTTGTCTGGATTGGCGCATGCCGCGGAACGATCGGGATTGCCATGCTTTGGCATGGCTCCTTCTCATGTTCCCGTGGGGGAAGTTGAATCCTCCGAGATCCGCTATGCGATGACTTTCCTGAACAGTGTCGAGTCATTTGCGCATGCCCGGAGAAAGCAGGGGCATTGAGAACGCCTCCATGATTGTTTGGATGTATCCTTCCATGAAGATCATTCCCGCATCAGAAAAGACCATGTTCCCGATAGCTGGCGGGGGCGGCGTTTTATGCTTCCTGCATTCAAGCAGCGCCCTGAACCCAGGAGGGCTTCCATTAGGCGCAAAAGGAAAAATCTGTGCCCATGTCCTTGATTCCCTCTCTTCGCCGTTGCCTTCATGCTTTTCTAATTCGACGTTGCGACCGTGCGGCGTGGGCCCCAAAACCTTGCATTTTTCAACGTTTTTTGATATAATAATCTGGTATGCATTTTACTAAAGGGGATTTGGTAATGAGCGCAAAGCAGCAAGATTTTACCCAAGGCTCAATCGGGCGCGGCATGATTACCTTCGCCATGCCCTTCCTGCTTTCCAATATTCTGCAGGCGCTCTACGGCGCGGTGGATATGTGGGTGGTCGGCAATTTTTCGCACGCAGACGCCGCCGTGCGCACAGCCATTCTCTCCGGCGTCAATATCGGCAGCCAGATCACCCATCTGGTGGCCATGGCGGTCAGCGGCCTGACGGTTTCCGGCACGGTGATGGTGGGACAATACATCGGCGCGCGGAAGCAGGAGGACGCTTCGCAGACCGTGGGCACGATGTTTTCGCTGCTGGGCATTGTCGGCGCGGTGCTCACGGCGGTCATGATCGCGCTCTCCGCGCCGCTGCTGCGCCTATTGGAAACGCCGAAGGAATCCTTTGAGTATGCGCAGGAGTATTTGATCATCTGTCTGGCGGGCACGCTGTTTATCTTCGGCTACAACGCCATTTCCTCCATTCAGCGCGGGATGGGCGATTCCGTGCATCCGCTGATTTTCGTGGGCGTGGCGTGCGCCGTCAATATCGCGCTGGATCTTTGGCTGGTCAAGGGGCTGAACATGGGCGCGGCCGGCGCAGCTTGGGCCACGGTCATCGCGCAGGCCGTCAGCCTCATCATGGCGGCCGGATATCTGAGCAAATCCAAATCGCTGTTTGATTTTAAGCCGCGCTCCTTCCGCATTGTAAAAGAAAAAATGCGTATGATGATTAAGCTGGGCATCCCCTCCTCGGTGCAAAGCATCATCGTCAACATCTCCTTTCTGGTCATGACGACGCTGGTAAACACCATCGGCGGCTACGTCGCCTCCGCCGCGGTCGGCGTAGTGGGAAAATTCAATTCCTTCGCCATTCTGCCGGCGGTGGCCATGTCCTCCTCGGTCAGCGCTTTCGCGGCGCAGAATATCGGCGCCGGGCTGCACGAGCGCGCGAAGAAGAGCATGTGGGTGGGCATGATTGTCGCGCTTTCGCTCAACGCGGCGATTTTTGCAGTGGTTCAGCTCTTCCCCGGGCAGATCATCGGCTTTTTCGATCAAAACCCGGAAACCATCGCCAAGGGCGTTGAATATATGCGCACCTTCTCCTTTGATTATCTGCTTGTGCCCATGCAGTTTTGCCTCAACGGCCTGATTATGGGCGCGGGACATACCTTCTTCACCCTTCTTTCCGGCGCGCTTTCCTCGCTGCTGCTGCGCATTCCCGTGGCGCTGGCGCTGGGCGCGGCGCTGGGCTTGGGGCTGACCGGCGTTGGGCTGGCCGGGCCTGCGGCCACGCTCTTTGGCGTGATGCTCAGCGGCTGGTTCGTGCTTTCGGGCAAATGGCGGCGGGACAAGACGGGCATTCGCCGCGAGGAAACGCCAATCACCTGAAAAAGCGAAAAAAAACGCATGTTTCGGCCACTTTTTTCCCCCGTATGCTTGTAATTTTCTGCGCGGTATGGTAAAATAGCTTGCGTGTGATTTCAAGGAGGTACGAAGGTATGAGCGCTGTGGAGATTATCCTGAACATTCTGATGGTTCTTTCCGCGATTGTAATGATCGTGACGGTTTTGCTTCAGTCCAATGAATCCGACGGCATGAGCGCCCTGACGGGCGGCAGCGAGACGTTCTTTGGCAAAAATAAGAACGCCACCCTTGAGGGCAAGCTGGCGATGGCGACGAAGGTGTCCGCTATTGTGTTCGTGGTGCTGGCGCTGGTCATGCTCTTTGTCGCAAAATAAATCCGTCTTCTTCGGGTTATCCAGGGCTGACAAAACAATCGTCAGCCCTTTCTTTGCGTTATCATGATATAGGCCGCGAGCACAGCGGCTTGGGAAGCATAGGTAGAAAAAATGATTGTATTGACGGTGCAGCATCTGCAAAAGGCCTTCGGCGGAAACGCCGTGCTCAAGGACGTATCCTTCACCCTGCAGGACGGCCAGCGCATGGGACTGGTGGGCGTGAACGGCTGCGGAAAAACGACGCTTCTTCGCATCCTCTCCGGCCGTGAGCAGGCGGACGGCGGCAGCGTGGCGCTGATGAAGGGGCTGCGGCTGGGCTATATGGAGCAGCAATACGCCGCGGGCGACGGCAGCACCGTGTTCGACGAGCTCAAGGCGGTCTTCGCGCCCGTGTTCGCGATGGAGGAAAGGCTGCGCGCGCTGGAGAGCGAAATGGCAAGCGCCGCGGACGAAGCGGAGCTGACGCGGCTGGGCGAAATGTACGCGCGGCTGAACGACGCCTTCGAGAAGGCGGACGGCTACGGCTGGAAATCCTCGGTTCAGGGCGTGCTGGCCGGACTCGGCTTTGAAAAGCGCCAGTACGATCAGCCCGCCACACTGCTCTCGGGCGGCGAATTGACGCGCCTGTGTCTGGCGAAGCTGCTGCTGCAAAAGCCCGACCTGCTGCTGCTGGACGAGCCGACCAACCATCTGGATCTGGCCGCGCTGGACTGGCTGGAAAAATATCTTGCGGCCTATCGCGGCGCGGTCATCGTCGTATCGCATGACCGCTACTTTCTGGATCGCGTCTGCACGAACGTCACGGAGCTGCTGCTGGGCACGGCGGAGCAGTATACCGGCAATTATTCCGCCTATATGACGCAGCGCGCGCAGCGCTTCGAGGTGCGCATGCGCGCTTGGGAGCAGCAGCAAAAGCTGATCGCGCGCGAGGAAGCGATCATCGCACGGTATAAATCCTTCAACCGTGAAAAATCCATCAAGGCGGCGGAAAGCCGCGAAAAGCGGCTGGAAAAGATCGAACGGCTGGACAGGCCGCAGGATGAAAAGCAGGTGCGCTTTCGCTTTACGGCCGCGCGGCGCACGGGCGAGGACGTGCTTTCAATTCGAGACCTCGCCAAGGGCTTCGACGGCCACAGCCTTTTTCAGCACGTCAGCCTGACCCTGCGCGCCGGCGACCGCGTGGCGCTGCTGGGCCCAAACGGCGTGGGCAAATCCACGCTTCTCAAATGCCTGACGGGCCAGCAGACGCAGGACGCGGGCGTCATCCGCTGGGGCGCAAACGTGGATGTGGGCTATTACGACCAGCAGCAAAAAACGCTGCACCCCGAAAAAACCGTGCTGGACGAGGTATGGGACGCCTTTCCGCGCATGGAGCAGACGGATATCCGCAGCGCGCTGGGGCTGTTCCTGTTCACGGGCGAGGATGTGTTCATGCCCATTCACACGCTTTCCGGCGGCGAAAAGGGGCGCGTGGCGCTGACGGAGCTGATGCTGCGCAAGGATAATTTCCTGCTGCTGGACGAGCCGACCAACCATCTGGACATGGACAGCCGCGAAGTGCTCGAGGACGCGCTGGAGCACTTTGAGGGCACGATTCTCGCCGTTTCCCACGACCGCTATTTCATTAACCGCTTCGCCAACCGCGTCGCTGTGCTCAGCCCTGCGGGCGTGAAGGAATACGCCGGAAACTTCGACGATTATCAGGCGCGCCTTGCTTGGGAAAACGCGCAAAGCGACCGGGACGTCAAGTACGCCGACATGACCCGCACAGAGGCCGGCAAGGAAAAGCGGCGCGAACGCGTGGCGCGCGAAAAGATCAAGGCGATCCGCGAAGCCGTACGCCTTGCCGAGGCTGACGTCGCCGCCGCGGAGCAAGCCGTGGCCGAGCATGAGGCGCTCATGGCAACGCCCGCCGTTTTCTCCGTGCCGGAAAAGGCGGCCGCCGCCGCGAAGGAATATCAGCGGCTCAAGAGCCTTCTTGCCGCCGCCTACGAGACATGGGAGCGCGCCGAGGAGGCCGCTGCCGATATCGAAGATTAACAAATCTAGTTTTTAATACTATATCGTACAATTATTTATATTATGTATATTGACAACGCAGACCAGATGGTGTATTCTTTTGCCGTATCAAACAGCGGGAGATGAGCAGAAATGCAGCCGAGAGCCATCTGTGTTTGGGGGGATTCGATTGCCAAGGGCGTCGTTTTTGACGAAAACCGCCGGCGTTACGTCATTTTGAAGGATCATTGCCTGCGCATGCTGCAATGCGTGCTGCCGATTCCCGTCGTCAACCACGGCGTCATGGGCTGCACGGCCAAGGCGTGTCTGGAGACCATGGAGCAGGTGGATATGATTCCGGGCGGCGTCGCGGTGATTGAATTTGGCGGCAACGATTCAGACATGGACTGGCGCGCCGTGGCGCAAGCGCCGACGGACGCGCATCCGGCGCGCAGCAGCTTGGCGGAATATGCCGACAGCCTTCGCGGCATTGTGCGCACGGTGCGGGACGGCGGAATGACGCCGGTCATTGTGCCGCCGCTGCCGCTGGACGGTGAAAAATACTTCCAATGGGTTTCGCGCGGGCTGGACGGTCAGGCAATTTTGCAATATCTGGGCGACGCGCACATGATGTACCGCTGGCAGGAGCAGTACGCGGACGCCGCGCGCGACGTCGCGGCGCAGGAAAAAGCGGCGCTGCTGGACGTTCGCGGCGCGCTGCTGGGCAATCGCAGCTTTTACAGGTTCTATTGTCTCGACGGTATTCACCTCAACGAGGCCGGCCATCGCGCCATATATGAATACGTGCTTCCCCGCGCGCAGGCGTGTATGGCCTGAAAAATCAATGTCGGGCGGATGAGCGCTTCCCAGTCGCCGCTTCGGAAAAGCGCCTCCGGCAGCGCGCCCGCCGCTTTGCCTCTCCTTTGAAACAAACGCTCCGATCCGCAAGCCATGGCCTGTGAATCGGAGCGTTTTTTTCATGTCATTCCGCTTTTTGAACGGAAATGGCATCTCGGCGTTCCCAAGGGCGCTTTCCCTTCGCATCGCCTTTAACGCTTACTCGTTGTTGTGCAGCTTGCTCTGCGCCTTGCGCATCGCTTCCAGCACCACCGCGTCCTTCTCGGTGGTCAGCATATGGCTGATATGCGCCTGCGCCTTCGGATCGCCCAGCGTGCCCAGCGCGGTGGCGGCGGCGGCGCGCATATCCGCGCGCGGCGAACGAAGCAGCGTAATCAGCGTATTATAGGAATCGTCGCCCGGCACATGCCCCAGCGCCTCAACCGCCTTGAGCGCGATCACGGAATCCTTATCGCCGGCAAGGTGAATCAGCCCCGCAGCGTTCCTCTTTTCAACCATTTTTTCAATTTTCTTTTCCTTATTGCCGAACATTTTTGCAACGCCTCCTTTAAGACAAGGCCAGTATAGCCCTCAATTGTGAACATAATGTGAACATAAGATGGCATATCTGTGAGACGCCGCCCCTCCGCTCCTTGGCTCCTGTACCGTAAAAAGTGACAAAAGTCGCGTTCTTTTCGGCTGCAATCCTCCGTTACAGGCCAAATTCTGCGCTTTTTTGACAGTATGAAGCAGAAAAATGGCATTTCCTTTCGAAAAAAACTATGCTATAATGAAAGTAGGGAATCGCAGCGCGGTTTTCTGTCCGTCGCAGGGCGCGTCGGCGTTACGTCGGCAGCGATGCGGCGCCTATCCATCGCCCGAAGAAACGATCGGGGGAAAGCGAGGCATTCGGTATGGTTAACGCCGGTATTATCGGTTTCGGATATATGGGGCATTTTCACCTGAACAAGGTGCGTCAGCTGCCGGACGCGCAGGTTGTGGCCGCCTATGACGTGGATGCGCAAAGGCTTGAGGACGCGCGCGAAAACGGTCTTGCGGCCTATGATTCGCTGGAGGCGTTTCTGGCGCGGCCGGATATGACGCTGGTGTTCGTCTGCACGCCCAATAACGTGCACGCGCAGCTGGCCATCGCCTGCCTGAAGGCGGGGAAAAACGTCATGTGCGAAAAGCCCGTCACCATGAACAGCGCAGAGCTGGAGCAGGTGATCGCCGCGGCGGAGGAAAGCGGCAAAATCTTTACCGTGCATCAGAACCGCCGCTGGGACGTGGATTATCTGATGGTCAAGCAGGTGGTGGAGCAGGGCGTCATCGGCCAGCCGACCACCATTCAGTCCCGTGTGTACGGCCAGCGCGGCGTATGCTTCGGCTGGCGCGCCGACCCGAAGGCGGGCGGCGGCATGCTGTACGACTGGGGCATTCATCTGATTGATCAGTTTCTGGGGCTTTTCCGCGGCCATCAGGTTACCAGCGTGTACGCCCGGCTGCAAAGCATTCTCACCCCGGCGGTGGACGACAGCTTCGAGCTGCAAATGATTTTTGACAACAACGTCTGCGCCAAGGTACAGGTGGGCACCTTCTGCCTGCAGGACGCGCCGCGCTGGTTCGTATACGGCGACCGCGGCACCCTCAAAATTGACGACTTTACCGGCCAGACAGGCGGCATGGCGCGCATTCGCGGGCAGGTGCAGGGCTTTGACAGCGTATTTGGCAAAAATCTGGGGCCCAGCCGCACCATGGCGCCGCTCAAGCCGGAATATGTGGAGACGCTGCCGCTGCCGCAGGTGGAAACCGATCCCTTGGCGTATCACCGCAACCTGATCGCCGCGGCGCAGGGGCTGGAAACGCCCATCGTCAGCCATGCAGATATGCGCCGCGACATGCTGGTGGTAGACGCCGCATTCGAAAGCTCCCGCCGAAACGAGGTTATCAAGCTGAGCATCTGACGCATCAAAGGCCGCTCGGGGCAAATACTTCTCCATGTATCTGCCCGAACCGAAAGAGTGGTCAGGGCTTATCAAAAGGCTGGATTCCAGCATCTGGAAGCCATACAGGATGAAATCGCCTTTTCGGCCAACATGGAGGATTTCCGGGTAATGCGCCAGCATCCCCTGTCGCTTTTCGTGACGCGGTCACGGAAAAGGACGCCGTTGCCTTTTAGGCGCAGCTTTATATCTGCCGCAAGCGTGACGTCTTCCCCTATCCTGATAGTGAGCATCCGGAATATTTTCTCGGTTCGGAATATCCTGATCACATGATGAAGATTAATCGCAGGCCGAAGGATCGTCGCCTCCTCCTGCTCTTCCATCAAAATGGGAAGAACATCGGCTTTGCCATGTCCGTGATTTTCACATCGGAGGGCGACAAGCGCTTTATCATGAAATACTGCGTCTGCCCTGAGTTCCGGGGGAACGGAACCGGCAGGAAATGTGCCAGGGTGCTGCTGGATTGGGCAAAATAAAACGGCCCAATGTACGCAGCGCTTCGCCACGGCGGCAACGAGCGACGGCGACACTATTAGGAAACCGTCGGCTTTATTGAGAACGGTGTCGATGCGTGGGGCGAACCGCTGATGCCCCTGCCAGCGACAGGTCGGTCGGTTCGTTTCCCCCTCCGCAGTCTTAATCGGCGCGGCGGTTTGTTTCCGCTGCCGCCGCTCGCTTCGGTGTGCCCGCTCAAGCGCCCGCAGCCTGCATGCCGCTCCTGCCACCGGCAGGCCGGTCGTTTCGCTCCCCTCAAGAAAGCGATATGGGCGGATGGAAGCAGGCGCTCCGCTCGCATCTCAGCCGGCAAAAGGACAGGCTTCCCGCCGCATTTCCGGCCTCTTCGCTGCGGAGATATGTTTTTTCACAGTCCGTTTCTATTTGCCAGAGAATTTGCGACTTCTTATATTGCACAACATTAAAATGTATTATATTATTATTGCAAAATTATAACAAAGCTTGCAAATTCTTACGCTTCGATGGGAGGTGCAGGGGCTAAGAAGAGGCTGCGCATCGTGCCTTTCCTTGCGCTTATCAGCGTTTTGATTGTCCTGTGCATTGCAGCGGCGGAAACACAGCCGGAGTGTGAACTGCGCCGCTATAAAAAACGGCAACGGCGGCAACAGCATACAATAGCGCCAATGACGACCACTATGTAACAGACAACATTCCGGCAGGAACGTATGTGCGATATTGGGGAACAGCACGCGACGAATGGATTGGGATGATTCATATGAAGGACGGCGTCCAAAAACGCGGCTGGGCGCAGGTCAAACCGATCGGCTGCGCCTCTGTCATCCGCAAATCAGACGGCTTTGCCTGCAACATTCATGAGAAGGCTCCAAACTACGATGCTAAGCTTAAAGAGGGCGTGCTCGAATTTGACATAACAAAGTATAGTGATGAAGGGGCCTATTATCGCTATCGCGGCGGCCGCAGCCCCGATCCCGATCGCGAGGACGGCAGCAACGCCGCGCAAGCTCAGGTCGCATCCCAAGCCGACACGCAGGCCGGCGCGGACGGCCCGCCCGTCGGCATTATGGCGCTGGGACGTACATCCTCCAAGATTCAGTATCAGGGCAAAACAGTCAGACCTGACGTTCAGCGAAGACGTGCCCGAGAACAAGAGGCCGGCCGCCATCTACGCTCCGCGCACCGGCAAGGCCTCGCTGCGGCAGACGGCCTCGTCCAAGGGAAAGCTGCTGAAAAACTGCAGGGCAGGCGCTATCGTGTCCGTGCTGGCCACAGGCAACGGCTATCCCCGCATCAACTACAAGGGCACGGTGGGGTATATCAAAACCGCGTGCCTGAAATTCTACGGCGACAGCGAAAGCACCGCGCGGGGCGCGCTCAGCTACAAGGGCAACACGGGCGGCAGAACCACCGTCAACGTGCGTAACATGCCCATGGGCGACAGCGCCAAGGCGGCCGGGTGGCGCGCCGGCACGGAGGCGGCCATCCTGTCCCACGAAAACGGCCGGTACGAAATCAAGGCCAACGGCATGCACGGCTATGTGATGGAGCAGCTTGTGGCGGAGAAATAACCGATGTTATCGTATAGCGCGCCCCTCCCTAACGGGAAGGGCGCTTTTGCGTTCGGGGTTACAAGGCTGTCCGCATCCAAAAAATCACAGGGCAATCGGCGTATCAGGCGCGGCGCGTGGCGCAAACCGAGCGCACGCGCATCCAGTCGCAGGCGCGGGCGGAGGCGCTGCACAAAGCGGCGGAGATGGGGATCATCACGACAAAGGAATGGTCGGCGCGCATGCGGAACACGCGCGACAGCCACGCGGCGCTCAACGGCGTGGTGATACCGGAGAACAAAAAATTCCGCACCATCTGGGGCAATGAGCTGCGCTACCCCGGCGACCCGTCCGCCCCGGCGGCAGAGATCATCAATTGCCATTGCGTGCTGATTCCGGGCGTGCTGCTGCCGGGAGAAAATGCCGACGCGCGATTGAAAAACGCGCCCCAAAGTGGTATAATAAAAGGCGAGGAAAAGGCGGAAGCCGCGCCTGAAAAGGCCGCCGCAATCGAGAAGGAATTCCGATACACGGACGCATGGGGCGACGCCTTTTCGCCGATTGACCGCGCTTCCTTCGCCGCCATGCCGACGGACGCGCAGGAGCAGGCCGCGGCGGGCATCCGCAAGGCGAAGGATCTGTTCAGGCTGGACACGCTGCCGGAGCGGATTTCCTTCGGCGATACGCGAGGCGCATTCGGCATGTACAGCGAAAAGAACCGAACGCTCACGCTATCCCGCGCCCGGTGTAAAGACCCGGCGGAGGCGTACAGCACGATGGTGCATGAGCTGACGCATTACTACGACCAAAAGAGCGGCCATATCGCCGAGGGCGTGTATAAGCAGGCGCTTAAGGAGCTGGGGCTGCGGGCGAATAGCAAGGAAGCTGCAAACGAAACGTTAAAAGCGATTGGCCTTGGCAATAGAAAAGAAGCAAAAGACCTTCACGAGGTTCTTGCTTATTCTGTTGAAAATGCTGTAAAAGGTTCTTCCAGTATACTTGCAAAGAAAATCTTGGAGATCATCGGGAGGAAATAACATGCGTCTTAGAATGCCAGACCCGCCGAAGGAAGTTGAAAAAGAATTAGAAGGTTTATTCTCAAAATGGGAAAAGCTTGAAGACGATCTAGACTTTGATGCATACTGTAAAAAGCATGGGTCAGCGGCATTGCATAAGTATGATGCAATGTGCGAGGAAATCCAAGCGCAGCTAGACCCCGGAGAATATGTGTGAAGGAGGAAAACATGACAGAGCAAGAAAAGCGCATGGGGAATGCGCAGGAGATCGTTCTAAAGGCGATGCAGAAAACCGCTTCCATTTTGGAGGATATACCGGCGGAAGGAGTGAATAGCCGCCTGGAATGGTTGAAGGGTTATTCGGGAATCATGCTGCGGTTATCCGAAGCGATGAAGAATGTCAGCCTTTGATGGATTGAAGCAGTGCGTTGAAGAAAGCAGCGACGGCTTTCGCGCTTTCTTCTGGATTGGTTTCGGCCGTGTTTTCGGCTTTCAACAGTCCCGTCTCCATGGCTTCTAATGTCAGATCTTTTACAAGGTTTAACTTAAAGGTGCTGTAATCGTTCATAGTATCTCCTTTTCCCCAGGCGGCAAGGTAATTATAACATAAAATGAGGAAGAAAGCGTGGATGTATTCAAGCTGATTTGCGGGCAGAACCGCATACAGCGTGAACAGCTTTGCCAATGGCAGGGCGGTTTTTTGAATGCCCAAAGGGAGGCGGCGCAATGGCGTTCCGAATACAATTAAACGACCATTCCGAGGCCGTGCTGGCGCAGATGGACGCGAATGTGGAGCGCGCGCTGACGGCGATGGGAATCAAGGCCGTGGGGCTGATCGTCAGGCAAATGGAATCCGGCTACACCACGCCGCACAAGAACAGGGCGCAGGGGAAGAAATATATTCGCGTATTTAACAACCGCCTTAAAAACGACGCCTATGTGCCCAGCGACGGCGGCACGCACACGGCCATCCGTGAAACAGGCGATCTGATGCGCGATGTGTCCTTTGACGAGGCTGTAATAATAGGACTAAAAATATAAAGGCTCAAAAAGTGCTGAAAATACGGCGTTTTTGAGCCTTATCACATAAATAAGCGCAAATAGTACATAGCGCGTCTGTTTACCCAAAGTGGCGCTTGGGTCGGCAGGCGCGCTATTTTTATGCCCAGATGCGGGCGAAGGAGGTGTTATTGTGAA
>CAKTXZ010000001.1 GCA_934632155.1 uncultured Clostridia bacterium | reverse complement strand
GACAAGCTCGATATTGTTTTTGCTGGTTTTATCCTGTTCGCCATGATTTTTGATTCTTTAGTGTGAACGGACTCTAGCAATCCTCCTCCAAAATCCATCTTCTAATCAAAAAGAAACGCTGAGAAGTGCTTATTTCAAGCCACTTTTCAGCGTCTTCATCATAAGGTTTTCGTTAGTAGATCGTTCGCTTAGTAAGCATCAGTCAAAGGTAAAGCCTCCACCTTTGGTCATAATAATGGGGGTGTATTCAACATGGAGAACATTTCCCTCATTAAAAAAACGCGCCGCCCATCCCGTGTAAGCGGGGACAGGCGGCGCATCTATGCTTTCGGGAGCGCGTCAGGCGGGATTAATCGTCGTCGTCGTCGTCATCGTGATCGTCATCGCGGTCATCATCGTGATTATCGTCGTGATCGTCGTCGCGATCAGGCTGGCGGTTGTCGTTTGAGGGGGCGGGCTCGCTGCGCTCCACGTCATATTCGAGGACGCTTCCGGTGGCCGCGTCGATCTCGTATTCGTACTCGGTGCTGCCGCTGACGAATTCGATTTCATATTTGCCGTCGTCCAGCTTGGCCTTGGTGAATGTGACGTTGGAAGCGGACAGCCCGGCGTGCTTCAGCGCGGCGCTCTTGGCCTGATCGAGGGAAATGACCTTGCTCTGCGTGGGCGCGCCGCCTTCCTCCTGTTCGGTCTTGTATTCAAGTATGCTTCCGGTGGCCGCGTCGATCTCGTATTCGTACTCGGTGCTGCCCTTGATGAATTCGATTTCGTATTTGCGCAGGCCGTCGTCCTTCTCGAGCTTGGCCTTGGTGAAGGACACCTCGGCGGCGGAGAGCCCCGCGTGCTTCAGCGCGATGCTCTTGGCCTGATCCACGCCGATATAGCTGGAGGCGGCGGGCTGAGCGGTGGCGCGCGTCTCAATGCTTCTTTCGCGGATGGCGCCGGTGACCGCGTCGATTTCGTACTCATACTCGGCGGCAGCGGTGACAAATTCGATTTCGTACACCAGCATGCCGTCCTCGCGGTCGAGCTTGGTCTTGGTGAACGTCACGTCGGCGGCGGAGAGAGAAGCGTCGCTCAGCGCGATGGAGCGCGCCTTTTCGCGGGAGATTCCCTGAGCGCTGGCCACGGTTTCGGGGCTCGCGGGCTGCTGGCCGGGGCGCACGGTCTCGTTTTCGGCGAAGTATTCTATGCTCGCGCCGCACACAGTGCCGGAAACCGCGTCCACGTCATAGTCGTATTCGGCCGTCGCGGTGTAAAACTCGATTTCGTAGAGCCGCAGCATATCGTCGGTGTCCAGGCTGATTTCCAGCAGCGTGATGTCCGCTTCAGTCAGCCCCGCGTCGGCGAGCGCCTTGTCCAGCGCCTGCTGCTCGCCGATCACGATGGCGGCCGCGTCCTGATAGGCGGCCATTTCCAGCGTCTTCTGGCTCGTCAGCGCCCAGGCCCTCTTGATGATCGCGCCGTCGGTCGTGCTGATCCAGTATTCGTATTCAAAGCCGTCGCACCGGAATTCGACGTCATAGGCCGTCTGGCCGTGCTCGGTTTCAATCTCGGTGGGGAAGAGCAGCGCGCGCTCGCGGGTCGCGCCGGCGGCTTCCAGAGCCAGATTTTCAGCGGCGGTCTGGTCGAAGGCGCTCTGCGCGAAGGCCGTTCCGTTCAGCAGGAGCGTCAGTATGAACGTCAGAGTCAGCAGGGCTTTCAGCGTGGATTTGAGTGTCGTTTTCATTGAAGTCGCCTCCTTGTTTGGTATGGCCTTATGATACAGGACGCAGATGAGATGAAAATGAGAAGCGCTCATTTTTTATAAAATTTTTGCCGTGCGCCGATTCCTCCGAATGCGCAGCCTGCCGTTTTGCTGAAGCGCCGTCAAACAGTGCGCCTTCGAAAGAACAGCCTGACGCGTCAGTTCTCTGAAAAGTACCCTCAAGCCTGCGGCGCTCCCGTTTTTGTCCGCAGGCGGCGCTGATTGCCTGCCCGGCGCAAGGAGAGCGGAACCTCCCGCCGGAGATCCCGCTCTCTTCTATATTATATGTCATTGCATGGGGAAGCGGGCGGTGAAGGCGCTGCCCTTGCCCTCCTCGCTCACGACGGTCAGCTCGCCGCCGTGCAGACGCGCGATCTGCCGCGCCATGGCCAGCCCCAGCCCCGCGCCGTCGCCCGATCGTTCGGACGCGCCCTGATAGAGCCGCCGGAAAATTTTTTTCTGCTGATCGGGCGCAATGCCGATGCCGTCGTCCGATACAGTCAGCTCTATCGCGCTGCCTGCGCGGTGCAGCGTGACGATGATATGGCCGTTTTCCCGGCCGTAGCGGTAGGCGTTTCCGATGAGGTTGCCGAGCAGTCGCGTGATGAGTGTCTGATCGCCGGTGATGGAAATATCCGGCTCGACGTCTGTAGTGAGGGCGATGTTCTTCTCGCAGATCAGCGCCATGTCCTCGCAGACGGACTCGGTCAGCGCGCTCAGATTGAACGGCTCGCGAGCATAGCGGTCGGTCTTGCGCTCCATGCGCACGAGCTCCAGCATGCCGGAGATCATGCGGTTCATGCGCCGCCCCTGACGATGGATGACGGAGAGCGCCTCGCGGTAGTCCGCGCCGGTTTTCTCGCCGGAAAGCGCGTCCTCGCACTGCGCCATGATGACGGCCATGGGCGTGCGCAGCTCGTGCGACGCGTCCGAGGCGAATTGCCGCTCGGCCTCGAAGGCGTCGTCCAGCCGCTGCATCATGCCGTTGAACGCGCCGGCCAATTGCGCCAGCTCGTCGCTGCCGCCGTCGGGCATGCGCTTTTTCAGGTCGTCGCCGCCGCTGATCTGCGCCGCGGTGAGCGCCATGGCGCGCAGGGGCTTCAGCGCGCGTCGGGCGATCAGCACACCGCCGGCAATGGCGATGAGCGTGAGCGCCAGCAGGCTCCAGACGCAGACGTACACGATGTCGCGCAGCGGCGCGTCGGCTCGCGTTTCGGGCACGGCGCCGCGCAGCCACAGATCGCGAAGGGTGTTCTGCTCGAGGCGGCGATCAAATATATACCAGGTTTCTCCGCGCACGCGGACTGTGCGGCACACGCCGTCCTCAAAGGCCAGCATGCCCGCCGCGGCGATGGGGTTTTCGCCGTAGAGCAGAGAGCCGTTTTCGTGATAGAGCGCGGTGATCATGCCGTTCACCTGATCGAGAAAATCGTCGTCGATTTCGAGATAGCCCACGCCGTAGCGGATGTAGTGGTCGGTGTCGCCGTCCTGATCCATCTGCGCGATGCTTCGGTAAAACTCGACCTCGTCCACATTGTCCTCGACGGTGTGTATCAGCTCTGTGCGCAGCTGCTTTTGCAGGACGGAATGGCTCACGAAGAACACCACGATGAATGTCAGCACGGCCATGAGCACGAGCGCGGCGGAAAACCACAGCGTGAGTTTCCATTGGAGCGAGCTTCTCTTCATGGCGTCTCCTCCCGCAGCACATAGCCCATGCCGCGCACAGTGTGGATCAGCTTGCGCTCATGGCCGTCGTCGATCTTTTTGCGCAGATAGCGGATGTACACGTCCACGACGTTCGTGCCGCCCTCGTAATCGAAATTCCAGACGTGATTTTCGATCTTTTCGCGGGAAAGCACGATGCCCTTGTTGTGCATGAGGTATTCCAGTAGCGCATATTCCCGGGCGGAAAGCGCAATTTCAGCGCCCCCGCGCTTCACGCGCCGCGTGCCGGTGTCCAGCGTCAGATCGCCCGCGACGAGTCTGCTGTCGCCCGCGCCGAACTGGGAACGCGTCAGCACGCGCAGCCGGGCACTCAGCTCCTCCAGCGCGAAGGGCTTCACCAGATAGTCATTCGCGCCGCTGTCCAGCCCGGCCACGCGGTCGGCGATGGCGTCGCGCGCGGTGAGCAGCAGCACGGGCGTGGTTTTGCCGGCGGCGCGCAGCTTTTTGAGCACGCTCAGCCCGTCCAGATGCGGCATCATGATGTCCAGTATCGCCGCGTCGTAATCGGCGGCCTGAAGATAATCCCAAGCCTGCTGTCCGTCAAGGCAGCTGTCCACGCCATAGCCCTCGGCGACAAGGCGGCGCGTCACGAGGTCGTTTAGATCCCGCTCGTCCTCTGCATAGAGTATTCGCATGATGATTCTCCTTCAGCCTGTGTGATGTCCCGTCATTGTACCGCGCGCGGATGAGAGGAATATTAGAGCGCGATTCCAGCGCGCCGGCGGAGAGCGCCTCGAGGTGGCGGCTGTTCATGCCGCGGCCTTTCGATGAGAAAATTGTAGCATTGCGCTGTTAAGATGTCAATCGAATGGCAATGTGACCGGTTTTTTCTGCGTTTATGGCCGGAATTGAGTCAAAAGTGTGTAGAAACTGAAAATGGAAATACGTATAATGGACTCATCAAACAAAGCGGAGCGTGTCTTTCATGAGCAAATCAGTCGGAGTGAAGAAAAAGAGCATATGGCGGGACAAGGCCAGCTGGGAGCTGCTGATGCTGTGCGTCCCGACGCTGCTCGCGTTTACGCTGTTTCACTATGTCCCCATGATCGGCATCATATTGCCGTTCAAGCGCTTTATGCCGGCGAAGGGTCTCTTCGGCAGTCCCTGGGTCGGCTTTGAGAACTTCCGCTTCCTCTTCACATCGGTCGAACTGGCGCGCATCATGCGCAACACCGTGCTCTACAGCCTGTGGTTCATGTTTATCACGCCGGCGGTCAATGGGACGATCGCGCTTTTGCTCTTTGAGGTGACCAGCAAGCGAGCGCTCAAGTACCGACGTTGGTAACTATGAGAAGAAGGATTGACCTATGGCTTCCATTATTCCCCGCAAAAATCGTTTCTGTGTCGTGTATCCCTATACTGATGCCGCCGGTAGCGGACGAGATCGCGCAGATGGCGAATAGCTGGCGGCGGGATAAAGGACGGCTTGATCATGTCGCACATGAACAGGTCGCAAATCCACTTTGCATCCTTCCGGTCAGTTTTGTTGCCCTTCTGCGGTTTGGTGTACTTGGGGTGTGCAAGTGTTACAAGACAGGTTTTTTCGAGGATGTTGAAGACAGGAATCCAGAATCTGCCGGCAGATTCCATGCAGACTTCCTTGCAGTGATACTTGTCAAGCCAGAGAGACAGCTCCTATCTCACCAGCGAAATGGCAGCGATGGTCGGCCATTTGGCTCCTTCCGTTGCAGCGGTATTTCCCTATACGGCGGGCCTCAATCTGCCGGTGAACGCTGCCCAAGTGATTGATGACAGCAAGGTATCCGATCACCATGCCATCATCCCCACGCAAAGCATGGTGCATGGTAATCTTGCTTCGCTTCCTATTGGAGAAGCGGACATTCTGCAGATGGTCTGCGTCCGGCTGCTGTGTGCTGTCGGCAATCCGTACACCTGGGAAGAAACTTCCGTCAAGCTGACATGCGAAGGGATTCCGTTCACTGCCAAGGGCAAGACTGTCAAGCAGATGGGCTGGCGCATCCCGGAAACTACCTACCAGGGCAGCATCGGCGGGCGCATTAACAAGGAACAGTCTGAGCGCGAGTATGGCATCCCGGAACTGAAAAAGGGACAGGAGCTTGGCCCAGTGGTTGCCACGCTGAAAGAGGGCAAAACCACGCCGCCCAAGCACTACACCGAAGACAGCCTGCTGGCTGCAATGGAAACCGCTAGTGCTGATGACGCCCCGGAAGATGCAGAACGCAAGGGGCTTGGTACTCCCGCGACCCGTGCTGGCATATTGGAAAAGCTTATTGCCACTGGTTTTGTCATCCGCAAGGGCGACAAGCGTACCAAGCACCTGATGCCCACGCCCAAGGGGGTGGCGCTCATTACGATCCTGCCGGAGCAGTTGCAATCACCACTTCTGACCGCAGAATGGGAGCAGCGTTTGAAGCGCATCGAACGCGGTGAGGAAAGCGCTGACGCCTTCCTGCATGATATTCGCACCATGCTGACTGAACTGAAAATCACCGCAAAACCCGTCAAAGGTGCAGAAACGCTCTTTCCCTCGCAAAAGGAAAGCATCGGCGCTTGTCCGCATTGCGGAAGGCCGGTCACAGAATCTGACAAGGGATTCTTCTGTACCAACCATGGCTGTCGCTTTGCCATCTGGAAGGACAACAAGTTCCTGACCGGGCAGCAGATCGCCGTGAACCGTCAGCTGGTGTTGCCGCTGCTTAAGGATAATCGGGTGAAGCTGCACAACCTTCGCTCCAAGCGCACCGGTAAGCCATACAGCGCTACGCTGGTCATATCTTGCCGGGATGATGGTTCGCCCCACTTCCAGTTTGAGTTTGAGGGAAAGCATTCAGGTGGTGATGCTCATGAATAAGCCTCCTGGCAACATCAAATCCATTCTGTGTGATTATCTGGAACAATCGCATAAGGGCGAAGGCGCGGCTATATCCAGCAAGGAACTGGAACACACCCTTCATGTGAAGGGTACGGTGATTCGTAAACTGGTGAATATCCTGAGCAGCGAAAGAAAGCCCATCTGCAGCAATGCGATGGGTTATTTCTATGCCGCCAATCAGCAGGAACTGCAGGAAACCATCGCGCAGCTATCCAGCCGCGTCCTGATGATAACCAGAGCGAGGGATGGGCTGATGAAATGTATTGAAGAATCCAATGAAAGGAGTGAAGCCGATGGAAAAACAGAATTGGGATGAGTATTTGAGAGCAGTGTTTGGTGATCATCTCACCGAAAAAGATCTGGAGAAAATATTCCTGGCCAATCCCGCCGATGCTTTTGCCATTTATCAGCTTTGGCACAATGAAAGCACTCATGACTATCGGTTCATGGCTGTGAGCCAACTGCAGGCTGCTGGGCTGACCGTTGAGAGAACCAATTATGAAGTGGTTTATGCTGGTGCGCTGCATCAGACCACCGGCAAGGCAGTTCCCGAACTGCTGAACGATGTTTTCTATCGCTTCAATATGGAGCGCCCAGATGACTTCTATGGTCACAGCCTTTCTGTGAGCGATATTGTTGCCCTCAAGGTGGATGGTATCGTAACGGCGCATTATGTGGACCGGTATGGTTGGCAGGAACTGCACGGCTTTTTGTCTGATCAACCTCTCCGAAATGCGGAAATGATGCTGGAAGATGATTACGGCATGATCGACGGTGTTATCAACAACGGCAAGCGTGAGCCTGAACGCCCGTCTGTAGTGGAGCAGCTTCGACAGCCGGTTGTTCATAAGCCGAAATCGCTCAACAAAGAAAAAAGCTCGCCCGCACTTGAATAAAAAATGCTCAATGGCATATCCTACGCATTGACATTATTTCGGTCAACCGATATAATATTAGTGAGGAGGGATGCACATGACGATTAACGCTATGCTGGATCAGAAGAATATGACCAGGTACCGCCTGGCAAAGGAAAGCGGCATTCCTCATGCCACGATCAGTGATATTTGCAGCGGCAAAGCCCAGATTGAAAAATGTTCGGCAGAAACGCTGTATAGAATCGCAAAGGTATTGAGTGTATCCATTGAAGATTTGATCCGTGATCGGATGGAAAAACCGCAGGAACATCGCAGTACCTTCGATGTATTCAAGTCTAATGTATGCCATCGTGTGAAAGATATGGGCGACATCGACTTCATTATAAGTGTGCTGGAGAGCAATATCATCCGGCGGTATTATGAAAAGAAGTGGATGGCTGAATGCCTGTATTTATTGGCTATGGTAGATTACTTAAGCCGGGAGAACGATTTGCCACTGTGTGTTGAGTATAACGATTTGCGTAGCAAGAAGCTGGCCAAGCCTCTCTACCCAATGAGCGTTGTCTTGGCAGATGCAGTATCGCATACGAGCACTCATGCTGATCGTAGTTATAGAGCCGCAATTCCTGAGTTCATACGATTCAACATCGTAGAAAGTGAGATCAGAAATGTCGTCTAATGTACCATTCACATCAGATAATCTGGACACATATTTGAAGGCACTTGCCAAAGAGTACAAGAAACTCAGTGGTAAGGGAACACCTGCCGAGATCATTTTGATCGGCGGAGCTGCCATTCTGGCCAACTATGGCTTCCGCGAATCCACCTATGACATGGATGCGCTTATCAGCGCTTCCTCTGCCATGAGCGATGCCATTAGCCATGTTGGCGATGAATATGGTCTGCCTAACGGCTGGCTCAACGAAGATTTCATTAAAACGAAGTCCTATACGCCCAAGCTGCGCCAGTATTCTGTACACTACAAAGAGTTCGGACGAATTCTGGAGATCCGCACAGTACAGGCTGAATATCTGCTGGCCATGAAGATGGTCTCGGCGCGTGACTACAAGAATGATCTGTCTGACATTATCGGTATTATTGCCGAACATCAGCAGCGCCAGCTTCCGCTGACCTGGGAGATGGTGGAGCGAGCCATGTTAGAACTGTATGGTTCATGGGAGCGCGTTGCTCTTGAAACTGTACAGCTTGTACGCAATGCGCTCACACTTCCTGATGCAGCCGTCGTGTATGATCAGTACAGAGCCGAAGAAATTGCAACCAAGGACTTCCTGACAGACTTTGAACAGAAGTACCCGAAGGTAGCCAACCAGGATAACATTGCTTCTATTCTTGCTCAGGCAAAGAAGAAAAGGGAGCAGCAAACAAACGACACGCCATAATGGCAAAGGAGTATACAGATGAGTGAGATGGCCAAGTGTGTAGTATGTGGTAGCCAATCATCAAAGACGGCAAATTACGAAACTGATCGGGTGTTCTATGAATGCCCGGTTTGTGGTCGGTTTGAGCTGGGACTGTCGGACCTTTCTCACGGGATGGACTATAACCGTCTGGCTCCCTATCTTGCCCACAATCGCTTTGATAGCCAACGGGTGATCGAATATCGCTATCATACCACGCTTGATAAGGATACTTGCGATCAGTACCGTCAGCAGTTTGATTCGGGCAACAAGCAGCACGGTCGCCCGGTTCATATGGATGCAGAACTGGTCGATGCTTGGTATCCGAAGTCTTTTGCTGAAAAGATTGATAAGATTATGCTCTACTTGGGATCCAAATCCAAGCATATCGGCGATAGATTCACGCTTAGCCACGAAGAAATGGTTAGCGCGATGTTTATTGATCGGTATGAGTATGATATGTTTGGCAATCGTAGCGAACGTCACAGCGAATCTCGCCGGAGTGAAGCAGCCTATATTCTGAACTATCTTGCGGAACAAGACTATATTGATTGCAGCTCCGGTTCCAATTTGGAGCGGAATGTACTCATTCAAATCTCGCCCGACGGGTATTCCAGAATCGATAGGAGGTGCCATAACAAAAATGATGCAAGACTATATGGATATTACAGGCGATACCTTTTCTGAAATGCGAGTTCTCATTGAAGGTGCTATCTCTCTCTACGAAGACTACACCGGCTGCCTTGGCAAACTTGCCTCTGATGCAGGATTCGAGGATGCAAGGAGTGCAATGAATGATGTGGGCGGTGCTTTGTACTCTATGCGTAAGCATATTAAGAATCTTCAGGCTGCTCATATTCAACACGTAGTCCATTCTCTTAAAGATGATCGTTCTGATCCTGAAGACAACTGAACCGAGGTGATACTATGTTGAAATTGATTCGGATTCCACTGAAGGTCTTGCTGGCCCCAGCTGTCTTGCTGCTGACCGTTATCATATTCTTGCTGGCACTCTTGCTGGCACTCTCCACCCGCGTACTTGCGATCATTTCTTCTCTGGGCATCACGCTTTCACTCCTGCTGTTCGTCACAGGGGATTACAGGAATGGCGGTATCTTCCTGCTGCTGGCATGGCTCATCAGCCCGATTGGTCTTCCGCTGATAGCGGAATGGGTGTGGAAAGGGCTGGATAACATTCGCGGCTTGATGTGGCGAATTGTATTCTGCTAATAACTAAAGGCGGTCTGCTGTAAAAGGCAGGCCGCCATTCTTTTTGTGGAAGGAGGAATCTCATGGCTACTACTCGTCTGATACCGCTTCACGCCGGGAAGGGGCGTACTGAGGGAACAGCCATCCGGGACATTCTCGACTATTCCAAGAACCCTGACAAGACGGAGAAGGGCGAGCTGATCACCAGCTATGCCTGTGATCACCGTACTGCAGACGCCGAATTCCTGCTGGCAAAACGAGAATATCTTGAGCGTACCGGGCGCTATCGTGGCAAGGACGATGTGATCGCATATCATATGCGCCAGTCCTTCCTACCGGGTGAAATAACACCGGAGGAAGCCAACCGTATGGGTCAGGAATTGGCACGGCGGTTCACCCATGGCAATCACGCCTATATCGTTGCTACTCACACGGACAAGCAGCACATCCATAACCACATCATATTCCATTCTGTCAATTTGGACTGTGACCGGAAATTCCGCAACTTTTTCAACTCCACCCGTGCATTGCACAAGCTCAGCGACACGATCTGCATTGAGAATGGATACTCCATTGTCGCAGATCCGAAGCGGCATGGGCAATCTTATAATAAGTGGCTTGGAGATCGTGCTAAGCTGCCGCAGCGCGAGGCAATCCGCATCCTGATTGACGATGCCCTCACACAAAAACCAGCCGACCTGGATGCATTATTGGCATTGCTCAAGGCGGCTGGCTGTGAAATCAAACGCGGCAAACAGATCAGTATACGCGGTCCGGGACAGACACGTTTCAAGCGGCTGGACACCCTGGGGGAAGCCTACAATCTGCCTGCGCTGACAGCTATCCTTGCTGGTGAAAGGGCGCATCAGCCCAGAAAGCGAACGCACACAGCTGCTGCGCAGACGCCGAAAATTAATCTGCTGGTGGACATTCAGGCGCAGCTTCGTGCCGGTAAAGGCCCCGGCTATGAACGGTGGGCAAAGCGTTTCAACATCAAGCAGATGGCACAGACGCTGAATTATCTGACGGAAAATGGGCTGCTCGACTACCATGATCTGAAGAAAAAATCGCAGCAGGCAGAAGCTCGTTGCAATGCGTTATCGTCGGCAGTAAAGGCCACGGAAGCCAAACTTGCCGAGAATGCCGTGTTGCAAACCCACATCCTCAACTACATCAAAACCCGTGAAGTGTATGCGGCATACCGGCAATCTGGTTACTCCAAGAAGTTCCTTGCAGAGCATGAGGGTGAGATCACTCTGCACAAAGCTGCAAAGAAAGCCTTTGATGAGCTTGGGCTGAAGAAGCTGCCCACAATCAAAACCTTGCGGGCTGAGTATGCTTCGCTCCTTGCTGAAAAGAAGCAGCCCTATGCTGAATATCGTCAGGCACGGGATGAAATGCGGCAGCTGTTGAAGGCTAAAGCAAATGTGGAATTGCTGCTGGGGATTGATGACAAGCCCATGGAGCAAGAAAAGCATGGCGATAGAGAACAGCGCTAAACCTCGTTTTGCATGCTATCATCCATAACAAAAGCTGGACAGCATTCCGCTGCCCAGCTTTGTTTATTCGATAGAAAACAGGTCATCAACCGTGAGGAGTTTTACGCCATCCACAGCAGCCTGCTGCTGAACATCCTTCGTATATCCACTCTTGACGAACAGGTAATAATACGGCTCCTTGACTTGCGTGAAGATCGCACAGGCATCCATAAAGTCCCGGTACTCCTGCATATCAAACAGTTCATTGCGGAACTTACACTCGCAGAAGATCGCCCGGCTACCAGTACGGTCAAGCGCCAGGATATCAATATCATCCTGTCTGCGTTTGGCGGGATTGTTGCCCCACCACTTGCCCATCTTGAAGGGGACAAAGGGCAGCTTTCTTGCTTTGGCCATGCGAACCATATACTGCTGACACACCTGCTCAAACACAGCGCCCATCAGATTGGGCAAGTCAGCTGTGATCTCCTGGGACGCTTCCTCCTCGCCAAGCAGCTCATAATAGCTGCGGTTTGCAAAGATATAGCGATACCAGAAGGTGTAGAAGTTGTCTGTGATCTGGTAAATGGTGCGCTTCGTGGACTCGTCTTCTCCGCAGGGCGTGATCTTATCGAGCAGACGAATCTCTTTCAGTGTCGCAATGTATCGGGAGCACTTGCCGCTATCCTCCTTGATCTTCTGGGCAATGTCATTCATGCGGCTTGCACCACCGGCAATCGCCTCAAAGATGCTGTTGTAGACGGCGGGCTCGCGCAGTTCCATTTTCAGCAGCAGCTGCGGCTCATCCTTCAGGAAGGAACCGGTGCGAAGGATTTCCTGCTGAATATTCTCGGCAATGGTCCGCTGATCGCTGAATCGCTGGAGATAGCAAGGAATGCCGCCCAGAATACCATAAGCAAGCAGCTGATCAATATGGCTGTAATCAGGATAGAATGCAGCGCTGTCCAGATAGTCAAAAGGCTCGACTTCCATCTGCGTGGTTGATCTGCCATACAGCGGGCTTTTATATCCCATGACCTCGCCCACCATGAAGCTGACGCTGGAACCGCACAGAATCAAAAAGATTTTTTTCTGCGACCATTGGTGATCGATGATGTGCTGCAGGATGCTTTTTACCGTAGGATTCTCCTGTGCAATAAAGGGGAACTCGTCAATGATCAAGGTGATCTTTTCGTCGCCGGAATGATCACCGACGTACTGGAAAGCAGCCTCCCAATCCCGGAAAGCACCGAAATCATCACCCGTGAGAGCCGTTTGAACGGCACGGGAAAAGTCCACCAGATTCAGTGAATCATTCTTCTCTTGCGCAGAAAAGAAGATGGTCCTATGTGTCCCTGCGTACTCCCGGAGAAGTGAAGTTTTGCCCACACGTCTGCGGCCATACATCACAAGAAACTCAAAGCCATCGGAAAGGTATCGCTCCTCCAGACGCTTCAACTCGGTTTGACGTCTGATAAACACGCCATCGCCTCCTTAACTAATTCAAGATTATTATAATCGTGATTTAGTTTACTGTCAATGTGTTTCCTTTATTCATTTTTTGAGTATAGCGCCGTCAGGTGCGTAGCCGCATGATCACATCATGCGTTCTGGGGGGATTGGGGGATCGCTCCACCAACAAGCGTTATGGCTTATGGATAGCCAGAAGCATCGCTTGCCAGTTTTGTCTGATATCATTCAACGTACCACACAATCGGTAAATCGAGTTCCTTTTGGCGTGACAACAGTATATCATATCCAAAATCAAAAGGAGGTGCTGGAAACAAACTGGATTGTGTGAGTAGTGTTCCATTTCCTATCCATTTCTGAACATCAATGGTTCTCATTCGAAGAATCGCTACTACCCTATCAGCCAAGTCGAATGTGTCATCACCGCCGGAAGAAACTTTTTCAAGACAAGACCATGCTGTGCATGGGGCCGAATAAATGTTGATGGCAATGCATAGCGCAAATCGACAGTTGTTACACATTCTCCATAAACGACACCTTGCTTCATTTGGGGGCTTCTATCAGCACACACCATGATCAAATACTGATATTCATCATCGTCTGGCAGATAGGGCGGCACGGTTGCCCTTGTACGATACGTAGCATATGGTCTATCTTTTCTAACCAAATTGAAATACTTATTGAGTCCAAACCAAAGCGCAATCCAATGGTTATCAACAACATCAATACATTTCGTTTTGCCGCCATAGTGCTGCAGCATTGCTTCTATAATGATAGGGTCAGATTTTGAATCAATATGGATTTCATTGCAGAGATTATCATCTTTTTTTATCCGTTCTATCTGTCCATTAAGTAAAGCTTGCGCGTTCTGTCTGGCGCGTGTGGACTTTAACCCATGGAACAGACTTGGACACATTGTTGGGTGTAGTTTCGCTTGCCCTCGATAGTATACTGCACCAGAATCACGATTGATAAACTTAATGTATCCAATCATCTGATTCAGTGAAGGAATGTTGGGTACATCGTATATCGGTACTTTTGCACCCGAAGTGAATTCATGGGCCGAAACATAAACACAGTCTTGAATGTGCTGTGTAGCACTAATAATACATGGATCCCGGTGCCGCCGCACAATCCTCAAATCGTTGCTTGCTTGTCGGAGGGAATTGTGATATAATATTAAGAGGAAAACGTTTACTCTATCCCGACGGAAGGGCAAAAGCAGAAAGCAGAACAAACGTGATATGAGGTGACAGCATGCAGATTCTGAACTTTGGTTCCCTCAATCTGGATTATATCTATCAGGTTCCCCATTTTCTATCGCCCGGTGAAACCCTGGCCGCCACAGAACAGCATATTGTGCCAGGCGGAAAGGGCCTGAACCAAAGCGTGGCGCTGGCTCGTGCCGGAGCGCAGGTGTTTCACGCGGGCGTCATCGGGCTCGGCGGCGGGCAGTTGAAGGACGTGCTGACGGAAAGCGGCGTGAATATTTCCCTCCTGGAGGAAAAAAACGTGCTGCAGGGAAACGCCATCATTCAGGTCAACAGCACAGGAGAAAACTGCATTCTGCTGTTCGGCGGGTCCAATCGTTCCATTGATTGCGAGCAGGTGCATCGAACGCTGGAGTCCTTTGGACCCGGCGATATCCTGATCTTGCAGAACGAGGTTTCCTGCCTGAAGCAAATGGTGGAAACAGCGCTGGACAAGAAAATGCAGATCATACTGAATCCTTCCCCCTTTGACGATTCCCTGACAGAACTGCCTTTAGGCAGGCTGAGTTGGATTTTTATCAACGAAGTGGAAGGACGTCAATTGACCGGAGAGGAAAAAGCAGAAGACATCCTGGCAAAGATTCGCTGCCGCTATCCGGATCTGAAGGTGGTGCTGACCCTGGGCAAAGAAGGGTCCTGCTGTGCCGTGCCGGGGGAAGAAGTGATCCGTCAGCCTATTTTCCCTGTGCAGGCTGTAGATACCACTGCCGCCGGGGATACCTTCACAGGATATTTCATTGCCGCCTATGCCCAGGGCAGGCCTTTGTCCGAATGCATGCGCCGGGCGGCGGCGGCTTCCGCGATCAGCGTCAGCCGTATTGGCGCCAGCGTTTCCATTCCTTACGCAGAGGAGGTAGACCGCCTGCTCACGACAGGCGAAATGCTGTCGCGGCCAAGCTGAGCTTTGGTTTATCTTTGCTGGCTCCCTTCTGCAGCAATCAGAGGCCTTTGGCGCTCTCATACTCTTTCATACTATAAAAGACCTGTCAGCATCATGCGCTGACAGGCTTTTTTCCTTCGTTTATCCCCAGATCGCCTGGACGGGGGAACGGGCATTGATTGTTTTCAGTATTTCCTCTTTTCTTTTCTCAGACAGAGGCTGCGCTTCCAGTGTATATTCTTCCCCGATTTCCCGGTATTTGGCGATCCCCAGAGTGTGATACGCCATGCATTCGCACCGGCGAATGGCGGGAAACCGGCAAAGCAAATCAGCGATGCCGATGAAGTGCGCTTCCCGGTCATTGCAGGAAGGGATGATGGGGCAGCGCAGGATGATCTCTGCACCATGGGAGACCAGGAAGGACAGCTGATCCAAGATCGGCCCGTTTTCCTGGCCGGTAAACTGCCGATGCAGCACCGGATCTGATTCCTTAAAATCAAACAAGAATAAATCTGTCAATGGCAGAATCGTTTCAAGGGCCTGTCGCGAAGCGAAGCCGCTGGTTTCCACTGCCGTATGGAATCCTTCATTTTTTGCCGCAGCCAGGAGCGCGGCCAAAAAGGGCAGCCGAGCCATAGGCTCTCCCCCTGAAACCGTCAGCCCGCCGCCGCTCTTTTCGTAGTATCGCCGGTCCCGGCGGACTACAGCCATCACCTCTTCCACCGTCATTTCCTTCCCAAAGAAAGAAAGAGCGCCGGTGGGGCAGGCCGCTGTACAGGCCCCGCACTGAACGCACCTGGAAAAAGCCACGCGGTGTTCCCCTGATGCCGAAAAGGAATGCACTGCCTGAGGGCAAACAGCGGTGCAGGCCTTGCAGCCAACGCATTTTTTCCATTGCACCCGCAGCTGGGCTTCCGGCCTGATGCACTCTGGATTGTGACACCAAACGCAGTGCAGCGGGCAGCCTTTCAAAAAAACGGTGGTACGAATGCCGGGGCCGTCGTATAGGGCAAAGCGTTCGATTTCCGTAATTACTGCTGTCTGACTCATGTTTTCCTCAAATTACCGCCGCATCGTGCGCTCACAGCTTTTCCACTTCCACTGTTTCCGCCAGCGCCCAGACGGCGGAACGCTGGAAGGTATCCGCCAGGCAGCTGTCCACCGTCACGGCAATGGCTCCTGCGGCGCAGGCTGTGCGGAGCTGGTCCGCCGCGCTTCTTCCTGCCATCCGGGCAGCCAATAGGCAGGCATTAAACAAATCTCCGGCTCCATTTGCGTTTACTGCGTGCACTTGGGGCGCTTTCGCCCGGTAGGCAGCGCCATCCAGCCAGGCGAGGCAGCCTTCGCTTCCGCAGGTGATCACCACGTTGGGGCATATCTCCATCAGCCTTTCCAGCGCTCCTGTCCCGGTTTTTTCGCCGCTCAGGAGACAGGCCTCCGGTTGGCTGGGGGTGATGATATCCGCCTGCGACAATACCGCCCGCACGTCTGTAAGCGTCACGGCCGGATCGTAAGCCAGGTCCAGCGACAGGGGCACGTTCGCCGCGCGGCAGTCTGCAAGGATATCGGGATACTTTTGTACATAGTACAGATAGGTATGTACATGCCGCGCCGCCCGGATACCAGCATTCAGGGATCCACCGGTATAATCCGCTGACGTGCCGGCATAAGAAGCAAATGCGCGGTCCTCCGACGTAGCCAGTACGGCGCTGACCCAGGTTTTTCTTCCATTTCCACGCTGGATAAACCGCATGGACAGGCCGCTTTGCTCCATCTCATTCCACACCAGTTTGCCAAGCGCATCGTCCCCCACACAGGACCAGTAGGCAGCCCGGCATCCCAGCCGCGCCAGCCCCATGGGAGTATTGGCTCCGCCGCCGGCGTGGATGCTGAAGCGCTGGCAGTATTCCTCTGTTCCCAGGGTCGGCACGGCGGGCAGCCCCTGAAAAATCAGATCGGCGCAGCAATCGCTGATGCACAGTACGTCAAACATGTTTATCTCCACGCGCCGGTATACGGCTCATTGATCCGGGCGTATTCCCGCGCCAGTTCCCTGGCAAGGGAATAACTGCCAACCAGTGGATGCTGCATCAAGGCAAGCGTGCCAAGCTCCAGCGATTTTTCACGAACAGCGGCTGCGGTCAGCTTTTCATACCGCTTGATGGTACGGATCAGCAGATATTCGTCTTCCGGAATCGTGCCGATTTTCACAGGCTTGGCCCCGTCACTGCCGACCATGCAGGTGACTTCCACCACGTCATCCCTCGCCATGCCATCCATGGCGCCATTATTGGGCACGCACAGGGCCAGATCGATGGGATGGCCGGTAACTGCACTTTCAATATAATTGAAAGCCACGCCCGCATATCCCTCGTATACCTGCTGCGTGCTGTGTAATGACTCCAAACCGGGGATACCCAAAGCGTGGACATTGATGGCCGTATGTCCATCGAAGCCACCCGTTTCCATCTGCATATAGCTGCCCTCCCGCCGCTGCATGGCGCGGTGGTACACATCCAGCATTTCTTCCGGCTGGGTTCGGATATCCATGGCTGTTAGCTCCGCCATCATCTGTTCATTGATGCGGTGGATGGATTCTCCCCGGGTTTCCTTCGCCGACAGCATATGCGCCAGCGCCTTCTCCCGATGATAGAAATAATACAGATATCCATTGGGGATTTTGCCCAGCGTTCGAATCAAATCCCGGTCGAAATACGCGAACTGATGAAAATTCTGCACGAATTGCTCATTCCTGAGCAGCAGCGGCAGGATATCCCTGCCGCCCACCTCCGCCCGGTCCGCCCAGGATAAATGATTCAATCCATATACCCGAACATACAAATCGCCTGCCCCGATCTGCAGTGCCCTGGCCAGATCCATCTTGATGCCTGTGGCGTTGTCGCAGATGCCGATAACTTCATAGCCCGCGTCGTGCATCGCTTGGGTCACCAGGCCGGATGGATTGGTAAAATTAAAAGTAATGCAGTCCGGCGCGGCATATTCCCGGATAGCGCGGCAAATATCCAGCATGGCGGGAATGGAGCGGCAGGCATAGGAATAGCCCCCCGCTCCGGTGGTTTCCTGGCCAATCAGGCCGTGGGAAAGAGCGATCCTTTCGTCCAGGCAGCGCATGGCGTCTTTTCCCACCCGGATGGTGGTCACCACGTAATGGGCGTCCCGGACAGCCTCCCGGATACTGGCCGTAAGCTGCACATCCAGCGGGCTGCCGCTTTCCTTCGCCATATACGCAGCAAAGCCCCCGAATATTTCAAGCTTTACAGGATCGTTATCCATCACGGACAGGCTGGTGATTCCCAGCCGGCCGCAGAACTTCAGCAGTGATTCCATGAAATAGAACGTGCGGACACTGCCGCCGCCGATCAAAGCCAATTTCATTGTTTTAGGCCTCCTTGCCGGAAAAAGGATATTAGACCCTATTCCACCCCGTTTTGGGCAGCACGGCTGCTGCCGGATGACAGATTCGCTCAGGTTGGATCCTCCAGCCGCTGGGTCGTTTCGATCTGCGTCAGCATATCCACCCGCCGCTGATGCCGACCGCCCTCAAAGGAAGCCTGCAGCCACTCTTCCACAATCATTTTTGCCAGCTCTTCCCCCACCACCCGGGATCCCAGCGCCAGCATATTGGTATCGTTATGCTGCCGGCTGAGCCTGGCTGAATACGGTTCGCTGCATACCACGCAGCGGATGCCATGCACTTTATTGGCGGCCAGGGAAATCCCCACGCCCGTACCACAGCAGATAATCCCGCAGCTGCATTCTCCATCCGCTACTGCCCGGGCGGCGGCGTAACCGTAAAGCGGATAATCCGTCCGTTCAGCGTCGTATGCACCGTAATCGTGATAAGCAATTCCCTTTTCGTCCAGATAAGCCATGATGGTTTTTTTCAGCGTAATCCCCACATGATCCGATCCCAATGCGATCATTGCGTATTTTCCCTTCTTTCCAGTTTATTCCATGCTGCCAGACCCGCGCCCAGCACGCCGCTCTCCTGGTGATCTGCGGAAAGCAGGATTTCCAGGTTCTGGCTTGGATATGGCTTTCTGGAACGGAATAAAATCCTTTCCCTGAGCAGTTCCCAGGGGAACCCGCTCATGTGCGGAACGCCTCCGCCGATAATGACTTCATCCGGGTCCAGAATATTGATTTCCGTCGCCACCGACACAGCCAGCATATCCACATATTCCTGCAGCACCTGATCTTCACGGTGACGCAGGAACATCTCTGCCACCGATTCACTGGGATACAATCGCTGCTGCAGCTCCAGCAAGTATTTCCCGCTGGCCAGGGTTTCCAGGCATCCTTCATTCCCGCAGCCGCAGATCCGCCTGCAGCCGATTACAGGCACATGCCCGAGCTCTCCGGCCACGCCGTTTTTTCCGGTCAGAAACGCCCCGTTGATACAAATGGCGTTGCCCAGACCGGTGCCGAAATAGCAGCCAATGATCACGCCGGCTTGCGGCAGGGCGAAATGCCGGATGTCGTTGAGCAGAAGCAGGTTCACATCCCGATCGATGAACACGGGGATATGCAGCGCCTTTTTCAGCGTTCCCACCACGGGCAGGTGATTCATGCCTGGCAGATTGGGCGTCGACAGAACGATTTTCTTTTCCCGGTCGATCGTGGACGGAAAGCCCGCAGAGACAGCCCGGGGCATAGCGCCGTCCAAATGGCGGGAGCAATAGTCCCGGATCATCCGCTCCAGCGAAGCAAGGCAGCCGTCATTGCCGAGCAGGCTGCTGGGGTAGATTTCAAAGCCTTCCAGACAGCAGGAGTGGTCCACCAGGCCAAAGCGCAGATTCGTCCCCCCGATATCAAGGCCAAGGATCCAATCATTGGCTTTCATTTTCATTCCCTTGCTTTCCGTCTGTTATGCTTCGCTCTGCTGTTTTTTCATCAATACCAGCGCCTGCTTGAGGTCGCTGTCCAGCCCATACAGGCCGGAGCCCATCACCAGCATTTCCGCGCCTGCTTCCCGGTAGAGCGCGTAGGTGTTCCGATTGCAGCAGCCATCCACCTGAATGGTGAATTTCAGCTGCTTTTCCCGCTTGACCGCCGCCGCTTCCCGTATCTTATCCAATACTTGGTGGATCATGGGCTGTCCGGCATATCCCACATCCACGGTCATCAGCGTCAGCCGGTCGATCTCGTCCAGATAATACCGCACCGCTTCCAAGGATGTGGCCGGGTTCAGCGCGATCCCCACCTGGCAGCCCAGGGTCCTGATGGCCCGAATTGTACGGAAAGCGCAGGTATTGATGGTTTCCGCATGAACGGTAAGCATGCTGGCGCCCACCCGGGCAAACGCCTCCAGCCAGTCGCTGGGCCGCATCACCATCAAATGCACATCCACCGGCAGCGCAGAATAGCTGCACACTGCCTTGACGAAATCCGGAGACAGCGTCAGATTGGGGCAAAAATGCCCGTCCATCACGTCCGCATGGTGCGCATCCATTTCATTTTCCAGCACGTTCAGCTGGTCAGCAACATGGAGGGGATCTGCGCACATCAGCGAATCGGAAAGCAAAAAAGCCATGTTTATTCTTCCCTTTCCTCCGTTAAGTAGTTTTTCTGCGTATCAGGGAAACCCCAATCTGGAATCGCCGGGTACTATTTTCTTTCCCTTGGATGATACGAACCATTTCCTCCGCCGCCGTTTGGCTGATGGCCTCGATATCCTGATGGATGGTGGTAATAGGCTGAGCCGCCAATCGGGCAATGGACAGATCGTCAAAGCCTACTACCTTCACCTGCTCCGGTACCCGGATCCCGTTTTCTTTCAGCGCTTCCATCGCGCCGACCGCCAGATAGTCCGTTGCGCAGAAAATACCGTCAAATTCGATTTTTTGCGCGATCAGCTGGTTCACCCTCTTTTTAGCATCCTCGAAGGACACTTGGTTCACCTGCAGGATCAGTTGCGGATCCGCCTTCATGCCCAGGCGGGACAATTCGTCCAAATACCCGCTTTGGCGGAAACTGTGGGTCGTAATCACCTGAGCGCTGCGCAAAAAAGCGATTCTGCGGCAGCCTTTTTCGGCCATTTCCCGCACTGCCATCGCTGCGCCGCCATAGTTGTCCGATTCCACCACCAGCGCGTTTTCCAGGGAAGCTCCCTGCGGAGCGCGGTCAATGTAAATGGTAGGCAGCTCCATCAGCCCGCAAAGATGCGATGTTTCTGCGTCGCCGGATACGAAAATGATACCCGCCAGATTCACGATGCCCAGCATTTCCAAATATTGCCGCTGTACATCCATGTTTTCAGCAGTATTGCACAGCAAAGCCAGATAGCCCTTCTGCAAAAGTAGCTCCTGCAGCAATTGGGAAATGCGGGCAAAAAATTCATTGGTGATATCTGGAATAATGATCGCGATAAAATTCTGCTCCTTCGTACGCAGACGCCTGGCAGTCATATTGGGAACATAATGGTACTGCTCGATGATATCCAGCACCCGCTTTTCCGTATCCTTGGAAAAGCGCCCGTTGCGGTTTATCACCCGGGAAACTGTGGCGATGGACACACCGCTGAGCCGGGAAATATCCCGAATGGATAACCCCTTTTCTTCCTTTTTCATGACTGCTCCTCTTTTTTCCTTCGTGTTTCGCGCTTGAACGGCATTCTGCATCCTGGCTTCCACGCGCTCATGCGCCTACAGTCACGGCGGCGTAAACCGGCAGATGGTGCAGCGTCACAACATAATCATTTTCTTCCCGGCGGACGCTGAAATCCTCCGTTTCTCCCATCAGCGTAAAGACGCGCACCGGGCCGGACACCTCCCTGAGATGAAGGGTTACCTCCTGGTCCTCCGCGATGCAGTCCCGTTTCGCGTCATAGGCATAATTCAGCAGGTGTACATAGGTTTTTCCATCTTTGTCAAAGCGCTGCAGGCCGAGGCGGGGATCGGAGCAGCTGATCACGCTGACGCCGCGGTATTCCTCCTGAAAAGCCACGGAAAAGCGAGCCATTCCCGTTCGGTGATCTGCTCCGGCGTTTTCCACAAAGCGCACGTTTTCCATGCCCTGAAGCCGCTGCTTCAGATCGGTGTTTTCTGCCAACCGCCCGTAGATCAGCAGCTTTCTGCCCTGCCGCGCATAGGCTTCCAGGATGTCTGCCTGATTCTGTGTCAGCACATGGCAGTCCGGCACAACCAGCATCCCGTAGGGCTGAAGCCTGTCGGCCGTAAAATCATCCGCGCGAAAATCTCCATCCGGCAGCATCAGCACATCATACATGGCGTTTTGCGCGCTCATTTCCCGGATCACATCCCAGAAAGGCAAATGCTTGATGGTGGGATCATCCCATTCCGCCGTGGTAGCCTCCAGCAGGTTTTCAAAATTGTCCTGCATGCCGTTTCCGCCGCCGCCGCCCTTGGTGGCCTCCCGCCAGTAATAACTGCCGAAGGAATACAGGACTCCCACGCCTTTTACCGGCGTCTTGGGGAAGAAATCCTCATGGGCATACAGGAAGTCCTGCACCTGGGCGGTCAGCGACCGGGGGGGATGGAAAGCGTCCTTGATGGTATTGCCCATCCAGCCGCCGTAGGGAACGGCCATATTGCAGCCGTAAACCGATGCTTCCAGCAGGAAGATCCGGTACAGATCGTAGCCCTTGCCCTGATCCAGCATTTCCACCAGCTTGGGCACGATGCCCCCATAAGGGTTTTCTGCCACGATGATGGTTTTCCCGTTTGCAAAGCCCGCGCAGTAACGGTAGAAATAGGGCTGGCGGAACAGCGTGTGCTCCATTTCCGTGATCAGGATATCCGCTTTGGGCTCAATGGGATAGTAAGCGGGCTGCAGGTTGAAAAAGTTTCCGGAGACCGGCAAATCCCGTCCGTACTTTTCTTTGGCGTAATTCTTGGCGAAGTCCACCAGCTCTCCAAAATACCGGCGCACCTGATACACCTGAAATTCCCAGTAATCCCGGAAAAAGGGCGCGCCGTCCGGATAAGAATAACCGCCCTGAATCAAATAATCCTGATAATTGAAGGTATCCAGATTGATGCCGTCCCACTCTGCGGACAGCCGGTTTTCCTCCCGGCGTTTTTTCAGATACTGGGTAAACTGATGCATGCAGTCCTTGCAAAAGCATCCGCCGGAACCGATGGCGGTCATGGGCAGCTCGCATTCGTCCAATTGGATGCCCTGGACCCCGGCATCGATCTGCAGCGCCATGATCTTTTTCAGATATTCCCGCCAGACGGGGTTGTTGCGGCACATCTGATAGCATTGGTGCGCGTGTTTCTTCACTTCCACCCACTTGGCGTGCACAGGTTCTCCATGCAGCGTGCGGGCGCAGCATTCTTCCCACAGATCGGTTACCCGCTGGCCTTCGCTGTTGTATATGCCATGGGGATAGTAATCTTTCAGACGAGTGCGGAAGGCCTGGGGGTATTTGTCCTGGCTGAATTCCCGAAGGCCGTACCAATCATGGGCTTCCTCCTTTTCCGCGTGCAGATTCAAGCGGGTGATGCGGCCCGTTTCAGGGTCGATCACCGCGGGAAATTCCCAGCCCTGTACCTCGAAAACAATGCCGAACAGCTTGATGCCGCGTTTCCCGCATTCCTTGACGAATTCACTGTCATTCATGAATCCATAAAACTGCATCCTGGGATCCACCGGCCCAAAGGCTTCGTTTTCCAGGTAAGGCAGGCTGATGCTGCCGCCGCCCAGCCCCGCCCAGACGAGCACATTGCCGTGGTATTTTTCCAGATCCTCCAGCATCTGAAGGCTGCGAAGCGGAAGAGAGGGATGATAGCAATGATTGTGTTTCATCCATCCATCAAAATAGATGCCTCTGTCCATGATATGTGCCTCCTGTCTCCTGTTGTCAAAAAAAAATTGTAAACGTTTTCTCTTTTCATGATATTACAATGTCCGAAAAATGTCAAGCGAAAGGTTGCTTTTTTATATGAACCTCCAAGGGAAAACAGTGCAGCTCAGCCGCACGTCCCGCAGCAGCTCTGAACGTTCGGGGGGATCCCTGTGCAGCTCTCGTCTTTTCAAATGATGGCATGATTCCGGGGCCTGAAAAAGCGGCGTTCAGATCTTGCATAAATCCCATGAATGTGGTATGATAAACACAACGGAAGAGAAAACGTTTACTCTCTTTGCGCAGGAAAAAAATACTCAAAAACGCTTGGAACAGGAGGGAATTTATGAGCACGGAGATCATTTCGGCAGCACAGCGACGCATCCGGGAGATCCGCATGAAAGATGTGGAGCTGTTTGTTCTTTCAGATGGGCGGCCGGTACAGGACGCCTGCGTCCACTTCCGGATGAAGAACCACCAGTTTCTCTTCGGGGCGGTGTGCTATTCTCACGGACTGCTGGCCAATCAGGAACAGGAAGATCGCTTTACCCGATATTTCAGGGAATTATTCAATTATACAATGGTGGCGTACCATTGGGCGAACTATGAGCCCCGCCGCGGCGTATATCGGGAGCCGTATACCCGAAACCTGGTGGATTGGGCGGATGAAATCGGCATCAAAAAAAAGCTTCATGCCCTGATCTGGCACGAGGTATGCCCCGAATGGCTGAAGGACGGCGAAGTGGAAGCAGAATATACACGCCGGATCTCCCATCTGATGCAGACCTATGGCGATCGATTTGATTTTTTTGATCTTGCCAACGAAACCACTGTCAACGATCGCTTTGATAATCCTGTTTCCCGGTGGATTCATCGGTATGGACCGATGAATATGATGAAATTTGGCACAAAACTGGTGCGTTCCTATAAGCCCGATGCCAAACTGCTCTATGGCGATTGGAACGTGCACGGAGAAGAATATTTCAATTTCCTGCGGGAAATGCGGGAAAACGACATCGATATCGACATCATTGGCCTGCAAAGCCATATGCATCGGGATAAATGGACCCAGGAAGAAACCCTGCGCGTCATGGATCGGGCCGCGCAGTTCGGCTGGCCAATTCATTTTCCCGAATGCTCTGTTATGAGCGGAAAGCCGGTGGGGTATATGGAATATTCCGCCAATGCCGTCAACCGCTATACGGAAGAAGAAGAGGATCTGTATTTCCAGGCGGATTTTTCCAAAGAATTTTATACCCTGGTGTTCAGCCATCCGGCGGTGGAGGCGCTGAGCTGGTTCGATTTCACGGATCACCGGTGGCTGGGCGCGCCGGCAGGCCTGGTGGATGATGATGTTCGTCCCAAACCGGTTTATAACGCCCTGCGCAAACTAATCCATGAGGAATGGCACAGCGATGAAGACGCAATCACGAATGAATACGGTGTGGCAAAAGCGCGCCTGTTCTGCGGAAATTATGATATCATTGTTGAAACGGAAACAGGCGAAAAGGTGTTTAACCGGGATGTGATCCGGGAGAGCTTTTATGCGGGCGGTGGCGCTCCGCGGCGGCTGGTAGTAAAAATCTGATCGGAGCCCAGCTCGCCTTTTCCACAGCTGGAAGCCCGGCTATCCAAAAAGCCCCATTCGGGGCTTTTGGGATGGCTACAGATCGCTTGAAGGCTCGTTCATTCGCCCCGGACCCGGCAGCAAATCTCCCGGACAGCTTCCTCCGCCCGTACGGAGACCGCTGTACGGATCCGCTTCTTTTCGGAAAACCGACAGTCGACTGTAACGCCCCGGGTCCATTTCCCCTGGGTTTCCACCTGGATATCCTTCATTTCATATTGGCAGATATCCTCTTTCAGCAAACAGAGCAGCGCCAGGGGGTCGTGGAGGGTGGGCAGAAAATGAAACTGGTCAAAAAAACGCTGCATTTCCCCGTGCAGGAATTTCATGGAGGCATCTTCGCCGCGCACCAGATCCCAGGCTTCTTTTTCCGTCAGACGGCATTTTTCCGTCACGTCCAGGCCCACCAGCGTGATGTCCGCCCCGGAGGTCATGACGATCTGCGCCGCTTCCGAATCGCATTGGATATTCCATTCCGGATAGGCACAGCCGATCATGCCGCCCATGATGAACATGCGCAGGTTTTGCGCGATGCCGGGGTTTTTGAGCAGCGCAGCGGCCACGTTGGTCAGCGGTCCAATCGCCAGCAGGGTGACCGGCCCTTTTTCCGCCTGGGCGCACAGGAAATCCGCGGCGTCATTGCGTCCGCATTCCTCCTGGCCCCAGGTGCCCATCAGCGGTTTTTCCGCCCCGGCGTACACCGGCGCATCCCGGCGGTAAACGCGCACCATCCGCCGCACCAGATCGGTACGCCAGGCATTCGCGGTATACACAGTCGTGATGCCGCGCACATGAATCGAGTCATCCTTTAACGCCATGGAAAGGGCCAGCGCATCATCGATATCGCCGCCCATATCCGTATCGATCAGCAAATCCATTTTTACTTCCTTTCCCTGGGAGCGCCGACGGAGCTGCGCAGCATCAGCGTGGGCTCCAACGTAACGGCGGCAGGAGCATCCAATTGTTTGCGGATGCGTTTGAGCATCATGGACGCCGCGGCCACACCCATGTCATATACCGGGGGCTTCACGGTGCTCAAAGGTGGATCCAGGATATCGGAAACGAAGATATCATCATATCCGGTGATGGATACATCATGGGGCACCTGCAGGCCACACTTGCGCATGGCCCGGCAGGCGCCGATGGCAATCAGGTCATTGGCGCAGACGATGGCCGTGAAGGGCAGATCGCTGTATACCAGTTCCAGGGATTTCTCATATCCGGTCTGAACCTCGTAAGCCCCCATCTTGACTAACTGGGGATTGACCGGGAGCCCCGCGTCCTTCATTGCTTTGCGGTATCCTTCCAGGCGTGGATTCGTTTCATTGGAAACATAGCCGTGGCCGCTGATAAAAGCAATTTTGCTGTGCCCGTTGCGGATCAGATGCGTGGTCATTTGATAGATCCCCGCATAATCGTTTACAGTCACGGAATACTCCGCCTTGGCTGTATGGCTGTCCACCACGACATAGGGGATGCCATGCCGGCTGAGCAGCTCCAAATTCTTTTCCACGGACCGCTCATTGCCAATCAGCATCACGCCATCCGTCCGGTAGCTGACCAGCGCGTTGATATAATTTGCTTCACGCTCCGGTTTCTCATCCGTATTGAACAGCATGGTGGAATATCCTGCGGATTCGCAAAGATTGATGATGCCCTGGACCATTTCCGCATAAAAAGGGTTGGATATACTGGGGAGCAGCAGGCCGATGATCCGGCTTTTTTGCTCCACCAGGCCCTTTGCTATGCGGTTGGGGTAGTAATGCCTTTCCACCACGAGCTTTTCGATCTTTTTCCGGGTTTCCGGGCTGACCTTGCTGAAGTCGCCGTTCACAACCTTGGAAACCGTGGTGGTAGATACATTGGCAAGCTCTGCGATTTCCCGCAGCGTTGTCATAACAGATCATTCCTCCTGGACACGATCGTGGATTTCCAATTGGCATCCGTAAAGCCCGCTCTTCCTGCGTTCTCCACGAAGCAGGTTCTGCAGCGTATTGGCGACTCGCAGGCTCAGCGAGTTCCTGCCTTCTTTCAGCGCCCGCGTAATATTGATCCTATAAGGATTCCACAAGCAAGCGCCCAAATCCTTCCCATTCACCTGCAATGTGAAAATATCCTCGCCCACATCGGCACGGAGGAATACTTCCTTTCCGGCCAGATCAGGCAGGGTCATATCCGTGTCGTACTGCGCCATGGCGGAGAGGAAGGGATAGCCCTGCTTCGTCCAATCCCCCAGCGCGATGCGGCCTGTTTCGGGCACCAGGGCGTTTTCATCGTTTACCGCGAAGCTGCCGATGATTTTCAGCTGGTCCAGCAGGCCGGCGTTGCGTTCCTCCACGGTCATCATCAGCACGATGGTGTTTTCCCCGCGTTTCACGAAGGGCGCAATGCAGACGCTGGTAATCTCAGCGTCGATATAGCTGCGCACCGGGGTTTCTGTGATAGGCGTCCCATTGATATACAGGCTGTATGCCCGGCATTTGAAACCGTCGATCAGCAGCCTGAGGTCGTCAGGCACATATTCCGCCCGGAAGCTGGCCTTAAAAGCGATATCGGCGGGATAAGTTTTGTCTTTCCGCTCCGTGGGCAGCTGCAATTCCCATACGCCCATCCGGAAGGGAATCATCTGCGCGTCAAAGCCCTTGCTTTCAATCTCTATATGGGTTTTTCCGTCCTCGTTCACATAAGCCAGCCATTGATCGATCACCAGGGCATTGGGGGTGGGGTGGCTGAAATCGAAGGGGCCGCTTACGGGAATCACCTGCGTGGGCATCCGGGAGTAGCCGCTGAAGCAGCCATCCTGTTCACTTGTGACGACGAAAGAGGCGTCGTCCAAATGCTTTTGTCCCGCCCAGGGTGTAACGCTGAGCATGATGGAGCCCACAGATTCGATGGTCTTATGCAGAACGGTATAGCCATCCTGGAAGGAATAAACGTATTCCGGGGTGATTTCGCCCGTCAGCAAATTCCATTCTTCCGGATACCATTGACCCAGCAACCGGATCGTCAGATCGTATTTCTGGTGAGTAGGGTTGACCAGGAAGAAGAAATCCTGCCCGTCTTTGACCCGGTGGAGATAGAAAACCTCGTCGTTGTCAATTTCGATTTCCGGTTTGACGCAGGCCAATACTGCCTGGCGCAGCTGTGCTTCCCGATTTTCCTGCGCGAAAGCAGGGGTCAGGATCACCTGCCCTTTGCCTTCTTTTCGGCAGCTGAATTCCCGGATCAGCTTATCCCCCCGGCGGAAAGCGTCGTATACAGCCTGCCCGTTCATGCCAAAAAGGGCCTTCACCCGGGCGGGAACCTCTTCGCTGCCGCCGTCCACGAAGGCGATCGGCAGCAGGGTGTCAGCAATGACGCTGCCGCCGTCCCGAACGAACGCTTCCAGCATATCCAGGGTTTTTTGTTTGATATGGGTCACACCGGGCAGCAGCAGGCATTCATAGCGCTCGCCCCGGATGGTCAGGGCACCGTCTTTCAGCTCACAGGTATGGAGCACGTCCTCGTCGATATAGTCAAAATCCACATGCAGCCGAAGCAGCCGGTCGGTGATATAATTGAATTCTTCCTGAATGACGGAGGAAACGGCATCGGAATACTGCGGTTGATAATGGGCCCAGGTACTGTTGATGGGGTACAGCATGGCCACCTTGGCCACATGATGGCCGCCGGTGAGCAAATAACCGGCGCGGGAAAGATAATCATTGAAGAGCTTATATTGCTCCCACCAGGTGTGATGGTAGAACATGGAAGGCGGCCAATCCCGTTTGCGTTCACCCTCAATGGAATAGTGGAAACCATGCGGATTGAAAATATTCACGCCCAGCACGTATTCCCAGTCGCCGATCCACTTCATCCGCTCCATGGTGCAATCCCAGTAAGAGCCGCCCATGCTTTCACACAGCAGCCGGGTAGAGCCGAACTGGTGCGCGGCGGAGGAGGCGATCTTGATGGCCACGTGCTCATCCATCATTTCCCTGGTTCCCACCCGGGGATACAAATGATCGACGCCCACAATATCGAAATGCCGCATCATGTGGAACAGATTGCCGCCGGTGCGGGCGTGAAGACGGATCACTTCTTCAAACAGCAGATGGCCGGTAAACACCGTGCCGTTTTCGTGGCACCATTCCTGAATGGCCTGATAGTAATTTTCTTCATATTGGTCGCTCAGGCAGCTCCAGAAGTCGTAACGCACCTGCGCGGTGTCCCCGCCGAAATCATAAAACAGCTTGGGCAATTGCGGTTTCAGGTCATACCCCCGGCGGCGCTTGAAAATGGCAAACATATCCGAAGACCAGGGAATGATGAAATTATTCCGCGCCACCTCGAAATAGTGCATGGCCGGCTCATCGGTATAGAAGCCGTGCAGCTGGCCTTCCAGGCTGCCGCCCATGGCCTGCTTATACTGTTCGTGTACCATGGAAAGAAAGGTCTGCGTGGTTTCGGGGTTGAGAACGTCGGCATACCAGCTGGCCTGCCGCTCAATAAAATAGCAGGTGCGCCAGGGCCCCCGGGGAGATTCCCAGGTGATCACCTTGTCAAATGCCAGATTCGGCATCAAATCCACGTATTCAAAGCGTTTTTCTTCCAGATCCTTTTTCAGGATCGCGCAGCAATACACGGGTTCAGATTGCTCCAGGTCCGTGTAGCGGCTGTCGGTGCCTTCCATAAACACAAAGAGCTGGCCAGGAACGTCGCCTTCAACCATTTCCAGATAACGCTGGGTCAATTGGGGATGCTCTTTCATGAGCTGCTGCCCCGCTGTGCCGCTGGGCCAGTTGTATTCATCATAAATCCAGATCTGCAGCCCGATTTCCCGGGCCTTTTCCACCGTGAAGCGCACCCGGTCAAACCAGTCTTTCGTCAAATATCCTATGGTGTTGAGAATGCCGAAACGGGCATGGAAAAAGATGCCAGGAATGCCTTTGTTTTTATATTCCCGAAGCTGGTATTCCATTTCATCATAATCCATCCCGCCATTCACAAACCAAAAAGGCATGATGCCGAATTCCGGGATCGTCCGCAGGAAATCCTGACGGGTCAGGGGTGCGCCATTGACGAGGATCGAGTCTTTCATTTCATTCACTCCTTCACATGTATCGGCCCGTTTCGAAAAATAAGGTGAATCTTTCAGAAGGGGCCTCCTCTTTCCGGGCGGCGGCCAGCCGCCGCCCGGAAAGGAATCGGTTATTTGCCAAAGGTTTTTTCGATTTCGGTATTGATCAGCGGTTCCATACGTTCCACGATGGTGGAAGCGGGCACTTCTTCGCTCATATAATTCATCATGGTAGCCATGATGGTGAACACATCGCTGATGCCCTTGTCATAAGCAGTGATCAGCTTGTGTCCCGGAGCATAAATGGCATCGTATACGCTGTTGCCTTCGGGGTCCTCGCCGTAGCGCTCCCTCTCCTTTTGATCCCCTTTGATTTTTTGAATCTCATTGACCATGCGAATGTAGGCCATGGCCGCCTGGGGATTGTCAGAGCCCGTGGGCACTGCCCAGCTCTGGCTGTAAACATAAGTTTCATCCGTGCTTCCGCTGGGGCCGGCAGGATAGGGCACCATGCCCACATCAAAAGGCAGTTCCCGGGCGTCCTGAATTTCCTTTCCCATGATCATCCCCAGGGCGTTGTTGTCAAAGTATCCGAACATTTCGGAATCGTCGGTCATCCACATCGGATTGGAGGGGCTGATCATCTGGCTGATCCAGTTCATGGCTTCCATGGTTTCGGGGTTCTTCAGGGCGGAGGTGACGGTGCCGCTGGCCTGGTCAATGTTCATCAATCCGCCGTGATTGGCGATCAGCAGATGGCTCATGGTATCTCCATAGCCGCTGAAGCCCCACTGGTCGATTACGCCGTCTCCATCGGTATCCTGGGTCAGGGCGCGGCCCAGCTCCAGGAATTTTTCAAAGGTCCATTCGCCGTTGGCGTACAGCGTGTCCGGGTATTCCAGCCCCTCATAATCAAACAGCGTACGGTTGAAGGTGATGTGTTTCAGGTAAGGCTTGATGGGAACGGCATAGTGGCTGCCTTTCCACATGTAGTATTCTGGGCTGATGGGGTAATAGCTGTAATCCGCGTCGTCAACGTAGTCATCCAGATTCATGATGACGCCCTGCATCACGGCCGGGTGGAAGACCGACTCATACATCAGCACCAGATCCGGGGCGTCTCCTGCGGTTTGCATGTCGATGCACTTTTGCAGCTGCTGATCCCAGCTCACCGCCACGATTTCCACCTTGCCGCCGTATTTGGCTTCAAACGCCTCCTTGGCTTCCAGTGAAGCCTCATAAACGGCAGGATTCTTCGCCACCTGATTGCGATAGCCGTTCCAGCTCATCCAAAAGATCATGGTCAAGTTCGGGTTTTCCAGGGTTTCGGGCAGATTTTCGCAGTCCTCCAGGGCCGCCAAGATCTCCGGATCGACGGCTGCCATCGCGGGCATTTGTGCCAGTGCCAGAATGAGAATCAGACCCAGCGCCAGTATTTTTTTCATGTGGGGTACACTCCCTTTCTTATTATTCAGGAGGCGTTGCCTCCCCGGATTCAAAGAATCAAAAACCGGTCAGTCCCGTACGTTCTACAGATTCCACGAAATATTTCTGCATGAACAGATACAGAAGCAGCAGCGGCAACACGCACAGCAGGCAGGCCGCCTGCACCCGCGTGGTGATCAGGGCCACGTCGGTATAGTTGCCGCCAATAGCGGAAAGGTTTTGCAGGTTGCTTTGGAAGGATGCCAGGGCCGTGGCCATGGTAAGGTGGTTTTTCATGAACATGGCTGGGGTGTAATAATCGTTCCAGTTCCACACCAGCGCAAAGAGAAGCACCGTCACCACCACGGTGCCCGCGTTGGGCAGCATGACCCGCAGAAAGGTGGATACCGGATTGCAGCCATCGATTTCCGCCGCCTCCTCCAGCTCCCGCGGCATGCCCTGGAAAAACTGGCGGTACACGAAAATATATAACCCGCTCCGGAGCCCCATCCCCAGCAGGGCCGGCAGCCAGAAAACCCCATTGGTATCAATCAGGGAGACGCGGAAATGGAAAATACCAAAGTAGCGGTAGGTGGTGTAAAGAGAGGTGGAGATGGTTTGCTGGGGTACGATCATGGTGAGCAGCACCAGCATGAAAAGCAAGGGCCTCAGCCTGAAATTGAACCGGGCGAACCCGTATCCCACCAGCAGGCATACCGCCACCTGGATCAAGGAAGTGCCCACGGCGGTCGTCAGCGAATTGACCAGCGCGGTTTTGAGATCCAGGATCTCTACGGCATCCAGCACATTTTCCAGCGTCAGGGATTTTGGAATCCAGATCACCGCGGGATCATAAGTCTGCAGGTATGGCTTGAAAGCGTTGGAGATCATGTACAGCAAAGGATAGAGCACCACAAAGCTCATCGTGATCAGCAGCGCATAGCGGCAGCATCGAAAGAAAAAGCGGCCGGATATGCGCAGCGCATGCTGTGCGTTTATTCTCTTCATCGTTTATCCCTCCATCCGCCGGGCCGCTCTGCCCAACACGGCAAACACAATCAGCAGCAGCAGCATGATCACGATCATATAAATCCAGCTCATGGCGGCGGCCATGCCGAACTTGAACTGGCTGCCAAAACCGGTTGAATAGATCATGGCCATCACTTGGTTGCCCGCTTCCTCCGTCCCATACGCCATGAAGGAATCGATGACGGTATACACCACGTTCAACAGCATGATGGGGATCGTCATGGGCACGGTGATGCGCCAGAAGCCGTCCCATTCGGTGGCGCCTTCGATCCGGGCCGCTTCGTAGGTGGTGGCGGGGATTTTCTGCAGTCCGCTCAGGAACAGAAGGATTTGCACCCCGCTTTTCATGATCAGCGCAAAAACCTCATTGACGATGGTATTGACGCCGTTGACTACGCCCTGGGGGATGCCGGCAGCCACCATGATTTCCGCAAGCCCAACGGTCTGGAACAGGTAGGCGTTCTGCGTAGCGCCCAGGGTGTTGCCGTTGATGATGCCCTGGAGCATCACATAGACCACGCCGCTGGTGATGATGACCGGGAAAAAGAATACGGACCGGAAAAAAGCGCGGCCGCGGAATTTTTGATTCAGCATCACGGCGATAAACAGGCTCAGAATCACGATCAGGGGCGTTTCATACAGCATTTTCAGCACCGAAGCGCCGATCAGGGGCATAAACTTGGAATCCCGGAACAACAGGAAGCTGTAATTATCCAGCCCGACCGGCGTCAATTCCAGGCCCTCTTGCGCCATTTTGATGCTGGCGAAGCTGTATTCCAGGGACTGAACGACCGGCCGCAGGAAGAACAGCAGAAACCCCAGCAGCCAGGGGAGGATGAACAAATATCCCCATCTCGCTTTTCGCGCGTGCAGGCGGGAGCGCCTCTTTTTCACGATAGCGGTCATTGCGCGTTGCCTCCCTTTACCAGATAGCCTTCAGCCGGGATTTCCACGCCGTCAGCCACCGCTGCTTCCTTTCCGTAATTCACGTAAACGCTGATGTCACCGTAGTCTGTCCGCCGCACATCCGGGGAAAGGACCGCATGGCCCGTCATCGGCCTGTCCGCCAGAGGCGACAACACCTCCCGGAGACAGGCATATTGCTTCAGAACGGAATCTTTCCAGGCGCGCCAATCCCCGGCGTAGACCTCCAGCATCCGCGAGTTCATCAGCTCCTCCTGGTTTTCGCCCACGAAGGAATAGAGCGGACTGGCTCCATATTCCATGCATTGCAGCGCCAGTTCGTTTGGATTGCCGTTGCCATTGACAGGAGAAAGGCTGTAATGCACATAGCCGTGAAACACCATTTGCCAGAAGGGCACAGCCTGGTCACAGATCAGCCATTGGCTGGAATTGCCCGGGCTTTGGAGCACGTGCGTGGCCAAAGCGGCCGCATAGGCGTTTCCCCGGTCGATCATAAGCTCGCTGAATTTTCCCTCTGCTTCCGATAAGACGGCGGCTGCCTGCGCCTGGGCGTCCTGGCGCCCGATGCCGCCGGTCCGGTTGTCGGCAGTCAGGATATCGCCAATGGCTGACAGGGAAATCCCTTTCAGGCCCAGCTTTTCATAGCTGTCGAAATACCGTCCGAAGAAGAAAGAATACTTGAGCGGCGACATCAGATACCAGGGGGCGACAGTATAATCCAGCTTGGAGGAAGCGTAATTGATCTGATACTGCATCTGGGGGGAATTCACCGGCGTCAGCACGGCGTCGTAAAGTGCCCGAAAGCCATTGCCGCCCTGATAGACATTCATCATGTCCACATCGGGAAACAGCGCGCCGCCCCCCTCCCGCATCCGGGAGGCCAGAGCGGTTAAATCCTCCGTGCTTCCCAGGCAAGGCTGCAGCCGCACGGAATCGGGCACCTTGCCGTAGGCATTGCCATAAAGGAACTGCCGGTAGCGCATGCACACCTGATCCACCCCCAATGCCTGGGCAATTTCCCAGGCACTGTCCACCGAGGTCAGCTTCCAGGCTTTTTGATAGGGGATCCCCAGGATATGCGCTGTTTTACGGACATATCCGTACAAGTCTATATACAGGGGATACGCGTCTTTCTCGATCCGCTGACACAGGCCCTTTTCCTTTTCCAAGTATTCCCGATAAACCCGGGCCATGCCGGCATATCCGCTTTCCTCTTCCCCGTTCAGAAAGCAATAGCGCACCGTGTACTGCCCCGTGGTGAGGCCGTCCCGCTCCACGATGCCGGTAACGCTCTGTTCAAATTCCTTCCGGTTCATAATAATGGAACCGCTGCTGCGCATCTGGAATTCGCTGTAGGCATAATTGAAGCTGGTCAAATTGGAAACCCGGGCATGGAGTACTGCTTTGCTGTCGTTTTCTGTAATGATGGCCAGAAAGCCATGATTTCCCTTGCTGACGCCAAAAACAGGCAGCCGCACGGTTTGTTCATAGGTACGGGACACGGCGGGGGAAGAGGACAGGCCTACCTGACCGGTTACGGATGGATCTTTTCCGTACACGCTGGCCCTATACTCATTCATGGTCGTTACGCCGTTATTGAAATGGATCAAGGCGCCGCAGCCATCCGGAAGGAGCAGGTATCCCGTTTCATCGCTTCCCGCGGCACCGAAGGCTGGCAGCACTTCCACGGCAGTGAGGCTGTTGGCGCCATAAGAAACGCATTCCTCCACCGGCACGGAGGCCTCCAGACATCCGTCCTTCAGCCGGTAATGAATGCTCAGGCGGATTTCCTGTTTGGGAAAATCGTACGTACTGATCGCTTCCCCGTCCTGAATGGTCATGGAGAAGCCCTTTTTCTGCACGCTGTCCATTTGCCCCAATGCCGTCAGCGCCGTGCCCCGGTCCGACGAATAGCCGATGGTGATCTGGGACAGAAGTGTCATTTTGTGTACCCCTCGGCCATCTGCGTCAGCAGGATTGGAGCGCCAGAGATAGCCGTCCCGCAGATCCATAATGAGGATTTCGCCCGTTTCTGTGTTGGCGTACAGGCGGATCTGCCCGCTTTCATCCACCAGCGTGAAATCGGCAGTTTCCTCCCCAAGAGCGCCCATGAACAGACACATGAGCAGGAGCACCAGACAAGCCCACATTCCTTTTCTCATGGATCCGCCTCCTCACATGCGGTACATCATTTCACTGGCCAGCGTTTGCAAAAAGACCATGAATTGCTGAATCAGCGAATAGAGAAGCACCAGCAGCACCAGCACAATGACCAGAGACAGGAGAACCAGCAACAGATAAAGCAGCGTCTTTTTCAACGTCAGCTGGTTGATCTGCATCATTCCAACCGTCAGCAGGATCACGCTCCAGCCGATCATCATAACCCGAAAGAAAACGATGAATGCCTGCACGTCCAGGGACAGGAAATTGGTTAGAACCGCGACGGCCAATGTGCTCAAGACGAAGGGAAGCAGCGCGTAGGAGGATACGATGAATAATTCCCGGGGTTTGCCTTCGCAGTCGCTCATCAGGGAAGAGACCGCCAGTACCGATACGTAAAACAGGCTGAATCTTCCCAGGGAACCGCCCAAAAGCCACAGCACGTTCAAGTCTTCGATCCGGTTGGGGTTAAAAGCAAAGCCCGTCAGCACATAGCTGACCACGCTGGATAAAAACAGCGCGCCCACGATGACCGCCCCCGCCGCCACCGAGCCCTGGCCATACAGCTTTACGCCCTCAAAGCCGGAATAAGCGTGAAGCATGCAATGGAAAGGATGCCGCCAGGGCTTCAGGTATGCCCGGCCCTCCTTTCGCGCCGCCGCTCCTTTTTTCCGCAGGCGCCCCCACGCCTTCACGGCAACCACCAGCACCGCCGCCCCCGCCGCGATCCAGCCGATATACTGTCGGATCACGTCGGTTGCATGCTCTTTAAACGCCTCGGAATAGCCCGTTTTCTGGTTGGCCAGGCGATAGCAGCGCATGGATTCCTCATATTCTTCCAGCTCGTAGTGCGCTTTGCCCAGCCACGCGTAAGCCGGCGTGTAATTCTGATCCATCCGGAGCAATTCCTGGTAAATGCCGATGGCCTCCTGATACAGGCCCTGGCTGGAATACAGAATGCCCTGATGCACCAGGCGCCCGAAATCCGTCAGGCGAAAGCGGGTAATGGAGCCGTTCTGGCGGTCCAGCACCAGCAAATCCCCCTCCAGCCGGCCCAGCGCCACAGGATCCCGGAACAGGCCCTTCTGGCTTCCCTTGCCTGCGGCGGAAAGCATGGCGCCCATTCCGCCTTCTTCATAGAACTCCAGAATCTCACAAAAATCCCGGGACAAAACGGTGTAATAGCCCTCATTGCTGGACAGCGTATCAATGGCCGGGCCGCAGTTGAAGCGGCGGAAGGGCACCCCCAGCGGGTTGAGCAGGTAAACTGAGTTGCCCCCGCTTTGCTCCAGCGTGCCCACGGAGGCGTAGATGATATCCTCCATGCCAATATCGATATTGCTGTATTCAATGGGGATAAACGCCTCCATGCCGGCCCACTGTTCCCGGGTGGTGAACATCCTCAGCAGCTTTTGCAGCACCACTTTGGCTGTCACTTCCACGTGATTGGCGCCATAGAAACTCATAAAAGACCCGTTGGGCTGAAAGCAGATCAGGCCCTGATACACGCCTTGGGACAGCACATACACCCGTCCTGCGCTGTCCGCCACCACCTTCTGAGGCGCGTAGGGAGTGGTTTCCTCGTACAAGTCGTTTACCGGCCGGTCAAATACTTGCAGCAGCACCCCTTTTTCATCCATCATCACGGTCAGGGCCAAGCCGTCATCCGCCACATAGATATGGCCCTTTCCATCGGCAAAAACGCCCTTGGGGCTGACAAAGGCGTATGCACCCGCCGCGCGGTATTCCGCTTCAAACTGCAGCTCCCGGTTCAGCACCACCACACGGGCGTTGCCTGTATCTGCGATGTATACCCGCCCGTTGGATGCTTCAACATACAGGTCGCTGGGTTTGTTCAGATCTGTCATCCCCATATTCTGGCCTGTCAGGAAGCTCTCCACCTCGTATCCAACCGGGCTGGGAGCGGCCTTGCCATATGGCGTTGGCGCATAACCGGCATAGGGCAGCTCAGCTGCCAGGGCCAAAGCGCAGTTCAGCCAGAGCAGGCACGCGCAGAGGCTGAAAATCAGCGTTCGTTTCATCGCTTCCTCCTCACTTCAGCCCCGAATGGGACATGGTTTCAAGGACGGAGGATTGGCTCAGCAGGAAAAAGATCACCGGCGGGATCATCAACACCAGCGCCACTGCCGCGCCCGCTCCTGCCCGGGCGATGCCCGCTGAAGCGATTTGGCGCAGCATCACGGGCAGAACCTTCATGCTTTCATCATAAATATAAGTGACGCCTGAGGCGTTCCACAGGTTCTGGAACGTGAATATCGACAGCGTCAGCCAAGCTGGCTTGATCATGGGAAAAACAATGGTAAAGAAAATCCGGTATTCATTGGCGCCGTCGATACGGGCCGCTTCGATCAGGCTGTCCGGCACAGCAGTAACCACAAACTGCCGTACCAGAAACACGCCAAAGGATCCGGCCATCATCGGCAGCAGCACGGCCCAGTAGGTATTGATCAATCCCAGCCCGGAAATGATGATATACTGCGGAATGGCCGTTACCTCGGCCCGGAACAGGATCGCCCATACCACAATGCTGTAAAATACTTTCAGCCACTTTTGTGGATACTTGGCCAAAGCGAAGGCGGCGCAGCTGGCAATGAGCACGTAAGCCGCCGTGCCAATCAGAGAAATAAACAAACTGTTGAATAAATAGCGCTCAAAAGGCACCCACATATCCTGCGCCAGACGCATCATGGTGGTAAAATTATCCAGCGTTGGATTCTGTACCAGAAAACGGGGCGGATAGAGAAACAGCTCGTTGACAGGCTTAAAGGCCGTTATGATGGTATAAACCAGCGGAAGCGCCATGAAGACGCTCATCAGCAGCAGAAAAAACAGCACCAGGGCATTGCCCCCGAAGGAACGGGATACGCGTTTTTTCCGGGCCCGAAGCCGCTTTTTCATTGCCGCGCCATGAACCATGCTCACGCTCTTTCCACCTCCTTATCAGGCGTCCTCGCCCATTTTGTTCAGTGCGTTCTTGGTCATAGACCAGAACAAAAGCATCAGCAGGAACAGCACCACCGCAATAGCCGACGCATACCCCATTTCAAAACGGACGGTGCCATAGTCGAAAATATGGCAAATGATGGTATGGGTAGAATAGTCGGTGGAAGGAAACCCGGTAAGCGCCATGGCTTCATACCCGATGGCAAAGGAGGTGGAAATCTGCATCACCGCGCCGAAAAGCAGCTGAGGCACCATCTGCGGCAGTGTAATATACCACAGCTCCTGAAAGCGGTTGCTCACACCGTCCACCGCTCCGGCCTCATAGAGCGATTGATCCATGCCTTGCAGACCAGCCACGAAAGAAAGAAACCCCACACTCATGCTCAGCCACAGGATCACCACCACCACCACGATATTATTGTACCGGACGTCCGTCAGCCACTGGATGGATTCATTGACGGCGCCCAGCCGCAGCAGAGTGGAATTGAGCAGGCCCACCGAATCGTCGGAGAAAATATAGGTCCAGATAAAATACACGTTTCCAGCCAGAGAAGGCGCGTAAAACAGGAAAGTAAGAAACGTGCGCAGCCCCCGCGGGAAATCATTGATGAACCAGGCGAACACGAAGCTGAGGATATAGCTCAGCGGTCCCGTAATCAGGGCAAACAGCAGCGTATTTCTCAGCGCAATCAGGAAGACATCGTCTTCCAGCAGCAGCCGCACGTAATTGTCCAGGCCAATAAAAGTGGGGGGCTGAAGCATGTTGAAATACGTGAAAGACAGCCCAACGCTGGATAAAATGGGCAGAATCGTGAACACTGTAAACAGCAGAAGGAAGGGCATCGTGAACACGATGGCAGGCACGTTGTACTGCCGCTGAATGCGGTCCGCATGCTTATTCATTGCCCTGCCCCCTCCGTCGTACTGAATTCCGCCCACTTTCGCTGGATTTCCTTGTTGATTTCTTTGTTGTACTTTGCCAGCACCTCTCGGGGAATTTTGTTGTCATAGACAACGGCCCGGAAGGCGAAGGACAGGTTGCGGTTGATGATGTAATTGCCTGGCAGCTGCGGGATATCGTTCACATATGCCCATTGGGTGAGGATGGCCTGCTGCTGGGCGCGGGGCCAGCGCATGCTGAGAAAAGCGTTTTTATTGGCCGTGGGCCACCGGGCGGCGGCGCCCATCAGGTTTTCCAGGGAAAGGCCGAAAGTGGTTTGGGTTTCATCGCTGGTCCACCAGGAAATGAAGCGAAAGGCATCCGCCTGGTTTTGGGATGCGGCGATGATGACCGCGCTGGTGCCCATGGCCCCTTCACTGCGGTCGATGCTGCCGTCCGCCTGGCAAATGCCCGGAATCGGCGCGATGCTCCATAGCCCGTCCAGCTCCGGAGCTGCGGCGGCCAGCGTGTTTGCCATGGTATAGCTGTCCAGTGCAATGGGCATTTCCCCGGTCCGGAAGCGGGAGAAGAAATCATATTTCACCGGCAGGGAATATTTGGTGTACAGATCTGTCCATTTGGTGAAGGCTTCCAGGGCCTCGGGCTGATCAAAGTTGGTTTTTTCCAGGTCTTCGGTGTAATAATTCAAACCGCGCTGAAACAGATGAATCTGGAACCCCAGGGTATTGTTGTTGGTCACGGTCGGCTCAGGAATGCCAACCCGCATGCCGTTTTTGCTTAACAGGGGGATCAGAGCGCGCATGTCGTCCCAGGTTTCAGGTACGGTAAGCCCCAGCTCCTGAAACATATCGGTGCGGTAAAAAATCATGTAGAAATTCTGGGTCTCCGGCAGGCCGTATATGCCGCCCTGGTACCGGTACGGAACCAGCGCCGAAGGGTAAAACCGAGCCGCAACCTCATCAAAGCCTTCAAACTTTGAAAGATCCACCAGCGCCCCGCGCATGGCCAGATTCACCGGCAGCTCCTTGTATACCGTCAGCGCCACGTCAGGGCCTTTGCCGCCCAGGATGGCCTGCATCAGCGTACTGGAGCCGTCAATGAGGCTCAAATTAACCGGCACGCCTGTTTGCGGCACGAAATCCTGATCGATCAGCTCCTTGATCAGCTGCGTTTGATCCCGCCCGGAGGCGATGCCTGTGGCGCCCAGATCGTTGGAGCAGACCCAGACAGTCAGCGGGTCGCGGCTGTCTGCTTCTTCATAGATTTCACCCACCGCATTATAATTCTCATGGAAAGAACCAATAAACGCGTTCCATCGGAAGGCTGCCTGCTCCAAAAAACTCACGCCGCCCTCCGGCAGGGGCTGATTGACGGGGGAAAACACGATATAATCCAGCTGGAGGGGCTGATCGGCCATCCGCAGGGCCCAGGAGGATAAGCTGGAAATATTGCTTTTGAAATTTTCCAGCCGCCCAGGAATGGTTTCTGGCTTTTTGGCGAAGGATTCCATCTGCGCGGCCACCTGCAAAAGCAGGGCCGCCTCGCTGCCGCTGCCGGCAAAGCCGGCAATTTCGGCCTCTTCCTCCCGGAGCGCCGCGGCAATTGCCTGCAGCCGCCCGGTAAATCCCGGAATTTTTTTCTCCAGCTGGAAATCCCTGTTCAGATCGATGGTCACGCGGTCTGCATCGGCGTTAGCGCCGGTAATAATAATGATCTGCCGGTAAAGGGCGCTCATCTCCGAAACGACATTCAGCAGCTGCCGGAGGGAATCGCTGGTTTGGCTGCCGGGAATGGACAGGCGCATCACATGCTCGCCCTGCTCCAGATAAATCGACTGCGGGTTCTCACAGCCGCCCAAGGTATACATCTGCCAGTCCAGCCGATAAGGAATGGCAAACGACGCCGCGGTGTCGAAGGGGCTGGTCCCGTCGATCGTGAGGCACCGCATGGCCGAAATGCCCCGGGCGTATTCCTGCAGCACCCGCATGCTCAGATTATACCAGCCGCTTTCCTCTGCGCTGAAGCACCATTCCAGCCACTGCCCCTGCTGCTTCCAGTTTTCTCCGCCGATTGTGTTCATGCGGACTTTCACCGGGTCCGCAGGCTGGGTGGCGGCGCTGGCCCGCTCACTGAGGGGATACAGGGTCTGGCTGCTGGTAAAGGCAGCCGCTTCCCCCTGAATCACAATTTCCTTTTGGGGCGTCTCTGCCATGGGATGCCCGGACTGATAATCGGCATAGGACAGCTGCATCGAACTGTTGCAGAAAATGAGGCGGGAAATCGCCATGCTTTCCGCCGTCATAGCCAAAGAAAGCGTATGCTCTCCCTGCGTAAGGAAAAATTCATAGGGCTCGGCGTAATGGCTCTTGGAATCCTGCAGCGCAGCGGTCTGCCAGGCAGACACTTCCTTTAGCTTCGGGCGCACATCATTCCCCCGGCTGTCCTGGCCGATGGAGCCGACAGGCGCATACATGCGGTAAAGCAGCACGGAAGCTGCCTTGTCAAACGGCAGCACGCCGTCCACCAGCACGCTGAATTCCAGGTCCAGTTGCCGGGCAGGGAGGGGAAGATAGGTCAGCTTCAGCTGATACAGCCCTTCCTCCTCCACGGTGAAAGGGAAGTCCACCTGGGAAATGCCGCTGGCCCAGATCAGGGCTTCGGATACGCCCTGTGTCTCTTGCGTTTCCACGTATGCCCCGGAATCATGCAGATCCCCATGATCCGCAGCGAAAATGATGATTTCTTGATCCGGATGCGCGGCGCCCGCATGGGCCGACAGATAATCGGCATATACGGGTACGGCAAGCTCCTCCCCCTCTGCCGACAGCAGCAGGAAAGTCATCAGCACAAGACAGGCAGAAATGATGGCAATTCGCTTCATGTTTCTGGATTCTCCCCTGTTGACTGTTTCTTTGGGCCCGGCCGTTCCCATTGGTTATTCTTTGATGGAGCCGAGCATGATTCCGTGCACAAAATACTTCTGCAGGAAAGGATAAACACACAGCACCGGTACGGTGGCCACCATGACCGCTGCCATTTTCAGGCTTTCGGAAGGAATCGCCTTGTCGTTGATGGTGGTAATCCGCACGGCGCTGCGGCTGTTGAGGGAGGCGTTGGAAGTCAGGATCTCCCGCAGCAGGTACTGCAGGGTTTTCAGATCGTTCCGCCGGGAAATGAACAGCATCGCGGCATACCACTCATTCCAGAAGCCCACCGCCCAGTAGACAATCATGGTTGCAAGAATCGGCTTTGAGATTGGCAAAATGATCCGGAAAAAAACCGTGAAGTCGTTGGCGCCATCGATCTTGGCTGATTCTTCCAGGGATTCCGGCAGCGCAGAGAAGGAATTGCGCATAACGATCAGGTTCCAGGTAGCGATGGTGCCGGGCACGAACAGCGCGTAAATGGTGTCCACCATCCCCAGTTGGTTGATGACCATATACCAGGGAATCAGCCCGCCGCTGACCAGCATCGTCAGGAATACATAGAAGGTCAATCCCTTCCGGTACGGCAAATATTTGCGGGAAAGGGCATATGCGCCCAGAGACGTGAAAAACAGCGAATTGGCCGTGCCTATGACGGTGATAAAAACAGTAATTTTCAGCGCGTTGAAGAACTTGGTAGAAGAGCCAAAGAGGTATTCATAATTATAAAAGGTCCATGTCTTGGGAAGGAACTGGAAGCCCTTGGCTGCGATCTCCACCTCGTCCGTAAAGGAGGCCACGGCGATCAAATAGAAGGGAATCAGGAAGATAGCGGCCAGAAGCAGCATCAGACAGGTATTGAAGATTCGGAACCCCAGGGGCGCCGCCGTTGGCTCGATCCACCTTTTCATCGTTTTGCTTACCATATGCCCATGTCACCCACCTTATTTGCCAGTTTGTTGGTTACGATGACCAGAATCAAACTGATAACGCTTTGAAAAATGCCGGCAGCTGTACCCAGAGAATAACTGCGTTTGCCGATGCCGATGCGGTAGATATAATAATCCAGCGTATCCACGGTGTTATAAAGGGGGGTATTGCTTCCCACCAAAGTGAAGATCTGTTCAAAGGAGCCGTTCATCAGGCGCCCCATCTGCATGATGAACATGACAACGACCGTAGGAAGGATACAGGGGATCGTGATGCGCGTCACCTGCTGGAAACGCGTGGCGCCGTCGATCACGGCGGCTTCATAAAGCTCGGCATTCACGTTGGCGATGGCGGCCAGATAGAGGATGGAGCTGAACCCCACGCCCTTCCAAATATCCGTAATGACCAGGATGCCCCGCCACAGATCAGGGCGGACATACCACTTGGGCGGCGTCCCGCCCAGCGCCTTGATAATGCTGTTAAGAACGCCATACTGCGAGTTTAGCAGCGCATACATGATGCCGCTGACGATCACCCAGGAGACGAAATGGGGAAGGTAGGAAATGGTCTGCAGCGTTCGTTTGAAAGCGCGGTTTCGGATTTCGTTGAGCAGCAGCGCGAAAATAATCGGCGCGGGGAAGCCGATGAAAATTTTAAAGAAATTGATGATCAGCGTATTTCGGATCAGCCGGGGAAATTCCGGCAGCTTGAACAATGTGGAAAACTGCTGCAGGCCTACATATTTGCTTCCGGCAAAGCCTTCCCAGGGGACATAATTATAGAAAGCCATCCGCAGGCCCCACAAAGGATAATAATTGAATATCGCCAGGCAGACCACCGTAGGAATCAGCATGATATACAGCAGCCTGTATTTTTTCAGGTTGTAAGACAGTCCGTGCTTTTTTACCCGCAGCGCTGTCGCAACGGCCTTTTTTTCCGTCATAGCGGTCACATCCTTCAAACAACATGGGAAGAAAAGTGCCCGCACGGCGCACGTGGGCCACCGTGCGGGCAAAAAGACTGAGTTGAGTTCTGCCGTTGCAGGGAGAGATTATTCTGCTTTGTTGGCGGCGAAAGCCTGATACTGTGCGGTATAAGCGTCCACCAGTTCCTGGCCGCCGGTGGTGTACCAGGTTTCTACGATGGAATCAAAATCATCCACTTCGCCTACGCCGATGGTGATGTTAAAGAGGTACTCATACAGGTCAATGGGGTTGTACATGCCCAGTTCGCTGCCATCAGGGGTGAAACCTTCCAGTCCAGTGCGGATGGGGGTAGTCTGGTTGAAGGCCTCGTTCAGCCGGTTGTGCACATCAGCAGATTCGGGATTTGTGCCTTCCATGGGCTTGAGCACATCCAGGAATTCCCATGACAGGGGACGAAGCACCTGGCTATAGAGCGCGTTGTTGCCATCGATGCCCTCGGGATAAGCCCAGCTGTCACCCTTGTCTACCCAGTGCGTTCCTTCGATGCCCATCATGGCGGTATAGTAGAAGTCGGGCTCGCTGATCATTTTGTCCAGATACTGCACGACAATTTCGGGATGGTGGCTCAGTGTGGTTACCCAAACCACGCGGCCCACGCCATAGCCCATCGGATAGTAGGCTACGCCATCTTCATTCTTGAGGGGCGGGATGAAATCAGCGGTGGCATCGGGATTGTTCTGCCGGAAAGCGCCCCAGACCCAATCCAGCGCGCGGTGCGGATCGCAGAAATAGATGGCGCAGCGGCCCTGAGCCCACATGGAGGACTGGCTGTCATCGTTGCCGGAGAGCCACTCGGCTTCCAGCCAGCCGTTATCCACCCATTTGCGGTACAGCGCGATCATATTTTTATACTCGGGCAGCGTCATGGAGGGCACCACTTTGCCATCTTCGCTCAGCGCCCAATCGGTCTGCTGAGAGCCGCGGCCGGAAACGGAGCCCTGCAGGAAGGGATCAGAGAACCAGGGCAAACCGGTGGCCACCACCATGTCCGGATACTTTTCATGGAACACTTCCATCACGTGCTCCAGCTCCGCCAGCGTGGTGGGCATTTCCAATTCGCACTCGGCCAGCAGGTCGGTCCGGATGACGGCGCCCTGCCAGATCCACTGATAATAATCCGGAATGCACCAGATGTTTCCCTGAGAATCCGTGCAGGGAATCCAGGCCGCTTCGGGGATCTTTTCAAGCAGGTTTTTGCCGTATTCATTCAGCAGGTCATTCAGCGGAAGCACGATGCCTCCCTGGGTCATGTAGCCCAGTGCGTCACCGATGTTTCCGGTCACGGCGTCCAGCTGCGTGGAGCCGTCCAGCATGGAGTTGAGCTTTTCCAGGTTTCCTTCGGTGGGGGTGATGATCCAGTCCAGATCAATGTCCAGCCCGCCCTCGGCCATCATGGCTTCCAGCTTTTCTTCCACTAATTTCGTATCTTCCGCTGTGGACGTGTTGGCCCAGGGTGTGAAGAGCACCATGGTTTCCGCCAGAGAAACTGCGGGGACGGCCAGCAGCAGGATTGCTGCCAGCATAACTGCCAATGTCTTTTTCATGGGGTAGCCTCCTTTTGATGTTGTCTGTTTCGCCGACTGGTTCTTGTCTCGAAGTCCTTGAAAATTCAGAGGATAAACGTTTATCCTTTCCCTCAAATTTTCCTCTTCCGCGAAAGCAAAAATACAAATCGGTTTTTCTGTCGCTCTTATGATAAATCTGTCCGTGAAGTTTGTCAATACCTATTCGACAAATTTTAAACCAAATTATTCATGAATGATGGTTGACATCCTCGGATGAATGGAATACAATAGACCTGAAAAAGAACGGAAAGGTTCTTTCACGAGGTTTAACGTTTATCCTTTATATGAAATCCATGAGAAGGAGGAACACAGAAACATGAGTGGGAGCGAGAAGTTCCGTGTATTCTGCGACGTGGGCGCAGATGACCGATACCTGCTGGATCAATATGTTTTTGATTCCCTGCTGGAAAAGCGCACCTGGGAAACCCCGGCGGTGCAGCCCACCGGGAATATGCCCCCGGATGGAAACGTGCAGGAAAAGGACGGCCTGCGGCTGACGGTCAATTCCTCCTGCCAAAATGGAGCCGCCGCTTATTGCTGCACCCTGGAAAACATCGGAAGCAGCACCCGGATGCTGAACGGCCTGGCCTTTACGGTGCGCCTGGGCGGGGACGTGCTGGCAGATTTTCCTTTGAATACGCCTCACGGCATCATTGATACCCGCACGCTGGCGCCGGGCCAGACCATTCAGGGCGGCCTGGTTTCTCCCTGCATTCACGTAAAAGCGGGAGCAGCGGATTATAACCTGCTGTTTCTGGATGAGGTCGAAAAATGGTCTCTGGCGGTTTATAAAGCTGCGGATGAAGCCAGGGCGGTGTTCATCCCTGCCGTTGAATGCGATCTCAAGCCTGGTGAGAAAATCACGTGCGGAACGCTTTACATCCAGCAGCCTGAAGGGGATCCCTATCTGGCCATTCGGGATTTCTTTTCCGGTCTTGGCTATCAGCCCGCACAAGACGGCTATCAGGGCGGGGTCATGTATTCCTGCCATCCCAACGGCACCATGGACGGCATGATGGATCACGAGCCCCAGGGCCCGGGCATGCGCAAATTTGCGGAATATTTGCCCGTGCTCAAAGATATGGGCGTGGATCACATCTGGATTCTTCCTATATTCGAGCATACCGGCCGCGGCGTATATCATACCAGCGACCAGTTCCTCATCGATCCCCGTTATGGCGGCGATGAGGCGGTGCGCTATTATGTGGATCAGGCACATGCGCTGGGCATGACCGTGCTGTTTGACTATGTGCCCCACGGGCCGGCCATCGGAGACCCGCTGTATGATCAGCATCCGGAATGGTGCTCGATGCGCCGGGACGGCGCGCCTCAGGAAGAATGGGACTGCGTTTCCTTCGATATGACGCTGCCGGCATACCGGGAATACACCACAGGTCTGATCAAAAATCACGTGGACCGCTTTGGCATTGACGGCGCCCGGATCGACTGCGCCATGGGCGGACTGACCAACTGGCGGCCCCAGGGAGGCAACCGCCCCTCCGCCAGCAATCTTCACGGCGGCGTGTGTATCACAAAAGCGATTTTCGACGGCTTCCGGAGTTATGATAAAAAGACCCTGGTGCTGCCGGAAAATTTCAATCCTGTTCCCTGCTATTATCCGGTGACGGATGTATTCTACGGCATGAATTTCTACCGCCTGCTGGTGGAATTGGATCAACAGTACAGGGAAGATCCCGTATCCTATGTAAGGGAATTGACCCGCTGGCTGATCATCGAGCACAAAGCCATGCCCGAAGGGCTGGGCCGGCTGCGGTTCCTGGGAAATCACGATACCGTTTCCTGGGTGTGGCAGGCCAGCCGCGCAGTGGATTGGTACGGTCTGGAACGGGCCAAGGCGCTCTTTGCCCTGATTTTCCTGATTGACGGCCTGCCCATGCTCTACATGGGTGATGAGGACCCTGTCCTGGCCTGCAAGAAGGGCCCTGTGCTCCGGGATTTCTTCCGCGAGCTCATCGCGCTGCGTAAATCTACCGTGGGCGACAGCCGGGATATCGTTCATTTGGATACGGGCTGCGGTGTATTTGCTTGCAAAAGGAGAAATGGCGAAAAGACCTATCTGGTGGCAATCAACCTGAGCAGCCTGGAAGAAACGGTTCATCTGGAAGGGAAGACCGTGACATTGGCGCCCTGGCAGTGGCGCGTGGAGGCGCTATGAAAAAGCTGTTGTTTGCCCTGGGGCTGACTGTTCTCCTGGCGCTGTGCATGCCCGGCAGCGCCGAGGATTACACGCTGGGCGGCTACACCATCACGGCGGAGGAAGGGCGCATCACCCGCATCCAGCGCGGTCAGGACAGCCTTCCTCTCGCGGGCCTTTACGTGGACGTGGGATGCGACGGCGCGTTCGTACAGAATTCCATCGGATATCAGCATTTCCGGAAGATGAACACCTGGGATCTGGCTGCCGTGGTTCCGCGGAGCAAAGCACCCCTCCCGCCCGAAAAATATGAAACGGAGCAGAAGGACGGACAATTGATCCTGCGGCATCAGATCGAGGGCCTGACGGTGGAAATCCTCTGCACCGCCATGGAAAGCGCCCTGCGCTTCGATGCACGGATCCTGTCGGGCCGGGCCTATATCAGCGAAATTTCCGGTATTCATTTCTTCCTGCGGGGGGCAGCGGCGGCTCCGGAAACAGTATTTTCCTTCCCCGGTAATACACCGGGCGGGGTATTCCGTCTGGGCGCTCAGCGGTATTTCTCCTGCAGGCAAACCAACTACTGCTGCCCTGTGGTCATGGTATCCGCTCCGGATGCCGCCGGCTTCAATGCGGTGTTCCTGGACACGGAGGAAAAATGGAGCACGGCGGTGTACCGCGATAAGGAAGAGCGGATCAATGTTTGCTCTCTGGCCATGGTTGAGGGCATGCTTCAACCAGGGGAAAGCATGAGCGTAGGATCTCTTTTCCTGCAGTTCACCGGGCAGGATCCTTACGCGCCCCTGCAGGCGCTGTATGCGGAGCTGGGCTATCGCGTCCCTGACGCTGGCTTTGAAAGCGGCCCTTTATATTCCTGTCATCCGGCGGGCACCATGGACAGTGGTTTTCGGGATACCAAAACCATGCGCGCGTACGCCTCCTCGCTGGATGCATTGCAGGCCATGGGCATCGAAAACATCTGGGTGCTCCCCATTTTCGAGCATACCGGGCGGGGCGTATATGAGCCTGTCGACCAAAGCCTCATAGACCCCCGGTATGGGGATGACGAAGATGTCAGGTTTTACGTGGACCAAGCCCGGGAAAAAGGCATGCGGGTGCTGTTTGATTACGTGCCCCATGGGCCCTATCCCCAGGATCCTCTGGCGGCTGAACATCCGGAATGGTGCTCCGTTGCCCGCGACGGCACGCAGCAGATCGAGTGGGACTGCGTCAGTTTTGACATGGCCAACGAGGATTACCAGGCCTACACATCCGCGCTGATCCGGGACCATGCGGCGCGTTTTGGCGTCAGCGGCGGAAGGATCGACTGCGCCATGGGCGGCTTGAGCAACTGGCGCCCCTTTCCCGGCAACCGTGCTTCCTCCTCCAGCCTCAAAGGCGGAGTGGGCATTGTCCGCGCCATTCGCCGGGGCTTTGAGGAAAGCGGCGTCAATCCTGTGCTTCTGCCTGAGAATTTTCATCCGATTCCTTTCTATGCCTCGGTGACCGATATTTTCTACGATATGCCGCTGTACCGCATGATGTACGAACTGCGGCAGAAGGGCGCATCGGAAACCGAATTCGCCGTACAATTGGCCCGCTGGCTGGACAGCGAGCATCGGTCCTCCGTGCCGGGCCAGCTAAAGCTGCGTTTCCTGGGCAATCACGATACCGTGTCCTGGACCTGGGACAAAATGCGCGCCACCGCAGTGTACGGCGAAGAAAAAGCCAAAGCGCTGTGGACGGTCATGAGCTTCATCGACGGCGTGCCTTTCCTTTATATGGGCGATGAAAACAGCGAGCTGTATCATTTCAAATACGGCTATGATTTGACAGAATTCTTCACCGGCCTGTTCGCCGCCCGGAAGCAGTATCTGTCCGATGATATGGACACCGTTTATCTCTTGCGGGAGGACAGCCCCGTCCTGGCCTTCTTCCGGAAAAACAGCGCCTCCAGCCGCCTGATTTTCGTCAATCTGTCCAAAGAAGAACGGGCCTGTCCCCTGCCGTCAGGCAGCTATGCGCCCCTGTACGGCGATGGCTCGCTTCAGGAGGGTATGGCCGTTTTGCCCGCTTACGGCTGCCTGATGCTGGATCAGGTACAGAAATGAACATTAAGCGTTCTCGGACCGGGCGCTTTATGGAAATATGGAAGGAGCGATTTCAATGAAAAGAATCCTGATTCTGGTCCTGGCCCTGTGCTTTGCCTTGGTGCCCGTTCTGGCGGAAGAGGAAGCAGAAACCTATGCGCTGACCGAAGAAACCTTTACGCTGGAGCAGGGGCCCGTCTGGTTCTTCCGGTACTATGATGCCGCTGAAAACGGGATCTTTGATCTGCACGCGACCCCCATGTGGGGAGACAACTGGCAGTTCTCCGAAGACCCCAATGCGGACCAGGTGTATCATTCCATCTGCGAATGGGACGGCATTCACGCCATGCCCGGCACCTGGATCGGTGAATACATCGACATCGTGGTGGTCTTCCGCGCGCCGAAGGACGGCAGCATCACCATCCAGCCCACTGAATTTGTCATCAAGGACGACGGCAGCACCTATCCCGCGTACCTGGTGCGCATCAATTGCGCCGCCGGCGAGGAAGTAAAGCAGCTGTTCCCCGCAGAGGGCGAATGGGCTGAAACCCCCGTGACCACCGAGGCTATCACGCTGGATGTAACAAAAGGCGCTGAAATCCGCTTTGTCATCCGCGCTGGTGATGACGGCGGCGCCGCTGTCAGCGTGCAGCCTGTTATCGTTTACAATAAGTAATCGCCACAACCAGGGACAGCGCGCGGTCTCCGGGCCGCGCCTGTCCCTCTGTTTCGGAGGGAAAAACATGAACAAAAAAACCTACGAAAACGCCCGGGCCCGTTTCCTTTCCATGATGGAGCAGGCGCACATCGCTCTGACCGATGAAGAAAAAAACAGCGTGGAAGTTGCCGATTTCGGGCTGGATGACCTGGACCGCTCGGGGCTGGAGCTGATTACCTATATCAACACGCCTCGCTGCTGTGCCAAGGAAATGACTCTGTTTCCGGGCCAGACCTGCCCGGAGCACCGGCATCCCACCATTGACGGCGTGCCCGGCAAACAGGAAACCTTCCGCTGCCGCGCTGGCAAAGTTTATCTCTATGTGGACGGCGATCCCACGCCCAACCCCAAGGCCCGGCCGCCCAAAGGCGATGAAACCTGGTATACCGTATGGCACGAAATCGTGCTGGAGCCGGGCCAGCAATATACTATGATGCCCGATACCCGCCACTGGTTCCAAGGCGGAGAAGAAGGCGCCATTGTATCCGAGTTTTCCACTGCCAGCCACGACGAAACAGATATTTTTACTGATCCGCGAATTGTGCGTGCGCCGCAGGTAGACGACTGATAATGCGGAGGGAAGACCCATGCTGCTTGAACAGGAATTGAAGTTTACCAAGGTTTGCCGAGACAACTGGGGCCTGCCCATCCCCCTGCGGGAGGCGCGCGCCCTGCGGGCGCTGTACCCGGCGCTGCTTCCCCCGATCGAAGAGGAAGATCTTTTTGCTGGACGGACGCTGAAAATGGAGTGGTCCGGCGTGGGCTTCTCTCCGGATGTAACGCTTTACAGCCTGCCGCATGGCATGGGTTTTTTTTACCGCAGGGATGTATTTGAGCAGGCGCTCTCCCAAGCCAGTGAGAATCAAAAACCCGCCATCCGGGACGCCATGGCTTTTTGGGAAAAAGAAAACACCACCGCTCATGTGAAAGCCGCTTTTTCTGACAGGATTCGGAAGGCCCTGCCCAGCGATTCCTTTGCCGGAGATGTGGGGGTGGGGTTCCCGCTGTATCGAATGACCGGCGCATATGAAAATTATGAGCTGCTCCTGTCTTTGGGCCTGGACGGCTTGCTGGCCCGGATCGATGCGGCGGAAAAGAAAAATCCTCAGGCGGAAGAGGGCTTTTATGCCGCGCTGAAGGACGTAGTTCAGTTAATCAGTGAATGCTGTCTGGTATATGCGGACCAGGCCCGTGCCATGGGCAAAACCCGCATGGCAGACGATCTGGCCTTTGTATCTCACGCCGCCCCCGTTACCTTCACACAGGCCATTCAGTTAATGTGGCTGTATTCCTGCCTGGCGGGCGTTATGGATTACGGGCGGCTGGACGTGATTCTTTCTCCCTTCCTGAAACGGGATTCCCTCTCCGATGAGGAAGCTGTCTCTTATCTGTGCGGGCTGTTTCGCCTGATGGTCGCAAGGAAAACGGTATATCACGGCCGGGTGATCATCGGCGGCCGGGGCCGTCCCGACGAGAAAGGCGCCGATCGGGTTGCCATGCTTTGCATGGAAGCAGCCCGAATCGTCCACGACATTGAACCCCAGCTGTCCTTGCGCTTCTACGAGAGCCAGAACCCTGCCCTGCTGAATAAAGCTTATGAGGTGCTTGCCACAGGGGCCACCTATCCCATGCTTTATAATGACGACGTCAACATTCCCGACGTCCAGGAAGCTTTCCGGTATCCGGAGGAAATGGCGGAGCAGTATGTGCCCTTCGGCTGCGGCGAATATATTATCGATCACAGGACCTTTGGCTCTCCCAACGGCGTTATCAACTTGCTTAAAGCCCTGGAAGTGACGCTGACCAACGGGCGGGATCTGGTCTATGGACGGGAAATGGGGCTGAAATTGGGCGGCCTGCTGGCTTTCGATACCTTCGATGATCTGTACGCCGCCTATAAGCGTCAGCTTGCCTATTATATTGAGGTGCTGGCTGAAACAGAAAAGCTGATTCTGACGGAAACGTCCCGTCAGGCGCCTTTCCTGATGATGAGCCTGCTTTACGATGGGTGCATCGAACGGGGAAAATCCATGCTGTCCGGCGGTATCGACGGGTTGGCCGCCACGCTGGAATCTTACGGCAACATCAATACCGTGGACAGCCTGGCGGCCATCCGCGCCTGCGTATACGAGGAAAAGACCGTTACCAAGGAGCAACTCCTGGAGGCAATTTCTCACGATTTTGAAGGCTATGAGGATGTTCGCGCAAAGCTGCTGGCCGCGCCTAAATTCGGCAACGACGACGACCGGGTGGATGATATCGCACGGGATCTGCATGCCTATGAGGCCGATTGGATCCGCGCGCAGGCTGACCGGGTGGGCCTGGCATCCTTCCTCATGGTCATCATCAACAATTCCGCCAATACCTATCTGGGCCGTTTTACAGGCGCGTCGCCCGATGGGCGGAAAGCACGCACGTTTATGGCAAATGCCGTCAATCCCGTGGGCGGCATGGATCGCAGCGGTCCAACCGCTATGCTCAATTCCCTGCTGAAAATCCCCAGCGAGCATCACGCCGGAACGGTGCAGAATATGAAGTTCTCCCGCGGCATGATAGAACGCAGCCCCGAAAAATTCCGTGCCCTGCTGGACACGTATTTTGCTGGTGGCGGCACCCAATCCATGATTACCGTTGTGGGACGCAAGGATCTGGAAAACGCACTGGCGCATCCGGATGAATACCGCAATCTTCTGGTTCGGGTGGGCGGTTTTTCTGCCCGGTTTGTGGAATTGGAAAGCGACGTGCAGCAGGAGATCCTCTCCCGGACGCTGTATTGACTTTTTCCAGATCCCAGAATAGGAGTTGACGCCCACGACATCCATTCCCCGTCCGAAATATCCCCGGCCGCAATTCGTCCGGCCCGGCTGGATGAACCTGAATGGCATTTGGCAGTTTGAAATTGATCACGGCGACAGCGGCCGGGAAAGAGGGCTGCAGGAAAGGACCCTCAGCAGCCGGATTCTGGTCCCTTTTTGTCCGGAAAGCGAATTATCCGGTGTGGGATACCGAGATTTTATGGCCGCGGTCTGGTATAGGCGGGAATTTTCCCTGCCCCGTGAAGCAGCGGGAAAAAGGCTGCTGCTTCATTTTGGCGCGGTGGATTACCGATGCGAGGCGTGGATCAATGGGCAGAGTGCCGGAGTACATGAAGGCGGCTATGCTTCCTTGGCTTTTGAAATTACCAGCCTTGTCCGTGACGGCAAAAATACCCTGGTGGTTTGCGCCCAGGACGATCAGCGCCATGGCCGCCAGCCTTACGGCAAGCAGTCCGAACGCTATCATTCCCATGATTGCAGTTACACCCGCACGACCGGCATCTGGCAGACCGTGTGGCTGGAATGGGTACCGGAAACGTTTATCCGCTCCGTCCGCATGATACCGGATACCGAAAACGGCGCGTTGTATATGGACGCGCAGATTGATGGGCCGGCCCATGGATGGATACTGTCAGGACGGGCATCCTTCGGGGATTTGGAAGAAGGGTTTGCGCAGGCGAAGGCAGATGGAAATCATGCCCGGTTCTGCCTGCGGGTTAAAAATCGGCACTTGTGGGGCCCCGGCGAACCGGCGCTTTATGCGCTGCGCCTGACGCTGCAAAGCGACGGATGCGTCATGGACCAGGCGGATAGTTATTTTGCTCTGCGCACCCTGTCTTTTGACGGAAAGAAATGCCTGATCAACGGACGGCCGGTTTTCCAGCGGCTGGTGCTGGATCAGGGGTTCTATCCGGACGGCATTTATACTGCTCCCAGCGACGAAGCGCTGAAAAAAGATATCCTGCTTTCCATGGCCCTGGGCTTCAAGGGGGCGCGGCTGCATCAGAAGGTGTTTGAACAGCGCTTTCTCTACTGGGCGGATCAATTAGGGTATCACCTGGCCTACGGACAGGATCAGATCAAAGCAACCTTCTGTCAATTTTCGGTTAATCACAACCGGGATTTCCTGCCGCATTTGACCGTCTGAAATTTCATCCATGTATTTTTCTGGAATAGTCCCGATCCGCACAGTGTCATGTCGAAAGTCGTGGCACATAATTCTTTCAGGCGGAATCCCTGCGTACATGTGTTGCAGCTGTTCCTGTGAGATACGCACATGGGTGCCGGATGCGATCATGACTTCTACCTGGCAACTGGGGGCCAACATTTCATACAGCATCCTTGTAATCAAGCCGCCGTTTGAATGAAAACGCGTATAATCTGGCGGCAAGATCAATACCCTGGTGGGCTTTTGTTTCAGGCCATTCAACCATTGCTGAAGGATCCCATTAATCTCTTGATCGCAGAATCCTTCCGGGGTACCAGATACAGCAGAAATACCATTCATATTTCCCCCTCCTGCGTCATTGCTTTATCCCCGCAAACGCTATGCTTTCTACGATTTTTTCTGGAACATGAAGAAAATGAGCAACAAAGGAAGCGCTGAAAGAATGGCAACTGCCATAACAGGGCCAACATACTTTGCAGAGTCTGTTGCGTTGAATAAAGAAATACCAACAGAAATCAATTGTTTTTCCCTCTCATTGATAACTATCAGCGGCCAAAGAAAATTGTTCCAATTGGCAATAGCCTGCAAGATCACCAACGTGGAAATCACTGGCCAAGAAAGAGGAACAATGATTCTTAAAAAAAACGGACCATTCTTTTGCACCATCAATAAATGCAGATTCTCGCAGGGAATCCGGTAAAGCATCAATATTCTGCTTAGCCAGGAACATACCATATGGATAGGAAAAAGCGCCAAGAATCAAAGGCGCGTAAGTGTCCAACATTCCCCAATCGCGAAACTGCAGGAACAAAGGAATCATCCTTGATTCGAAAGGGATCATCACCGGAATGATCATAAAGATAAATAAAGTTTTTTTGAAATAGAATTTCCCCTTAGAAAACGCATAACCACAAGCAGTTGCTGAAAACACGGAAATAGCCGTGTTTAAAACCGTTACATAAAGCGTATTGGCAAAATAGCGCAGCAGTGGAATATACGTAAATGCATATTCATAATTGAAGAGAGAAGGAACACTGGGCCAAAATCTGGGCGGATTTGGAATGGATGTGGTAATGCTGCGATCAAAAGTGATAACAAGGGCCCAATAAATAGGAATAAGGTCGATAATCAGCGCCATCAAAAGGCACAAGGTTAAGGCCCCCCGAACAATTTTCTTTTTTTCACTGATTATCCCCCCCATCAATGATCAAAGACCCGTGTAAGCTTCATATTGATCATCGTGACAATACGAGGTTTAACCAAGGTCAACGCACAACTGCATATGCTATTCGCTTTGGCGAATCTCATTCTGGCTGCCCGCCCTTCGCTGGCAGTCTGATTGGGCTTCGCCAAAGCTGGAGGGGCTTGCTTCGGCAGGCTCTTTTTGGCTTACGGCTGTTTCTCAATCAATTGTGCGGTGCTGCCTTAGTAGTCTCTGTTTAACAGGAAGTCCGCCAGATGCACGATCTTCACGCCGTTGATGTTGCCTGCGGCCAGTTCATCCATCGTCACCACATATTTGGGATAATGATCTCTGATTTCCAGCAGGTTGGCAACCTCACGGTCAGACTCCTCTGGCAGATTGCGGCATACCTGCACATAGATCCGCTCGTCCCGCCGCACGGCTACAAAGTCGATCTCCTTGGTAGCGTTTTTGCCGATATACACATCATACCCCTTCCGCCGAAGCTCGAAGTACACGATGTTTTCCAGCATGGCGGCAACGGATTTTGGGTTGAAGCCCATCATGCAGTATTTGAGGGAAGCATCCGCAAGGTAGAACTTCTCCTGCGTTTTCAAGACGGTCTTGCCCTGCATATCGTACCGCTGGCAGCGATAGATCACGAATGCTTTTTCCAGCCACTCCAGATAGTTATAAACCGCTTCCACCGAGAGGGAGCGCCCTTCGCCTTTCATGAATTTCACGATGGCATTGGCGGAAAAGGTCTTGCCGACATTCTCTACGACATACTTTACCACACGGTTGAACAGGTCAAAGTTCGTGATATTGTGCCGCTTGGTGATGTCGCTGGTGATAACGGAATTGTAGATCCCCTCGACGATTTGGTAGGATGAACGCTCGTCAAAGTTCCCAAGCGCAACGATAGGGAAACCGCCCATGCGGATATACTCGTTCAAAAGCTCTTTCTGTGTGCGTCCGCTGTCCTTCTTGAACTCCAGATATTCGGCAAAGGACAGGGTAAATACGGGGATAGAGATATAACGCCCTGTCAGATATGTGGAGATCTCGCTGGACATCAACTTGGAGTTAGACCCGGTCACATAAATGTCCGTATTGGCATCCTCCAGCAGGCTGTTGACCGCCTTTTCCCAGCCGTCCACCTCCTGCACCTCGTCCAGCAGAAGATAGTAGCGTTCACCGTCAGTCATCTTCTCTTTGATGTCACGGTACATCTGCTTGGCGGTCATGCTGTCGTCCAACTCTTCCGAGGTATAACGCAGATGGATCACATGGTCTGCCGCAATGCCGCTGCCGATCAGGTCGTCTTTCAGCATATCCAAAATGGTCGATTTTCCACAGCGGCGGATCCCGGCAAGGATCTTCACCAGCGGAACATCCCGATAGGTTTTCAACATATCCAAATAGTAGGGTCTAACGATCATGGTATCGCCTCCTTGCTATTAGTATAGCCAAAACACTGTTTTGGTCAATTGTTTTTGCTTAGATTTCAGAAAAACTTTTTATATGGAGTATATTTTCCGGTTTACTCTGCGTTTCTACTAACAGAAAAGCGGCGCAGAGTTCTCTGCACCGCTTTCGTTGTACTTATATCGCCTTGATTTTCTTGAGGTAGGCCACGGCATCGGTATGTCCGCAGAAGTAGATGTGCTGCCGCTCCATGTCCTCCATTTGGCGGGCAAGGTTCAGATAGTCCACATACGCTCGATGCTCCTCTGCGGTCATGCGAATCTCGCCGCTGCCCTCGTTCATTTTGTCGATGACGGGATACTGCGTTTTCAGCTTGTCCATACGGTCAGAAAGCACGGCGTAGTCCTCGTCTTTATTCAGCAGATCCATCACAATATCGCTGTCGATCTCCGCAAAGGCGTCCTCGATGCGGGATGGCAGGTCAAAATAGCTGTCGCTCACGGTGCTCACTTCCTTATCATTTTTATTATGCTATACCCAAACCGCAAGGCAATATCAAAGGTGCAAATTTTATCGTTCGAGCTGTTCTGCTTGCCGTGGGGCTGCGGAGCGGACAGGAAGGGCGGGTGAACTGATCCGATATTCTTCGGGGATGTTCTCAATGTCGCCGTCGTAGATGTCCACAAAGCGGCCGCCGTTTGACCGCACATAGCCGTTATCCCCGAACACTCCGCCTTCTTCATACCGAATATCCCGTCCAAAGCCCTCATAGCCGATATAGTTTGCCAGTGCGCCGAGGTTGCTTGTGTCATAACAGCCGCTTTCCTCGATCCAGTAATAGCCGAGATCGTAGTCATTCTGCACGCCGGGCAGATAATCAAAGCAGTCCAAGTTCTCGGTCAGGTTGATCAGCTCCTGCACACTGCCGGTATTCTCGCCCAAGTCCAAGACCGCCTGCCAGAAATCGTCACTCTCCCGCAGTTCCATGATCTGCCCGGCAAGATAATTCAGCTCGCTCAGGCTTTTGTATTCTCCGAGCATCTTGCCGATGGCCGCATCCGGACAGTCATAGTCGGTGATGAACCATTCCTCATAGCGCCGCCCGATGCCGATGCGCCGGAAAACCGCCTGCATTTCCTCATTGGTCACGGGAAACTTCTCCCATTCGCCCACCAAAAAGCCCTCATTGTATTTGCCGAGGTTGGTAATAAAGGCTTCAAAGGCGCAGTCCCTTGTATCTGATACATTCATCATAGCTGCCTCCGTTATCGCTCCTGCACCGGTGCCTGCCTGCGGGGGATGGAAAAGCCGTAAACATGGGCAATCTCGTCGCCCAGCCTGCGGGTCACTCTTGTAATGTCCGCACGGGTGGCAATGCCTCGGTAGAGTTTTTCTTTCAGATTGTCGATCTGTGTGTCGCTCACGCCGTCCTTATAGGCTCAATAGAGGTAATGGTTCGTGCCGTCGTGATGGATGGCGTCGCAGCGGAAATCGCCGTTTTTATCCACATACCAAGTGCTGTAATCCATGTCCCGTTCGCTGTAAAGGCAGTCCCGGATGTTGCCGCTCGGAATTTCCTTATATCCCATGCGGCGGCCGTGCCAAAGCCCCAGATCACCGACAACAAGAATGGGACGGGAGAGCTGAATGTTCAGATTGGAACGCTCGTCGTCCAGATAGTCTCCGTTCAGCTCATACATCAACTCCATACGCTCGGCTTCAGTGAGATCGGGGTACTGCTCCTCCAAGTCCTCCCGCCAGTCGTCGTAGTCAATGTCGTTGCTCCAAATGATGTGTCTACCGTCCTTCATTGCGTCCGTCCCTCGCTTTCCGTCATCAGAAATTGTCCGAACTCGGTAAAGGCGTACCAGTTCGTGCGGTCAAAGCGGCTCTCGTTGAACCATCCCTTGGTGAGCACCCGCCCCTTGACAAGCCGTTTCAGAGCATAGCAGATCTCGTCGTAGGACAGGAACAGAAAGAAGCCGGTCATCATCTGCACCGAACAGCGCACCCAAACCTTGCCCTCATGGAGCTGCGGCGATTCGGTGCTTTTCTGCTCGATTTGATCCCAAAGGAAGCAGGCCAGCACCGCCGCATTGACTCCGTATTTTTTCGCTATGTCCGAATCAAAGAAATGAACCATAATTTTGCCTCCTTTTTGTTTTTCGGGATATGTAAAAGGGGCAGCGGTTTTCGCTGCCCCAAGGCTTACTTCTTTTGGGCTCTGATCTTCAGAAAGATCAAAGCGCCGACGATAAACACGACCAGCCCGATTGCCAGAATGGTTTTCAGTTCCATTACTCTGCGCCCTCCTTTCTGCGTTTTCTGAATCCGACTACGCCCAGCGCAGCAGCGCCCACAGCGGAAATGCCAAGCAGGGCAAACCATAGGGCGGGATTGCTGTCATCCCCGGTTTTCGGCGTGTCACGGAGTTCGTTGTGCATCTCCACTTTCGTTACCGCGCCCTCAAATACGGATGCCGTCTTGTCGGCGGGCAGCACATAGGCGGAAGATGCACCGTCCGACACCTCGGACACCACATACTCACCGATGCGGAGATTTTCGATGAAAATTTCACCGTTTTTGTCGGTGGTGAATACGCCGACATAGCCGTCAGGGGCGGTGACACGGAACGAAAAGCCCTCGACCTTGCCGTCCGAGGAAGTCTTGATGATCTTCAGAGAGCCGACCTGCGGCGCATTGATAAAGCCCTTTCTGGCCTCGTTTTCCACGGTCACGGTCTTGCCGTTCTCGGCGATCTCGAAATAGTAGGCATTGCCGTCCGAATAGAAGCCCTCCGGCGCTTTCGTTTCTTTGACAAAATAGCCGCCGTAGAGCAAGTCGGACAGTTCATAAACGCCGATGCCGGTTTCAGTCAGCGTGCCGAGCCGTTCATCATCGGCATCCAGCTCCTTGTTGCCATTGCTGTCACGGTAAACGGTGAACTCTGCACCCGTCAGCTTGTTGTCGGGATATCCCATCATGTTGACACTGCAGTTCTTCAAAGCGCAGCGTGCAATGAAGGACGGCGCTGTGCTGGCCGGTTCGGTTATCACATCGCTGCCGCCCATCATTCTGTTTCTCATCTTCCAGCGGCACATTATTGAAGGCATCAAGATGTCCGGTCTCAAGTAAGGCCCGAGCGACGGAGGCTGTTTCTGCGGCATGCGCAGGGATGAAAATAACGTTGATCAGGCGTCAGGACAGTTTTTGCAGCATGGCGATTCTGACGTCAACTCGCAAATCTCCGGGAGCAACGCCGCGATGCATCGTGAGACTGGCGCGCCCGTACGCTCCGCTGACGGAGCGTAAGCAAAAAGCGCCTCGGCCCGCAGGCAACGCGCCGCAAATCCCTTGCGATATGGGCGAGGCTGTACAATATTGCTGTATGATGATAATCTGCGACACGCTATGCGGCCCGATCAATGAGAGGAGCGTATTTTCCGTGAATAAGCCTATGCTTTCCCCGTCCATGATGTGCGTCAACGTGTGGCAGGATCCCGGCAAGGTAATCGAAGCGTTGGAACATGGCAGCATTGAGATGCTTCACGTCGACGTGATGGACGGCCATTTTGTCCAGAATCTGATGATGAGTACAGATTCCATCAAGCATCTGCGCGGCGCGGCGAAGATTCCGCTGGATATCCACCTAATGATTGAGAAGCCCGAGACCAGACTCGGCTGGTTCGGAATTGCCGAGGGTGAGTACGTCTCCATTCATCAGGAGAGCACGAAGCATCTGCAACGCACATTGGCCGCCGTTCGTGACTTCGGCGCACATCCCTCGGTGGCGCTGAATCCTGCGACATCCCTGTGCATGATTGAGGATGTGCTCTGCGATGTAGACATGGTGTTGCTGATGACCGTCAATCCTGGCTTTGCGGGGCAGAAGCTCGTTCCACAGACGCTCGCCAAGATCACCCGCCTACGTAAGATGCTCGATCAGGCTGGTCGTCCTAACGTGCTAATTCAGGTGGATGGCAACGTCAGCTGGGAGAACGCCGTCAAGATGCGCGCCGCCGGTGCTGACGTATTTGTCTGCGGTACATCCAGCATCTTCAGCAAGGGTGCGCCCATTGCGGAAAACATCGCCCGTTTCCGTGAAATTGTGAAGTAACGCTGATTGTTCCGCTGCTGTAGGGTGAAACGCCGGAAGGTGCGGCGCCTGACACGCTGGCACAGGTCAATCGTATTGTGTCGGCCGTGTACGGCGCTCTAAAGCAACCGGAAAATGCATTGCTGCAGAACAAGCCAACATAAAACAGAACAATCAACCGCTGAGCCGGTGATATGCTCCCCATAGAGCAGACACTCGAAATAACAAAAATTTCGAAGCTACACGATGGGGAGTATTTTTATGATCAAAAGGAAAGTAAGCCCGGAAGAAAAAATAGCAGCAGTTGAATCCTGTCTGAATGGAGATCAGCAGCTTCACACAATAGTGGAGCAATACGGAATAGCCAAAGAATCATTTCGTACATGGGTAAGAAATTATCAGATATTCGGCAGAGAAGGCCTTAGGGATAAACACAGGCAAGCAAGCTATTCAGCAGATATATTCCTGGGTGCGCAAGTATAACGAGAAAGGCGCAGAAGGACTTGCAGACAAGCGCGGTAAGCGTAAGCCGGAATCCGAAATGACGGAAGTGGAGAAACTGCGAGTTGAGAACCGGGTGTTAGAAGCACGGAACAAAAGATTGGAATTGGAGTGCGCCGTGCTAAAAAACTCGAGGAAATCGAAGGGAGGTGGCGCTGAGCGGAGTACGGCAAGAGCATCTCTATCTTTGCGTTCAGGAAATGCACAAAGAGGGATATGCCGTAACCGAGATTTGCGATATTCTTGCGTTAAACCGATCCAGCTACTACAACTGGACACACCGTGTCAAGCGTAGCCGTGAGGAAGAAAACGAAGCCTTGCTGCATGAGATTGGCCTGATCTATGCAGAACATAACGGAACCTACGGCTACCGCAGAATTGCAGATGAATATAATGAAACTCACGAAAAGAAGTATAATCTGAAGCGATTTTACCGTCTGGGAACCGCCCTTCTTTTTCATTCATATCGCCCGGCCCTGTTGGACGGGGAGGCTTTGCGAAGCGTTCACGCAGGGAACGCATTTCGCAGCCCTGTTATGCGGATGAAGCGCCCCGTATGGAGCGCGTCGAAAGCGCGGCTTTGGGACGCGCAGGGCCCCCCATGGACGGCGGAAAACGAAATGCGTCATGCGCTTTCCCGCGCGCATCCGGCGCGGCCGCCGCTTTGCGACCGTCCGATAAAATGACGGCCGCCCCTTATCGCGTTCCGTTTTCGCCCGGCGGGCTTCTGACGACAAAACGCCGTCATAGGCTCTGCTATCGCGCGTTCGTCAAAGCGAACGCAGGTCGCGTCCATTTCAATAAAGGGCGCGCCCGGCTTAAAGGGCGTACCGGGGCTTTTTTTCGCCGCCTCCAGCGCCAATCGCGCCGCGCAGGTCTTGCCGATACCCGGAGGGCCATAGATAATCACGTGCTGCGGATTTTTGCCGCACAAAATGGCCATCAGGGCCTTAACGCCCTCCTCCTGCCCGATAATATCGTCAAAGCTCTGCGGGCGCACGTGCTCGGCCAGCGGCTCCGTCAGCGAAACGGCCCGCATTTTCCGCAGGTTCTCCATCTCCCGCGCGCTTTCGCCGCGCCCCGCCGGCTGCGCTGTGCGTTGTGTACGCAGCTGCGTATAAAAGTAAACGCCCATGATCACCGTAACCGCAAGCTGGATGAGCAGCAGAAATCCGCTCAAAAAAATCCCCCCTTTTCATTCTCCGTTAGGATGTGAAAAGGGGAGAGAAGGCATGCGGCGAATTATCGGCTTCCCGCGTTGGGAATTTCCGTCAGCAACGCTCCGCGCCGATGGCGCGGGTGAACTGCTTGGCGATGTACATGTGCCCCACATTATTGGGATGAATGCGATCCCACGCGATATGGCACGGATGCATATAGTGAAACAGCGCGTCCCAGCCCGCCTGCAAATCGACGAACACAAGCGAATACTTTTCCGCCAGCCCGCGCACAATCGCGCCGTATTCATCCATCCGCGCGCGCATGGCGTCGCTGCGGTTGGGCTCCATGAAGAAGGGCGTCATGAGGATCATGCCCTTGACCCTCGGCAGGGTTTTGACGATCAGGCGCTCATAGGTTTCCGCAAATTCCGCGGGCAATACGTGTTCCTCAGGAATCTGTGGCTTGTCGAACTGCCGCCATACGTCGTTAATGCCGATCAGGACGCTCACCCAGTCGGGCTGAAGGTCGAGCACATCCGTCTCCCAGCGCTGATCGAGATGGCGCACCTGATTGCCGCTGACGCCCATATTGACAATGCGCAGCCCGAGCTCCGGATACATGCTGCACAGCAGCGAGCCCACGTCCGCCACGTAGCTGGTTCCCCACGCGTCGCCCAGCCCCTCGCCCACCGGGCGCTGACGGTCGTAATCCGAAATAGAATCGCCGATAAAGAGCAGCTTGTCGCCTTTTTCCAGAAGCATCTTTCGTTTCCTCCTCGTTTGCTTTTCAGCGTGCCAAATTCCGCCTAATAATTCGCCTTCTTTGCGTTTTTTCCTGCCGATGCATGCGAAAAGGCTGACCTAGGGCGCGCGGCCGTTATCATGAATGAAGCGTTTCAGCGTATTGGAAAAGGAGCCCCGTCATGCTATTCGCGATATGCTTCTCGAGGATTAGCCCGCCGCAGACCGCATGATGCAGGCGCTGCATGCCGCCGCGCGCCGCGGCGTCACCCGCGTCCTACTCGGCGAAGCCGCCCGCCGTGTTCAGGAAAAGGGCGGCGGGCGGCTTGGCCTGACGGTTTGGCCCTGCAATCAGGAGGCGCCCGCCTTCTACGCGCGAAGGGGCATGTCGCCCCGGCGATTCGTTCCGGAAATGCCGCTCGGTGAAAGGCCGCCGCGCCGTCCATCGCCATTTGCCGCAGGGCTTGCAGCGCGCAGGCGCATATACGAAGCAAAAGTCGCCGCGAAGTACCGTTGCGTTCCTTCACGGCCATTTTCATAAGCGTTTTCAGGCTTTTCGCTTTGGCACGGCACGGATACTCTGCGCGGTACGCGCCGCTATTTCTTCCTCGGGCAGTCTCCGCAGGCGCCGTCGCAGTAGGGGCACTTGGCCTCGCCGCGGCGCGCGGCGCGGATGTGCCGTACCAGCACTGCGGCGGCGTACACGATCAACGCCGCGCCGATGAGCACACTCCAATCCATCTTGGCTCCTCGCACAATTCCCGCGCGGCAATGCAGCGTGTGCAAAGCGCGCGGCTGTCTGTCAAAAAAGTCTCGTTAAAGCTCCGGGGATGAATGAAGGGGGCGCAGCCCCTTCATGTTTCATCCGCAGAACCGGCTTTGCCGGTTCGAGGAGCGGTAGGAACGACCGCTTCCGCGATCATTTTCCGACCGTAAGCCGCAGGCTTACAGGAAAACGATGTTTCAAGTGCAAGGCGTGCGGGATTTTCGTCCCATTATATCACGAACAATCCGCCCACCTGATACACAATCAGCGCGGTCAGCCACGCCAGCACGGTCTGCGCGCAGACGCTGGCCAGCGCGACATACCGTCCCTGCATCTCGCGGCGCATCGCGGCATAGGCGGCCACGCAGGGCATATACAGCAGCACGAACACCAGAAACGAAACCGCCGAAAGCGTGGAGGGAAAAATCTGCCGCAGCGCCGTCAGCATCGCCGCGCTGCCCACATCCACGCCGGAAAGCACGCTCAGCGTGGAAACGACGCTTTCCTTGGCAATCACGCCGGTCATGACGGCGGTCGCCGGCGCGACGGAGCCAAAGCCCAAGGGCTTAAACACCGGCGCGAGCCAGCCGCCGATAACGCCCAGCATGCTCTCCTGCAGCGCCGCGGCCTCAGTCAAACGGAAGGTGTAATGCTGCAAGAACCAGATGACCACCGTCGCGGCCAGAATGATTGTAAACGCACGCTGCAGAAAATCCTTCGCCTTGTCCCACAGCTGCCGCCAAACAGAGCCCGGCGTGGGCAGACGATAGGCGGGCAGCTCCATGATAAAGGGCGCGGCGTCGCCGTGGAAAACGAACTTTTTGAGCGCCGCTGCGCTGATCATCGCCATGATAACGCCAGTCAGGTACAAAAGCGTCATCACCAGCACGCCGCTGCCCGGGAAAAACGCGCGGGTAAAGAGCGCATAAATCGGAATCTTCGCGCCGCAGCTCATAAACGGCGTCAGCATGATGGTAAAGCGACGGTCGCGCTGGCTTTGCATGCTGCGCGCGCCCATCACGGCGGGCACCGTGCAGCCAAAGCCCATTACCATCGGAATGAAGCTGCGGCCGTTCAGCCCCAGCTTTCGCATCGGCTGATCCATCAAAAACGCGGCGCGCGCCATGTAGCCGCTGTCCTCCAGAATGGACAAAAGCAGGAACAGAATCACGATCGTGGGCAGGAAGCCCAGCACCGTGCCCACGCCCGACAGCACGCCGTCCACCAGCAGCGCATGCGCCCATCCGGCCGCGCCAAGGCGCGTCATGCCGGCGTCAATCAGGCGAATGCCCTGCTGAATCAGCTCCGCAAAGCCGTTGGATATCCATGTACCCAGCGGGCCGAAGGTGATAAAAAACACGAGCAGCATCATCGCGATAAACAGCGGAAAGGCCAAGACGCGATGCATGGCGATTTTGTCGATTCGCGCGCTGACGCTCTCAGGCGCTTCCCTGGCGTGCGTTACGCACGCGCGCATCACGCCGTCCAGAAACGTATAGCGCGCGTCGGCCATGATGGCCGCCCGCTCCATCCCCTGCTGCCTTTCCAAGCGCACGATGATCTCGCCGATGATGTGCAGCGTGTTTTCGTCCAGCGCCAGCAGCCTTTCCACGCGCTCGTCGCCCTCGAGCAGTTTGGTGGCGGCATAACGCGGCGACAGCCCCTTGGCGCGCGCGCCTTCCTCCACCAGATGCATGATGGCGTGCAGCGCCTCGTGCGTGTCGCCCTGACAAATGTCCAGCTTGGCGGGCGTTTTCTTGTTTTCCGCCGCCAGCATGGTCTGGCGCACCAGCTCGTCCATGCCGTCGCCCTTGCGCGCGCAGATGGGCACGACCGGCACGCCCAGCGCCCGGCTGAGGCCCTGTACGTCGATCACATCGCCGCTTTTGACCACCTCGTCCATCATGTTCAGCGCGACCACCATCGGCGTTTCCAGCTCCGCCAATTGCAGCGTCAGGTACAGGTTGCGCTCCAGATTGGTCGCGTCCACAATGTTGATGACCGCGTCGGGCTTTTGCCGCGTGATAAAATCGCGGGAAACAACCTCCTCCATCGTATAGGGGCTGAGCGAATAAATGCCCGGCAGATCCACGATCTGCACATCGTTGCTTTCCTCCGCCTGCCGGTTTTTGCGCAGCATGGCGGGGCCGAAATGGGCGTTTTTCCCGTGATGGTGGTGAATCAGCGTGCCGGTCTTTTGCTCAACCGTCACGCCGGGCCAATTGCCCACATGCTGGTTGGAGCCCGTCAGGCGGTTAAACAGCGTGGTTTTGCCGCTGTTTTGGTTGCCGGCCAGCGCAAATACGTAATGCATCGCCTATTCCTCCCGCACAAGAATCTGGGCGGCGTCCGCCTTTCGCAGCGTCAGGGAATAACCGCGCAGCAAAATCTCCATCGGGTCGCCCGTGGGCGCCAGCTTGCCCACCTTCACGCGGGTTCGCGGCGTAAGCCCCATATCCAGAATATGGCGGTGCAGCGCGCCCTCGCCGCCCACCGTTTCCACCACGCCCGTTTGGCCGGGCTGCAAATCCGCAAGCGTTTTCATCTTTTTCCTTCCTCCTTGCCATCCTCCAAAACGAAACGATAGCATATATGACGCCGCGCGTCAATGCCCCGGCGCGCCGCATTTCGTCTTTTTTCGCCATCCGCGTCAAATCGTAAACACTGCGCCGCAGCGGTTGAAAAGGCGGCGCGGCTGTGTTATAATGGTAAAAGAGGCTGTAGGACGTTCGTCCGGCGCGGACGGCGCAATCGGCCGCTCACAACATCGTAGTACGTTCGGAACGCTGACATTCCAAGGGAGGCACCCGTCATGCGAAAAATTCTTCCTGTGCTCGCGCTGCTTCTGCTGCTGGCCGTTACGCCGGCGCTCGCGCAGAATTATTCCTTCTCCGATATCCACGCGGCGGTCGATATTCCCGACGGGGTATACGACGTCGTGCTTACCCCCTATAACCTGAGCAGCAACCGGCAATGGCTTGCCGATCAGAATCAGGACGCGGACGCGTTGTTTAATCAGTTTGAGGCTGATGGCACGCTGCTCAAGGCGATCGACGAAAAAAACGGCCGCACGCTGGTCATCACCGCGCGCAAGGATCTGGACGCGCAGACGTATTTTGACCTGAACAATCAGGACGACGACATGCGCAAGGAGTTTCGCGTATCCCACACCGACGGCAGCGCCTACGGCGTGCTGGGGTACGCCTATACCTCCGCCAAATGGCAAAACTACGGCAAGAACGCCCTGCGCTTCCTGCGCACGAAATATTCCCTCCATCAGGACGGCCAGCAGATCTGCACAGGCTACCAGCGCCGCACCATTCGCAACGGCTATACCATCACGCTGGATATGCAGGTAACGGGCCGCAGCGCCAAGGACGCCGACGATACCGCGCTGGAGAAGATCATGAAAACCTTCTCCTTCACGCAGGTGCTGCCCATGCCCGAATTGCCTCTCAAGCTGGCGCTGACCAGCGCGCCGCCCTCCGAAACGAGCACGGATACCTTCACCATCAAGGGAAAAACGGTAAAAAACGCCTCCATTTCCGTCGCCGTCGTCTCGCTGGGCGCCTCCGGCGTCAATAGCTATCAGACCAAGGCCAACACCTCCGGCGTTTTCACCCAGAAAGTCACGCTCCCTTCGCAGGGCGTGTATTCCGTCACCATCACGGCGGAGGCGGAAAACGCCCTGCCCGCCAAGCGGATGTATTCCGTCACCTATCAGCGCGGCCTGCTGGCCGTTAACCTGACGAGCACGCCGGGCGAAACGCTGACGGACACCACCGTCATCGCAGGCTCGACAATCTCCGGCGCGCAGACGCAGGTCGCCGTCACCGGCCCCAAAACCTATACCAAAACCAGCACGAAAAAGGATTTCAAATTCGAGCTGGACACCTCCACCGAGGGCGAATACACCATTGTCGTTTCGGTCAACAAAAAGGGCATGTCGGAGCGTTCCTTCAGCTTCACCGCTACGCGCGCCTTCAGCGAGGCCGAGCGCGTAGATAAAATCAAATCCGCCGCCAGGAAAATCGATTACAATAAGCTGTCGAAGGACGACAACAAGGGCAAATACGTCGTTTACACCGGCTATATCACCGAGGTCACGCCCACGGTAAACGAATGGATCGTCGGCTTCGCGCTGCAAAAGTCCGGAACCGGCTATAAAAGCCTCATGTATCTGGTCTGCACCGCCGAGCCGACCTATGAGGAAGGCAAGGCCTACAAGGTCTACGGCACGGCGTCGGGCACCTACAGCGTGCTGAGCAGCGACGGCAACATCCGCAATTATCCGCGCGTGGACGCGCTGTTCTTTGAAAACGCCGATTAAACGCTTCCCCGGCGCAGGGGACGCCGCGCCGGCAACCGCCATGGCATGTTCGTTCATAAAATTTTTTGCAAATTGAGGGGTGTAACCATGCGCAAAAGAAACCGCCTGTTTTTCACGCTGACATTGATGCTGACGCTGTGCGCCGCGCTTCCCGCGCTTGGAACGGAGGCCGCGGACATCCCCGGCTACGCCAAGGCGACGGGCTATACCTATGTCGCCTTCGGCCATTACCCCACCGACGCGGACGGCGCCGTGCAGCCCATCCTCTGGCGCGTGCTGCAAAACGAAGCGGGCACGGCCTATCTGCTGAGCGAATACATCCTCTTCCCCGCCCCGCTGCATGCGGATTATAACCACTATACCGGCTGGGAAAGCAGCGATCTGTACGCCTACCTGAACAGCACGTTCAAAAACGACGCCTTCACAGCGGTCGAGCAGCAGGCGCTGGTTCCCTGTGCGGAGGACGGCGCGCTGGTAACGCTCCTTTCCGGCGACGAAATGAAGTCCGCCGCCATCGGCTTCGCCTCCAACGCCGACCGCCTGTGCGAAAGCACGGATTACGCCAAGCAGCCCCGCGCCACCGTCAAGGAGACGCTTTATCTGTATCAAAAGGGCGGCAAGCGCTACAGCCCGTGGTGGTCGCGCACCCGCTCCTCCAAGATGAACCATCAGCAGCAGCGCGTCATGGACGAGGGCGCGAAGGGCGTGGTTTCCGTCGGCAATAAGGATTTGGGCGTGCGCCCGGCGGTGTACGTCGATATGTCGCTGCTCAACGTGATGGGCGGAAGCGGCGCAAAGGACGACCCGTACTACCTCGCCTCGGGCGAAGCCGCGGCCGCGCCTGTCGCAGCCGCCTCGCCAACGGCGGTTCCGCAGCCGACGGCCATCCCGGCGGCCAGCCTTGCGGCGATGCAAAAGCCCGTCGCCACAGCCGGGCCGTCGCCGACCGCCCAGCCCCAGAGCAGTCAGCCGGCGAAGACGCCCGTACAGCCTGCCGTCGCCGGCTACACGGATGCGGCGAACCCGGAAACCATCAACGCCCGCTTCCCGGAGCTGACGGCGGAGGGCTTCCTGCCGGAGGGCGAAAGCGAATTCGTGCTGGAGGATACGCAAAACGGCCTGTGGCTTTACGCGTCGCAGTCTCTGCGGATCGAGATCAATCGCCGTACGGGCACGAATTCCAAAAAGCAGCCGCTGCGCTGGTATGAAGCGCATATCTACACCAAGGATCCCGGCGAAATGTTCCGCTTCTATCCTTGGAATGAAGAAAAATACACCAACTACAACGTGCAGACGTCGGTTGACAAAATCGCCGCCAAGCATCACCTTGTTTTCGCCACCAATTCGGACTACTTCATCTACCGCGTCGAACGCGCGAAGGAGGAAAAGAGCTACGCCTATCCGATCGGCGTGGTCATCCGCGAGGGCGAAATCCTCTTTGACGTGCCGCGCAAGGCGGGCTCAACCGTCTATCCGCCGCTGGACGTGATGGCGCTCTACCCCAACGGCAGCATCGTCCTGTTCCGCAACGGCGAAAAGACCGCGCAGGAGGTGCTGGAAACCGGCGCGGCCAACGCGCTGTCCTTCGGGCCGATTCTGGTTGAGAACGGCGAGGTTTCGCCCCGCTCGACGGAATTCGGCAATACGCCCAACCCGCGCACGGCGTTCGGCATGGTATCGCCCGGACACTACGTTTCGCTGATGGTCGAATCCCGCATCACCGAAAGCAAGGGCGAGGGCTGCGTATGGGTCGGTAAAAAAATGGCGGAGCTGGGCTGCACGCTCGCCATCAACATGGACGGCGGCGCAACCTCCACCATGCTGTTCATGGGCAAGCAGATTAACAAAACCGCCAATTACGGCGATATCACCAACCGCCAGCAAAACGAGCTGTTCGGCATCGGCTATTCCGAGGCGGTGAAATAAGCCCAGGGAACACCGCGGCGCGCCGCCGCTCCGAGGCGGTTCAAGGGGAAAAGCCAAAGCGCTCCGGCCCGCGTTTGTATCGCAGGTCAGAGCGCTTGCTTTATAGCAAGACGCGCATACGCTTGGCCGCCCGCCATTCGTCCAAGCCTGAAAAGCAGCCCTCCCGCATGCAATTTCTTTCCGCTCAGCCCTTCACCGAGCCGAGCATTACGCCCTTGACAAAATACTTTTGCAAAAACGGATACAGGCAGAGAATTGGCAGCGTTGAAACCATGATCGTGCTGTATTTCACCAGCTCGCCGCTGAAGTCCATGGTTGCGCCGTCCTCGACGATAGCGTTGGTTTGCAGCGTTTCGCGCAAAAACAGCTGCAGCGGATACAGCCCGCGTGCGCGCGGCAGATAGATCATGGCATTGAACCAGCTGTTCCAGTGCCCTACGGCGTAAAAGAGCACAATGACGGCCATCGAGGCCTTGCTCACCGGCAGCAGCACCCGCAGCAGTACCTGCAAATCGTTTGCGCCGTCGATAATGGCCGCCTCCTCCAGCGACGCGGGCGCGCTCTTGAACGCCGTGCGCAGCACCAGCAGGTTCCACGTGCCGATCGCGCCGGGAATCATCAGCGCCAGCATGGTATTGAGCATACGAAGCTCCCTGACGAGCAGATAGTTTGGAATCAGGCCGCCGCTGAAATACATCGTAAACACAATCAGGAAGGAGCAGAGCTTCTTGCCAAAGAAATGCGGCCTTGAGAGCGCGTACGCGCCCAGCGTCGTCATGACCATATTCAGCGCGGTTCCGAAAAAAACATAAATCAGCGTATTACGGTAGCCCAAATAAATATTCGGATTACGCAGCACCAGCTCATATCCCCCGATGGAAAAGCCGGCCGGCGCAAGCAGCCCGCCGCGGTGATTCAGCAAGCGAACGGGATCGCTAAGGGAGGCGACCAGCACATAATACATGGGATAAAAGCAGGCGATTGTAATAACGGTCACCACCAGCAGCACGGCCGCGTCAAAGCAGCGCGAGCCAAACGATTCGCGAATTTTGTTCGAGTCCTTCATGCGCATCCCCTCCTCACCATAGGCTTTCGTTCACATAGGTTCGGGAGAACCAGTTGGCGAAGACAACCAGACCCATATTAATCAGCGAGTTGAACAGACCGATGGCGGCCGCCGGGCTGTAGGATTGCTTTTCAAGCCCCGTTCGGTATACATAGGACGAAATGATGTCGGACGTATCGTAGGTTACGGCGCTGTAGAGCAGGATGGTCTTTTCCGAGCCCTCGCTCATGATGCGGCCCACACGCATAATCAGCTGAACTGCGATAATCGGGATCAGCATCGGCAGGTTGATATGCAGAATTTTCTGCAGGCGATTTGCGCCGTCCAAATCAGCCGCTTCAAACAGGGATGGATCGACGTTAGAGAGCGTGGCCAGATAGATGATGCTCCCCCAGCCGATATTCTGCCACACGCCGCTGAGGACATAGATCGTGCGGTAATATTGCGGCTGCGCCAGCAGATTCATTTTTTCCATACCAAAGCGAACAAAAAGGCTCGTAATCAACCCCGTGCTGCTGGTAAAGGTGCGGATAAGGCCGCAGACAACCACCAGCGATACAAAATGCGGCACATAAGTAAGCGTTTGGCAGACGCGCTTATAGCGCTTGCCCTGCATTTCATTAAAGAGCAGCGCCAAAAGAATGGGCGCAGGAAAGCCAATCAGAATTTGATAAAGGCTCAACAGCAGCGTATTGCGGATCAACCGCCATGCGTACGGGCCGTCAAAAAAATCAATGAAATGCTTGAAGCCAACCCATTTGCTGCCCGTCAGGCCCTTGGCGGGCTTGAAATTCTGAAAGGCGATGACCACGCCGAGCATCGGCAAATAATGAAAAACGACATAGTAAATCATCACCGGCAGAAGCATCATGTATACCATTCGGTACCGTTTCCAATCCCGTCGAAGGCTGCTTCTGGGGCCGATGGCCGGGGCGGCGGATGCACGCATGGTCGTCATCCCTTTCTTACAAATTCCAAAGGAAGGCGGCAGGCAGTAGGCCAAGCCTGTTGCCTGCCGCCGGGATAAAGCTGTTTACTCCAGACCGGGTTTGCTCATAAAGGCGTCATACTGCGCCTGCGTAACGGCGATGGCGTCCTCAATGTGCATCTTCTCAAGCTGCGCCATGTATGCGTCAAATTCGTCCAGCGGCGTAACGCCGGTGATAAACTTGAGCGTCATCTCATCCACATAGGTATTGATATCGTTCATGATATCGCTGCGTTCCTCGCTGGCCTCGGCCGTGAGCGGAAAATTGGGCAACGTCTGGGCATGATCGACCGTCGGGTCGTCGCCATAGCGCTTGCGGATCATCAGCGAATACTCGTCCGCTACAACGTTGGGGTTGCACAGCACGTCTGCGTCGGAAAGCTTGGGCTGGGTGTGAAGCTTGAGCACCATCTGCGCCTCGCCGCGCGGCACGTCGGGGTTATTGAGCATCGCGTCGGTGAAGTGCTTCACGCCGTTTTCATCCACGGTGTACGTCACATCCTTCACGCCATAGTTGCACAGATCCGCGCCTTCCTGCGTGTAGCAGTAGTTCAGGTACATAACGGCTTCCTTGATGTGCTCGCTCTTGGCGGAAACGACGGTAGTGGCAAAGGTGGCTTCGGGCATGAATTCGTCGTAGGTGGTTTCAAAATGCAGCGACTGGCCCTCCTGCATGCGGACATAGGGCAGCGGATTGCAGGTCAGCCCGACAGCAACGCAGGCGGAATTGGCAAGGTCGACGGGATCCGCGTGCATGAAAACCTCCTTGTTTGTCAGCAGCGCGAAGTTTTCGGCCATGGTCATGGGGGTCATAAAATCCTTATAGATGTAGCCCTTTTCATACCAATCATGCATCAGCGTCAGGTAATCCTTGTAGGCCTGCGTATACATGCCGTAGGCAACCTTGCCGTTTTCGTCCAGCATCCAGCCGTCGGTAATGCCGAAGGGCCACATCAGAATGGATTCCCGGCCGCTGCTGGCCAGCCGCAGCCCGGCGATATCGCCTTCCTTGAGCTTGGCGAAGCACGCTTCGTACTCGGCAAGGGTCGTGGGCACCTGCAGCCCGTATTCGTCCAGCACCTCCTGCACCACGTTCATGCGGCGAAACGCAGGCGCAGTCACCTTAATGGTATAGAAGCAATTGATTCTGCCCTCGGCGTCCGTCGACAGCCGCCAGCACAGGTCGCTGGAGCGAATCGCCTTCCAGTAATCCGGCGCATACTCCTTGATGTACGGGGTCAAATCGGCAAAAGCGCCCTCGCTCACGCCCGCAGAAGCGCCGCCGGGATAAAAGCCGCGAATCTGCATGATATCCGGCAGGTCGTCGCCCGTGACAAGCAGGCCCAGCTGCGTGGCAGCGTCGGCGGGCGCGCAGTTTTGGAATTCCACCTGAATGCCGGTGTTCTTGCTGATTTGCTGATAGATCGGATGGTCGTTGTAGCTGGTCATGTGCTTGGCCGCATTACCCTGAATGGGCAGCCAATAGGTCAGCCTGACGTCCGTATCAATCGGGTACGATACGGCGGCGAGGGAAGCCGGAGCGATCATGCACAGCGTCATGACCGCCGCCAGCATGCGCAGCAGGTGCTTTTTCATGGGAAAATCCTCCTTTTTTGAAGCGTGCGCAGCGCCGTTTGAAAGCGCGGGGCACGCCCGTTTGATGATGCTATTGAAGCACATCCATGCACAAGGACACAAGCTGTCATTCTTTTTCCCGCCTGTGCCGAAGTTGAAAGGACGGTATGCGAAATTTGTTTTCGATGTGCCGCATGTTTGAAATGGATAAAATGGCATTTATTTTTTACATGCCAGCTCTTGAAAACATGCCGCGAAACCATTATACTGTAGCCAATGTACAAATGGAAAGCATGATTCGGGAACAGGGGGAAAAAGCATGTCCGCTTCGCGCGTTTCGCTCAGGCATTATCTGTTGGCCTTCTGCATTCCCGTTTTGCTCGTCGGCGTGCTGCTGCTGTGGAACGAGGTATGGTACATGCGTCAGGAGTCGGAACGGATGCATGCCGCTACGCTGGCGCAGGTAGCCGAATCCATCGACATGGTCAAGGAGCAGTGCGACGCGCTGGCCGCCAAGACGCAGGCGCAGTCCGCCCTGATCGAGGCGCTCAAAACCGGCGATCAAACCGGCTTTATCAGCCGCTGGATACAGGCGTATCAGGAAATGAGCGAATTTTCCGTTTCCGTCGCCGTTTATGCGCGCGGCACGCAGCAGGTCTATCTCGCCAACGGCCCTTTGCCCTACGGGGCATTCGAGGAAGGTCTCAATCGAATGTCCGCCTCGCTGGCCGGCCTTTACAGCCAGCTGAACAGAGTAACGACCCCGCAATCCGTCACGCTCTACCGGCAGCAGGACGATCCCTACAGCATCGCCTACCTGTACGCGCTGATGGACGATAACGCCCGGCCGGTCGGAACCCTTTGCGTGATGGTGCCAAGCATCACCATCAGGGAGATTTTTTACCGTTTTTTTAACGCCAAGACCGCCACGCTGACGGTATTGGACGCGGCGCGCAAGCCGCTATTGGTTTCCCCGCAGCAATGGCCGCAGCTCAAGCAGATCAAAACCCTGCAGGGCACGGGCGTTATGCGGCTTCAGGATCCTGATACCGTGGCGCTGCGCACGGTTTCGCCCGCCAGCCAGCAAAGCTACTTCGTCTGCATGTCCGCATCGGATTTTTACCGCCGCGGTACGTCGCAGGCGTTGATCTACCCCATGATCGCGCTGTGCGTGCTCAGCGCCGCGCTGCTGGCCATGACGATTTTCCGCGCGCACCAACGCCGTCTGAACGCCATGAGCCGCCAGAACGACGACCTGAGCGATAAATTGGATAAGCATGCGCAGCTCATTCGCGAGCTGGTGCTGCGAAAGCTGGTCGACGGCAGCATCCGCGACGAAAACGGCCTGCAGTATAACCTGCGCTGTGCGAATCTAACGCTGTCAAAGCCCGTTTTCTTTCTGGCCGTTTTTTCCTTTTCCCCGGAGAGCGATATGGATCAGGCGCAGCGCGCGGCGACGGCCGTCTGCGAGGCCATGGAGAATGAGCAGATTACCTATACCTGCTTTACGCGCTTTGAATACAGCCAATTAATCCTGCTCGCCAACGCCGACCGCGACGAGAACCGCGCGGAGGTCGTCCGCACCGCGCAACGGCTGATGACGCTCGATGGGACTTCCTGCCTGAAGGCAGGCATAGGCCGCGCGCATCACAGCCTGCTCAAGCTGAATCACGCGCTGGTGGAGGCCATGACGGCCATGAACGAGCAAATGAACGCGCAGGACGGCGCGCTGTACGTTTTCGACCCTCCGGCGGCAAGCGGCGAACGCTTTCCGCAGTATGTGATCGAAAAATCGCTCATCCGCGAAAGCATTCGCAACGGCAGCCAGACGATGCTGGAAAGCAGCGTCAAAAAAATATTCATCCATCTGGCCTGCGCCGATCAAAGTGAAGCCGTGCTGCGGCTGCTGTATTACGACATGGTCAATTTCTGCATTGCCCTGAGCGAGGAATTTGATTCCCCGCTTTCCGACGACGCGATCGCCGCACTTTCGGCTTTTCAATCGCCCGCCGTGTTGGAGGAAAGAATTCTGGAAATTCTGACCAACCTGTGCAGCCAAACCAAGGAGCGCGTGACCGAATGCCTCAGCGCGCCCAAGTATCACCTGCTGGCCTATGTGCAGGAGCACTTCCGCAACCCGGAGCTGTCGCTTTCCATGATTTCGGAGGAAACGAACCTTTCGCATTCCTACATCAGCAAGCTGTTCAAGGACGAAACGGGCCAGACCTTCATTTCCTACGTCAAGGAGCTGCGCTTTAACTACGTCCGGCGCGAGCTGGCGGAAACAGACCGCCCCGTGAAGGATATCATCACCGACAGCGGCTACATCGACGCCGCCAGCTTTACCCGCAGCTTCCGTCAGCTTGAGGGCGTAACGCCGGGCGAATATCGCCTGCGTATGCAGACGATTCGCCAGAAAAAGCCGCGCGAGAGCGATTAGCGCGCAGCGTTGCGGAAAAACGCTCGCGGCTTTTCCCACACGACTGGCTGCACGCCGGCGCTTCCGCCGTCTTGCGCCGCAAAGCCCCGCCCGCCGTTTTCCCTTTGGGCGCATTGATTTGGGGCGCGTCCGCCTCTCCCTGAACGTTAACCGAGCGGCGCGCTCAATTTTTTTTGCAAAAACGCTTGACAAACGGAAGCTCTTCTGTTACGATATTAGCAGTTAGACGATTCTAACTGCAAGGCGAAAGAATTCAGAGCATAACTTTGCCGCCCTGCATTCCTTCCAAAAGAAAGCGAGGTCAACAGCATGACGCGGCGTTTGAGAAGCAGACTAACCGTCTTGGCATGCAGCGGCGTATGGCTGCTGTTATGCGCCCTCGCCGCGGGGCGCATCCCCGTCTGATACCGGCAAAATCAGGAACCGCACGGCGCGCCCCCTCCTCCATCTCCATTTGTCTTTCTCCGATATGCCACCTCCACTAAGCGCGCCGCAAGGTCTCCTGCTTGCACCCCCGCTCGCCGTGCCGACGGCCGGCGGGGGGTATTTTTTGCTTGACAACGCGCCGCGTCTGTCCTATACTTCGCATGGTTAGATTAATCTAACATCAAATTCAAAATGAGGTGTGAGGCATGATTGAAACAACCGTAAAAATCAGCGGCATGATGTGCGGCATGTGCGAAGCGCATATCAACAGCGCCATTCGCAACGCTTTTCCGGTCAAGAAGGTCGCCGCGTCCCGTTCAAAGGGGCAGGCCGTCATCTACAGCGAGCAGCCGCTGGACGCCGCGCGCCTGTGCGCCGTCATTCGGGATACGGGCTACGACCCCGGCGACGTTTCCAGCGCGCCCTGCGAGCGCCGCGGGCCGCTGGGGCGGCTGTTTCAAAAGTAAAGCAAAAGCAAGCGGCGGCACGGGCTCCTGCTGCAGACTGTCAAAAAAGTTTTTCCGACAGTCTGCAAATGCGAGTCCGCTAAAGAGGACTTGCATTTGAGCCATCATTTTCCTGTAAGCCTGCGGCTTACGGTCGGAAAATGATCGCGGAAGCAGTCGTTCCTACCGCTTCTTGAACCAGCAAAGCCGGGCGATACGAATGGAAATGACGGGCTAACCGCCCTTCATTGCATCCCGCAGATTCGACCGCGACTATTTTGACAGACAGAAGCAGGGGCGCAGGCTCCTGCTTTTTTTACATTTTCGCTTGACAAATCCGCATAATCCGCTACAATGATGTATGACCGCTTTTGCGGTCGGAATAGAGGCGCGGCGCTCATCAGTACCCCGCGGGAGCTGGCAAACAGCGACGAACGCGGGCGAAAGGGAAAGCCGCCGAAACGTTTCCCGTTGCGGGGAGGCGTTGGGCGAAGGGAAAATATCTCTTCGACTGTCACGGCAACATGCTGCCGTGGGGCGCTATTCGAAGGTTTTATCATGCGGTAAAGCTGCGAATCGCCTTTGCGTTTCGCGGCTTTTTGATTTGCGGGCGTTTTGAACATGCGGCCCATACGCCTCCGGGCAGGCCCTTCTGCAATTTGAGGGGGAACGCCGAATGCTTTCGAACGCTGAATCGAGCCTTGCGATTGCAAAGCGCATGAAGCCGGGAACGCGCTCTGGCAAACTTAGAAACACGCAAAAACGGAGGAATGCATCATGAAAAGAATCGTCGTTTCCCTGCTGCTGGCGCTCCTGCTGTCGGCCTGTGTTCCCGTGCTCGGCGAGGATGTTTTTCGCGTCGGCATGGAATGCGAGTACGTTCCCTTCAATTGGACGCAGACCGAACCCTCTGAATTCGCCGTACCCATCGAGGGCGGCATGGGCTACGCCGACGGCTACGACGTACAGATCGCCCGCAAAATCGCGGAGGGGCTTGGCAAAAAGCTGGTCATCGTCAAAACCGAATGGGGCGGCCTGCCGCTGGGCGCGCAAAGCGGCATGCTGGACGCAATCATCGCCGGCATGAGCCCGACAGAGGAACGCCGGGCAACGCTGGATTTCTCCGACCCCTATTACACCAGCCAGCTTGTGGTCGTCGTGCGCAAGGACAGCCGCTTCGCCGGCGCTACGACGCTGGCCGATCTTTCCGGCGCGTTCATTACCGGCCAGCAGAACACCTTCCATTACTCCGTCATCCCCCAGATTCCCGGCGTCATTCAGGGGCAGGCGATGGAGACCTTTAACGTCATGACCATCGCGACGCGCGCGGGCGCAATCGACGGCTATGTAGCAGAGGATCCCGGCGCGCAGGCAGACGTCCGCGCCAACCCCGACCTGACCTACATCCGCTTCGCGGACGGGCAAGGCTTTACCGCCACCGCGCTGGAGCGTTCCATCGCCATCGGCCTTCAAAAGGGCAGCCCGCTTCTTCCCCGGATCAACCAGATCCTTTCCGAGCTGGACGAGGAAACGCGCGCGCAGATGATGGCCGACGCCATCGCGCGCATGCCGCTCAACCAGTAACGCACGTTTTGAAGGAGGTTGCCGTCATGGCGCTGCCAAGCACATTTTTCGGCTGGGTTTCCCTGCTGCTGGATAAATACGCCCCGCTCTTTCTCAAGGGCGCCGGCTACACCATGCTCATCGCCCTGAGCGGCACGGCCGCCGGCTTTATCATCGGCCTGCTGATTGCCGTCGTGCGCACCGTTCCGTGCGGCAGAAAGGACGCTTTGGCCAAGCGCGCGGGGCTGCGCCTTGCGCAGGGGCTGACCACGGTCTATATCGAGCTTTTCCGCGGCACGCCCATGATCGTGCAGGCCATGGTGATCTATTACGGCGCAATGATGTACATGGGGCTGCGCATGAACGTCATGGCCGCGGCGATCCTGATTGTGTCGATTAACACCGGCGCCTATATGGCCGAGATCATTCGCGGCGGCATCATCAGCGTGGATAAGGGGCAAAAGGAGGCGGCGCACGCCGTGGGCATGACGCACTGGCAGAGCATGACGCACGTGGTGCTGCCGCAGGCGGTGCGCAACATCATGCCCTCCATCGGCAATGAATTTGTCGTCAACATCAAGGATTCCAGCGTCCTGAACGTTATTTCCGTGAGCGAGCTGTACTTTGTCGGCAAATCCGCCGCCGGAACCTACGCGCGCTATTTCGAAGCGTTTTTCATCATCGCCTGCATTTATTTCATCCTCACCTTTACCGTTACGCGCCTGCTGCGCCTCATCGAAAAGAAGATGGACGGCGGGCAGAGCTACACCATCTGCGGCTCGCAGAGCGCCTCGGACGCCACCATCACGCTCAAGAAGGAGGGGGTTCCCGTTGACTGAGCATCCGCCGCTGCTTTCCGTTTCCCATCTTCGCAAGGACTTCGGCTCCCTCCCCGTGCTCCGGGACATTTCCTTTTCCGTTTCGCCCGGCGAGGTCATTTCCATCATCGGCTCGTCCGGCTCCGGAAAAAGCACGCTGCTGCGCTGCATCAATTTGCTTGAGGAGCCGACCGGCGGCGAAATTCGCTATCGCGGCGCGAACGTGGAGGAAATGAACCGCGCCGAATATCACAGCAGCGTCGGCATGGTGTTTCAATCCTTCAATCTGTTCAACAACATGACCGTACTGCAAAACTGCGTCGTCGGCCAGCGTCTCGCCCTGCATAGAAGCGAAAGCGAGGCGACGGAGAAGGCCATGCGCTATCTGGAACGCGTCGGCATGGCGCAGCAGCGCAACGCACGCCCGGCGCAATTATCCGGCGGGCAAAAGCAGCGCGTCGCCATTGCCCGCGCGCTGGCGATGGATCCGAAAATTCTGCTTTTTGACGAACCGACCTCGGCGCTTGATCCCGAAATGGTGGGCGAGGTATTGTCCGTCATGCGCGCGTTGGCGCAGGATGGGCTGACCATGCTGGTCGTAACCCACGAAATGAGCTTTGCGCGCGACGTAAGCAGCCGGGTCATTTTTATGGACGGCGGCCTGATCGTCGAGGATGAAACGCCGGAAGCGCTTTTTACCGCCCCCAAGCAGCCGCGCACCCGCGCTTTCCTCAGCCGCGTGCTGTAAAACGCCCGAAGACGGCTTCAAGACGCATCCATATCCCACCCCGTTTGTCCGGCAGCATGGCGGCTGCCGGACAGGCGGGGCCTTTTGCATCCGCCGGACGCGCCTCGCTTTTTTTCGCCGCATTTTGTGAAGGCTGCGTCATGTTTTCGTTTGACACGCAGCGGAAACTAATGTATAATTGATTTGAAAAACAATTTTGCAAGGAATGACTGCGAATGCCTCGAAGGTATGACAGCGGGGACGCGAAGCGGCGGATACTGGCCGCCTGCGTCCGGCTCTTTCTGGAAAAGGGCTACACGAGCACGAAGGTGGCGGAGATCCTGAAGGAGGCAGACGTGTCCGCCGGGTCGTTTCAGAACATCTTTCACACGAAGGACGGCGTGCTGACCGAGCTGATCGGCATGATGTTCGGCAGGCAGTTCGGCGCGGTGAAGTCGCTGGCAGCGAACGCGCCCTCCCCGGCGTACCTCTACGCGGTGGAGACGGCGCTGCAGCTGGCGCTGACCGAGCTGAGCGAGAACCTGCGGGACGTCTACGTGGAGGCGTACACCTTCCCGGCCACGGCGGAGATCATCCACCGGAGCACGACGGCCGAGCTGCAGGCGGCCTTCGGCGCGTACCTGCCCGGGTGCGCCGAGAGCGACTTTTACGAGATGGAGCTAGGCACGGCGGGCATGATGCGCGGCTACATGGCCAGAAGGTGCGACCCGTACTTCACGCTGGAGCGCAAAATCCGGCGGTTTCTTGGCATGAGCCTGAGCGTGTTTCAGGTGCCCGAGCAGGAGCGCGAGCAGATCATCGCCTTCGCGGCGAAAATCGACGTGCGCGCCGAGGCGAGGAAGGTCATGGACGCGCTGTTTGAGTCGCTGTCCGTGCAGTTTGAACTGAAGGAAAAATGAAATTCGGTTTTTAGGAGGGAAAGGGAATGAAAAAGTGGCTGATCGGGTGCCTGATGGCGCTGGCGATGGTGTGTCTGATGGGCATGACGGCGAACGCGGAGACGGAGAAGATAATCTATAACATATGCATCAACTGCAGAAATACAGATTTCAAATTGATTCGATACATTCCGACCCCTATAAGTTCGAACCCTGACCCGGATGCGCACTGGGTAGAGGGCAAATGCACCAACTGCGGAAATATTCAGCAATGGGTTCCTGATGATGACTCCAGATTTCACACCGGCGGCACCGAAACGCCCACCTGCACCACGGGCAAAACCTGCGAGAAGTGCGGCGCTGAATACGGCATGCTTGGCCACATCTGGGGCCAGTGGCAGTCCAGCGGCGACAACAGGAACCACACCCGCTCCTGCACGCGCGAAGGCTGCGATGCGGTCGACACCGCAAGCTGCTCCGGCGACAGCGGCGCGACCTGCATTGCGCTGGGAACATGCAGCACCTGCGGCGGGCAGTACTACAGCGGCCATGCCTTCCCTGCGAGGTGGGACTGGCGCTCGGACACTGACGTAGGAAGGGACGCCGAAAATCACTGGGTTCGCTGCCTCAACTGCACCGAAGGAAAAGCACACGTGAACGATCATTCCTTCAGTCCGGGCAATATGCACCTTAAATCCGAGGCCACCTGCGTCTCTAAGGCCGTGTACTACGTGAACTGCGCTACCTGCTACTACAAGGGAACGGACACCTATGAGTATGGCGATATAGCTCCGAACAACCACGACATCGCGCAGTATGAGGCCAAGGCGCCCACCTGCACCGAGGCCGGCTGGAAGGCGTACGAGGCCTGTACGCGCGCGGGCTGCAATTACACGACGTATCAGGAAATCTCCGCCTTGAGGCACAACTATTGGCAGACCATTGTGAAGCCCACCTGCGAAGCGAACGGCTATACCCTGTACGCCTGCGTTCGCTGTAAGGATACCTATACCGACGATATCGTCCCCCGGCGCGCGCACTGGTACGGCGAATGGACGCCCAACGGCGACGGAACGCACAGCGCCAGCTGCCGGCGGGAGGGCTGCGGGCATATGGGTAAGGTCGATTGCCAGAAGATTGAGTTCGTGACGGAGAACGGGAATCTGGTACTTTGCCCGGTATGCGGCGAGACGGAGAACGGCGAGCGGCTGGAGCTGATGGCGAAAGCGCTGGCTGTAGCCGTGAACGGCAAGCTTCCGGCGGGGGAAATCGTCGCGCGAATGAAGGACGGCTGCCTCAGCATCGCCTTTGAGCATGCGGGGAAGATCGTTGCGCCTACCGGACTGGTGAAGATTACGCTGCCTGCCCGGCTGCCGGAAGGCAAAACGCTTGCGCTGATCGCACCGGACGGCAGGGAGACGGAGCTGCCCTTCGAAATGGACGGCGGGGATATTTCCTTCACGCTCGACTTTACGGATGGAAACCCTCCTGTCCTACTGATCCGCCTGATTCAAGGGGCATGATTTTTCTACTCCTCCCGAGGATTCACGGTATAGTGAAGAATGCCTGAACGGCATGCGAAAAAGGTCGCAGGAGCGGCCTTTTTTGCTATATCGAGGCAGAAAACAGCAAACGCTGATGAAAGCAGCAGGGCGGCGGCAAACGATTAAAAAAGCTGTGCGCGGACAGGATATTTGCGCCGCCCTATGCAGAAATATACGTGCTGCCATCTGACGCTTTTCTTCGGCGGCTTGAGAATTCGCGCCGCGCTTTTTTCGCCGCGCCAGATTTACAAAACCATGCCGACCTGCTATAATATAGGTTGGTCTTATAATATCGCAGGAGGGATTCGCCCTTGACCACACAGGAAAAAGCGCAGCTGGAATTATTGCTGGAGCAGGTGCAAAAGCCCGCTCAATACATCGGCGGCGAGATGAACGCCGTCAATAAGCCGTGGGACAGCGTACAGGCGCACTTCGCCTTCTGCTTTCCGGACACCTACGAAATCGGCATGTCCCATTTGGGCATGAAAATTCTCTATCACCTCATCAACGAACGCAGCGACGCCGTATGCGAGCGCGTGTTCATGCCCTGCGCCGACATGGCGGACGCCATGCGCGCCAAGGGCGTTCCGCTCTTTTCGTGGGAAAGCCGCCGCGCGCTGAACCATTTTGACATCGTGGGCTTTACGCTGCAATACGAAATGAGCTTTACCAACATTCTGGAAATGCTCGACCTTGGGCGTATTCCCGTCTTATCCAAGGAGCGCGCACAGGAAGCGCCCTTCGTGGTGGCGGGCGGCCCGTGCGCCTTTAACCCCGAGCCGCTGGCCCCCTTTATCGATGCGTTCATGATCGGCGACGGCGAGGACGTGATGCACGAATTGATTGACGTCATTCGCGACGGGCGCGCCCAAGGACTGCCCCGAAGGGAAATTCTGCGCTCGCTGGCGCGGCTCGAGGGCGTTTATGTGCCCGCCCTGTACGACGTTTCCTACCACGCCGACGGCACGCTCGCCGCCTTTACCCCCAACGATTCCGCCGCGCCCGCCGTGGTGCGCCGCCGCGTGGTCAAGGATCTTTCCGCCGCCGTATACCCGGATAAGATTCCCGTGCCGTATACGGAAATTGTGCACGACCGCATGGTGCTGGAAATCATGCGCGGCTGCACGCGCGGCTGCCGCTTCTGTCAGGCGGGCATGCTGTATCGCCCGGTTCGCGAGCGCAGCATGGACAGGCTGCTGGAGCTGGCGGAAAAGCTGGAGGCCGCGACCGGCTATGAGGAAATCAGCCTTTCATCCCTCTCCTCGGGCGATTTTACCTGCCTGCCCCAGCTGATTGAGGCGCTCATGGCGCGCTTCAAGGAAAAGCGCGTAAGCGTCTCCCTGCCGTCCATGCGCATTGATAACATCGTCAAGCAATCGCTTGAGGAAACGCAGCAGGTTAAAAAATCCGGCCTGACGCTCGCGCCGGAGGCCGGCACGCAGCGGCTGCGCGACGTGATTAACAAAGGCGTCACGGAGGAGGATCTCATCCGTTCCGTGACCGACGCGTTCGAATGCGGCTGGAGCAGCGTCAAGCTTTATTTCATGATGGGGCTGCCCACCGAAACGGACGAGGATTTGCAGGGCATCGGCCATCTGGCCAAGCGCGTTGTGGACGCTTACTACGCCCTGCCCAAGGAAAAGCGCGCCAAGGGCGTGAAGGTCACCTGCTCCGCCTCCGTCTTCGTGCCCAAGCCCTTTACGCCCTTCCAATGGGCCGCGCAGGATACCATGGAAACCGTTCGCCGCAAGCAGGAGGCGCTGCGGCAGTATCTCAAGCTCAAATGCGTCAATTTCAACTGGCACGATTCGCCCCTGTCGATGCTGGAGGCATGCATCGCCCGCGGCGACCGGCGCATCGCGGAGGTTATTCTCGCCGCGTGGAAAAACGGCTGCCGGCTGGACGGCTGGAACGAGCATTTCAATTTCGACGCGTGGCAGCGCGCGTTTGAAGCCTGCGGGCTCGACCCGGCCTTCTACGCCTACCGCGAACGCCCCTACGACGAGCTGCTGCCGTGGCAGTTTATCGACGCGGGCGTGACGCAGGAATATCTGCGCCGCGAAAACGAAAAGGCCAAGGCCGTCTCCACCACCAAGGATTGCCGCTACGGCTGCAACGGCTGCGGCCTGCACACATGGGGCGTGTGCGATTTTGTGGAAAACCCGCCGCTCCGCGGCAAGGAACGCGCCGCCGCGCCGCTGTATGACTGACAGGAGGGATTGAAAAAATGAAAATGCTCGTCGTGTTTGAAAAATCCCCCCGGCTGCGCTTTATCGGCCATTTGGATTTAATGCGCGCCATGCAGCGCGCGCTGCGCAGAAGCAATCTGCCGCTGCGCTATTCGCAGGGCTTTAATCCCCATATTCTGCTCACCTTCGCCGCGCCGCTGTCCGTCGGCATGCCGGGAAAGCGCGAAATTATGGAGGTGCCCTTGGCAAAGGACGTAACGACGCGGGAATTTACCGAAAAGCTTTCCGCCGCGCTGCCGCCCGATTTGCCCTGCGTCGCCGCCCGGGCGGTTGAGGATACCCATCCGGCTCCCATGGCGCAGCTTGCCGCCGCGCATTATCGCGCCAAGCTGTTCAACATGCCCGAAGGGCTGGCGGAGGCCGTTTCCGCTTTTCTGGCACAAAAGGAAATCCCTGCCATTCGCAAAACCAAATCCGGCGAAAAGCCCTGCGACATTCGCCCCATGATCTACGATCTGGCGCTGGAGGGCGACACGCTGTGCATGACGCTGGCGCTGTGCGAGAAGGCCACCTGCAAGCCCGACCTGCTGCTGGACGCGCTGTTCGCCTTCGCAGGCGTTCCGCGGCCGCGCACGCTGATTACCCGCATGATGCTGCTGGCCGAAAGCGCGCAGGGGCTCGTGCCGCTGGAGACGCGATGAAGCGGCTGCTGATCGAGGCGCAGGAGGACGGGCTGGCCATCGCGCTGGTGAACGACAAACGCCTGACGGCCTTTTGCCACGACGCGCCCGCCGGGCCGCTGGCGGCGGAAAACATTTATCTGGGCGTAGTGGATCGCATTGTCAAGGGCATTGAAGCGGCCTTTGTGCGGCTTGGAAAGGACGCAATGGGCTTTCTGCCCTTCGCCGAATGCCCTGTCCGCCCCCATTCCGGCGATCGGCTGCTGGTGCAGATCAAGCGCCCGCCCATCGGCGAAAAGGACGCCTATCTGACATGCGACGTCACGCTGGCGGGACGCTACTGCCTGCTTGCCCCCATGTCGCACGGCATCGCCTATTCCAAGCGCATGACCGCTGAGGAACGCGCGCGCATGAAGCCCCTCGCGCAGGCAATCTGCCCGCCCGGCATGGGCGTGATTATGCGAAACGAAAGCGTCGCCGCGCAGGAGGAGGACGTCGCCGCAGAGGCCGACCGCCTGAAGGTAGAATGGGAGCGCCTGCTGGAAACCGCCGCCGCGGGGTGCGAGCCGCGCCTGCTGCGCGCCCGCGACAGCGAGCTGACGCACCTGATGCGTAACGAGCGCGGCGCAATCGAGGAAGCGCTGACCAACGCGCCGGAGGCCTGCGCCGGGCTGCCCATGCCGGTGCGCTACGCGCAAAGCCCCTTCGAACTGTATCATGTGCGCGCACAGCTGGAAAAATCCTTTCGGCGAAAGGTTTGGCTGGATTGCGGCGGCTTTTTGGTTGTCGACCGGACGGAGGCGCTGACGGTTATCGATGTGAACAGCGGTAAATTCACCGGCGGCAAAACCGGCACGGAGGCCACCTTTCTCAAGCTCAACCGCGAAGCGGCGCAGGAAATCGCGCGGCTGATGCGGCTGCGGCGCATGGGCGGCATCATCCTGGTGGATTTCGTCGATATGCAGCAGCCCGCCAGCCGGGAGGCCGTGCTGGCCGCCATGCAGGAGGCGCTGGCGGACGATCCGGTTAAAACCGTTGTGCACGGCTTTACGTCGCTTGGCCTGATGGAGCTGACCCGCAAAAAAACCGAGGACGCCTTCGCGCCCCTGACACTTTGCCCATGCTGCCACGGCACGGGCCTGAACGAGGAAAAAATCACATGCTGAAAGAAGAAACCATCCGCGTTTCCCCTGCGGAAATCGCCGCCCAGCGCGCGTTTTCCGCAGAATTTTCCGCCCTGACGCGCCGGCCGGAAACCTATTACATCGTCACCTACGGCTGCCAAATGAACGCGCATGATTCCGAAAAGCTGGCCGGCATGCTGGACGACATGGGCATGCGCCCCGCCGCCGCGCGCGAGGAAGCGGATTTTGTGCTGCACAACACCTGCTGCATCCGTGACAATGCCGAGCGTAAGGCGCTGGGCAACGTAACATGGCTCAAGGAAATCAAAAAGGAGCGCCCGGACATGCTCATCGGCGTGTGCGGCTGCATGGTGCAGGAGCCCGGCATGGCTGAAAAAATCCTGCGCCAGTATCCCTTTATCGACGTCGCCTTCGGCACGGGCAATATGCATCAGCTGCCCGAGCTGCTGCTGCGCGCGGTGGAAACGCGCCGCCGCGTCGTTTCCGTTCCCGGCGAGCAATCCACGCTGATCGAAGGGCTGCCCATTCGCCGTGATTCGCCGTTTCAGGCGTATGTCACGATCATGTACGGCTGCAACAATTTCTGCTCCTACTGCATCGTGCCCTACGTGCGCGGGCGTGAGCGTTCCCGCACGGCGGATGATATTCTGCGCGAGGTGGAAGCCTTACAGCGGCAGGGCGTTCAGGAAATTATGCTGCTGGGGCAGAACGTCAATTCCTACGGCAACGATATGCCCGGCGGCGTTACCTTTCCGCAGCTGCTGCGCCGCGTCGCGCAGACGGGCATTCCGCGCGTTCGTTTCATGACCAGCCATCCCAAGGATCTTTCGGACGAGCTGATCGACGAAATGGCGCATAATCCCGCGCTTTGCCGTCATCTGCACCTGCCGGTGCAGTCGGGCAGCAACCGCGTGCTGGCCGCGATGAACCGCCGTTACACATGGGAGCAGTATCTGGAAAAGCTGGCGAAGATTCGCGCCGCCGCGCCCGCAATCGGCGTTACGACCGACCTGATCGTCGCTTTCCCGGGCGAAACGGAAGCCGAGTTTGAGGAAACGCTTGCGCTTTGCCGCAGCGCGCGATGGGACAGCGCGTTTACCTTCATCTACAGCCCGCGCACCGGCACGCGCGCCGCTGAAATGCCCGGCCGCATCGACCCCGCCGTCGCCACCGAACGCATTCAGCGCCTGATTGCCCTGCAGGACGAAATGACCCGGCAAAACTTTTCCGCGCTGGTCGGTACGCGCGAAAGCGTGCTGGTCACCGGCACGTCCCGCCGCAGCGAACGCCAGCTGACCGGCAAATGCTCGCGCAACATCAGCGTCAATTTCGCGGGAACGCCCGATCTGATCGGGCGAATCGTGCCCGTTGAAATCACCGCCGCCAGCAAAACGACCCTGCGCGGCCAAATTGTGGAAGGAGCGTAAAGCATCATGAATCAAGCCGTTATCGAAAGGGCGCAGGCGCTTGCCGCAGAAATCGCCCATTCTCCCGAATACATCTCCATGCGCGCTGCGGAGGAGGCCGCCGCGCAGGATGAGGAAATCGTTGCCGCATATGCGCGCTACAACGAGGCGCATCAGCGAATCGAAGATATTTCCATGCAGGAAACCCCCGATTTCGATCAGATGGGCGCGTTGACCCGCGAAATGGAAGAAATTCAGGAGGAAATCAAGAATTTCCCGCTGGCCAAGGCCATGCGGCAAGCGCGCAACGCCTTTACCGCCATGATGCAGCAGGTCAACAGCGAGCTTTCCAAGGTGCTTTCGCCCGGCAGCGCGGGCTGCAGCGGCGATTGCAGCGGCTGCGGCGGACATTGCCGCCATTGATCCCCCGAAACTGACACAAAAGGAGCGTCGCGCCCATGGCCAACCTCTCCCCCATGATGCAGCAATACATGCGTCTCAAGGAGCAAAACCCCGACACGCTGCTTTTCTTCCGCGTGGGCGATTTTTATGAAATGTTCTTTGACGACGCGCTGACCGCGAGCCGCGAGCTGGAATTGACCCTGACCGGCAAGGATTGCGGCCTCGCGGAGCGCGCGCCCATGTGCGGCGTGCCGCACCACGCGGTGGACGCTTATATCGCCCGGCTGGTTGAAAAGGGCTATCGCGTCGCCATCGGCGAGCAGATGGAGGATCCGGCGTTGGCCAGGGGGCTGGTTGACCGCGACGTCATCCGCATCGTCACGCCCGGAACGCTGACCGATTCCGCCATGATCGGCGAAAAGCGCAACAATTACCTTTGCTGCGTCTGCGTCAACGGAAAGCGTGCCGGGGTCAGCTTCTGCGACGTTTCCACGGGCGAATTCTCCGCGCAGCAGCTGCCCGCCGAGCCCTCCGCGCTCAAGGCCGCGCTTGCCGCCATGAGTCCGGGGGAAATCATCACCAACGACGTCGATTTCGTCGCGCCCTGCGCCGCCATCGCCCCCCACGCCTTCACCGCCGCCGCATTTCAGGCCCAAAACGCACGTGAAACGCTGCTGAAGCATTTCGGCGTGCATTCCCTGATTGCGCTGGGGCTGGACGCGTCGCTTTCCGTCGCCGCCGCCGCGGCGGGCGCGCTGATGCGTTATCTGAACGAAACGCAAAAGAATTCCCTGAAGCATATCGCCGCGCTGCGTATTCTGGAAAAGGGCGACGCCATGACGCTTGACGCGGCCACGCGGCGCAATCTGGAATTGACCGAATCCATCCGCGGGCGGACGGCTAAGGGCTCGCTCCTGTCCATTCTCGATCAGACGGCCACCGCCATGGGCGGGCGGCTGCTGCGCGCGTGGGTGGAAAAGCCGCTGCTGAGCCGGGAAAAAATCAACGCGCGGCTGAACGCGGTGGAGGCGCTGTATGCCAACCATGTGCTGGCCGAGGCGCTGCGTGAAAAGCTGACGCAGGTTTACGATATGGAGCGGCTGCTGGCCAAGGTTTCCTACCGCTCGCTGGGGCCGCGCGACTGTCTGGCGCTGCTAAGGTCGCTGGAGCAGGCGCCGGACGTACTGGCTCTGCTGGCCGGGGTAGGAAGCGACGCGCTTTCCTTCCTGCAGGATATGCTCAACCCGCTGCCGGCGCTGCGCGACATGCTAAAGAGCGCCATTTCGCCCGACGCGCCGCTGCTTCTCTCCGACGGCGGCGTCATTCGCGAGGGCTACAGCCGGGAGCTGGACGACCTTCGCCGCGCCGGAACGGACGGAAAGCAATGGCTGCTGGACTTGGAGGCGCGCGAGCGTCAGGAGACCGGCATTAAAAACCTTCGCATCCAGTATAACCGCGTGTTCGGCTATTATATCGAGGTCACCAAGTCCTACTACAATCTGGTGCCGCTGCGCTATCAGCGCCGCCAGACGCTGGCCAACGCGGAGCGCTTCACCACCGACGAGCTTCGCGAAATCGAAAGCAGGCTGACCGGCGCGCAGGAGCAGGCGGCGAAGCTTGAAATCGCGCTGTTTGAAAACGTGCGCGCCGAGATTGCCAACAATATCGCCGCGCTGCAATCCACCGCCATGGCGTATAAGACGCTGGACGCGCTGCTGTCGCTGGCGCGCGTGGCGCTGGTAAACAATTACACACGCCCGGAAATAACCGACGACGGCTGCATCGATATTCTGGACGGCCGGCACCCCGTGGTGGAGGCCGGCATGCCGGATATGTCCTTCGTGCCCAACGACACGCATCTTGACCCCGAGGCGCGCCGGATGCAGATCATCACCGGCCCGAACATGGCGGGCAAGAGCACCTATATGCGTCAGGTCGCGCTGATTACGCTGATGGCGCACATGGGCTCCTTCGTTCCCGCGCGGCAGGCAAAAATCTGCCTGGTGGACGGCGTGTTCACGCGCGTCGGCGCATCGGACGATCTGGCCACGGGGCAATCCACCTTTATGGTGGAGATGAGCGAGATGGCCTACATCCTGCGCAACGCGACGGCCAAATCCCTTATCGTTCTGGATGAAATCGGCCGCGGAACCAGCACCTTCGACGGGCTGGCCATCGCATGGTCGGCGGTAGAGTACCTGTGCGACAGGCAGCGCTCCGGCGCGAAAACGCTGTTCGCCACGCATTATCATGAGCTTTCCGAGCTGGAGGGGCATCTGGACGGCGTCGCCAATTTCTGCGTATCGGTGCGCGAGCATGGCGAGGAGGTCATCTTCCTGCGCAAGATCATCCCCGGCGGCGCGGATAAGAGCTTCGGCATCTACGTGGCCCGGCTGGCCGGCGTGCCGCGCGCCGTCGTCGCCCGCGCGCAGGAAATTGAGGCGCGGCTGGAGGTCAGCAACGAAGGCGTACATTCCATTGGCCAAAGCATCATGGGCGCGCAGCATAAAAAGAAAAACGAGCAGGTGGACATGCTCGAGTATTCCAAAACAGAATTCATCGAGGAGGTTCGCGCGCTGGACGTGCTGGCCATGACGCCCATGGACGCGCTGAACAAGCTGTTCCTGCTGAAGGAAAAGGCGCTGAAGCTATAAGGAGAACCCATGGAAATCAGGCATATTCATCCATTATCGCCCGAGGTTATCGGGCAAATCGCAGCGGGCGAGGTGGTGGAGCGTCCCGCAGCCGCCGTCAAGGAACTGGTCGAAAACAGCATGGACGCAGGCGCGACCGCCATTACCGTCGCCATCGAGCAGGGCGGCGTCGCCTCCTTTCGCGTGTCCGACAACGGCTGCGGCATTCAGCCATCGGATATCCGGCTGGCCTTTGCCCGCCATGCCACCAGCAAAATCTCCACGGCGGATGATTTGTACGGCGTTCAATCGCTGGGCTTTCGCGGCGAGGCGCTGGCCTCCATTGCCGCTGTTTCGCGCGTGCAATGTCTGACGCGCGCACGGGGGCAGGAAAGCGGCTTGGCTGTTCGCAACGAAGGCGGCGTAATATGCGAAATCAAGGACGCAGCCTGCCCCGAGGGCACGGCCTTTATCGTGCGCGACCTGTTTTATAACGCGCCGGTGCGCCGCAAATTCCTCAAAAAAGCCGCCGCCGAGACCGCCGCTGTCAGCGAGGTTATCGCGCGGATGATTCTTTCGCATCCCGAAATCTCCTTCCGCCTGACCGCCGATCAAAAGCCCGTCTATTTCAGCCCCGGCAACGGCAAGCTGGAAAGCGCGGTCATGAGCGTTTACGGCGTCGATACGCTGCGGCTGATGACGCGCGTGGAGGGCTGCATGAACGGCGTGGCGCTTTCGGGCTATGTCGGCGTGGGCGACGCCGCGCGCGGCAACCGCGCGCACGAGCTTTTCTTCCTCAACGGCCGCGCCATGAAAAGCGGGGCGCTGGGCGCCGCGCTGGAAAGCGCCTGCCGCCAGCGCGTGACAATCGGGCGCTTCCCGCTGGCCGTGCTGCATCTTTCCATGCCCTTTGAGGCGGCGGACGTGAACGTTCACCCCAATAAATGGGAGGTTCGTTTTCAGGATGAGCGCGCCGTGCGCGAGGCGGTCGAGACTTTGGTGTACGAAGCGCTGGAAAAAACGAACCAGGCGCCCGTCATCCCGCCCATGTTTCTGAACCAAACGCCGCAGCCCGCCCCCGCCCGCATTCAGGTCAGCGAGCCCGCCGCTTCGCCCACGCAGGCCCCCTCTGCGAAGCAGAATTTCGCGCTTTCCGCCTTTACGGAGGACGGCGCGCTGCCCACCTTCACGCCGCTGCCGCCCGCCCCCGCGTCCGGCATTCCCCTGCCGCCGCCCCCCCGTCCCGCCGCGCACGCCATGCGCGACAGCGCCGCGGCCGTGCTGCCGCCCCGTCCCGCCGCCATGCAGCCCGTCTTCCCTGAAGGGTTCCTTCGACAAGCCGCGCCCGCCGCCGCTGCCACGCCGCCCGCTTCGGCAGCCCCAGCCGTCCCCCCGCCCGTTCAAACGGAGGACGCGGCCGTAGCCAGCCGTTTTCAGGAAAAGCCCCTGCGGCTGATCGGCGTAGCCTTTGACACCTATATCATCATGGAATACGGCGATTTGCTGCTGCTGGCCGATCAGCACGCGGTGCATGAACGGTTGCTGTATGAGAAATTCATGCGTGAAACCGCCGCTGCGCCCGCCAGCCAAACGCTGCTCATTCCGCTTTCCGTGCGCCTGAGCAAAACGGAATACGCCGCCTACGAGGATAATCAGGAGGCGCTGCAGCGCGCGGGCTTCGACCTTTCCCCCTTTGGCGAGGACACGGTGCAGCTTCGCGGCGTGCCGATCGTGCTGGGGCAGCCGCAGGCGCAGCAGTGCCTGACGGACGCGCTGGACGAACTCGCCGCCGGAAGCGGCGCGCCGCTTGCCGATCGCACATCCCGCGTAATCCAGATGGCCTGCAAGCACGCGGTCAAGGGCGGCGAAAGGCTGCCGATGGACAGCGTGCTGCAATTGATTCGCGATGTGATCGCGCAAAAGGTGACGCCAACCTGCCCGCACGGAAGGCCGCTGATGGTGCATTTGTCCCATACCGAATTGGACAAGCGCTTCCGCCGGATTCAAAGCTGATATGCAAAACAGAACAAAAAAGGTGGTTCTGGGCGTCGTCGGCCCGACCGCCAGCGGAAAAACCGCGCTCTCCCTGCCGCTCGCGCAGGCGCTTCACGCCGAAATTCTTTGCATGGATTCCATGCAGATCTACCGCGGCATGGACGTGGGCACCGCCAAGCCAACCGTTCAGGAGCGCGCGCTGGTTCCGCATCATCTGCTCGACCTGCTTTCGCCTCAGGACGCCTTTTCCGTCACACAATACGCCGACGCGGCGCGCCCGCTGCTGGACGCGCTGCCCTGCCCCATGCTCGTGGGCGGAACGGGGCTCTACCTTCAGGCGCTTTCCCTGCCGATGGGTTTCGGCACAGTCGGCGGCGATGAAAAAATCCGGGAAAAATACCACGCCCTTGCCGATACGCAGGGAAAGGGCGCGCTGCACGCGCTCTTGGCCGCGCGCGACCCGGCGACCGCGGCGCGCCTGCACGAAAACGACGTGCGCCGTGTCGTACGCGCGCTGGAGGTGCTCGATTTGACAGGCGTGCCGCTCTCCCGGCAGTCCATGCCCGGCCCAGAGGCTTCGCCCTACGCTTTTCAGCTCTATGCCATCGCATGGCCGCGCGAGGCGCTCTACGCCCGCGTGGACGCGCGCGTGGAAGCGATGCTGCAAAACGGCCTGTGCGAGGAAGTCGCCGCGCTGCTGCGTTCGGGCGTAACGCCCGAGGCGCAGAGCATGCAGGGCTTGGGCTACAAGGAAATGGTGCCCGTCCTGCGCGGCGAAGCGACCGTCCGTCAGGCGGCCGAGCTCATCAAAACGCGCACGCGGCATTACGCCAAGCGTCAGCTGACATGGTTTCAGCGCGATGCGCGCATCACATGGCTGCCCGCGCAGCCGGATATGTCCGTTTATCTTAAGCCAATCATCGCGCGTTATCGCGCGGCAGCAGGAGGAACGCCATGCATTTTCAAGCCCTGATCGCGCAGGCTGAGCAAGACTGCCAGCCTGTATTCGCCGCCATGGAGGCAAGCGAGCTGCGCAACACCCGCCGGGTGCTGGACGCTTTCCACGCCGAGGACGTGGCCGCGCGGCATTTCGCGCCCACGACCGGCTACGGCTACGACGATATTGGCCGCGACACGCTGGAGCGTATTTTCGCGCGGCTTTTCCATGCGGAGGCCGCCATCGTCCGGCCGTCCATCGCCTGCGGCACGGCGGCGCTTTCGCTTTGCCTGTTCGGCCTGCTGCGCCCCGGCGATCATTTGCTCTCAGCCACAGGCGCGCCGTATGACACCATGCAGACGGTCATCGGCGTCGCAGGAAACGCGCCGGGCAATCTAAAGGAAATGAAGGTTGACTACAGTCAGGTTGAAATGACTGCCGATCAGCAGGCGATCGACGTGGACGGCGTGCTGGCCGCGCTTCGTCCCAATACGCGCGTCGTGCTGATTCAGCGCAGCCGCGGCTATGCATGGCGCGCTTCGCTGCTGCCGCGCGATATGGCGGCGCTGATTACGCGCGTTCACGCCCTTCGCCCGGATGTATTCATCATGGTGGACAACTGCTACGGCGCGTTCACCTGCGAAGACGAGCCGACCTTCTTCGGCGCGGACGTTTGCGTCGGCTCGCTGATTAAAAACGCGGGCGGCGGGCTGGCGCCGACGGGCGCTTATCTGGCAGGAACGCAGAAGGCCATTGCACGTATCGAGGGCAGCCTGACCGCGCCCGGGCTCGGCCGCGAGGTCGGCAGCTACGCCGCGTCGTACCAGCCCTTCTATCAGGGGCTGTTTATGGCGCCGCACACCGTCGTGCAGGCGCTCAAAACATCCGTCCTCGCGGCGCGCGTGTTCGCGCTGCTGGGCATGAAAACAACTCCCGCCTTTGACGCGCCGCGTTCGGACATCATTCAGGCCATCGAGCTGGGCTCGCCCGAGGGCATGGTCGCCTTCTGCCGCGGCATTCAGGCTGCCTCCCCCATCGACGGAAGCGCCGTGCCCGAGCCGTGGGAAATGCCCGGCTATCAGGACAAGGTCGTCATGGCCGCCGGAACGTTCGTTTCCGGCGCTTCGATCGAGCTTTCCGCCGACGGCCCGATACGCGCGCCCTATACGATCTATATGCAGGGCGGGCTGACCTACGCGCACGGTAAAATCGCGCTGGTCGAAGCGCTGGAAAAAATGGCGCAGGCAGGCTGCCTGAAGGAATAACATAAACGGGAGGAATCGCATGAAAGCGCTTCTGATTGGCGGAACCGGAACCATCAGCACCGACGTCACGCGTTTTTTGCTGGCAAACGGCTGGGACGTAACCCTGCTCAACCGCGGCCTGCGGGAAAACCCCTTTCCCGCCGCCCGGCAAATCATCGCGGATATGAACGATGAAGCGGCCGTTTGCAGCGCGCTGCGTAATGAACGCTTTGACGTAATCGCAGATTTCATCTGCTTCACGCCCGATCAGGCGCTGCGCGACGTGCGCCTGTTTACAGGCAAAACGCGCCAGATGCTCTTTGTCAGTTCCGCCTCCGCCTATCAAAAGCCGCTCGTTTCCCCCGTGATTACCGAATCCACCCCGCTCTGCAACCCCTACTGGCAATATTCGCGCGACAAGGCGGCGTGTGAGGAGGTTTTCCTGCGCGCCTTCCGTGAGGACGGCTTTCCCGTCACCATCGTCCGTCCCAGCCACACCTTCTGCGAAAAGACCATGGTTGTGCCGCTGCATGGCCGTCTGGGCGCGTGGCAGGTGCTCAAGCGCATCCGCGAGGGGAAAAGGGTGCTTGTGCCCGGAGACGGCAACAGCCTGTGGGCCGTCATGAGCAGCGAGGATTTCGCGCCCGCCTTCGCCGGCCTGATGGGCAACATCCATGCCGTCGGGCAGGCGGTGCAGATTACCGCCGAGGAGCTGCTGACGTGGAACCAGATTCTTCAAGTGATCGCCGATGCGGTGGGCGGCCCCTACCGCCCCTGCTATGTGCCCAGCGCCCTGCTGGCGCAATGCGCCGCATACGATTTTCGCGGCACGCTGCTGGGCGATAAATCCAATACCGTCATCTTCGACAACGCCAAGCTGCACGCGCTGGTTCCGTCCTTCCGGGCGCAGTATCGCTTCGATCAGGCCGCTCCGCGCTCCGTCCGCTATTTCCTGACGCATCCGGAGGCGCAGCGCGTCGATGCGGATTTCGACCGCTTCTGCGACCGTGTCGTGGCGGTTATGGAACGCGCCGAAAGGGAAATTGCCGCGCTGTAAACAGACTGCCCGCCGCAACCGTTCTTTCCAATCGCTCTGTGAAGGAGGCCGCCCCATGAAGATCGTGACCCTAAACCTGCGCTACCCCGCCCCAGGCGACGGAAAAAACTACTTTTTCAATCGCCTGCCGCTGATTGTCGAGAGGATTCGCCAAGAAGCGCCCGATGTGCTTTGCTTTCAGGAGGCTATGCCCGAAAGCCTGCAGGCGCTGCGCAGAGAGCTGCCGGCATACGCGTTTTTCGGCGTGGGACGCGAAGCGGACTACGGCGGCGAGGCCTGCCCGATCGCCTGTCGCCGCGAAACCATCGCCCTGCACGCGATGGATCAATTCTGGCTGAGCGAAACGCCGCGCGTTCCGGGCAGCCGCTATCGGGAGCAGAGCATCTGTCCGCGCATATGCACATGGGTGAAGCTGTATCAGCCGGCCGATGGGAAAAAATGCTATATCGTCAATACCCATTTAGATCATGAGTTCGAGGCTGCGCGCACGCAGGGGCTTACCCAGATTCTCGGCCTGATTAAGGCGCTTGAACAGCAGGAGCCGCTGCCTATCTTCCTGACGGGCGATTTTAACCTCGAGCCGCAGGACGCGCCCTACGCCCTGATTCGCGACAGCGGCCTCACCGACGTTACCCGCGATATCCCGCCAACCTTCCACGATTTCGGCCGCGGCCCCGCCATGAAAATCGATTATATTTTAACCAATCGCCCTTCGGAATGCTGCGACGTCACAGCATGGCACGAGGAACGGGACGGCGTGTTCCTGTCGGATCATGACGCCGTCGCCCTTCGCTGGCAATAACGGCGCTTTGCGCCGCGTCTAAACACAGCGCAGCCCAAGCGCTTGCCCCTTTTCCCCATTGAAGCCATACGCAAAGCCCGCGCGACGCTTTCCCTGTCGCGCGGGCTTTGTTATTGTTGTTTGAACGCTATTTCATATATTGCAGGTACTTTTCCGCTTTCCTGCCTACCACGGCATATGCGCGCGGGCCTGAAAGCATCTGCGCAGCGATGGCACGCACATCCTCCGGCGTTACGCGTTCGATTGCGGCAATGGTCTCCTCCGGGGGAATGACGCGCCCCAGCAGCATCTGATTGTGCCCCAGCGCGCTCATGCGGTTGTAGGCGCTTTCCAGCCCCAGCACATAGCTGCCCTTGAGCTGCGCCTTGGCCATGGTGAATTCCTTTTCGGAAAATCCGTCGTCCAGCAGCTTGCGAATCTCGATATCGATCTGCTCCAGCACCGTATGCGCATGCTTGGGCGACGTGGCCGCGTAGATTGTGAATTCGCCGCAGTGCGGATAATTCGACGGGCCGGAATAAACCGTGTAGGCCATGCCCAGCTCCTCGCGAATGCGCTGGAAAAGACGCGAAGATGTGCCCCCGCCCAGAATATTGTTCAGCACCGCAATCGGATAGACCACCGGACTGCCCATGCCCACGCCGCGGAAGGACACGCAAAGATGCACCTGCTCGGTATCCTTATCCCGGCAAAGGTGGCGCTGCTCGTCAATGGCAACCTCCTCCGGGAAGATTTCACCGGCTGCGCCGCGCCAATCGCCGAATTTCTCCTCAATCAATGCGCGCGCACGCTGCGGCTCCACATTTCCGGCAATGGCCACCACGGTATTCTGCGGGCCATAATGACGCGCGCGGAATGCGCGCAGATCCTCCGGCTGGTATGCCGCAATGCGCTCCGAGGGCCCCAGTATCGTCTGCCCCAACGGCTGCGCGCCAAATACGGCCTCCGCCAGCACTTCGTACACCACGTCCTCCGGCGAATCCTCCACCATGGCGATTTCTTCCAGAATTACGCCGCGTTCCTTGTCCATTTCCTGTCGATCCAGCGCAGGGTTGCGCACGATATCCGCCAATATGTCCGCCGCCAGCGGCAAATCCTCATCGATCACCTTGGCGTAATAATTGGTGCACAGCTTGCTGGTCGCGGCGTTCAAATGCCCGCCCACCGCGTCCATTTCCTCGGCAATCTGCCGCGAGGTGCGCTTTTGCGTGCCCTTGAAGGCCATATGCTCCATAAAATGCGACAGGCCGTTTTCCTCCGGCGTTTCCAGCACCGATCCTGCCTTGACCCACACGCCGATCGACGCGGAACGCAGATAGGGCATGGTCTCCACCAACAGCGTCAGTCCATTTTCCAGCGTAAACTTTTCCACAGGCGCATACTCCTTGAGTTGAAAAATCAGGGGGAAACTACCTGTAGCTTCCCCCTGTTCTCAGGTTTTATGTTGCTTATCGGCGTTCGCCGACCGGCCGGCCATCCCGGCGGGGCGGGCGGTTCGCCATCGGCGCGGAACGCGTGAAGGTAGGATTATCGTATACGATATCATTGCGGATCAGGTTAATGCGCCCCTGCGCGTCGATCTCGCAAACCTTGACCTCCAGCTCGTCGCCGATTTTCACCACGTCCTCCACCTTCTCCACACGCTTGTTATCCAGCTTGGAGATATGGATCATGCCATCCTTGCCGCCGGCCAATTCCACGAAGGCGCCGAAGTTCATGATGCGCACAACCTTGCCCATGAACACATCGCCCACTTCAATATCCTTCGCGATGCCCAGAATGATGGATTTGGCCTTGTCCGCCGCCGCCTGATCGGGCGTGGAGATAAAGACGCGACCATCGTCCTCGATGTCGATTTTAACGCCCGTTTCGGCGATGATCTTGTTAATCATCTTGCCGCCCGGCCCAATGACTTCGCGAATCTTATCGGGATTGATGGTGAAATTGATGATCTTGGGCGCATACTTGGACAGCGTTTCACGCGGACGGCCGATGCATTCGAGCATCAGCCCCAGAATATGCAGCCGCCCCTTGAGCGCCTGATTGAGCGCGCGGGAGAGAATATCACGGTTAATGCCCTTGATCTTGATATCCATCTGGATGGCGGTAATGCCGTTCATGGTGCCGGCGACCTTGAAGTCCATATCTCCCAGAAAATCCTCCAGACCCTGAATATCCGTCAGCACCTCGATCTTGCCGGTCTCCGCATCCTGAATCAGGCCCATGGCCACACCCGCGACCGGCGCGTGAATCGGCACGCCCGCGTCCATCATCGACAGCGTGCTGCCGCACACGGAAGCCATCGAGGAGGAGCCGTTGCTGCCCAGAATCTCGGAAACCAGACGCATGGCGTAGGGGAATTCCTCCTCCGAAGGAATCACGGGCACCAGCGCGCGCTCAGCCAGCGCGCCGTGGCCGATCTCGCGGCGGTTCGGGCTGCGCAGACGCCCGGCCTCGCCCGTGGCGTAGGAGGGCATGTTGTACTGGTGCATGTAGCGCTTGCTTTCCTCATTGGACAGGCCGTCCAGCTGCTGCGCCTCGGAAACCATGCCCAGCGTGGTAATCGTAAGCGCCTGCGTTTCGCCGCGGGTAAACACGGCGCTGCCGTGCGTGCGGGGCAGCACGCCCACCTCGCACCAAATGGGGCGTACCTCATCCACCTTACGGCCATCGGGGCGAATGCCCTGATCGAGGATCTTGCGGCGCATGACCTCCTTGTTCAGGTAATACAGCGCATCGGCGACCTCGCCCTCACGACCGGGGAAGATATCGGCAAAATGCGCGGCCACGTCGGCGGAAACCTCCGCCTCACGCGCCTGACGCTCCTTGCGAACATAGGTGGAATAAACATACTGGCACTTTTCCAGCGCGTATTCGCGCACGGCGGCCTTCACATCGTCGCCCGTGGTAACGAGCGGGAATTCGCTCTTGGGCTTGCCGATTTCGGCCACGATCTTCTCCTGAAAAGCAACCAGCTCCTTGATGCTTTCGTGGGCGTAGAGGATCGCGTCCATCATAGCGTCCTCGCTCACCTCGTTCGCGCCCGCCTCAACCATCATGATGGCGTCCTTGGTGCCCGCGACGGTAACATGCATATCGGAGGCGGCGCTTTGCGCTTCATCCGGGTTAATGACAAGCTGGCCGTTGACGCGCCCCACCACCACGGCGGCGGTCGGGCCGCCCCAAGGGATGTTGCTAATCATCAGCGCGATGGAGGAGCCCAGCATCGCAGGAAATTCCGGCGGGGTATTGGGGTCGACAGAGAGCGTCTGCGCCACGACCTGAACGTCATTGCGCATGCCCTTATTGAACAGCGGGCGCAGCGGACGGTCAATCAGGCGGCAGGTCAGCGTCGCCTTCTCGGTCGGCCGCCCCTCGCGCTTGATGAAGCCGCCGGGAATCTTGCCCACGGCGTACTGCTTTTCTTCAAAATCGACGGTCAGCGGGAAAAAATCCACGCCCTCGCGCGGCGTATCGGACGCAGTCGCATTGACCAGCACCACGGTATCGCCATAGCGCACCACGGCGGAGCCGCCCGCCTGCTGAGCGTACTTGCCAAATTCCAGCGTCAGCGTACGGCCGGCAAATTCCATTGAATACGATTTGTAGTCCATTTTCTTCTCTTCTCCTCACACACACATCCTGAAGGCGCCCGCCAACAGGTGAACAAAAGGCTACCGGCAGGAATGGCTCTCGCCGGTAGCCCATTTGCGCATTACTTACGCAGACCCAGCTTGGCAATCAGATCACGATAGCGCTCGATATCCGTCTTTTTCAGATAATCGAGCAGACCGCGGCGCTGACCAACCATCAGCAGCAGGCCGCGACGGGAATGGTGATCCTTCTTGTTAAGCTTGAGATGCTCGTTGAGGTGGTTGATGCGTTCGGTCAGAAGCGCAACCTGCACCTCGGGAGAACCGGTGTCGCCCTCGTGACGGGCGTACGTCTGCATAATCTGAGCCTTGCGTTCCTTATCCATGTTGTTTCCTCCTTTTGGGGCGTGGCAACCCCTGCTTCAATCGCCGCATGCTCAGGAAGGCGTTGGAGTATCGCCAGCCCGGGAATACGGTTCTAAAAACCACGCCTGTCATTATACCATGAAAGGCGTGGTTTGTAAACATGCGTCCTGAGATTTTTAAGCTTTTTTCAGGATTATTCGCTCTTTTCCGTTTGGGCGCGCTTGTTGAAAATCACATTCACCAGAATGCCCACGATCAACGCGGTCGCGATGGCGCTGATCTGCACCTTTCCAAAGTTCAGCGTCAGCCCGCCGATGCCGCATACCAGAATCGCGGCGACGACAAAGAGGTTGCGGTGATCGTTCAAATCAACAGGCTGCAGCATCTTCAGGCCGGAAACCGCAATGAAGCCGTACAGCGCGATGCACACGCCGCCCACGATGCAGGAGGGAATGGAGTTGACGAAGCAGACGAAGGGGTGGAAGAAGGAAAGCACGATGCAGTAAATCGCCGCAATCACGATCGTGGAAACCGAAGCGTTGCCGGTGATGGCCACGCAGCCGACCGATTCGCCGTACGTCGTGTTGGGGCAGCCGCCGAAGAAGGAGCCGACGATGGTGCCAACGCCGTCGCCCAGCAGCGTGCGATCCAGGCCGGGATCGGCAATCAGGTCGCGGCCGATGATGGAGGAAAGATTCTTATGGTCGGCAATATGCTCCGCCAGCGTGACGAAGGCGACCGGCGCGAAGAGCAGCAGAACGCTGGCCACATCCGCCCAGCCGTCAATGGCGTTGGTCGCCTCCGGATACGCGCCCAGCATGCCCAGGAAGGTGAAGCGCGGTACCTCAAAGAGCTGCATGCTTTCAAATTTGCTCAGGTCAACCAGCTGAATGTAAGCGCAGCCCGTTGCCCGGCCGATAAGGGTCAGCGCCAGCGCGATGACGTAGGCGCCCAGAATGCCGATGATGAAGGGGATCAGCTTCATGCCCTTGCTGCCCTTGACGGAGGCAAAAACTGTGATAAAGAACGCGACCAGCCCCACCAGAATGGCCACAAGGTTGTAGCCGGTCGCCGTCGCGGCGGCGGTGATTTCGCCGATCGCACCGGAAATCTGGTCGACGCTGGTCACTTCCGCAAGCTTGGCCTGCATCAGCCCCAGCGTCTGCGACAGGTTCATATCGCCGCTCACGTTGGCAAGATTCGTCATGGCGCTGGCGCACAGGCTCAGCCCAATCAGGGCGACCACCGGGCCGATGACCACGGGCGGCAGCAGCTTGTTCACCCATGCGGAGCCGGTTTTTTTGATAATCAGCGCGATGGCGACATACACCAGACCCGCGAACACGGCGCCCAGAAAGATGCCCAGAAAGCCGAAGGCAACCGCGCCGGAGAGCGGCGCAATGAAGGCGAAGGAGCTGCCCAGAAACACCGGGCTCTTTTGGCGGGTGGCGATGAAGATGTAGAACAGCGTGCCGAAGCCCGCGCCGCACAGCGCCGCCGGCTGGCTCATGTACACGCCCGTGCCGTCCACCAGAATCGGCACCAGCAGCGTCGCCGCCATGATGGCCAGCAGCTGTTGGAAGGCGTAGATCAGGTTTTTCCTGATCGGAGGCTTGTCGGCGATGTCGTAAACCAGTTTCATTCGTGTTCCCCTCCTGTGATTTTGTTCGGCGCATCTTCACTCGGCTCGAAAAAAGGCCTTGCCCAGCACAGGGCAAGACCTTCATGGCGCAATGCAGCCGCCATCATCGCAAGCGTTCGTGTTTCTCTTGCCGGTCTCTCTGTACCGCCTTAAAGATGAACCGTTGCGATTATACCGCCTCCGCGCGCATTTGTCAAGCAGGAATATTGCGGCGCATAGCGACATGTTGCGACATAGTACATGAGGAGCACAAAAGCCAAGCAAAAAGAGAACGCGCGTGGTAGGATAGCAGCGCCAACAAACCAGCCGCCACAGAGGCGTTCTTCGTGGACAGAATAGCACAGGAAGCGTACCATCACGGGTATTGAAATACGCGGCGAAGCACGGGGTAACGAAGGCGGCGGAGCGGTACAGGATGAGCCGCAAGACGGGTCGCAAGCGGAAGCGGCGGTATGACGGCACGGCGGAGTCGCTGAAAAACCGAAGCCGCGCGCCGCTGCGCTCGCCAAAGAAGCAAAGCGAGTGGGAAATCCGGCTGGCGGAGCGACACGCAAAGAAATATCCGCGCGGCCTGCCGCCGGGGTATGAAAAGGCGCAGAAGAACGGCTACGTCAGAAGCTATGGCTACTTCAAGCGAACGCGGCCTCGAAGCTCAAGCCGCCCGAGAACAGGAAGCGCGCCCGGCAGAGCTCCACGAAGTTCTGTGCAGCCAATGTTTGACGCGGCTACATGATGTCGCCCTGACGCGTTTTCATTTTCCTTGACACGGCTCACGGCCTGCCGTATAATGCAGTTCCGACTTCATCAAAGGAGAGGCAAGCATGCAAAAGCGGAAATTCTCAACCGAGCTGGCCTACGTGATCGGCCTGATTTTATTGGCGGCAAGCGTCGCATGCGTGGAGCGCGCCAATCTTGGCATATCGATGGTCAGCGCGCCGTCGTACCTGCTGCATCTGAAGCTGTCGCAGTTTTCGTCCTTTTTCACCTTCGGCACCACGGATTACCTGTTTCAGGCGCTGCTGATCGCAACCATGGCGCTGCTGATTCGCAAAATCCGGCTATACTATCTTTTTTCCTTTATTACGGCGCTGCTGAGCGGCAAGACGCTGGACGGCCTGATGGCGCTGCTTCGGCTTGTGCCGATGGATACGCTGTATATGCGCGCGCTGTTTTTTGCGCTGGGCATTGCGCTATGCGCCGTGGGCGTTTCCCTCTTTTTCCATTCCTATATCGCGCCCGGCGCATACGAATTGGTGGTCAAGGAGCTTTCCGCCCATTTCCATCTGGATATCAACCGCTTCAAGCTATGCTTTGATCTGGGCTGCTGCGCGCTGGCGCTAGCGCTTTCCCTGCTCTTCTTTGGCCGGATTCAGGGCATCGGCGCAGGCACGGTTATCAGCGCGCTGGTCAACGGCCCGCTCATCGGCTGCTGCTCCCGCTGGCTGGATAAACGCTTTCTTTTTGTGGACGCGCTGCCCCTGCACCGCTATTTTCAGGCATAGTCCGTCCGCATCCTGCTTTTTCGTTTCCACGCGCCCAATAAGCAAAGCCCGTATCCGCTTCAGCACCTGCGGACACGGGCTTTTGGGATATGCGTTTTTCTGAAACCGCATTTGAAAGCCAGCCCTTACGCCGGCCGTTTATCAGAAATTGCGCGACATATCGTAGCGCGCGTAAAACTCCCGACGGTAATCGAGGAAGCGATCCTCCATGATCGCCTGACGAATTTCCTCCATCATGCGAATCAGGAAGCGCAGGTTATGAATGGAAGCCAGCCGCGCGCCGGTAATTTCCTCCGCCTTCACCAAATGGCGAATATAAGCGCGGCTGAAATGCCGGCAGGCGTAGCAGTCGCAGTCCTCCTCCAACGGCGAAAAATCATGCGCATAGGTTGCGTTGCGAATCACCAGCCGGCCGTTGCGGGTAAAGACCGTGCCGTTGCGCGCGATGCGCGTGGCCAGCACACAGTCGAACATATCCACGCCGCGCAGCACGCCCTCCAGAAAACAGTCCGGCGTGCCCACGCCCATCAGATAGCGCGGCTTATTCTTGGGCATATAAGGCTCGATCTTTTCCAGCATGTCGTACATGACCGGCTTGGGTTCGCCCACCGAAAGGCCGCCGATACCGTAGCCGGGAAAATCCATATCCGCCAGCGTTTTGGCGCTTTCAATGCGCAGATCCTCATAAAACGCGCCCTGCACAATGCCAAAGAGCGCCTGATCCTCCCGCGTATGATGCTTTTTGCAGCGCTCCGCCCAGCGGTGCGTACGGTGCATGGCCTCCTTGGCCGTCTGATGATCGCAGGGATAGGGCGAGCAAACGTCAAACGCCATGGCGATATCCGCGCCCAGCGCCTGCTGAATATCCATGGATACCTCCGGGCTGATAAAGCGCCGGCTGCCATCCAGATGGCTGCGGAAGGCAGCGCCCTCCTCCGTAAGTTTACGCAGCCCGGCCAGCGAGAACACCTGAAAGCCGCCGCTGTCCGTCAGGATGGGATGGCGCCAATCCATGAACCGATGCAATCCGCCCGCCTCGCGCACAATTTCCTCGCCCGGGCGCAGGTGCAGGTGGTAAGTGTTGGAAAGCATGATCTTCGCGCCGATTTCCTCCATCTCGCGCGGCGTCATGGCCTTGACCGTCGCCTGCGTGCCCACGGGCATATAAATGGGCGTGGGGATATCGCCGTGCGGGGTATGCACCACGCCCAGCCGCGCGCCGGATTGCTTGCAGGTTTTAATCAATTCGAACGTGACGGGATTTTGCATGTTCTTCCTCGCTTTGCTTTCATGACGCGCCGTCGCGGGCGCGCCGCTTTCATATGATTCTCAAGCGAAAATGCGGCGGGATGCACAACGCGTTTTCCATTTCGGCCGGTTGTGCAAGGCTGGGCTTCGCCGAATCGAAAAAGGCGCCGAGCGGAGGCGTTCAGGCTTGAGACGCGTATTTACATATCGGCCACGACGGGCTTAATCTGCGGCCAGATGGATTCCAGCCCGCGCAGCTCGCGTTCAAACCAAAGCCACGGCTTTTCCTCCGGCGTGGGCGCGATAAAGAGCATCTGTTCCTTGGTGATCGGGTGCGCAAAGGACAGCCGGAAGCCCCAGAGCGCAATCTGCTGCCCGCGGCGGCCGTTGCCGTAGCGGTTTTCGCCCCAGAGCGGATAGCCGTGATGCTGCATCTGCACGCGAATCTGATGCGCGCGCCCGGTCTCCAGTTGAATGGCGACAAGGGACAGTCCATCGCGGCGGGCAACCGTACGGCCATGCAAAACGGCCTCCTTACCCTGCATTTTCAGGTAAGGCGGCAGCACTGTCACGCGGTTGTGCGCCTCGTCCTTGGCCAAATAATCGACATAGGTAAACTGATCCGGCGCCTCGCCCTCCACGATGCAGACATACTGGCGGTTCAGCTCATGCACGCGCACCTGCTCGGACAGACGGGAGGCCGCCTTGCTCGTCCGCGCAAACACCAGCAGGCCGCCCACCGGCCTGTCCATCCGATGCACCAGCCCGATATACGCTTCCCCCGGCTTCTGGCAGCTTTCCTTCACATAGGCCTTCACCTGCTCCAGCAGGCTCTCGTCCCCCGTGCTGTCGCCCTGCGTGAGCAGGTTCGGCGGCTTCACGGCCACGATCACATGATTGTCTTCATACAAAATGGTGGGCTTTTCCATGGTCATTCCTCCGTCATTTGTTCATCCAGCGCCCCGTCGCGCCGCAGGGCAGCACGCCGCCCGATCGCACGGGCAGGCACAGCTCCTGCGAATCGATCACGCCGCCCAGCCGATTGGCCACCGTTTTTTGCAGGATATTCTGCAGCACGGCAGGCTGAAAGCCGGTGGTATAGCTATTGATAAAGAAGAAAAGCGGATCAGGCGAAAGCACCTGCGCGCAGGTTTCCACCAGCGCGTACAGCTCGTTTTCCAGCTTCCAAACCTCGCCCGTCGGCCCGCGGCCATAGCTGGGCGGGTCCATCACCACGCCGTCATACACGCTGCCGCGCCGAATCTCGCGCCGGACAAAGGCGACCGCGTCCTCCACAATGAAGCGGAAGCTGCTCTCCGGCAGGCCGGAAAGCGCGCGGTTTTCCTTCGCCCAGAGCACCATGCCCTTCGCCGCGTCCACATGCGTCACATGCGCGCCCGCCGCGGCGCAGGCCATCGACGCGCCGCCCGTATAGGCAAACAGGTTCAGCACCCGCGCGCTGGGGCGCTTTTTCAGCATGCCGGCCATCGCGTCCCAATTGGCGGCCTGCTCGGGAAACAGGCCGGTGTGCTTAAAGCCCGTCGGCCGCACGTAAAATTGCAGCCCGTTATAGGAAACAACCCATTTTTCCGGCAGCTTTTCCATGAAGCTCCATGCGCCGCCGCCCCGATCGCTGCGGGCATAATGTGCCTGCGCCCTGCGCCACAACGCTTCATCGGCCTTGGGCCAAATCACCTGCGGATCCGGCCGCGCAAGCAGATAGTTCCCCCACTGCTCCAGCTTTTCTCCGTCGCCGGTGTCCAGCACCTCAAAATCCTTCCATCCGTTGGCAATAAACATCTTGCGTAATATCCTTTCAGCCGCAAGGCTGTTTTTCAGCTTTGGATCGTTGACGCAACGCCCGCGGCCTTCGCCGCCCCGGAAAAGCCGCCGCGCGGTTTTCCTAACCTTTATTATAGCATCGCTTGCCGCCGTTTACAAGGCGCGCCCGGCTGAAATATCCGCATATTTTGCGCAGGCGCCGCTGCCGGCGCGCCTTTCCCGCAGGCCTGCGGCGCGTTCACAGCCATAGCTGCGGCGGGCGTTCCTCCGTTTGACGCAGCGCGCTCTTTCGCCGACGGCGGCTCGTCGCAGCTTTGTCCGGCCGCTCATGAAGCGCGCCCGCGCCGGGATAGCCGGAGTCCCCTGCCCGCTTGGGAGAGGGCAGGAAAGAGCGAATCGCCGCGCGACGGCGCGCACGGTCTGCAAAAGCGAAGGGGCGCTGTTTTCGGATTCCCTTTCGAGAAAAAGAAAAAGCCATGCGCAAGGCAAAGCCCCCCAAAGGTTAGGCAATATTTCAAAGGCGCCGCACAAATGAGACAGTCGACCGGCGAATGGATTTTTCGTCAGCTGCAAATGCATATTTTGAAGGTTTACCAATCGAGAAATTGACATGCCGCAGGCAGCGGAAAGGAAGACGCCCGGCGCGCCGCCGAATAGGGGGCGCCCTGATTTTCACCGAAAACGCTTCCGCTCTTTGCGTGCCTCTCGATATGCCTCCAGATGAAGGCGGCGATCTTCTGTTTTCAGCCTATTGCTTCTGATCTGACGCGGCGGCGGTAGTCCCTCTGCATACCAGCGTCGGCGTCGTGATATAGGTCTGGATCTGGGTGGCGGAATGCTTCAGCTTTTGCAGCACGAGCCGCCCCGCCTCCTGTCCCATTTCGTACATGTTGATATCCACCACCGTCATGGGCGGCTCCGTCAGCATGGAAAAGGGGTGGGAATCGAACGCGATCAGCGCCATATCCTCCGGGATGCGCACCCCTTTTGCCTGCAGCGCCTGCATGAGCCCGAAGGCGATGGGATTGTTGGCGCAGATGATCGCCTGGGGCCTTGGCTTCATGCGAAGGAGCTTTTTCATGGCGCGTACCCCGTCCGCCAGCGTGGACTGGCTTTGCAGGACGCGCTCGTGCGCAAGCTCCAGCCCCATTTCCCGCAGCGCCTGCCGAACGCCCTGCAGCCGGCGCCAGGAGATCATGTCGTCCGCCCGGCCGCCCACATAGCAGAATTCCGTATACCCCATTTCCGCCAGATGCCGGGCGGCCAGCTCGCCCGAAAGGCGGTTGTCCGTATCGATCCAGCACAGGCGGTTATCAAAGTTGGGCTTTCCGATCACGATGTGCGGCACGCTTTCGCGGCTGATGAACGCGGCCAGCTTTTTCGTCACGACCGACATGTGCAGGACGAAGCCGTCCGCCACGCGCTGCCGCCAGGCCTGCTCCACATAGGCGACGGCCTCCCTGGCGCTCAGATGCTTCATCACCATGGCGTAGCCCCGTTTGTCCAGCGTGTGCTGCACGCCGCGCATGATTTCGAACAGATGCGGGTTCACAAAGGCGGCGTCAAAGGGAAAATCCGCAAGGAACGCCATCTGGTAGTTGGCGCGGGTCGCAAAATTGCGGGCCCGCGCGTTGGGCTCATACCCCAGGGCATGGGCGGCCTGCCGGATCCTGCGCAGCGTTTCCTCCGACACCGCGCCCGACCCGTTCATGGCCTTGGACACGGTGGAGGGCGACACGCCGGCCTTCAGCGCCACGTCACGAATGGTGGACGGCATGGAAACTCCTCCCGCGGTTTGTTATTTGCGATAGAGAACAAACCCATACGATTCCAGTATACCACGATTCAGACGCTCCCGCCACAGCATTTCTCCGGGGACGCGGACGGCGACGGGCGCGTCGGAGGCGTTCAGCATCACGCCCAGCGTTTCCGCCCCGTCCTCCCGGAGGTAGTGATAAAATCCGCCGCCGCGCTGTGCGCAAACCGTGCGGAAGCCGCCCCGGCGAAGCGCGGCGTACCGCCGCCGGAACGCGATCGCCTGCCGGTAAAAGGCCTCGAGCGCGCCGCCCGCGTTTTCCCATGGCATAGGGCGGCGGTACTCCTCCTCCAGAACGCCGGTCATACCCTTTTCGTCGCCGTAGAAAACGCAGGGCATGCCGACAAAGGTCATCTGAAACAGCACCGCCAGCTTCATCCTGTCAAGATTCCCCTCGCACAAAGAGAGAAATCGGCTGACGTCGTGGCTGTCCAGCAGGTTCAATTGGGCGTATGCCATCTGCCGCCGGTAGCGCATGAGCATATCCGTCACGCGGCCGTCGAAGGCCTGCGCGTCCATATCCCCCAGCGCGAAGAAGCGCCGGCAGTGGCGGCGGAGGTCGTAGTTCATCGTGCTGTCGAACATGCTGCCGTCCAGCCAGTGGGAGGCGGTTTCCCAGATTTCCCCGATCAGGGCGCAGTCCGGCTTGACCGCCTTGACCGCGCGGCGGAAAGCGCGCCAGAAGCCGTCGTTTACTTCGCTGGCCACGTCCAGCCGCCAGCCGTCGATATCATATTCCTTCACCCAATGAACGCCCACGCGGCAGCAATAGTCCTGCACGGCGGGATGATCGGTGGCCAGCTTGGGCATCATGCGCTCATAGCCGAAGCATTCATACGGGGGATAAGCCTCCTCGCTGTCCGGCACGGCGACGGGCTCCTCCAGGCGGAAGAACCAGGGCCAGTATTCGGAGGATTTTCCCTTTTGCGCCGCGTCCCGGAAGGCTTCAAACCTCCAGCCGCAATGATTGAACACACCGTCGATGATGACCCGCATGCCCATGGCGTGGGCGGCCTGTACCAGCGCCCTGAAATCCTCGTCTGTCCCGAAGGCCGGATCGATGTGGAAGTAATCGATCAGGTCGTACTTGTGGTATTCGCCGGCGACAAAGACGGGGTTCAGATAAAGGCAGGTAAAGCCCAGCTCCTTGATGTAGGGCAGGTTCTCCGTGACGCCGCGGATTGTGCCGCCCAGCCTGCCGCGAACGGTTTCGCCCTTCCACGCCGCCTCCGTGGGGCGGCAGGAGATCCTGCTTTTCCCCGTGGCAAAGCTGTCCGGAAAGATGTTGTATACCACGGCGTCCCGCATCCACGAGGGAACCTCCGCCCGGTCGGCGCGATGATTGTAGGGCAGCTGGAAGTACGCCGAACGGTCGTCGGTCAGCGCGTCGTGGAACTGATCTCCGTAATACAGTGCACATGCTCCCGCCTGATCCGCCAGCCGGAAGGCGTAGCACAGCCGCCTGAGGGGCGTTTCCAGCACGGTCTCCCACCAGTCGAACAGCTCGTCCTGACAGACCCTCTCCATTTCGGCGTGGAAATAGTCCACCGGCGTGCGGCGGCAGGCACGGTCGCCGTAAATCAGCGCGCAGCTTTTCAGGTCGCCCCGCGCCGCCCGCAGGCGGAATACCGCATGGGTCTCATCCAGCCCGAAGGCAAATTGCGACAGGGGAATATGCAGAACGGCTTCATATTTCATGCGCGGTCATCCTTTCACTCCGCCCGACGTCAGGCCGGAAACCATGTGCCTTTGGGACAGGAAGAAGATCACCAGTACCGGGAAGCTGACCACCAGCGATGCGGCCGCGAACACGGGCCAGGAGCCGCTGGTCTCCGTCGCCTGCAGGGAGTACAGGCCGGAGGCGAGGGTCATCCTGTCCGAGCCGGTCAGAAAGTTGATGGAGAAGATGTATTCGTTCCAGACGAAGTTGACGATCATCACGCCGGTCACAATCAGGGTGGGGCGCGCCAGCGGCAGAACGATCTTTGTGACGATCTTCCGGTCGCCGCAGCCGTCGATGCGCCCGGCCTCCTCGATTTCCACGGGGATCGCGTCGAAGTAGCCCTTCATGTTCAGCAGGGCGAACACGGACATGGTGCCCGCGTAGATGACGATCAGGCCGATGTGCGTGTTGACCAGCCCCAGAGCGCTCATCAGCCGGTAGATGGCGAACATGGACAGGATGGACGGGAAGGAGTACAGCAGCAGCAGCGCGCGCAGCACGGCGGTGCGCCCCGCGAACCGCCTGCGGGAGAACACATACGCCGCGGGCACCGCCGTTCCCATGGCAAGCACCACGGTGGCGGCTGTCAGCAGCATGGTGTTCAGGAACCAGACCGGCACCGGCTCCTCGGAGAACACGCGGGCGTAGTGCTTCAGCGTCAGCTCCTTGGGAATGAAGGAAAAGCTGGAGGAAAGCAGTCTGCCCCTTGCGTCCAGAGACACGGACAGGGCGTACAGGATGGGCAGCAGCGCCAGAAAGCAGCAGGCGATGAAGAACAGATTGAGGGCCGTACCGGCGGCAATCCGTCTGACGGTTTTTCTCTTCATGCGTTTTTCTCCTTTCCGCGCCGGTTTGTCAGCTGCGCGAAAACGATCAGCAGCGCGAAGATCATGATGGAGATCGCGGAGGAATAGCCGTAATTGTTGGTGATGAAGGCGTTTTCGTAGGCGTAGGTGATGATGGTGTGGATGTGCGCGCCCGTCTGGGAGCCCACCTGCTGGGTCAGCAGGTAAATGACGTCGAACTGCTTGAAGGTGGTGAACAGCGTAATCAGGACGGAGGGGCCGATGATGGGCTTCAGGCACGGCAGCGTAATGGAGACCGCCTGACGGACGGGCCCGGCGCCGTCCAGGGTGGCGGATTCGTAATAGCTCCGGTCGATGGATTGGAGGCCCCCGTCCATGATCATGATCATAAACGGCAGCGCCAGCCACAGGTTGACCGCCGTGCAGCACAAAAAGGCGCTCACGTCGCCTTGCAGCCAGCGCACCGTCAGGCCGGAGAGCCGCTCCATCCACTGCGTCAGAAGGCCGAACTCGCCGTTGAACATGCCGGTCTTCCACAGCAGGATGCTGACGTAGCCGGGCATCGCCCAGGGGAACATCAGGACGGTCTTGTACACGTTCCGCAGCGGCAGACGGCGGACGTTGAGCAGATTGGCGATCAGGAAGGCGAGCGTCAGCTGAAGCGCCATGTTGACCGCCGTCCAGAGCACGGTGGTCAAAAGCGCGGACAGGAAGCCGGAATCGAAAACCAGCAGCGCCCGCCTGTAATTGCGCAGGCCGACGATATCAAAATGGAACCAGTGGTAGGTGTTCATGTTGGTCAGCGAGATATAGCCGGTGTAGAGGATCGGGAATACCACGATCAGGAAGATCAGCGCCAGCGACGGCGCGGAAACCAGGTATGCGGCCGCTGTTCCTCTTCCCGTTTTTTTGCGGGCGGTCTGTTTCATCATTTCATCGCCTCAATCAGCTCGAGGGCTTTCTTCTGCGCGGCAGCGGCGGCGGCTTCGACGTCCTGTCCGCTCATGTTCACGTTGGTCAGCAGGCTGCCGGCGACGGTCCACATCACGTCCATCTCCGGGATATTGGGCATGGGAACGGCGGTTTCCGCCGTCTGCTTCATGGCCATGATCAGCGGATCGCCGGCCACCTCGTCCAGCCCATAGCAGCTTTCCACCGCCGGCGCGCAGCCGCTGACCTTCGCCAGCCGGACGCTCACCTCCGGCCGCATCAGCGTCCGAAGCACCTTGACAATGGCATCCTTCTTCCGCGCCGCCTGCACCCGGAGCACGTGCAGCCCCTGAATGCCGGAATAGGGCGCCAGGGGCAGCCCCGTTTCATCAACGACGGGCATGGGCGCGATCCCCACGTCAATGCCCGCGGCGCGGACGGTCGGGACGAACCAGGGGCCCGCGATCGTGGCATGGGCCATGCCTTCGGTAAAGAGCGTGTGAACCGTGGCGTATTCCGTTTCGCCGGGCATATAGTCGACAAACTTCCTGTGATAGGCAAGGGCGGAGCGAGTCTCGGCGCTGTCCAGACAGGGAACGCCGTTTTCGGTAATCAGGCTGCCGCCGAAGCCGTGGATCCAGCCCGCGGCGTAGTAGGGCGTGGAGTGCTGCTCCACAAAGCCGTAGTGGCCGTACTTGGTTTTGCGCTGCATGTACGCGTAGAGCTGCTCCGTGGTGGCGGGAACGTTTTCCACGGCCATATACTTTTTGTTGTACATGAACAGCAGCGTTTCAAAGTACAGCGGAAGCTGATAGATTTTTTCCTTGTACGTCGCGCCCCTGACGGCCAGCGGAACGCAGCCCGCCAGCGCGTCCTCGCCCAGCAGCTCCGTCACGGGGGTCAGGACGCCCATTTCGGCGTATACGCCGATCTTGTCATGGGCGAAGAAATACATATCCGGCGCGGCGTTTTGATTGTTGCCCACCAGCTTGAGCGATTCCGTCAGGCCGGTTTTCTTCTCAAACGTCACCGTGATATCAGGGGCCAGCTCCTGAACCGCCTCCTCCAGCACCGCGATGACGGCGGGCTCCTTGTCGTGCCAGATCGTCAGCGCGACCGGCCCGCTGTTCCCGTCCCTGCCGCCCGAATCGCCGGAACAGCCGGTCAGCAGCAAAAGGATGCAGATCAGCAGCAAACACAGGCTCTTACGCATGATAAACTCCTCCTGGTTAAGAAGTAGGACAGCGAAAACAGGAGAGGAGCTTTGTTCTCCTCTCCTGCGGAACGCGGCGCTTTACTCGGCGGGCTTTTCGTAGGCCACAACCGCTTCTTCCTCGCTGACGACCGTCACATACAGATCCCTGCCGGCCTCGACGCGAAGATCGGAGGTCTGAACGCCGCCCTCATTGGCGTTGATGATCACGCTGTTGATCCAGCCGGGGACGGTTACGGCGTACCAGCCGTCCTCGCCGGCGGTCAGCGCTTCTCCGGGCCAGCCGGCAAAGGCGTTCACCCCGGAGGGGTGCTCCCAGGCCCACAGGCAGGGCTCCTTCCAGTCGTCGGGCACCTTGGCGTAAACCGTAACGTCCTCGGCCTTCGGCGCGGTGGGATCGTCATAAGTCACCTCAACGGAACCGTCGGCGGCGACGGTGATCCACAGGTCGGCGGGATCCAGATCCTTGAGATCCGCAGTCTGTACGGCGCCGCCGTTGGCGTTGATGATAATGCTGTTGCACCAGACGGGAACCTTCGCGGAGTGCCAGCCGTTTTCATTCGCCTTCATCATGCGGCCCGGCCAGGCTTCGAACGCATTCTTGCCGGAGGGATCCTCCCACGCCCAGACGCTGGGGTTTTCCCACGAGCCGTCCACCTGCGCGTATACGGTGAAGCGCTCGGTATAGGCGGGCGTTTCGCCGGCGGTCTGCGCCTCGAAGGACACGGAAGCCGTTTTGTCCTCCGCCACGGCAATCCACGCGGACTGTTTGTCGATCTTGATTTCATCCGTCTGCACGCCGCCGTCGTTGGCGTTGATGATCACGCTTTCCATGCCGGCAGGCAGATAGAGGTAGTACCAGCCCTTGTTGGCGGGATCGGGCTCCATCTGCTCGCCCGGCCAGGCCGCGAAGGCGTTCGCGCCCTCGGCGTTCCACGCCCATACGCAGGGCCAGCTCCAATCATCCGGAACGGATGCGTACACCACCAGCATATCAGTCGTTTCCGCCATCGCGGGCAGGATGGGCAGCAGCATAAGGCAGAGCAGCAGTGCAAATAGCTTCCTCATCATTGAAAGTCTCCTCCTTTTCAAAGCTTGAACGTTAACATGACAATTTGAGTATAGCGCAGGCAAGGTATAAGTCAATAGCAAAAAAGGAAACCGGTTTCCATGCGTGCTTCCTCGTAATACAAGGCGTTTGGGCCGGGAAGACGGAAACAGGCAACGAAAATTTACTCCGCTGATTCAGGCGGAGATAAAGGCGGCGTGGATGAGAGGGCGGGATCGGTTTCCGGGGAGCGCGTCTGAGCAAACGCAGCGTGGATAGTACACGGGGATCGGCTTTGGGAACGAGCGGCGCGGCTTTCCCATCTGTAGTGAAAGTTATCATAGAAGATGACCCCGGCATTTTCACGCCGTACCGGCCGTGCTTTTGCGCTGTAAAGAAGAAAATCGCACGACAAGAAAATCGCACGACGACGAGGAACAGCGGGAAAAGGTCGTTCCGGATTGCCTTGGCGGTCACGCTTTGCCGGACGACGGCGCGTGAAAGCCGCTTTTTGAAACGATCCTTGAAGGAAAATCAATTTTGTGGTAAAATTATCCGTGTATAAAAATCAACGTCACTGGAAAGCATCGGATGCTGATGGGGCGGAAGCGGCCATGGAACGCAAAAAAGTCTCATGCTTTATATCAAGGCATGAGACTTTAACTGGTGGAGGTGAGGAGAATCGAACTCCTGTCCGAGAATTCAGTTGCACAGTTTTCTCCGAGCGCAGGCAGGGTTTTGGGATTCCCCCGGCGGCGCGCCCCCTGTCAGGCTCGCCGCGTCGGTAGCTTCATGGTGCCGGGCTATGGCAAAGCTTACATAGCCCCGTTCCCTACATCAATGACGCCGGGTGGCTGAGCCGTAGGCGCTCAGGGCCGACGCGCTGCGTTACGCAGCGAAAGCGTACTGATTGTTGTCAGTTCATTTTAAGTTCCCCGTTTTTACGCGGTCAGGGTCCGCGGCTCGCTTACCATACCCCCGACGATCCCCGTCGAAACCAGTGCACCCCCGTTTTAATTGTCGCCGCGCCCGCGCATGGCGCGTTCCATCTCGCGCTTGGCGTCCTTTTCCGCCATGGAAGCGCGCTTGTCGTGCAGATGCTTGCCCACGCACAGCCCCAGATTCATTTTCATGCGGCCGTCCTTGAGGTAAACGTCCAGCGGAACCAGCGCGTAGCCCTGACGCTGTACCTGCGCGCCCAGCTTGCGAATTTCGCTTTTATGCAGCAAAAGCCGCTTGGGCCGCAAAGGATCGGTGTTGAAGATGTTTCCCTGCTCGTAGGGGCTGATATGCATTCCCTGAACGAAAACCTCGCCGTCCTTGACAATGGCGTAGCTTTCCTTCAGGTTGACCTTGCCCTGACGCATGGATTTGACTTCCGTACCCTTGAGCTCGATCCCGCATTCAAGGCTTTCCTCCACAAAGAAATCGTGGCGCGCCTTACGGTTTTGCGCGATGGGCTTGACGCCCTTGAGCTTTGCCATCGGCACGCCTCCTTTCCCCCGGCGGAAATTTCCTGCCCGGCGTATACGCTCCGACCCTTTGATTATAACACAGCTTACGGCAAAAATCAATTCCGCGCGATTAATTTGCGCCGTAGGGCGGCGGCTCCTTCTCCTGCGGCGCTTCGCCAAAGGGCGACGCTTTCTCGCAGCCGCGCGCGCCCGCCGGATGCTCGATCGGCCACGAGAAGGAAACGGCGTCGCGCCCGAAGCGCGCCCGAAGCCCGTCGATGGCGCTTTCCAGCTTTTCCTGACGGCGGCGCTTTTCATACGCCTTCTCTTCGCCGCCCGGCATTTCAAACAGGCTCAGCTGCTCCGTCGCCTCATCGGATGGAACCAGCCGCGAAACGCCGACCGTCAGCGCGCGGATGGGCGCGCCCCGGTCAATCGGCCAATTTTCCCGCGCCAGCCGCATCACCGCGTCCAGCACCTCATGGTATAAAAACGTGGGGCGCGGCAGCGTGGCCTGACGGCAGATGGTCGTCAGCTCGGGCGATTTGATCGTCAATTGCACAATCGTGCCCTTGAGCCCCTCCCGGCGCAGGCAGGCCGCTACCTCGTCCACCAGCAGCGCCAGCCCGGCGTAAATTTCCGCCTCGCCGGTCAAATCGCGCGGAAAGGTCAGCCCGCGGCTGACAGATTTGGCGAGCGGCACATCGCCGTAGCGGCGGACGGGCTCGTCATCCAGCCCATTGGCGTTGCGCCAGAGCGTCTCGCCGCCCTTGCCCAGCCATTGCCGCAGCGCGCGCTCGTCCATGCGCGCCAGCGCGCCGATGGTGTAAATGCCCTTGGCGGTCAGCACACGGGCGGACGCGCGGCCGACAAAGAGCATTTCGTGAATCGGAAGCGGCCAAAGCAAATCGCGAAAATTTTCCGGCGTGACGAGCGTCGTCGCGTCCGGCTTGCGATAATCCGAGCCCATCTTGGCAAACACCTTGTTGTAGGAAACGCCCACCGAAATGGTAACGCCGATTTCCTCGCGCACACGGCGGCGAATATCGTCGGCCAGCTGCCGCGCCGTCATGCCGTAGTAGCTCAGCGTGCCGGATAAATCCAAATACGATTCGTCAATGGACGCGGGCTCCACCCGATCCGTATAGGAAAGGTAGATTTGATTGACCCTGCGGGATACGTCGCTGTAGAGCCTGTGACGCGGCGGCATCAGCACCAGCCCGGGACATTTCCGTTTCGCCTGCCAAACGGTGTCCGTCGTCCTTACGCCCGCCTTCTTGGCCAGCTCGTTCTTGGCCACGACAATGCCGGTGCGTGTCGCCGGGTCGCCCGCCACGGCCATGGGCACGTTTTTCAGCTCCGGATGATCGATACACTCGCAGGAGGCGAAGAAATTGTTGCAGTCGCAATGCAGAATCAGCCGCTCCTGCGCGCCGCGCTGCGGCTCCGCCAAGACGATCGCCTCCGCTTCGTTTGTTAATAGGAACGTGTGTTCTTGTTTTGCATTATAACGGTACGCAGCAGTTTTGTCAAGCGGGAATATAATCCTCAAAAAAACACGGCCGTCGGCAGGAAATTTCGGCCGGTCTGTTGAAAGCCGCATGCATCATGGGCGAAAACGGATGCGCCCGTCCAATCCGAACAGCGGCTGCGCCAGACGTGGTCGAAAGCGGCGAACGGTTTTCCGCCTTCGCATGACGGCCCGGAGACATATCGCAAAGCGGCCCCGGCCGCAAGCAGACGATAGAGGCGAATGAAATGAAGACAATCCTGCTGATTCGGCATTCCGAACCCATCCAAGAAAGAACGACGCCGACGGAAGCGCTTCCGCTTTCCGAGCAGGGGCATAGGAAGGCGCAGGAATTGTTCGCGCTGGATATTTTCCGCGCTGTCAAAACGGTCTATACCTCGCCCTACCGGCGGGCATACAGCACCGCGGAAAAGCTGGGCGCGCATTGCACGCCCGACCGCCGATTCCGGGAGCGCGAGATCGGGAACCCCGACACCCTGCGCGCAGATTTCTGGAGCCGTCAATATCAAAACCATGATTCCAAAAACACAAACGGCGAATCGTTGAACGACGTTAAGGAAAGAATGACCGCCGCCATCGACGAGGTAATCGCATCGATGCAGGACGGAAGCACCGTCGCCATCGTTTCGCACGCCGCAGCCATTTGCGCGTTTCTTTTGAACTGGTGCGCCATCGAGGTGATCGACAGTCAGAAAAAGATACGCAAAATCATGCATAACGGCGCCGTGGTGATAAACGGCCCAATCGCGACCCCAAGCGCGTTTATGCTTGAATTCGAGCATGAGCGGCTGCGCAAAATCACATATGTAGACAAGGAAAATCACCGTCTGTGAGGAAAGCAAAGGAAAAAGCGGGCGAAAGCAGGGAAGCAGCCTGTTTGCGTCCGCTTTTTCAACAGCTTCTCCGGCACGGCGCCATCAAACGCGGTATGCCGTCCGGCCCCTTTATAGGACAATGCGCATGGACGTCGCGAAGCTTTCCCCGGCGGGAAGGCGCTGAACGCCCAGCTTATCGTCAAGCGCGCCGCTGGCGTCGACGGTATCGTCCACGCCGAACCACGGCTCGACGCAGACATACGCCATGCCTGCCCCGGCCTTCGACCATACGCCTACAAAGGGCGATCGACCAAAGAAAAAGCGTACGTCCCGGCCGTTTTTCCGGCGCAGGTGCGCCTGCGTCGCCGCAGGGGAGCAAAGGATCATCGCGTCGGCGGCAAAGAGCCGCTCCTCCAGCCGAAGGTCGGGCGAAACCAGCGTTTCCGTCTGCCGATCCAGAAGATGCGTATCCGCCGTCAGACGGCAGCAGCGAAGCGGCGCGGCGGGCGCGAAGGACAGCGTATCCCCCGCTTCGCACAGAAAGCCCGGATGCGCGCCAAAGGAAAAAAGCATGTCCTTTTCCTCGCGGCAGCGCACGCGCGCTTCAATCGCCGCTTCGTTGGCGATAAGCGTATAACGAAGCGTCAGCTCAAACCGCCACGGAAAGCACCGCAGCGTATCCGGCGTATCCGTCAGCGTCATCTCCAGCGTCCGTTCGGTTTGCACGACGCTGAAATCCATATCCTTGGCAAAGCCGTGCATGGGCGGCCTATAGTCGCGCCCGGCATGGACGTATCGGCCGTCCTTCATCTGCCCGATAAACGGAAACAGCCACGGCGCGGAATCCTTCCATGTGGCCGCGTTTCCCGGCCATAGATATTCGCAGCCGTTTTCCTTTTTCATCAGGCTTCGCATCTGCGCGCCGTGCGCGTCCACGCGCAGGCGCAGGCGTTCATTCTCAAGCGTATACAGCATGGCGTCACGCCTTTCCGGCGCTGCCAAAGAGGCGCATGCTGCGCTCTACCACCGCGCGCATGGCTTCGCAGCGCATCCCGCGCGCCGCAAGGTAATCCCGCCCCGCGGCAATCGCCGCCGCGCCGGCCTCCATGCCCGCCTGACAAAGCGCGGTAAAAATATTGACCTTGGCAACGCCCTTTTCAATGGCCTGCCTGAAGTCGTCGTCGCTCAGCCCCGAGCCGCCGTGCAGCACCAGCGGCGCGTCCACTGCGGCGCGAATTTCCGCAATGCGGGAAAACGAGAGCACCGGCGCGCTTTTGTATTGCCCGTGCGCCGTGCCCACCGCGATGGCCAGCGCGTCGACCTGCGTATCGGCCCAATAACGCCGCGCCTCCGCCACCGTGGTATAGCGCTTCGTGGTCTCCGGCTCGTCCGCGTTGCCCACATGGCCGATTTCCCCCTCGACCGAAGCGCCAAAGGCATGGGCGATCTTCACAATTTCCCGCGTCTGCGCCACATTTTCCGCATAGGGCTTGGCGGAGCCGTCAAACATCACGCTCGAAAAGCCCAGCCGCAGCGCCTCCATGCAGCGTTCAAAGGTCAGGCCATGGTCATAATGCACAACCACCGGCACGCTCGCCCGTTTGGCCGCGGCGATCACCGAAGGCGCAATGAGCGAAAGCTCGCCGTAGGGCAGCAAAATCTCCGCCGTGCCGATGATAATGGGCGAACGCTGCGCCTCCGCCGCGTCGATGGCCGCCTGCAGCATATCGGTATCAATCGTGTTGAACAGCCCGACGGCGTAGCGCCGTTTTTGCGCGTCCCGCAGCACCTGATTCAGGTTAACCAGCATACCTCTTTCCCCCTTATACGATTTTCAAGCAAGCGTGCGCCTCCCCTTCGCGGCAAGGCGCGTTTTTTGCGTCGGCTTCAGCGGCCGAAGCAAGCCGCGCGCAAGGCGCGGGCGAACGGCGGATGCTTCATCAAAAGCCGCGTCAATCCGCTTCGATTACAGGCGTGCGGATTACCTCAGGGTCGGTAAAAACATCCGTTTCGTCCGTGCTGTGCGTGGAAAATTCGGATACCACCGCGCCCTCCGCGCCGCCGCGGAACCAGTGCTTTACGCCCGGCATGATGGTAAACTGCTCGCCCGGATGCAGCACAATGCGGCGGAACGCCGTCACCCGCGTATCCGGAAGCGTCACGCCGGCCGGGTCGTCCTTGCCGTCAACAAACAATTCCACCTCCCCGAAGCGGCAGCGGAAGGTTTCTTCCTTTCCCGGCTCGCCGTTCGTGGGCACATGGCAATGCTCCGGGCAGGTCTGCCCCGGAAAAAGCACCATTTCCTTGGCGCATACGCGCGGCGTGTTGATATAGGTCAGAATCTGCAGCCCCACGCGCTCCACCCGGTTCAGCCCAAAATCCGCCACCTCGATCCGCCCCTTTTCATCCTCCGTCAGGTAAACATGCGCCGCCGCATATATCTCCCTCGCGCGCGCAGCGCACGCTTCATATTCCGATCGTTTCATACGCTCGTCTCTCCCATTCCTTCATCATTTTCTGCAATTGTTCCCGGCTTTTCATCCCGCTGACCGCGTCCACGGCCGACAGGTTCGCCGCCGCGGCCGCCGCGGCAAAGGAAAGCGTCTCCTCGGGCGAAAAGCCGCGATACGCGCCGTACAGGCAGCCCGCGCAAAACGCGTCCCCCGCGCCCACGCTGCCCTTGACATACCCCTCCGGCAGCCGGAAGGAGGGCACGACCGTCAGCCCTGCCTCCGCGTCCATACAAAAGCCCGCCTCCGGGCAGTGGAACACGGCGCGCCGGCGTACGCCCGCCTCCATAAACAGCGCCAGCGCGCGCTCGATATTGCTTCGTATCAGCCTTCCCTGCCCGTCGCGCGCGGAAAGTCCAAACGCCGCGCAGCCCTCCAGCTCATTCATCACCGCATAGTCGCAATAGCGCAGCGCCGGAACCACCACGCGCGCGAACGCGCCCGTGCTGTCGCTGACCGCGTCGATGCACGTGGCGATTCCCTGCTCCTGCACGGCGTGCAGAAAGCGCGCCATGGCCGTGCCGTATTCGGCGTCCGGCGCGTCGAAACGATCCAGCAGCAGCAGATAGCCGATGTGCAGCATCCGGCATGTCAGCGCGCGCACATCGATTTGCTCGGGCGCAAACAGCGCGTTTGCTCCCCGATGGTGAAAAAACGTTCTTTCGCCCGTATCCTGCGCCGCCATCGCGTCGCTGAAGCTGGTCGGCGCATCCGAACGCACGGCCACGCCCGCCGTATTAATTCCCGCCGCGGAAAGGCTGGCCAGCACGTATTCGCCGTCCGCGTCGCCGCCGACGCACCCATAGGCGAACAGCGGCATCTGGGGGTCAATCTTCGCAAGATCCAGCAGTGTGTTGGGCACGCAGCCGCCCACGGCGCGGCTGAGGCTCAGAATATTCGCCAGCTGCCCGGGGCGCGGGTAGGTGTTCACGCGCTTCACATAATCCGTGAGCAAATTGCCCGCCACGGCAATGCCCGCCCGCGTCATAGCGCCGCCCCCTTCTCCGCCGTCACCGGATAGCGGTAAAACGCCAGCGGCGGCATGCCGGTCGCCCGGTCGAAGGGCAGAAAGCCCGTGTTGAGGTGATACGGAGCAAAGGAACAGGCCGCGTCGCCCGCCGGCGCGCGCAAAAGGGGAATCAGCACCGCGTCGCGCTCGTAGCGGCAAGGCGCGTGCGGAATCACGCCCTGCGCATCCTCCACGATAAAGTCCTCGCCCGGCGGCAGCGCGCCGACCAAATGGCCGTATACATGCGCAAAGCATACGCGCACGGTATCGTTTTCCAGCACGGCGCTTTGCACATTGGGGCAGCGCCCCATGTAGCGCTGGCCGTACACGCATTCCAGCGCCAGCCATGCCAGCCGCTGTCCCAGCGTCAGGTTCGCCGCGGCGTTGTTGTGCACCCAATCGGACAGCCCCAAATCAATCGACGGCGCGACATATACCCCGTCGATCGTTTCGCCCGCCCGGCGCTGCGCCTCCTTCACCATCGCGAAGCGCGGCCCGATATGCTCGTCGCCCAAAGGAAAGGTTTTGTTCAGCTGCACCGTGAGAAAGGGAAGCTCCGGCGCGTCCAGCGCCGCGCGCACGTCGCGCGTCAGCCGCGTAAAGGCTTCAAGGTATTGCCGCGCGTCCGCATCCGTGCCGGTATCGCTGCAGCCCTGATGCCACAAAACGCCCTTCACGCGCCCGCCCGCGCCGCGCGCCTTTTGCAGCAGGTTTTTCTGCAGCGCGCCGTCCTTTTGCCACGCGCTGATCGGCGTTCCGCCCAGCGCCGTCTGCACCAGCCCGATCGGGTAATTCAGCGCGCGCACCAGCGTGTTGGCAAAGCTCACACAGGGCGACGCGCCCGTCAGGTAACCCTCGGTCAGCGGCGCGTAGCCCTCCGAAAGCGGCGCGGTCGCGTCGCGCCAGGAGCCGTCGATCGCCAGCAGATGCGCGCGCGGGTCGGCCTCGTTGACGGCGGGCGTTTTGCCGTAGCCCACCGCGTTGGATTGCCCCGCAATCAGCCAGATATCGCCTACGCCCAGATGAAACCGAACGTCGCCGTTTATTTCAAAATCCGTATCCTCCGACGGCGCCCATTTAACGCGCAGCTGGTAATGCCCGCCGGAGGGCACGTCCCGCAAAACCCCGGTATATTCCGCCCCCCGGCATTCGCAGCGAACCCAATTCGTCACGCAGGTAAAATCGTATTCGCGCATCAGCTGCGCGTAAACGTTGCCCGCCTCCTCCGCGTTTTTATCCAGCACGCGCCCGGAAACGGCGATATCCGCCGCGCCGCCGCACTGCTGAAAAATCTGCTGATTGCGGATGTTGTCAATCGTTACATACATGCTTGCGTCTCCTCAGGCCAAATCGAGCTTCAGCAGCGCAATCTCATACGCCGCCATCGGCAGCGTCAGCCGTCCGCCCTCGCAGGCGCATTCGCCCAGCGGCCGCTCCAGCGCGTCGACAAGCCATGCCGCGCGAATAGGCGCGTCCAGCGTCAGGCTGACGCGCTCCGCCGCGCCCTCGTTGTTCAAATGCACAATCAGCGCTTCCTCGTCCTGCGCCAGCTTCACGGCGGTCAGCAGGGTGTGCGCGCTCTCCAAGCGCAGCAGGCTGTGCGCGGGCGGCAGCGTTCCCGTGTGCGCCTCTCCCGCCGCTGCGTCGATCGGGTGGGCAAAATCGGCGTATTCACGGCTCATGTTCGCTTCCTCCGCCACGCAAACCGCAACGCGCGATCGAATTTCGCCCTTTTCCGGCAGCGGATCGGGATCGAAGCTGCCCCGTACCAGCGACACGCTCATCGCCGCGCCCTCGCCGCGATAGCCGTATGTGCCGTCGCAAAGCAGGCACAGCCCGCCCCCGCCGATCGCGCCCAGAGACGGCTTATTCTGCCGCGCGCCCGGCCGCGTGATCATACCGCCCGGCGCGCGATAGGAAAACGCCGCCGGCGCTTCATCGGCCTGCAGCCGATAGCAAAGCTGCGGAACGCCCCGCTCAGCTGAGCCGACCTCGCGCCAATCGCACGTTACGTCGTATTCAATTCGGCTGCTGCCGGCGTCCAGCGAAACGCTGCAGCGAAGCGTGGAGCCCTCGCCGAAGCGGGCGGAAAGCGTATAGCTCTGCCGCAGCGCGCCGAAAGCGCCGCGACGCGCCGTCGAATACGCCGCCACCGGCGTAACCGCGGCGAAGCGTCCAACGTTCCACGCCGTCATTCCGTCGGAGGGATCCTCGCAAATCAGGTCAAACCCGCCGTCCACGCGGCGCTCCCGTCCGGTGCGCTTATCCAGCAGCGTCCTCAGACGCAGCGTAACGGGATCCAGCTCCGCGCGGATCAGTTCGTTCTCCAGCACAAAATCGGCGCACTCCTCCACCCGCCAGAAGCCGAAGGCCCGGCCCATGGGCGAAAAATCGTCGTTTTCCCGTTTGCGCAGCCCAATCGTCGCATAGCCGCAGGCAGGAACGCGCGCGCGCACCAGACAGCGCGTCACGTGATGTCCCCAGTATTCCTCGTATTTCTGTTCCAGCGTCTGAAAGGGCAGCGCGTTCCCCTGCGCGTCGATAAATTCCAGCGCAGCCGGATCCTCCGCGCAATCCCATACGGCGATCTCCGCCGTCCGTTCGCGATCAAAGGGCAGCGAATTGAACAAATGGAACACGCGGGTTTCCGCGCCGCCCCGCGCCACGCCGCCTACCGTGCCCTCTGAAACGCCGTAGCCGGCGCCCGCGCCCTCCGCCGTACTGTCCGCGTCCTCCGGTGAAGCGAAAACGCTGCTGTCCGCCCGCGCCGCCAGCGCGGCGTACGCGTTTTTCTTCATCGCGCCCGCGTCCGCATATACCTTCTGATATTCGCCCATGGCGTATTCGCGCGATTCGGCCTTGCACGAGCCCGTTACAATATCGTGGAACTGGTTAAACAGCGTCCTTCGCCACGCCCGCTCCATTTGCTCCCGGCGATAGGCTCCGTCCGCGCGCGTGTGCGCCAGCGCGCCGAAGAGCTCGCTTTCGTAGAGCATGCGCTCGGCGCGCATATTGCCGCGCTTGATGCGGCTCTGGCTGGTGTAGCAGCCGGAAAACATGATATTGCGCTCGCCCTCCAATACGGGCAGCGTTCCGCGCGCCTCCTCCGCCAGCGCAAAAAAGTCATGAAACGCAGCGAAGCGCACAGCCGGGAACAGCGGCCACGTCGCCATATCCTCGATACGGTTCAGGTCGCGGTTGGTCGGCCCGCCGCCATGGTCGCCCACGCCGTAAACCGTCATCATGCCGCGCGTATGGTTCTCCCGGCAGAATTCCGGCACGCGCCATGCCAAGCGCCCGTCGACGGTGTTGTTGTACCAGTCCGGCTCGCACAGGGCGATCACCTCATGCCCGCTCTCGCCGCGCCAGCGGTACAGGCTGTGCCTCCCCTCGCCGCGGCAATGATAGAAATAGCGTATGCCGCCCTGACGATATACGTCGGGCAAAAAGGCATTATGGCCGAAGGTATCCGGCTCAAAGTCAATATCCAGCGTTTCGGGCGAAAGATCCAGCAGCCCGCTCAGATAACGCTTGGTATACAGCAGGTGACGCAGCTCGGATTCCAGCGAAGGCAGGTTATGATCGGCCTCCACCCATGTGGAGGCGGTCACCTCCCAGCGTCCTTCCCGAATTCGCCGCTTGATTTCCTCCAGCATTTCCGGGGCGTAGGCCGCAACGATGGCGTACGTCGAGGCCTGCGACTGTGAAAAGATGAAGCCGGGGTGCTTTTCCATCAGGCGCAGCACCGTGCGGAAGGTATCCAGCACGATGGACGCCGTCTCGTCGTAGCCCCACAGCCAGTTCATATCGATATGCGCATGCCCCGCCAGCAGCCATTCATAGCGCTTGCACTGCGGCGAAAGCGCGGAAAGCTCCCGTTCGATCTGCTCAACCTGCGCCTTGGTCACAGCGCCGTTTTGCCGCGCCCAGCCCAGCGCCTTTTCCAATGCGCACGCAAGCATCGGGCGGCTCTCCTCGCCGCAGACGCGCGCCGCGTAGCCGATTTCCAGCGCCAGCCGCTCCTGCGCGCTGCCCGACGGCGTTTTGATAAGCTCGGAAAGCATCGACTGAATCGTCATTTTACTCCTCCTTCATCGTCTTTTTTGTCAGGCGCAGCGAGCGGACAGCAAAGCGCGGCATCGGCAGCGCCAATATCAAGCCGCCCTGCGCGCCGCGCGTCGCCCGCAGCGTCGAAACCGCCCGCCCGTCCAATTCGCAAAGCGTAATTTCGGGCAGAAACGCATCGGAAAGCCAAAGCCGCTGCGTTTCCGCCGCCCCGGGGTTAAACAGGCGCAGCGTCACGCCGTCCGCCTCGGCAATCGTTTCGGACAGCTCCGCTTCGCCGTGCGTCACCCGCAAAAGCGTAAACGCCGCGTTTTCGCAAAGCCCGCCCGCCTGCCTTGCCAGCACGGGATGGCGCAGCTTCTGTCCCTCGTGCCACAGCCCCGCCGCGCGCCAATCGCCCATGTGCGGCAAAATGGCGTACCGCACCGTATGTCGGCCGCTCAGGGCGCGGTTGCGCCACCAATAGCCGCCGTCCGCCGCCCATGCGACAGTCAGCCCCAAGGGCTCGTCCGCGCCGTGGATATAGGACGTGGTGTGATCCGAAAAAACAGCGAGGCCGCGCTCCTGATCGCACGCGTCCACAAAGCTGATGAGGATGTTGTGCTTGATCTCGTCCCAGCGCTGAAAATAGGTATCGGCCTGCCGGCTTTCGCATACGTCGAACGCCGCGTCCTTAAACAGCCGCTCCTGCCGGAAGGCCGTGGGGAAATACGCGTTGAGCTTATAACGTCCGTCGTGATAGGAACGATGGCGCTCCACAAGCGCGTTTTCATCGGCGATGGGAAAATCCTCGCCGATATGCGTTTTTTCCGGAAAATCAAATTCCGCCTCCACCGTGAGGGCGCGTTCGCCCGCGCGCAGCGTAAGCGTCTGCGTAAAGGGAATATCGCCCACTTTTCCGCAAAGACGCACGCGGGCCGCCAGCGGCCCGGAAAGCTCCGCCTGCGCCGTAGCCGCCGTGTCGGCGCTGGATACCCATTTCCGCGCGTCGATCGCGTAGCCCACAAAGCCGTTGAAGGGCTTATCGGACGCAGCGTCGACCATATTCCGCCCGTCCGCCTTGCAGATAAACGCCGCAACCGCGCCGCCGCGGCGCAGATCCAGCGTAATCCGATACAGTTCGTTTTCCAGAGTGGCCGTATCGTCCGCGACCGTGGCCGATGCGAGCGGCGGCCGCTTTTCCTCTTGCGGCAGCGGCTCCACGCGCAGCGCGTCCGTTCCCATGCCGTCCACCCGAACGCGCGCCAGCAGCGTGCCCGCATTCCAGCTTCCATCCTCATAGGCGCGTTCGCAGATAAACTGGCACGGCGCTTCAATGCCGCCCTGCCAAACGCGCGCCCCGCGCACCCCGCGCCCGAACGTGATCGGAACGGAAACCAGACGTTCCTCCGCGCGCGCCAGCGTGTTCACCAGCAGCGCGTCCTGCGCGTCCGGCCCGGCGGCGGAGGCGACAGGCCCGGTCAAATCGAGCAGCGCGTCCCGGCAAGCTCCCTCGAGCAGATGCTCCGCGCTCAGTACGCGCGCGCAGGTAACGTTCGCCCAGTTCTTTTCCTCCTCGCCGCAGGAGGCGCAAATCCACGCGTCGTGATGCTGCGCCAGCATCACCTGCTCCGCAGCCTGCTCCAGCACGCCGCCGGCCGATCGTCCCGTCCGCGCAAAGCGCAGCGTATCCAGCCACTGCGCCTCCAGCAGCGCGTTTTCGCCCCGGCGCACCATACGCGCCATATGCGTCAGCTGCTGATCGCCCCACGGCAGCGCGACCCGGAAGGCCTCCTGAGAAACGCGCCATGCCGGCGCGGGCGCGTCGGCAATCGTTTGGGCGTATTCCTTCCATGTGGTATAGCAAACGCTGCCCTTAGCCAGCATCTCCTCGGGCAGATATTCAACGAAAAACGGCTGCGTCACATACGGGCAGGCGGGCCAGCCCAGATCCTGAAAGCACATACCGGCCGGGCGCGCGACGCCGCTGCGGCGGCACCTTTCTACAAAGCCCTGCCGCGCGAAAACCGATTCGGTTTGCCATGTGGTCAGCAGGCCTTCGCAGGCGTAGCGCGGAACGGCGGGAATCGACGTGCCGTCCGGGCCGATCCACGTGCGCATTTCGCCCTCCGCGCCCTCGCAATACCCCGCCCAAGCGGTGGAAGGGTTTTTCAGCACCGCCAGCTCAAAGCCGAAGGAACGCAAAAGCTGGGGCAGCGCGCTCGTCCAGCACGGCTCCTGCACCGCGTAGGTCGTCACGCGCAGAAAGGGAAAATGCTCCGCCGTCTTTTTCAGCCCGCCGCGCATTTGACGAATGAAGCTTTCGCCGTCCGTCAGCCATGGATAGGGCTGCGCATACGTGGCGGAAACGATCTCCAGCCGCGGGCTTTGCCCGTCCATGAGCATTTGGCGAAGCTGCGCGTATGTCGCCGGATCGCGCAGCTTCAGATCATCCCACGAAACGGGCTCGATATCCAGACTCAGCTTCCAATCCGGATTCTCCCGCAGCTTTTGCAATATATCGCGAAACGCGCCCAGCGGCATATGGCCATATTTCCCGCCGTGGTAGCCGTCCACGGCATAATAATCAACCGACATACGCGTGCATCCTCCTGCGTTGGTTATTTCGAATCGCCGCTTTCGTAATAAACCTTTCTGCCGACGACCTTGAACATAAACAGCGTCAGCAGCAGCACAAATATCACCAGCACCCACGACATGGCGGAGGCGTAGCCCATGCGCCTGTCGGTAAAAGCCTTGTTATACAGCGCGTACACATAAAACGTGGTGGAATAGGACGGCCCCGTGCCGGTCATCAGGTAGGCCTGCGTAAAGACCTGCATCGCGCCGATAATGCCGTTAATCAATTGAAAGAAAATCGTCGGGGACAGCATGGGAACGGTAATGTGCCAGAACTTCTGGAACACGTTCGCGCCGTCGATCTCCACCGCCTCGTAATACGTTTTGGGAATTCCCTGCAGCGCGGCCAGATAAATGACCATCGCGCCGCCCGAATTCCAGCAGCTCATGATAATCAGCGCCGGCTTGGTCCAGTTCGGGTCGGACAGCCACGCCGGCCCGGTAATGCCGAAGACGGCGAGAATCTGGTTGAGCACGCCGTACTTGGACTGCAAAATCATGCTCCAAAGCATGCAGACCGCCACGCCCGAAACCACGTTGGGCAGGTAATAGATCGTGCGGATGACGTTGATGCCGCGAATTTTCTGGTTCATCAGCAGCGCCACGCACAGCCCGATCACCAAATTCAGCGGAACGGAAAACAGCGCGTAATACAGCGTGTTGTAGACCGCCTTGGGAAACAGATGGTCGTTGGTAAACATCACGACGTAGTTTTTGAAGCCCAGCCATTTATAAGCGCCGGTAACCGAATAATTGGTAAAGCTGTAAAACAGCGAAGACGCCACGGGATACAGCGTGAAGACGAAGAAGCCGATAATCCACGGCGCGGCGAAGAGATAGCCGGTAACGGCTTCCTTTCGGCGAAGCGCGCTCATTCCATGATGGTTTTTCATTGCCGTCGTACTCATGATGGTTTTTCTCCTCCGTCCTGCGGTTTTCCGGGCGCGGAGCAGGCTGCCCGCCCCGCGCCCGGCTTGGAATCAGTTGAACATATCGTAGTTTTCGATTTCCTGCTTGATAACGGTGCCGATGGTGTCGATCGCTTCCTGAGGCGTCTTGGCCTTGTTGAAGATCTCGTTCCAGTAGGTGTAGAGCGTGCCCGCCCAGCCGGGGAACTTGCGGTTGGTCTCGTTCAGGTGGGTGAAGGTCGCGCTCTGCTCCATGGCGTTCCAATACTGCTTGCCGTACTCGGGATGGAATTCGGCGCCCTTGGCGCGCGCGGCGTTATTGCAGCTCCAGATGTTGATTTCCTTTACCAGCCGGGTCTGAATTTCGTCGCTGGTCAGCCACAGGCCGAAATCGACCGCCGCTTCCAGACGGGCGGCGCCATGATTGGTAAACTGCAGGTTGAAGCCGCTGGACCAGGACGCGTGATTGTTCACGCCGTCGGAGGTGGGAATCACGGCCGTGCCGAAATTCAGCTCAGGGTTGTACTTTTCCACGTTCTGGGGCATTTCGTGGGTGGAAACCGTCATGGCCAGCTTGCCGGCAATGAAGGGATCGGTCGTCAGCGTGGTGGAGGTGCTCTCGTTGTAGGCAAGGAAGCCGTCGTAGCCGTAAACGTCCTGAATGGCGATGGCCATGTTGGCCGCTTCGATGGTCGCGGGATTGTCCAACGCGGAGAAGCCGTTTTCGTCCAGACACTTCACGCCCCACGTCCACAGGTACGTCCAAGGCCACATGTTGCCCAGCGCGGGATGGAAGCCCAGCACGTCCACATTGCCCTTTTCGTCATAGGTGGTCAGCTTCTTGGTGTATTCCAGCACGTCCGCCCAAGAGGCCGGGGGCGTTTCAGGGTCCAGACCGGCGGCGGCAAACATATCCTTGTTGTAATAGAACAGGCGCGTATCCGTCGCGAAGGGCAAGCCGTAGACGCGGCCTTCCTCCTGACAGGCCTCCGCAGCAAAGGTCATGTACCTGCTTGCGTCGTAGCCCTTGGCGTTCACCAGATCGGTAATATCGGCGCGCAGCGCCAGCTCGTCCGCGGCATGGCTGAATTCCAGACTGCCGATGAACAGATCGGGCGCGGTGCCGGCGGCCAGCGCGGGAATGAGCTTGGAATCAAAATCCCAGAAGGAAATCAGCAGCAGGTTGACCTTCACGTTGGGATGGGCGGCCTGATACTCCTCGATCAGGGCGGTCAGCTCGTCGCCGTACATGTTCGACCACATTTCGATCTCCACCGTGTCCTCCGCGAAGGCGAAGGGGCACAGGCTCAGGCAGATCGCCGCAGCCAGCATCAGGGACAACAGTTTTTTCATGGTTTCTTCCTCCTTTTTATTTTGGATAACGCAATGCTGCGTTAACGCCCATTTCAGCCCTTCATGCCAGTCAGGGTAATTCCCTCGATAAAATAGCGCTGGCAGAAGAAGAAAAGCATCACCGTCGGCAGGGAAATGATCGTCGCTGCGGCCATCAGGTACGGCCAATCGGTGTCATGCTCCAATTGGAAGGAACGCAGGCCGTAGGTGATGGTAAACTTGCTTGCGTCGTTGAGGTACAGCAGCGGGCCCATATAATCGTTCCAGCAGCCCATGAAGCTGAAAATGGCGATGGTCGCCAGCGCGGGCTTGCACAGCGGCAGAATGATGCGGGCGAAGGTGATGAATTCTCCCGCGCCGTCCAGCCTCGCGCTCTCGGACAAATCCATGGGAATGCCGCGGAAAAACTGACGCATCAGGAAGATGTTGAACGCGCTGCCGCAGAAGGTCGGCACGATAAAGGGCAGATAGGTGTTCATCCAGCCGAAATTCTTGAACATGATGAAGGTGGGCACCATGGTAACGACGCCCGGCAGCATCATGGTGGAAAGCAGCACGACGAACCATATGTCGCGCCCCGGCCAGCGAAGCCGCGCAAAGGAATAGCCCACGATCGCCGCGGAGGATACGTTGCCCAGCATCTGAAACGCGACGATAAACAGCGTGTTGCGCAGATACAGGAAAAACGGGAATTCCTTGAGCGCATTGGGGAAATTGCTCCACTTCCACGCCTCCGGCAGAAGGCTTGGCGGCATGCGCATGATTTCCGTGTTGTCCTTGAGCGCCGTGAAGATCATCCAAACCAGCGGAAAGGCGTACATCACGATGCCGAGCAGCAGCAGCGCATAGATCAACAGCCGTCCGGCGTAATATGCGGGGCTTTTGGGGGCTCTGCGCCTTTGTCTCACTTCAACCATCCAACTTCCTCCAATTCGTATGCATGATATATCAACTATACCATTTCGTTTGTTGGTTCAATTTATTATAGCCCGCGTTCCAATTCAAGTCAACATAATTTGACCTTATTTTCCATGATGTATTGCATTTTCTTGTATTACTTGATATAATATATCCGGAGGGGGATTGCATGGCCAACAACGAATTGCTGTATATCAAAATGCGGAATTACCTATTAGAACTAATCGAGCGGAACGCCGATGTGCCGGATTACCGGCTGCCCAGCGAAAAGCAGCTGGCCATTAAATTCGGCGCCAGCCGCATTTCCGCCAAGCACGCGTATCAAACGCTGTGCGACGAGGGCAAAATCATTCGCCAGCAGGGGCGCGGCAGCTTCATTGCCCCGGCGGCGCAGCATATCCCAAGCGCGCCTCTCGATCAGGACGCAGCGTGCAGCGCGCTGCGCGGGCTCGCGGATCCGGAGGACGCCATCGCGCTCATCGTGCCCTTCACCAGCACCATTTTCATGAGCGATATCATGGCCGGCATCTCAGAGGAGCTGGCCAGGCGTCATTTGCATTACATCATCTTCCTGACCGATAGCGACCAGAAGCGCGAGGCGAAATACCTCCGCATCGCGCAGGAATGCTTCAAAGGCATTCTGCTCTTCCCCAGCGATTTCGCCACCTATCACGAGGAGGTGCTGCGGCTGGTGCTCAACCGCTTCCCGCTGGTGCAGATCGACCGTTACCTGCCGCAGCTGAACCTGAGCTACGTCGCCTGCGACCATTACGGCTCCACCTTCCGCGCCTGCCATTTCCTGTATCAAAAGGGGCATCGCCGCATCGGCTTCATCGGCCACCTGATCGCCCACGCCAGCTCCGTCGCCGAGCGCGTGCGCGGCTACGAGGACGCCATGCAGACCATCAACCCCGAATGCGCGGTATCGCTGAAGCTCAACGTGGACGATTCGCTGCAGGATTTTGAGGCGGTGTTCGAAAACTACGTTTCCCTTCGCAGGCCGACGGCCATCATTTCCTCCAGCCATCTGCACGCCCCGGCCATCATGCGCGTGCTCAAGCGCATGGGCAAGGCGCAGGACGTCGACCTGATGCTCTATGACAACGAATACGTAATCGCCGAGGAATTTATGGAATTCAAGCCCTACATTATCGATCAGCAGCCGCGCAAGATCGGCCGGACGGCAGCGGAGCTGGTATATCGCCTCGCCTTCGAGGGCGGCGCGCCGCAGAGCATCAAATTGGAAGAAAAGCTGACGCAGGTAGGCGCAGAGCAAAGCGCCGAAGCCCGCTGACGCTTCGTTTTGAAAGCATCCGCGCGATTCGGATCGTAAAGGATCGCCACGCAAGCCCACGCCGAAGGGCATTGCAAAAAAACGCGCCCGTTTCATTTGAAACAGGTGCGTTCTTTGATTGACGCCGTCCGTTTGAAGCATAGCGCAGCCGCCCCGCGTTACGCTTCCCCTTGCGTCTGCGGCAATCAGAGCATATGGCAATCCAAAAACGCGCGGATATGGCGATGCAGCGCGTCGCTCCAGAAGCTGTGCTCATGCGGTGCGCCTGCGACGCGAATCATCCGGGCGTCCGCGCCGATTTCGTTCAGGCGCGCATACATCGCTTCGCCCTGCGCGTAGGGCACCATCGTGTCCGCGTCGCCGTGGATAAGCAGCATGGGCGGATACTTCGCGCCCTCCCGCGCAAGGTACAGCGGGCTCATGTCGTGCGCCACCTGCTCAAAGGGCGCGTCGCCCCGCAGCGTTTCGCTCACCTTCTGCGCTTCCGGCCCGGCGCTCCACGCCTCCATCAGCTTGTTCATGTCCGTCGGCCCGAAGCATTCGACCATGCAGCAGACCGCGTCGCTGTATTCCGCGTATTCCTGCGTGCGGTAGCGCGGGTCGTCGCCCGTCATGGCGACCAGCAGCGCCGTGTTGCCGCCGGAGGAGGTGCCGAAAATTGCGATGCGCTCCGGATCGATCAGGTATTTTTCGGCGTTCGCGCGCAAAAAGCGGATCGCGCACTTGGTATCCTGCAAAAATGCGGGAAAAGGATGTCCCTCCAGCCGGCTGCGGTGCTCGATGGTAAACACCACGTAGCCCGCCTGCGCATAGCGCGCCAGCTGCGGAATTTCATAGCCGCGCCCGGGACGCGTCCAGCCGCTTCCCTGCACGAACACAATCGCCGGCCGCAGCGCGGCGTCCTCCGTACGCCACGGCTCCATCAGCGTGCCGCAAAGCGCTTCGCCCATAGCGGTGGAATAAACAACGTCGTATTGAAGGCTCGCCATGCCCGCAAGGGTGGGGTTGGCCGGTAACGTGATCATTTTTCGCATCGTTCATGCTCCCTTTCGTTCGGCCTGCATCGCTTCGTGCGCGCGAAGCGCCGTTCTTTTCTCTGGCTGCATTATAACAGCCTCGCCATGTTTGCGCAAGCGAAACCGGCGCACATAATCCGTTTTTCAGGTCAGAATGCAATAAAACGTGTAAAAAAAGCATGGCGGCCTCAAAGTTCTGTACATATGAAAAAATCGGCGAGCCCGCATTGCTGCGAACCCGCCTATATAGAAGGGGAGAGAGGGTGGATATCTGCTATCCACGATGGTGATGATAACAGAAGGATATGTCTAAAGTTTGAACAAGAAGTAAATTCCGTGTCAGGCGGCGAGGGGCACGCGGCGAATCATCGGTCGCTCAACGCGTTCGGACGCGCGCGCGTTCCCTGCTTGGGCAGCAGAATGCGGATTTCCACCATCCGCTCCTCCTCGCGCGTTTCCATTTGCGCGTCCACGCCGGTTTCGCGGAACTGATTAATCACGCCCCGAATCGCATTCAGATACAGCCGATAATCCCGCACGACGGAAATGACCCGCCTGCCGGGCGGCGGCACGGGCAAACGCGGCTGCGACCGCGCCACCAGCGCTTCGGTTTCGCGCACGGTCAAATGCTGCTGCGCCGCCTGACGCGCCACACGCATGCGCGCCTGCGCATCCGAAAGCGGCAGCAGCGCCCGCGCATGACGTTCGCTCAGCCCCTCCTCCTGCAAAAAGCTCCGCAGCTCCCCGTCCAGCTTCAGCAGGCGCAGCTTATTGGCGATGCCCGAGGCGCTCTTGCCCAGCCTGCGCGCCAGCGTCTCCTGCGTCATCCCCTGCCGCATCAGCCGCGCGTAGGCCTCGGCCTCCTCGAAATAATGCAGATCCTCGCGCTGGATATTCTCAATCAGCGCCAGCAGCTCGCTGTCCGCGTCCGAAAGCGGCAGCACAAACGCGTCGATATGGGTGAACCCCAGCATCCGGCACGCGCGGTACCGCCTTTCCCCCATAACGATTTCGTAGCCGCCCTGCACGGCGCGCACGGTGATGGGCTGCAGCAGGCCGTGCTGACGAATTGAGGCCGCCAGCTCCAGCAGCGCCATATCCTGAAACACCTTGCGCGGCTGACGTGCGTTGGGACGGATTTCGTCCATCGGCAGCCAACAGCTTTGCCGCCCTCCCGGCGCCATTTCCTCAACGGTGCTCATTGCCTGTCCCTCTCCATTCCCGTATTCCTTTCACGAACCGAACGCGGCGCGCCCGCCGCCGCCCCTCCCCCTTGGTTCGGCCTTGGGAAGCGCCGCGTTCTTGTATGCCATCTTCGCCGAAAAAGGAAAACCTCCTGCCCCAAGCGGGGCGGGAGGTACAAGAACCGCTCGACCGGATTCGCGCGTTTCCGCACAATGCGCCGTCACTTTCCGTCGTTTTTCAGCGGACGCTTCGCCGGCATGCCGTTTTTTCGCGGATATTGGGGAAGCGTTTTTTCATTTTTTTGAATACGAACAAGGATATGCCGCCGCTCCTCGCCCGGAGCGCACAGCTCCGTAGCGCCCAGCCATTCGCCGCCCAGCCGCCGCGCCGCCGCCCGGCCGTCCGCCTCCTCCTGCGCCACGGCGGGGCCCTTCCAGCAGACGGCCTCGCCGCCCAGCCGCACAAAGGGCAGCAAGTATTCGCACAGCACGTTCATCGGCGCCACCGCGCGCGCCACCGCGCGGTCGAACGTCTCGCGATACGCGTCGCTCTGCCCGGCTATTTCCGCGCGTCCGTTGACCACGACGACGTTTTTAAGCGCCAGCGCGTCGCGGACGGCCTCCAGAAACTGGCACCGCTTCGTTTGTGCCTCCAGCAGCGTCACCTGAAAATCAGGCCGTGCAATCGCCAGCGGCATGCCGGGAAAGCCCGCGCCCGTGCCCACGTCGATCACCCGCGCGCCGTCCGGCAGCAGCCCGGGGCGCGAAAGCGGCAGCAGCGAATCCAGAAAATGCCGCGCCGCCACGTCGTCCTCCGCTACGCTGGTCAAATCCATATGCCGGTTCCATTCCAGCAGCATATCGCGGTAAACGCGCAGCCCCGCCAGCGCCGGCTGCGTCAGCGCAACGCCGGCCTGCGCCGCCAGCGCTTCAAAATCCGTCATGCCTTTCCCTCCCGCAGTGAAAGAATGGTCAGCATCACGCGCTCCAGCGCGCCCGCGTCCATCAGCCGGCCGCTCTTCACCTGATATTCCGTATCAAGACACATTTTCGCCATCTCCGCCAGCTGCGCCGCAGTATATTGCCCGCTCATGCTCATGGTCTTGCGCGCCGCAAAGGGCGGAACGCCCAGCTTGGACGCAATTTCCCCCGGCTGCGCGCCCTGCGCCGCCAGCGCCTTGGCGTAGCGCAGCTGCCTGCACTGCCGTCCCAGCAGCGCCAGCAGCGTCATGCGGTCCTCGCCGTCGCGCAAAAGCGCCTGCAGCATGGTCATCGCCTGAACGCCCCGCCCCGTCAGCAGCGTTTCCGCCATGTCGAACACCTTATACTCCGTCGACTGCACGCAGACCGCCGCGATATCGTCCTCCGTAATCTCGTTTCTTTCGCCCGCATAGCCGATCAGCTTGCCGATCTCGTTGTCCAGCAGCGTCAAATCGCGCCCGGCGGAAAACCACAGCCGCTGGCACGCCGCCTGACCGATCCGTTTCCCGGCTCTGCCCAGCGTCTGGGCAATCCACTGCGTCAGCTCCCGGTCGTCCAGCGGGTCAAAGGCGACGACGAGCGCCTTTTTCTTCAATATCTGGTAAAGCTTCTTGCGCCCGTCCGCCTTGCCCGAAGCATAAAACACCATGCACAACGTATCCGGCAAATGATTCATGTATTCGTCCAGCCGCCTGACGGCGCTGTCCTCGTCGTAGTCCTTGGCCTTGCCCGCAGCGAGCATCGCGCAGTCCCGAATCTCCAGAAACCGCCGGTCGCTCAAAAAGGGCAGCGTTTCCGCCGCGGCAATCAGCGCGTCCGGCGGCGGATTGACAAGCCGCGTATCGTTCATGGCGGCAAAATCCCCGCCCGCCACGCGTTCGCGCAGCGCGCGCAGCGCCGAACGCTTGGTATATTCCTCCTCGCCCTCAAAAAGGTAGCAGGGCGCTATCTCCCCCTTCTTCAGGGCGGCAAAAAATTCCGTATGCTTCATGACCCATCCCCACTGCGCAGATACGGCGTGATTGAAAACCCGTCCTCCCGGACGACCGCCTCAACCGCGCCGGACACTCCTGTATTGTATACGAAAACCCCCGCCGACGCAAGCCTTTCCAGCGTGTCCGGGTGCGGCAGCGCGCCTCCCGGCGCGTTCGCGCTCACCACCGCAGCCTGCGGCGAAACGATCGCGAGGAACTCCGCGCCCGTCGCGGTTTTGCTGCCGTGGTGGGCGACCTTCAGCATGTCCGCCGGCACGGCGGCATACGCCTCGCCCGGCTGCCCCACGTCGCTCATCGTCAGCAGGCGCACGCCGTCCATTTCACACAGCAGCGCCAGCGCGCTTTGATTGGCGTTCAGTCCGGGACGCACCGCGTCGCGCAGCGGCCAGAGCGCCGTGAGCGTCACGCGCCGCGTTTGAATCGTATCGCCCCGCGCAATTTCACGTATTGGAACGCCCGCCTCGTCAAGCGCCAGAAGCAGCGCGCGGGCGCTTTCGTCAAGTTCCGCCGCCAGCGCGCCCTGCGGCAGATACGCCGCGCGAATGGGCACCTCCGCCTCCAGCAGCTGCTTTACGCCGCCGCAATGGTCGCCGTGCAGATGCGTCAGCACCAGATGATCGATCCCACGGCCGTACGCCGCCAGATAATTGGCCAAATCGCCGCCGTATTCGCCCGTATCGATCACAACGGTTTCCCGCCCGTCGCAAATCACCGCCGCGTCGGCCTGCCCGGCGGAAAGCTGCGTATACCGCACGCCGCGCTCCTGCGCAGCGCCCCATACGCCCAGCGACAGCACCGCCAGCACGCACGCCAACAGCGCCTTTTTTCGCGCCGGCAGCACAACGTACCGCGTGGCCAGCACGCCGGCGGCCGCCAGCGCCAGCACGACGTACCACGGCAGACCGGGCAGCCGCAGCGATGCGAAGGGAAGCGCGCTCAGGCGCCGAACGCCCGCGACCAGCCAGCGTGTAGCCGCAGCGACCGGCGCCGCCAGCCACTGTCCGGCCGGCAGCCACACACACCCGATCAGCAGGAGCGCGAAATAAACCGGCAGCAGCACCCCAACCGCCGCGCAGGCGATCGGACTGACGGCCAAGCCAAGCAGCGAAAGGCGGTGAAACGCCTGCACACAGGGAATCGCCACCCCCACGGACGCGGAAATCGTCGTCGCCGCCGCGTTTATCAGCCCGTCGCGCCGCAAAAAGGAAAGCCGCGCGCGCAGCGGCGCACCAAAGGCCGTCATCCCCAGCACGGCGCAAAAGGAGAGTTGAAAGCCGACCGAAAACAGATCCAGCGGCCGAAGGATCAATATCAGCATAAACGCCGCCGCCAGCATGGTCAGCCCGTCCGGCGCACGGCGCGCCGCACGCCGCAGCTGCCACAGCGTCATCAGGATAGACGCGCGCACCACGGGCGCCGGAAAATCCAGCAGCGCGCAGTAAAGCGCCGTGACAATCGCCGTCGCCAGCAGCCGTCCGCGCGGCGACAGCCTGCCGCGGAAGGGCAGCAGCAGCGCCGCTGTCAGCAGCGATACATGCAGCCCGGACACCGCCAGAATATGCGCGATGCCCGTTTCGGAGAAGGCGCGCTGCGTTTCATCGGGCAATTGCTCCTTCACGCCCAGCAGCATGGCCTCGGGCAGCGCGCTGTCCGCACCGAACACCGCCCTTGCGCGCCCGGTCAGCCATTTGCGCGCCTGATAGCACAGGCTGCGCGCGCCGCGTCCGGGACGGCCCGTCACGCTCGGCTCCCGCGCGCCCGTCAGGCCGACGGTCACGCCCCGCTGGTGCAGATACATCGCAAAATCAAAGCCATACGGGTTCATCTGCCCGGAGGGATGATACAGCTTGGCCGTGAAGGACACCGCTTCACCCTCCAGCGGCAGAAAGGGCGCTTCTTCATCCGTTGTATACGTCCAGTACGCCCGCAGGCCGGAGATCGCCTCCGCGTCGCCGTGCAGCGCGACGTTTTCCAAATAGCACCGCACGCGCCCCTCCTCGCGCAGCTCCGCATCCGCGCTGACCACGCCCGACACCTCGTATTTTCCAACCGGCGGCAGCGCCGGATGCGCCGCCGCGCCGGAAAGCAGCATGCCGCCAAACAACGCGCAGCCCATCAGCCCCGCCACGCATTTTCGCCCGCAGGCGCGCAGCAGCAGCGCCGCCAGCACGCATGCCAAAAGACCCGACCCGTACCACACCGGCCGCCACGCAAAGCGCGCGCCGCACAGCACGCCCACGCCGAAGAAGACCGCGACGGCGCAAAGCGGCCGCTGGTGGTGGAAGGGGCGGATTTTCACAGCGCGATCACCATGCCCGGACGCACGGCGGAGGCGGCGGCAAAAACAGCCTTGGCCTCCTCCTCATAGCTTTCCGGCGCATGCCGCGGGGAAAGATGCGTCAGATACAGCCGCCTTGCCCGCGCATCCCGCGCCAACACCGCCGCGCCGCGCGCGCTCATATGCGGCAGCGCGTCCCGCCATTCGCCGTCCAGAAACGCCGCGTCCGCCAGCAGCGCGTCCGCGTCCGCCGCAAAGGCCGCAAGGCCGGGGCAATCGTTCGTATCGCCGGTATAAATCAGCGTTTTTTCGCCGTTCGTCAGGCGCAGCGCGCGGCAGGGAACAGGGTGCCGCACCGGCGCCGTCGTCACGCGCAGCCCGGCGATTTCCAGCGCGCCCGCCGGATAATCACGCACCTCGAACGCCCGGGGCGACAGCAGCGCGCGCACAGGCGGGCAATCCTCCCCCGGCGCGTAAACCGGCAGCCGCACGCCCGCCGCCTCCAGATAATAGCCCATGACCGTCAGGTCGCTGCAATGGTCAAAATGCCAATGGCTCAGCAGCACGCCCGAAAGCGCGGCAGGATCGCATAGCGCCGTCAGCTTTCCCAGCACGCCCGCGCCGCAGTCCATCAGCAGCGCCGCGTCGCCGTTTTCGATCAGGTATCCGCTCGTCGCGCCGCCCGCGCACGGATAAGGGCCGTGACAGCCCAGCACTCGCAGCCGCATTGTTTTTTCCCTCCCCTACACAATTTCAAACTTCCGGCTCACGCGGTCGCGCCACGCCAGCCCCAGACCGATTTCCTCATTGACCGCCACCCCCGCGCGGCGCAGCCGCTCCGTCGCCGTGGAAAGCGCCAGCTCGGGCGTGTTATTTTCCCCGCTCATATGCCCCAGCAGCGCCTGCCGAACGCCGGTTTCATAAAGCGCGAGCAGCATTTCGGCGCTCGCCTCGTTGGAAAGGTGGCCATGGTTGCCCAGAATGCGCTGCTTCAAATAGGCGGAATAATGCTCGTTTTGCCGCAAAAGCGCCGGGTCATAATTGCTCTCCAGCAGCAGCACGTCCACGCCCGCCAGCGCCCGCACCACGCTCTTTTGCATATGCCCCATATCCGTCGCCACGCCCACGCTGCGCCCGCCGTAATACACCCGATAGCCCACCGGGTCGGCCGCGTCGTGCGGAATGGGAATGGGCGAAAGCGAAAGATCGCCGATATAAAAATCCGTCTCGTTCAAAAAGACGCGGACATTCCGCTTTTCGACCGCGCCGACGCTGCGCGCCATGGCGTTCCATGTGCGCTCGTTGGCGTAAACGGGCAGATGATACTTGCGGCTCAGGATGCCCACGCCCTTGACATGGTCGCTGTGTTCATGGGTTACGGCAATGCCGCTGAGCGTTTCGGGCAATACGCCGATCTGCCGCAGCGCGTTTTCGATGCTGCGCCCCGGCATGCCCGCGTCGATCAAAATACGCGTATCGCCCGCGCCGATAAACAGCGCGTTGCCGCTGCTCCCGCTAAAAAGCGGGCAAAATGTAAATCGCATGTCGTCTCCTCTTTCGTTGCGCCGGCGGGCTTATGCGCCGACGTTCCTATTATATACGCGCAGGATGCGTTTGGCAAGCCGCGGCGGCGGGGCAATGCGCGCCGAGCGTCGTCCCTCATGGCTGATAAGTAAAAATTTCGGCCAAAATGTAAATAATTTATCCTTGCAGGCAGCTCTGCAAAATCGATATAATAATCGTAGACGCCGGGCGTATGCGCGCCCGGCAAAAGAGATTAGGGAGGTTACCGCATGAAGAAACTGTTTGCTTTGGCTATGGCGCTGTGCCTGCTGCTCACCGCCATTCCCGCGCTGGCGCTCGACCAGCACGAGCCCACCTTCTACGAAGACCAGATGAAGCTGCTGGTGGACAACCTGCAGACCTGGTACGAAGAAAAATACGGCGAAGGCAATCTGGTCAAGCCCTTTGACGAGACCGTCACGGTTCACATCGTGAACTACTATACCGCCGCGCTGGAAACCAACATGGCCACGTGGAAGGAATGGTGGGGCGAGACGCTGGAAAACAACCGCTACGTCGACGCCTGCAAGCGCGCGCTCAACATCGAAATCGTTTACGATTGGATGAAGATCGACAGCGATTACGACGCGCAGCTGCGTCTGGAAATCACCGCCAACAAGATTCCGGATATGTTCCTCGTCCGCAAGCAGGACGACCTGATGCAGCTGGCCGAGGCCGAAGTGATTATGCCCGTGGACGAAGTGATCGAAAAGTACTTCACCACCCATCAGAAGGGCGTTATCAATTCCGACGGCGGCAAGATGCTGGAGAAGGCCACCTATGACGGCAAGGCTTACGGCATTCCGCGTTCCATCTCCGATACCGACACCTTCTCCTACCTGTGGCTGCGCAAGGACTGGATGGAGAAGCTGAATCTGGAAGCTCCCAAGACCTTTGAAGACCTGAAGAACATCATGAAGGCGTTCAAGGAAGCCAATCTGGACGGCGCGGACAAAATGTACGGCCTGCTGATGGACAAGTCCCTCTACTACGCCACCCGCGGCATCTTCGCCGGCTTCAAGGCGTACCCCGAATTCTGGGTCAACGACAACGAAACGCTGGTCTGGGGCGGCACGCAGGAAACCGTGAAGGACGCGCTCCGCTGGCTGCATGAGCTGTATGTCGAAGGCTACATTGATCCCGAATTCATCACGCAGACCAACAGCGACGCTTCCGCCGTTATCCTCAACGGTCAGGCCGGCATTCTCTACGGCGGCCACTGGCAGAACGGCACCTTCCAGAAGATGTGGGACAAGGATCACACCGTGGATTCCATGAGCGTTGAGCTTCCCTCCGCGGACGGCACGCCCGTGCATCAGTACCTCAACACCAACCAGCGCGGCTGGCTCGCTATCAACGCCAACTACGAGCATCCCGAAGTGGCCGGCATGATCGCCGCCCTGTGCGATTTCACCTTCATCTCCGGCATCACCAACGGCACGTGGTGGTTCTCCAACGACGGCGCGCAGAACCTCGAGCCCTTCCAGGCCTCCGTTTCCTCCTGGGACAACTACAACACCTACCTGAACCTGCTTGAGCGCTTCAAGACCGGCGACGATTCCGTGCTGGTTGCCAAGGGCATCACCTACTGGTCCAACCTGACCACGGGCACCGAGGCCTCTCAGTGGAACTGGGCGCACATGTTCGGCGACGGCCCCGACACCCCCATGGTCGTGCTGGGCAACGCGATTAACGACAACCGCATCGATTACGACGCCTTCCTCGGCGCGCAGAGCGAATTGATGCAGGATCGCTGGAGCACCATCAAGGACGAACAGCTCAAGATGTTCATCAAGATCATCATCGGCGAAGAGGATGTGGACAAGGGCTTCGCTTCCTGGCTGAAGACGTTTGACGCCATGGGCGGCACGCAGATCACCGAGGAAGTCAACGACTGGTATCAGAATTCCAAGAAGTAATACCACGTTCCGGTTTTTCCTCTGTGTGTGGGCCGGCCAAACGGCCCACACACAGATTTTTTGAAGGAGGATGACCTGCATGGCAGAAAGAACGATTGTGAAGCCCCGGCGGCGGCGGTTTTCCGGCTATGAAATTCCGCTGCACCTGATGCTGATTCCCGGCATTGTAATGACCTTTATTTTTCATTACATTCCGTTGGGCGGCCTGATTATCGCCTTCCAGCGCTTTATTCCCGCCAAGGGTCTGTTCGGCAATCAGAAATGGGTCGGGCTGAAAAACTTCGAATACATCTTCACCATGCCCAATATGATGGGCGTTCTGCGTAATACGGTCATCATCGCCTTTTGGAAAATCGTTCTGGGGCTCGTGGTTCCCATCACGGTGGCGCTGATGCTCAACGAATTGCAAAGCAACAAGCTCAAGCGCTCCATTCAGACGATCGTCTATTTCCCCCATTTCCTCAGCTGGATTATTTTCGGCTCCATCATCATCGATCTGCTCTCCCCCTCCAACGGCATCGTCAATCAGTTCCTGCAGCTTTTCGGCGTACAGCCCATCTACTTTCTGGGCGATAACCGCTATTTCCGCGGCACAATCATTTTGACCGACCTGTGGAAGAATTTCGGCTACGGCACGGTGGTCTATATGGCCTCCATCACCAGCATCGATCCCACCCTGTATGAAGCCGCCGCCATCGACGGCGCCAACCGTTGGCAGCAAACGTGGCACGTTACCTTGCCCGGCATGCGCATGATTATCGTTCTGATGATGGTGCTGAGCCTGGGCAACGTGCTCAACGCGGGCTTCGATCAGGTTTACAATATGTATAACCCCGTCGTCTACGAAACGGGCGATATCATTGACACCATGGTCTATCGTTTGGGCCTTGAAAGCGCGAAATACAGCCCCGCCACCGCGGTAAGCATGTTCAAATCGCTGGTTTCGCTGCTGTTTATCTCCTCGTCCTATTACGTCGCGATCAAATTCTTTGATTATCGTCTGTTCTGACGGGAGGAGAAAGCAATGAGTATGAGCAAGGAATCCATCGTCATGCCCCGTCACAAAAATAAAATTAAGGAAAGCACGGGGCGAAAGATCTTCCGCGTCGTCAACGCGCTGGTGCTGGTGCTGCTGGCGCTGATGTGCCTGCTTCCCTTCATCAACGTAATCGCCATTTCCTTCAGCGACGGCTATTATGTGGACGCCAACCGCGTAACCTTCTGGCCGATGGGCTTTAATCTGGGCGCCTATCAGTATATCATCACCCGCGCCAGCTTCTGGACGTCCTTCAAAACGTCCCTGCTGCGCATCGTGCTGGGCGGCGGCATCAACCTGTTCATGATTATCCTGACCGCCTATCCCCTCTCCAAGGACAGCGGCAAGCTGCGCTTCCGCAGCGTCTACACATGGTATTTCTTCATCACCATGCTCATCGGCGGCGGCATGATTCCCAATTACCTGCTGATTTCCAAGCTGGGCCTGCGCGACACCATCTGGTCGCTGGTGCTGCCCGGCGCGCTGCCGATTTTCAATCTGGTGCTGATGCTCAATTTCTTCCGTCAGGTGCCCAAGGAACTGGAGGAGGCCTCCCTCATCGACGGCGCGGGGCATATCCGCACGCTGGTGCAGATTTATCTGCCCGTTTCCCTCCCCGCCATCGCGACCATTACGCTGTTTTGCATCGTGAACCATTGGAACGCATGGTTCGACGGCATGCTCTACATCACCACGCCCAGCCGCATTCCCATGCAGACTTATCTGCGTTCGGTCATCATTGAAATGAATGTCGCGGATATGTCGGCGGATGATTACGAGCTTTACGCCCTGCTGGCCAACCGCACCGTCAAGTGCAGCCAGATCATCGTGGCTACCATCCCGATTCTGTGCGTCTATCCCTTCCTGCAGCGCTACTTTGTTTCCGGCATTACGCTGGGCAGCGTGAAGGGCTGATGTCGGCTTCGCCCGCGTCAGGCGCGTCCTTTGCGCTAAAACGCCCGGAAAATTGAAACGAAAGCTGCGCTTTGCATGCGCTCTGTCCCGCACGTTTGCTGCGGAGCAGGGCGCTTTTGTATGACCGCCCGCTTTGCCGCGTCCCTTCAAGCGCCCCCCGGCGCGCTGCCGCACGCACCGTGCGTTTGCCAAGCGCATTGCCTTTCGCGCGCGTTCGTGATAAAATGGAACGGTAACCATTGTCCGTTTTCCCCGCGCGCGTACTCGGCGGCGCGTTTTCCTGCGGAAAGGAAGATGTATCCATGTTCAAGCGCTGGTCGCATTCCATTCTGGCCGTCGCCCTGACGCTGGTCGTCGTTTGCGTGGCGATTATCGCCACGCTGGCCGCGACCTTCAGCAACAATATGCTGGCCGACTTTGAAAAAAGCCTGATTGACGCCGAAACGGCGGAAAGCGACGCCATCGCCGCGCGTCTGGGACAGGATATTCGCCAGCTCAAAGCACAGGGCTATTCCCTGTTGACCAGCCAGCTGAGCAAGCGGCTGAGCATTCTGGCGGAAATGCAGCGCTACGATTCGGATTACGCGCAAACGGCGCAATACGCCGAACAGCAGATTCTGCTGCTGCAAAGCAGCAACAGCCTGATTAACAATATCACCCTGTACCTTCATTCCGCCGACCGCAAGGCGACCAGCCTCTCGCTGTCCCACATTTCCACCGACGATGAAAACCAGCCGCTGCTGGAAAAGGCAAGCGAACAGCTGACCTATCTGGACGGCTCGCTGTGCTTCAAAATCACCGACATGGGGAAAAGCATGTGCGTGCTCTTCCGGCTCAATCCGCTCAACGTGCAGCGCTATCTGGAGGGCTTCATGGGCGAAAGCCGCGAAAACTGCTTGAGCCTTTATGTCACCGGCCCATTTTCCGCCCGGCTGTTCGCCAGATCGGCCAGCACGCTGCCAGCCACTACGTTTTCCGCCGTCGGCCGCATGATTTCGCCGGATGCATCCTCAGCCTATATCACGGAGAACCGGCAGCGTTATCTGGTCACCTGGTCGTATGTGGAGGACGCCGAGGCCGCCGTATGCAAAATTACGCCGGCCGAGAAGATTTCCGGCCAGATGCGCAGCTACCAGCAGCGAATTATTTTCAATTACGTCCTGATTCTGCTGGCTGCCGTGGGCGTTATCATGCTGATGTATTTTCTCATCGACCGTCCCCTGCGCCGCACGCAGGCGGCCCTGCGGCAGATTCGCATGGGCGATTTCAGCACGCGCATCGCCCCCACATGGAGCAGCGAATTCACCGACATGTTCAATCAATTCAATCAAATGGCCGAAAAAATTCAAACGCTGATCGAGCGTGAATACGAGCTGCGTCTGCTTCATTCCAAGGCGGAGCTCAAGCAGATGCAGTATCAAATCAACCCGCATTTCCTCTATAATTCCTATTTTATTCTGCGCGCCATGCTCTATGACGAGGAATACGATCAGGCGATTCAGCTTTCCGGGCTGCTGGGCAAATATCTGCGCTACATCACCTGCTCCGGGCAGGAATACGCCCTTTTGCAGGAGGAAATCGATCATGCGCAGGCGTACGCCCAAATTCAGCAAATTCGCTTCTCGCATGCCGTCACGGTGAAATTTGACCAATGCCCCGAGGACAGGCTGTCCCTGCGCGTGCCGCGGCTGATTCTGCAGCCGTTGATCGAGAATGCCTTTGGCCACGGCATGAAGGCCATGGAAAACGGCGTCATCGCCGTATCGTTTGAAACGCTGCACGGCGGCGCGCTGGAAATCCGGGTGGAGGACAACGGCCAATCGCTGACGGACGAGGCGCTGCTTTCCCTGCAAAGGCGCGTCGACAGCGGCGAAACGGAACAAAACGGCGGCATCGCGCTGGTCAATATTCAAAAGCGGCTGCAGTTTGTCTATAACCGCCAAAGCCGGCTGCTGCTTTACCGCAGCAAAATGGGCGGGCTGGGCTGCGCCATTCACATCGAACCGTTGGAGGGAGGCGACGCGCTTGATTCGCATGATGCTGGTGGACGATGAGGAACGAATCGTCAATTCGCTCTACGGCTATCTGCGCGGCGCGCTGGATATCGAAATTTACCGCGCCTACAGCGGCGCACAGGCCATTGCGCTGCTGGAAAGCATGCGCTTTGATCTGGTCATGACCGACATCGCCATGCCCGGCATGAACGGGCTTGAGCTGATGAAGCGCATCAAGCGCGAATGGCCCTTCTGCCATGTGATTCTGCTCACCGCGCACGGCGATTTCAACTATACCTATCAGGCGCTGCATTACGATCAGGTGGATTATCTGCTCAAAATCGAGGATTACGAAACCATTCTCGCCACTGTCCAAAAGCACGTCGCCGCCATCGAGGCGGAGGTCGCCAAGCAAAGCGAAATGCTGCGCATGAGCGCGGATCTGGAAAAGATCTCCGCCGGGCTGAACCGGCTGATTATCCGGCGCGAGGTCATTCTGGGCACGCAGGCGGCTGAGGAAACGCTACAGGCCTTTCGTCCCGACGTGGTTTCGCGAGCCAGACCGACGCTGCTGCTGGTATGCCGCATGGAGGAAAATTCGCTTCTCCACGCGGACGACGCGCTGCAGCAGGCCGCCGCCTTTCTGCGCCGGGAGCTTCAGCCGCTGGGCGTGGAGGTTTTCGATTTCACCCTGGACGCCTGCGCCGCCCTTCTGCTGCAAACGGACGGCGAAGAAAAGCGTCTTCTCGCCCATATCACCGAAACGGCTGAAACGCTGCTGCGCCAAAGCGAGGAGCGCGCAAGCGGGCGGCTCACCATCGCCATGAGCGATCATTTCGCCGCATGGGAAAGCCTGCACGCGCAATACCGCACCGCCCTGCTCCTGATCGACCGCATGGAGCCGGGCGGGCTAAAGCTGTTCTCGGAAGAAAGCGAAAACGCGGAGCGTTCGCCAACCTACCCCGCCATGGAAGAGCTGAACGCGCTGTGGGAATTCCTGCGTCAGGGGAAGCAGGAGGAATGTCTCTCCGCCTTCGACGCGGGCACGGCGTTTCTGGATACGCAGGCGCCGCCCTCCGTCGCCGCAGCCTCCGCGCTGCGCACGGCCATCGCCTTTCTCGCCCTCTCCGCGCAGCAAACCTTCGGCGCCGACGACGCGCTCGCCGCGCAGGCCGCGCTTTGGCAGCAGCCGCGCAGCCTTTCAGGCCGTCAGCTGCGCCAGCGGGCGCGCGCAATGCTCTGCCGGCTGTTTGAACGGCGCGCGGCGGCGCAGCAGGATATGGGACAATGGCTTGTGCGCAGGATCGACGCCTTCATTCAGGCCCATTATCAGGAGGATATCTCCCTCACCCTCATCGCGGCGGACACGCATTACAGCCCCGCCTATATTTCACGGTTTTACAAGATGCACACAGGCAAGAACATCCTCAACCACCTCAACGAGGTGCGCATCAACGCGGCGCGCCAGCTGCTCGTCGGCACAAACCTCAAAATCTCGGATATCGCCGCGCAGACGGGCTTTTGCTCGGCCAAATATTTTAACCAAAGCTTCAAAAAGCAGACCGGGCTCACGCCCGCCGAGTTCCGCAGCACCGCCACCTAAAAAAACAAAGCGCACTTTGAATGCAAAAGAACGGGCGGAGGACTCTCCGGATGGAGGATCCACCGCCCGTTTGCTTTGCTGTTTTTTTGCTTATTCCGCGGAGGCCGTGAATTCGCCGCCTGCGGGCGCGTCGATCACGATCGTCTGCCCGGGCAGGATATCGCCCGCAACGAGCTTTCTGGCAACCAGCGTTTCAACGCGGCTCTGCAGCACGCGCTTCATCGGCCGCGCGCCGTAGACGGGATCATAGCCCATCTCCATCAGGCGGTCAAAGGCCGCGTCGGTCAGGCGCAGCGAAAGCTGCTTATCCTTCAGACGGTTCTTCAGCCGCGCCAGCAGCAGATCCACAATCGAGCGCACCTGATCGCGCGTAAGAGGCGTGAAGATCACGGTATCGTCGATGCGGTTCAGGAATTCCGGCCGGAACTGGCTGCGCAGCAGCGCCTGTACAGACGCCTTCGCGCCCTCGGAAAGACTGCCGGACGCGTCGATGCCCTCCAGAATCTGCGCCGAGCCCAGATTGCTGGTCATGATGAGAATGGTGTTGCGGAAATCCACCGTGCGGCCCTGACTGTCCGTCACGCGGCCGTCGTCGAGAATCTGCAGCAGAATATTGAAAACGTCCGGATGCGCCTTTTCCATTTCATCAAACAGCACCACCGAATAGGGATGCCGCCGCACCGCTTCGGTCAGCTGGCCGCCCTCCTCGTAGCCCACATATCCCGGAGGCGCTCCGATCAGGCGGGAGACGGAGAATTTCTCCATATACTCGGTCATGTCGATGCGCACCAGATTCTTTTCATCGTCAAACAGCGCTTCGGCCAGCGCCTTGGCCAGCTCCGTCTTGCCCACGCCCGTGGGGCCGAGGAACAGGAAGGAGCCGATGGGACGGTTCTCATCCGCAACGCCGGCGCGTGAACGCAGAATCGCTTCGCTGACGGCCTCGACCGCCTCGTCCTGACCGATCACCCGGCGGTGCAGCTCCTCGGGCAGGCGCAGCAGCTTCTCGCGCTCGCCCTCCATCAGCTTGCTTACCGGAATGCCCGTCCAGCGTGCGACGATACGCGCAATTTCCTCCTCCGTTACCTTGTCGCGAAGCAGCGTGGCCTTGTTGGGCGTTTCCTTCTCGGCCTCGCTCAGCTCCTGACGAAGCTTGGGCAGCTCGCCGTACTTAAGCTCCGCCGCGCGGCTCAGGTCATACCCGCGCTCCGCCTGCTCGATCTGCGCGTTGACGCGCTCGATCTCCTCGCGCAGCTTCTGCACCTTGCCAATATCCTGCTTTTCATTTTCCCAGCGCAATTTCATTTCGTTGAACTTTTCGCGCATGTCGGAAAGCTCCCGGCGAATCAGGTTCAGCCGCTCCTGCGACAGGGGGTCGCTCTCCTTTTTCAGGGCGGCCTCCTCAATTTCATGCTGCATAATCCGGCGGCGAATGTCGTCCAGCTCCGTGGGCATGGAATCCATCTCCGTCCGAATCATGGCGCACGCCTCGTCCACCAGATCGATCGCCTTGTCCGGCAGGAAGCGATCCGTGATATAGCGGTTGGACAGCGTGGCGGCGGCGATAAGCGCGCCGTCCTGAATCTTCACGCCGTGGAACACCTCGTAGCGCTCCTTCAGGCCGCGCAGAATGGAAATGGTATCCTCCACCGTCGGCTCGTTCACCATAACGGGCTGGAAGCGGCGCTCCAGCGCGGGGTCCTTCTCGACATATTTACGGTATTCGTCCAGCGTCGTCGCGCCGATGCAGTGCAATTCGCCCCGCGCCAGCATAGGCTTGAGCAGGTTGCCCGCGTCCATGGAGCCCTCCGTCTTGCCCGCTCCGACAATGGTGTGCAGCTCGTCTATAAAGAGCAGAATCCTGCCCTCGCTCTTTTTAATTTCCGCTAGCACCGCCTTGAGACGTTCTTCAAATTCGCCGCGGAATTTCGCGCCGGCAATCAGCGCGCCCATGTCCAGCGAAAAGACCGTGCGATCCTTGAGCGAATCGGGCACGTCGCCGCGCACAATGCGCAGCGCCAGCCCCTCGGCGATGGCGGTCTTGCCGACGCCGGGCTCGCCGATCAGCACGGGGTTGTTTTTGGTTTTGCGGCTCAAAATGCGAATCACATCGCGAATTTCGCTGTCGCGGCCGATTACAGGATCCAGCTTGCCCTTGCGCGCCAGATCAACCAGATCGGTGCCATACTTCGCCAGCGCGTCGTAGGTTTCCTCCGGGTTTTCACTGGTGACGCGCGCCGCGCCGCGCACGGTGGACAGCGCCTTGAGAAACGCCGTCTCCGTGATCTGATACTGGCGGAAAAGGGGCGTCAGCTCGCGGTCGGCCGCCTTCACCAGCGCAAGGAAAAGATGCTCCACCGAGATGTATTCATCCTTCATCCGGCTTGCCTCGTCCGCGGCCAGCCGCAGCGCCTTATCCATATCGGCGGAAACGTAAACCTTGCCCTCCTCGCGCGCCGCGCCGCGCACCTGCGGCAGCCGCTCGAGAATTTTTTCCGTTTGCTCCTTCAGCCCTTCCACGCTGACGTTCATCTTGGTCAGCAGCTGCGCCGTCAGCCCCTCGGGCATGCTCAGCAGCGCCAGCAGCAAATGCGCCTGCTCCAGCTGCTGGTGTCCCCGTTCAGCCGCCAGACGCTGCGCCAGCTGAATGGCTTCCATGGATTTTTGCGTATATTGATTACCAGCCATTGCACATTCCTCATTTCCGTGAGAATTTCAAATTCACATCGAAGGTCTTGAATTTTGACTTTCTTTGACCTTCAAGCATATTTTACCACGCCTTCGCCGTTTGTCAAGCCCTTTTCCAAAACTTTTTTCGCAGTTTTGACGAAATCTGTCGGCAGGAAAGTGATTGTATTTCGTCATGATTTATGGTATGCTATAGAAGGATGAATGTCTTCGTGCCCCTTCGCGCGAGGAGACGTGGCCCCGATGTAAAATTATTTCCAATTTTGCGGAACAAATTCGTCCTCTGCTTCGTCTTAAGTGATGAGGATGCTTTTCCGGAGAATTGCATCGATCTGGAAGGAAGGATGATCATGAAACACCGCCGTGCCCTGAAGCTGACGCTGCTTGCCCTGCTGCTTATTACGGCGACGCTGCTCAGCGGCTGCGTCGTTAAGCCGGATGATATTGCCACCAACGGCCAGCAAAGCGGCTCGAACATTTTCCCCGAATATAACCCCGCCACACCCGTGCCGAGCCTGCCCACAGCGGCGTCCACGACCGACAACCCCTTCGCCGGTACAACCGGCGGCATGATTTCTCTGCCCACCTCCGTGTCAGGGACTGTTAATCCGTGGGTAATCACCACGATCGGGCCGCTTTCCACCATTTCTAGGGCCACCGCGCCCTCTGTAACTGCACCGGCGCACTCCGCCACGCCCGCCGCGACGACGCAGGGTTCCCTGAAGCTGGGCTCCAAGGGCGAATCGGTTAAGCAGGTGCAGCGCAAGCTCAAGGATCTGGGCTTCTACACCGGCCACGTCGACGGCGATTTCGGCGAAGGCACCGAAAAGGCCGTCAAGGCCTTCCAGAAGCAATACGGTCTGACGGTGGATGGCAAGGTGGGCAGCAACACCATGGCGAAGCTTTCCTCCGCGCGCGCGACGGCCAAGCCCGCCGCCACGGCGACACCCCGGCCGACCGCTACGCCCTCCTATTCCGCCAACACCTACCTGCGCTATGGCGATTCCGGCGCAAAGGTCAAGCAGATGCAGGAGCGCCTGATTAAGCTGGGCTATCTCTCCGGCAAGGCGGACGGTGATTTCGGCTCCGCTACCGAGGCGGCCGTTATTGCCTTCCAGAAGCGCCACTGCCCCTATTCAGACGGCATCGCCGGCCCGGACACGCTCAAGGCGCTCTATTCCTCCTCCGCGAAGCCCACGTCCTCCTCTGCGGGCGTCAGCGGCGTAACGCTGGAAAAAGGCAGCAAGGGCGACGCCGTACGCACGCTGCAGAGCCGTCTGAAGAAGCTGGGCTATTACACCGGCACGGTCGACGGCGATTTCGGCGACGGTACGGTCGCGGCGGTCAAGGCCTTCCAGCGCGCGAACGGCCTGACGGCGGACGGCCGCGCGGGCACGAGCACGCTCAACAAGCTCTACAGCTCCAGCGCCAAATCTGCGGCCGCCGCGGCGACAACACGCCCCGTTCCCACCCGCAGGCCCACCGTTACGCCCTACCGTACGCCTACGCCGCTGCCGCCCAACACCTACATTCGGGTTACGCCCAACCCGTCGGGCGATTATGTAAACCTCACCCTGCGTCCCGGCTATTACGGCACGCCCGTGGAAAGGATGCAAAACGCGCTGCGCCAGCAGGGCTACTACACCGGCAATGTGGACGGTAAATACGGCGACGGCACCAAGCAGGCCGTCGAGGCGTTCCAGCGCACGCACGGCCTGGCCATTGACGGCGTTGCCGGGCCCGCCACGCTCCGCGTTCTGTACGAGGGTTCCTATCCCATCGGCTCCTGATTGGATAGCTTGCGGGGAGCGTGAAGAAGCGTAAAGGGGCGGCTGCCTCTGCGCGCAGGGCGCTGAAAAGCGTTTCGACGCCCCGCAAAAGAAAAAAACGCGACCGTTTCGGGATGAATCGGTCGCGTTTTTTATGTCCGAAGGCTTGAAGGCCATCCCTGGCCTATCATGCTCAATAAGGCAATATGCAAGGCGCGTTTTTGCCCCGATGCAATCGAGCAACGGCACCCGGCAGCGCCGCGTTACCAAACCAAAGCGCCGCCGCATGAAAAAACATATGCGACGGCGCACGGCGCTTAGTCCTTACGTCAAGCGGCTCGTTCAGCGCTGCACACGGCCGGACGCGTTGCCGCCCGCCAGCGCCAGCACCTCCTTTTCGGAGGCATGATTGAAATCAAATTCGATCGTCTGCTTCAGGCAGGAAGCCGCCACGGCGTATTCGATTGCCTTCTGGCAATCGCCCGGCCATTGATTCATCGCGTGAATCAGGCCGCCGCCGAAGCTGTCGCCGCCGCCCACGCGGTCGGTGATGTGGATGAGATAATTCTTGGCGAAATACGCCTGCTTGCCGTCGTAGAGCATGCCGCTCCAGTTGTTATCCGACGCGGAAATGGAGCCGCGCAGCGTGATGGCGACATAGCGGAAGCCAAAGCGCTGCATCAGCTGCTGCGCCACGGATACATAGCCTTCGCGGTTCAGCTTGCCGCTGTTCACGTCGGTATGCTCCGCCGCGATGCCGAACACGTCCTTTGCGTCCTCCTCATTGGCGATGCAGACGTTCACATAGGGCATCAGTCGGCTCATGACCTCGCCCGCCTGCTCACGCGTCCAGAGCTTACCGCGGTAGTTCAGATCACAGGATACGGTGATTCCCTTTTCCCGGCAAACCTTGAGCGCATCCAGACAGATATCCGGCAGCTCGCCGCCCAGCGCGGGCGTAATGCCCGTAAAATGAAACCAATCCGCGCCGTGAAGCAGCTTTTCCCAATCGTAATCGCCGCGCTTGGACAGCGCAATCGAGGAGCCCGCGCGATCGTAGATCACCTTGCTGCCGCGTTGCGACGCGCCCTTTTCGCAATAATAGACGCCCAGCCGCGGCCCCTGCCGCAGCATGCCGCGCGTATCCACGCCGAATTGGCGCAGCGCGTTGACCGCGTTCTGGCCAATCTCGTGCGCGGGAACGGCGGAAACAAACGCCGCCTCGTCGCCGTAATTCGCCAGCGAAACAGCCACGTTCGCCTCGCCGCCGCCATAGGTCGCCTCAAAGCGCGTCGTCTGCGGAAAACGCAGGTATCCCTCCGGATTGAGCCGGAGCATGATCTCGCCAAAGCAAACCGCCTTCATTTCTGATGCACCACCCTTACCATTTCAGCCGCACAGGCTGTTATTTTATCCCATTGCTTTTCCTCGATCCATTGCCGGTTGACCAGCTGTCCGCCCACGCACACGCCGTCCGCGCCACAGCGCATGTATTCCCCCGCCGTCTCCAGCGTCACATTGCCCACAGCCAGCATGGGGATATGGCTCAGCGGGGCCCTGAGCGCCCGAATATAGCCCGGGCCAAGCTGCTGCAGCGGAAAAATTTTGATAAAATCAGCGCCCAGCGCATAGGCGCGCACGACCTCCGTCGGCGTTGTGGCGCCCGGAATAGCGGCCAGCCCGCGTTCCTTCGCGCCGCGGATGATTTCCGCATCGGTATGCGGCGAAACAATATAGGCCGCGCCCGCGCGGTGCGCCAGCGCCAGCTGCTCCTGCGTCATCACCGTACCCGCGCCCGGGATAATGCGCCCGGCAAACGCGTCGCGCAGCAGGGCGACGCCCGCCGCCGTTTGGGCGAAGCTTTCCGGACGCGACTGGTCAAAGGTAATCTCCATCAGCCGCACGCCGCCGCGATACAGCGCCTCGGCCAACGGGGCCAGATGCTCCGGCGGCAGCCCGCGCACAATCACAATCAATTTTTCCCGCGCAATTTCCCGCCGCGCATCCACACATCCCACGCTCGCCTTCGTATACAGCATTCATTTTTCGCTTATACGCCGATTCTTCCCCTTTTTCCTGCCCGCCGCGAAGAATTTGCCCGTTTTAGATGGTAAAAACCGTTTGGAGCCGCGGCGTTTGACAAAATCCGCGCCCGCTGGCATAATGAAAGCAATCTGCCCGAAAGGATGAGCGCCCATGCCCTTTCCCCTGTTCGTTATTTTTCTGGCGACGGAAAACGAAGACGACCGGCGTTTTCTGGAATCGCTGTATATGGATTATCACCGGCTGATGTACGCGCAGGCGCTGCAGATTCTCCGCGGCGCGGAGGCCGCGCAGGATGCGGTCAGCGACGCAATCATTGCGCTGAGCAAGAAAATTTCACTGCTGCGCGCCTTCCCGTGTAACAAATTGAAGGCCTACCTTGTCACTACAGTGAGACACTGCGCCATCAATCAATTCAACCGCAGGCAGCGCGAGCGGATTGACGGCAGCGTCGCCATGGAGGATTTGGCCGGAAGCGGGCGCGTGGAGGACGGGCTGCTGGAGCGCGCGGGCGTGCGCAGGATCGCCGAAGCGATTCGCCGCCTGCCGGAGCGTGAAAAGGAAATCATGCTGATGAAATACTTCCGGGAGCTGACCGACGCGGAAATCGCGGCGGAAACGGGGCTGCGGGAGGTTTCCGTCCGCGTGCACCTGAGCCGTGCGCGCAAGCATCTGGCCGAAATGCTCAAAAACGAGGGGGCGGACGAATGAAAAAGCAGGAATTTATGCTGCGTCAGGCCTGCGAACGCATCGCGCGCGAGGATACCGAGGCGTTGGAGCAGGCGCTGAGCGCCCGCCGGTTCGACGTAACGCCCGAGGAGGCCGAGGCGCTCTATCACGAGAACCAGAAAAAAACGCTGGCGCAAATCGCCGCGCTGACGCGAAGAAAGCGCCGCAAGGCCGCATTTTTGCGCGCCGCGGCCTGCATTGCGCTGCTGCTTGGCGTCGGCTGGCGTTTTCTGAGCCATACGCCGCCCGAGCATACGCCCGCCGCGCCGATGTATTCCGCCTCCGTCGTGCCCTACGCCTCCCCCGCTTCCGCGCCGACGGAAGCCTCGCCCGCCGCGACCGTCACGCCCATGCCGACCCCGGTCAACGCATCAACGGTTTTTCCGCAAAATACCACGAATGTTGTCGTTATAGCAAATACAGCCACCGTGTTTCCCACTCAAACGCCGAATATAATCGATATTCCGCGCCCGTCGCCCACCGAAGACGAAGTGCCCATTCAAATTCCCGAATCAACCGTTACGCCGCAGCCGACCCTTTCGCCCGCGCCGCAGCAGCCCTCTTCCGCCCCTGCGGGCTGGACGGGCAGCCACTATCCCGCCTATCTGCCTGCGGGCTGGGACGCAAAGGAGGCGGAGGCCTACGCGGGCTGCGCCGTGATTGCCTTTGACGGCGGCATGGCCGGGCGGCTGACGCTGACCGAATACTTTGAATCGCGCTTGGAGCCGCTGTCCGCCCAAGACGGCCTTGCTTGCCGCTATGTTGCGCTCAACGACCACGTCGCGCTGCTGGTAAGCGGAGCGGACGGCGAAGACTCGCTTTCCCTGATTTGGGAGCAGGACGGCTGCACGCTGCGGCTGGACGGCAACCGGGCGCAGGAGGCTGAAATCATCGCCGTTGCGCGCAGCACAGAAAAAATTTCCGCGCCGTGAAACAAAACGGCCGTCCCGCGTGTCATCATAAGCGAGCAAGAGAAAGGAGCATTGCCGATGAAAAAGCTATTGATTGTCACGCTGGCCGCGCTGCTTGCGCTGGCCGCACTGCCGGTTCGGGCGCAGGAGGGCGCGACGATTCTCGCCACGCTTTCCGCAGAAATAGAGACTTTCTTTTCCCAGTCCCATTTCGCAGACTATACTATCGGCGCAAATGCATACGTCGAAATAACCGGCACGCGCGGCGGGGACTTTGCCTTCGCCGTCGCCTCCAAGGGCGAAACGCAGGCGCTCTACGGCTTTGAAAGACAAAACGGCGCGTGGCGCTATTACCTGAAAACCACCGCCGCCCTGCCGCAGCAGGCGGGCGAATTCGCCCTGTGGCGCTTTGTCGATTCCGGCGAAGACTATCTGCATGCCGGCCTGACGCTGCCGGAGACGGAGTTTGAATACCCCTCCGTGTCCATGAATTTCACCGTGACCGGCGGCGGGCAATGGCGGCTTCGGGGAATGTACCTCAATTACCCCTACGACGCGGTCGGGATCAACGTTTCGGAAAGCGCCCTGCGCTATGAGAACGAATACGGCTCGAGCGGCTCGGCCTACGGCGTGGTGGAAACCAACCTGCGCTATCTCAGCTTCGCCGCCTTTCCCAAGACGCTCGCCGAGGCGCGGCAGAAGCTCTCCAATGCGCCCGCCATTCCCGCCGGCAGTCAGCTTCAGGCGCAGACGCTTCGCTTCGAGGGCGGGCGGAAATTCCCCGTTTATTCGGGGCCGGGCACGCAGTATGAGCGCGCCGCAGGCGGCAGGGCCGTCGTTTCCACCAACGACTGGATTCAGGTGTTCGGGCAGGAAAACGGCTATTACCTGATTCAGTACGCCCTGTCCTCCACGCAAAAGCGCTTCGGCTATATCGACGCTTCGGCCTACGCGGGCAGCGCAGAGGTTCAGCTGCTGAGCCTTGACAAGGAGAGCGCAACCATTCTTTTCACTACAGGCCTGACCGACGACCCGCTGGGCGAAGGCAAGGCGACCCGTTCGCTGGCCAAGGGCGAAAGCGTCGTCTGGCTCGCCACGATGGGGAATTACGTTTACATCGAAACGACGGGAAGCGCGCCCTCGCGCGGCTTCGTTCCGCGCGGCGCGGTTGAAAAGGCCGCCCAAGCCATCACCGGCGGCTACACCGGCAGCGCCTACGCCGCGCAGGCCGAGGCCGCGATTGAAAGCGGCGTCTGCCGCGTTACCGTTACCGTCGCCATGACGGCGGGAAGCCAGACAAGCGCAATTACAGGCTATCAGCTCTACGCCAATAACGTCCCGGTCAGCGCCGACTGCACGAGCGTTCAGGAAAACGGCGCGGCGCGCTTCGCCTTAACCGCCACGCTTCCAGCCAATACCAGCCTGATCGGGCTGCTTCCCGTATATCGGGACGGCGTTCATGCGGACGAAGCCATCCTGCTGTTTCTGAACTAACCTTAGAATTGCCCGTCGACCGCTACGGCCAGCACGGCATAGCCTGCGCCGTCGCCGCTGACCATGCGCGCCGCGCGCGGCGGCAGGCAAAACGTCGCGCCGCCGTCGCAGGGCACGCAATAAATATATGCGTAATCCCCCGCAGCAAAAGAAACGGTCAGCGATCCCTCGCGCCGAAGCAGCTCCCAATACGCCTCCAGCCCCACGCCCAGCGCATGCATCGCCGCCGCGTGGGGCTTTCCGATGTAGCGCAGGTGAATGCCCTCGCAGTGTCCGTCCGCGCCGTCGCCGGGCGCGTAACGGCGAATAAAGCCGTAACGCCACATGTTCTCCGCCAGCCATGTGCCGCAGGAGGTATACAAAAGCGCGTCGTCGCCGCGCAGCGTTTTTTCCCCCAGCAGCTCAATATCCACCGCCCATCCCAGCCTGTGCTCGCTTTCCTGCGCGCCCGGCACGGCCTCCAGCGTGCGCTGCACCGCCTCCGCCACCGGATAGACGCGCATATACCGCGCCAGCGCGTCGCGCCGTCGGCTTTCCTGCTGCGCGGCGGAAACCGTTCCTTGAGTGAAGCGAAGCTCGCGCTCCATGGGATGCTCCAGCTGCATAACGCACAGCGCGTAGATCATCTCCTGCGTCAGCGCCGCATCCTCCTCCGCGTTCAGATAGCTGCCGACCATCGAACGAACGCCGCGCACGCTCGGCTCTGCAAAGTCCGCCGGCAGCGGCGTCTTGGGCGATACCGGCAGCAGCGTGCCGCGCAGAAGCTCCTCGCGGGAAAAGGCGCTTGCCTCCCCCGCAAGCGGCGGCGCGCCGCGCCTGACGCTGCAGCCGTCCCGGGCCGCCAGCTGGCCGGACGGCGTTTCCGCCGGACGCGAAACCGAAAAAATACCGATAAACACCAGCAGCGCGCACAGTGTCAGCGCGCCCGCCCTTTCCCGCATTCCCCTTCTCGTTTGCTCCATACCCGTTCCCCCTTTTCCCTGCGGCGTTATTTTTCGCAAAAGATGCGCAAATTATGCTTTCCATTTTCCTTCATTTATTTTATAATAGGAAAATGAAAGAACGTATCCACTAAAGGAGGTTTCCCCTATGAGCATTGCCCAAAAGCCCTTCGGCGCGGATCTGACCGGCCGCACGATGACCCTTTATACCATGACCAACCGGCTGGGCGCTTCCGTTTCCGTGCTGGATTTCGGCGCGCATATCGTTTCCATTAAAGTCCCCGACCGGGAAGGAAAGCTGGCGGACGTAGCGCTGGGCTATGATTCGTTCGCGGAATACGATCAAAACCCCAACTATCTGGGCGCGACGGTCGGCCGCTACGGCAACCGCATCGCCAAGGCGCGCTTTACGCTGAACGGGACGGAATACACCCTGTTTCCCAACGACGGGCGCAACAGCCTGCACGGCGGCCGCGAGGGCTTTGATAAAAAATGGTGGAAGGGGCAGGAGCTGGAGGCAGAGGGCGAGGACACGCTGATTTTCACCTACGTCGCCCATGACGGCGAGGAGGGCTTTCCCGGTAAGCTGCACACGCAGGTTTCCTTCTCCTTTGACGATCAGTGCCGCCTGACCATTCGGTATCTGGCGCAGTCCGACAAGGACACCGTGGTCAACCTGACCAACCATACCTACTTCAATCTGGCAGGCGAGGGCGACGTGCTCGGGCACCAGCTCACACTGCACGCCGATTACGTTACCGACGTGGACAAGGAGCTTATCCCCACGGGCGAAATGCTGGCCGTGGCCGGCACACCGCTGGATTTCAACGCGCCCATGACCATCGGCGCGGGCGTCGCCCGCCGCGCGGAATGCCGTCTGGTGGACGAGGCCGACGGCTACGACGCGAACTTCGTCCTGCGCGGCGAAGGCATGAAGGAGGCGGGCGTGCTCTATGACGAAAAGAGCGGCCGCGAAATGCGCGTGACGACCACCGAGCCCGGCATTCAGATTTATTCAGGTCAGGGGCTGAACCTCCGCGGCAAGGGCGGCGCGCATTACGGTGCGTTCGCGGGCGTCGCCATGGAAACGCAGCACTACCCCGACAGCCCCAACCAGCCCGCTTTCCCCACCACCACGGTGCGCGCGGGCGAAACCTACCAGTCCACCACGATTTACGCCTTCTCCGTGCGCGCCTGAGCATGCGGAAACAACGGGAAAATCGCTCGTCGCCGAACGGTTTTTCCGTATATTATTTATGAGAGCGAGGTTTTTTCCAATGAAAAAGCTGCTGGCGCTGGCGCTTTGCCTGCTGTTTTTCCCGCTTTTCGCCATGGCAGAAAATGTGATCGTCGATAAGATTGCCGACCCGAACGCCGATTTTGCCTTTGATGAAGGCGCGACGCTGCTGGAAATCTATTTTCCCAAAATCAACGGCGTAGACGCGGCGTATGTGCGCTGCGGCGAATGGAGCATGCTGATTGACTGCGGCGGCAGCGAATGGCGCGAGGTGCAGGCGCTGCTGGATAAGCTGGGCGTAACGAAGATCAACTACGCCGTCAATTCCCACCCCGACGCCGACCATATCGGCGGCTTTAATCATGTGCTCAAAAGCGTTGCCTGCGATGAATTCCTGCTGGGCTTCCCGGAGGATTTTCCAGACGGCGACAGCCTGCGCTTTAAGGTATACGACGACCTGCACAAGCTGGGCATTCCCTTCCGTCAGGTATCGGACGGCGAAGTCCTTTCCTTGGGCGACGCGCAGGCGACCGTGCTTCAGTGTGAGGACAACAGCCTCAAGCGCGTCAACAACCGTTCCGTACTGCTGATGATTCAGCTGGGCGAACGCCGCATTTTCTTCACCGGCGATATTCAGCGCGACGCGCAGCTGCTGCTCGCAAGCGATGAAAGCCGCGATCTGCGCGCGGATATCGTCAAGCATCCGCACCACGGCTATCTAAACATGCAGGCGGATTTTATCCGCAGGGTTTCGCCGGCGCTGGTCATTCTCACCAGCGGACGCAGCACGGCCAAGGGCGTTGAAATCCTCAGGCAGGAAAAGCTGCCCTACTATTTCTGCGAAAACGGCGTCATTCGTCTGGCGACCGACGGGCAGATCTGGACAATCGAACGGATCAAGTAAGGGAAACGCGTCATGAACATTTTGGCCATCGGCAACAGTTTTTCACAGGATGCGACGGCTTACCTGCATCAGATGGCGGAGGCGTGCGGCGCGAACGCGCAGGTTGCCAACCTCTACGTGCCGGGGTGCAGTCTGGAAAGCCATTGGAAATTCGTTCAAAACGGCGACGAGCCCGCCTACGATTTAGAAGAAAACGGCGCGAAAACCGGTCGGAAAATATCGCTGCGCGCGGCGCTGGGGCTGCGGCGCTGGGACGTCATTACCCTGCAGCAATGCAGCCCGCTCTGCGGCGTTCGAAGCAGCTACACGCCCTATCTGCCGCTGCTGTGCGGCTTTTGCCGCGCGCTTTCGCCCGGCAGCCGGCTGTATCTGCACGAAACGTGGGCCTATGAAATCGACAGCGCGCACGGCGCGTTTCCCACATACCATAACGATCAGGGCGAAATGCATCGCCGCCTGCGCGCCGCAAACCGGTTCCTTGGCAAGGCGCTCTCGCTTCCGCTGATTCCCTGCGGCGACGTGATCCAGGCGCTGCGGCAAACGCCCGCCTTTGACCGTGCGGGGGGCGGCGAGCCGCTGACACGCGACGGCTACCACATGAGCCTGCATTACGGCCGGCTGGCGCTGGCCGCGACGTGGTGCGAAACGCTGCTCGGGCTGGACGTACGCGGCTGCGATTTCGTGCCGGACGATCCAAACGCGCCTGAAACAACGGCGGAAAAGCGCGCGCTGGTGCGGCAAGCCGCGCACCGGATCGCAGGCCGCGCGCTCAACAGCGGGGCCTGATCCGCCTTTCCGGCCATGCTTTAACCCCAAAACACTCCCTTCCGCCTAAAGCCATCCGGCCTTCCCGGACGAAAGCGGAGCGCTTGGCCGCCGACGGAAAAAGCGCCGTCCATGCCGTCATCGCATGGCGCGGCGCCGCTTTTCATTGGCGCGCGTCCTGCGTCATCAGGCGGTACACAGCGCGGCGCGGGACAATGCGCGCTTCATCGTCATAGCGGTACGGCGCATAGACAATAGGGCTGCGATATTGGTAGGAAAGATGGTCGCAATAGGTCGCGCGGTTGCAGATATAAAGCGGCACGCCGGTATCGCCGCCCAGATCGTTTTCCACGCTGATCGGCTCGCCAAACGCATAGCGCGCGCCCGTAAAGGTTTCCGGATTCACGTCGACCGCTGCGTCCAGATCGTGAAAAAAGGTTAAAAATTCGCTCTCCGGCTGGAAATTAGAATCGTTTGTGCCGCGATGGCGCGGCGCCCGATCGGCGAACACGCTCTCGCCCTCCCGCACAACCGTCACCCTGCCAAGCACATACGGGCCCGAGGCGATCGGATCAAGCGTGTGCAGGCCGTCCAGGCTCAAATCAAGCGCGGCAAGGCTGTACCACGGATCGGTCAGCGCGGGCTTTATGTCGCGAAAGGCAATTCCCGCACGCATACCGTGTTATGGGCGTGCCATAGGTGCGGCCGCTTTGGGGGCTGCGCATACGTCCGGGCATCGTTCGCGCACAGCGCCGGCCGGCAAGCCGACAGCCCCGCCAGCATCAGCCAAAGCGCAAGCAGTCGTTTCACAGGCGGCCCTCCTCCTCCCGCAGGCGCTTTTGCGCGCCGCCTCCTCAGTCCGTCCGAAAATGCAGTTTTCGGACGGATTTTTTTGTATTCTACAAACAAGCATCGCCCATCCAACGCCCAAAATCGCGTAAAAAGTATGGGCTTCCCCCTCAGATTTCCACCATTTTCGGCGATTCGTCCTGCTTTCCATCGTATTTCATATGCTATATATGTCAGACAAATTCCGCAGCCTTCCGTCAAAACGCGCGCGACGCGGCGAGGGCGTACCGGGCGGGCAAGCCCTTCTTTCCCACGCGCTTTATCCAAGGCCCTGCCGATGGGGGGAAATCAATGCGCCCCGACCTGCCAACGGCCGCACGGCCGTCTTCGCAGATCGGAGCGCCTTTTGTTTTCTGTTCGAATCCGCGTCCTTTTCACCTTGAATGAGCGGATGAAAAAGCGCGGCGCCGTATAAGCCGCACAGCGGCGGCGCAGGCAGCCAAAGCCCTTCAGACCGAAAATCGGTTTAATCCAGCGGCACAACCTTATTCAGAAAATATTTTCCCCATGCCAGCACCTCGCGGGAATGGTTCTTCACCCAGTATTCCGGCTTGCACGGGCTCCCGACGCCCTCGGCCTCATAGCCCAGATCGCGGGCGATGCGCATGGCGCGCGGCAGATGATAATCGCTGGTCACAATCGTTACGCTGCGAACGGTTTCCGGCAGCATCGCGCGGGCGTTTTTGAGGTTCTGCGCCGTATTGAAGGATTGGGTTTCCGCCAAAATATCCCCGCCCGGAACGCCGTTTTCAATCAGCCAATCGCGCATCGCTTCCCCCTCGGGCGCAGGCTCCTTCGCCCCCTTCGCGCCGCAGGTAACAATCAGGCGCGGCTTGGCCCGATAAGCGGTCAGCGCGGCCTCCATGCGCAGCGCCAGCTGCGGGCTGAGGCTGCCGTCGGCGTACACCTGCGCGCCCAGCACAATGATTGCGTCGGTATCGTTTTCCGCCGCGCCCGGATGGCTTTCCGCATAGCACAGCGCGCACAGCGCCAGCACGAAGGCCAGTATGCCCAGCCCAATCAATCGCATCATAAAGCCCCCGAAGGTCTTTCTTCGTCTTCTTCGCATGTTTGCTCCTTTACTCTCGTCCGCGCAGCCCAAGCGCTGAAAGCGGCGCGTCCGCCGCGCGCTCCGCCCGCATCCCCGGCAGCGCCGTCTCGCCGTCCGGCGACAGCAGGCCGTTTCGGCTGAAGCTGAAATTTCTGCCGCCTGCGATGAGCACATGATCGTGCAGCCGAATGCCCACGCTGTGCAGCACGCGCGCAATCTCGCCCGTTATGTCGACGTCCGCCTGAGAGGGGCGTATCGAGCCGCTGGGATGATTATGCGTAATCACCGCCCCCACGGCGTTGTGCCGCATCAAAACGCGGACGACCTGCCGCGTCTCAACGCTTACGGCGTTGGGCGCGCCAAAGGCGATCAGCTCCGTCGCAAGCAATTGAAACTGCGCGTCCAGACACAGCACATAAAACATTTCGTTATTCGCGCCTAAAAACAGCGTGGCGCAGTAGGCGGCCACATCGGGATAAGTGCCGAGCCGCTGACGCGGAAGCAGCTTTTCCTGCTCATACATGCGAAACAGCGGCAGCATCATATGCAAAAGCAGCGCCGCCGACGGGCCGACGCCCTCCACCTGACATGTTTCCTCCGGCTCGGCCTCCAGCACGGCGTGCAGGGAGCCGAAGCGCCGAATCAGCCGGTGCGCGATCGGGTTAACGTCGACGCGGGGAATGGCGTAGGTCAGCAGCAGCTCCAGCGCCTCGTGCGCCGCAAAGCCGCCCATGCCCTCCTTACGAAAGCGGGCGCGAAGCCGCTCCCTATGACCGTCGTGCTCCATTGGCTTCATTCCCCCCCCACAAGCGGTATTGTAGCATGCCGGCGCGAATATTGCAAGAAAATGCCGCGCCGCGTCGTCTTTTCACGGGACGGGCAATGGGCGATGGCTCAAAATGCGAAATCAATGTGAGAAAAAGATGTAAAGATTTTTTGAAATCTCCGCAAAGGGGATTTTACCGGCTTGGATTATGTAGTATAATAGCTTTGCTCAAGCCGTACGAAAGTGAGGGGAAGCAGCTTGGCGGATTTTTGGACGCAATTGCAGAATTTCCTCTGGAACATCCTTCATCGCCCCACATGGGTCGATTTTATTGATATTGCCATCATCGCGTTCTTGATTTATCAGCTGATCCTCCTGACGCGCCAGACGCGCGCCGTTCAGGTGCTCAAGGGGCTGGCCATTATGATCGTCGTCAGCTACTTCAGCGAGCTGATCGGCCTGACGACGCTCAACTGGCTTTTGCGAAGCATCCTTAACAACGGCGCCATCGCGCTGCTGATTCTTTTCCAGCCCGAATTCAAACGCGCGCTGGAGCAAATCGGCCGCGGCACGCGGCTGGACCGCTTTACCAAGCAGGACGAAAGCGAGCATATCGTCAGCGAAATTACCCAATGCCTGCTGCGCCTTTCCAAACGCCGCGTGGGCGCGCTGATCGTTTTCGAGCAGAAAACCGGCCTGCAGGACGTTATGGAAACAGGCACGGCGATCGATTCGCTGATTTCCGCGCCGCTGCTGGAAAATATCTTTGAGCCCAACACGCCGCTGCACGACGGCGCGGTCATCATCCGCGGCCAGCGCGTCGCCGCCGCCGCCTGCGTGCTGACGCTGAGCGATTCCAGCTCCATCAGCCGCGACCTTGGCACGCGTCACCGCGCGGGTCTTGGCGTCAGTGAAAATACCGACGCCGTCGTGCTCATCGTCAGCGAGGAAACCGGCATCATCAGCATGGCGCGGGGCGGGAAGCTGACGCGCCATCTGGACGCGGACGGCCTGCGCCGCGTGCTGACCGAAATGTACCACGAAAATCATTCCCGCCTGTGGCAGCGGCTGCACCAGCCGCGCAATAAAACCCCGAAGGGAGGCGCAGCGCATGATGACGAATGACCCAAACGCCGCCCGAGAGCAAAGAAAGCAGCAGATTCTTACCGTTCTGCGCGCAATCTGGAAGGCGCTTACCACCCGCTGGGGGCTAAAGCTGCTGAGCGTTCTGCTGGCCGTTTGCCTGTGGGGCATACTGATTTCTCAGGATACCACGCTGCCCCGTGAAAAGGTTTTCAGCAACGTCAAGGTGAACGTCATCAACGCCTCCGCCCTGCGCCAAAACGGCTTTGTCGTCGTGTCCGGGCTGGAGGATCTGGAGCCGGTGCGTATCAAGGTTTCCGTGCCGCAAAAGAATTTTAACACCGTCAGCGTCGGCAATTATTCCGTGCGCGCCGATCTTTCCCAAATCACGGGCACGGGCGAGCAGACCGTCAAGCTTTCCGCCATCTCCACCAACACCGCGCTCTACGGCACGGTCACGGATATTTCCACCGCGCGCATTCCCGTCGTGGTGGAGGAATATGCAACCCGTACGCGCATTCCCGTTCAGATTCAGGCCATCGGCGAATCGCCCATGGGGTTTTTCGCCGATAAGCCCACCTGCGACCCGATGACGGTGGATATCGGCGGCCCGAAATCGATCGTGGACAGCGTGGCGCGCTGCATCGCGCATTATGACATGAGCGAGCTGCCCGCGCAGGAGGGCACAAAGCGCACCACCGCCTCCTTCACCTTTCAGGATCACGCGGGCAACGAGATCGATTCCACCAAGCTGACGGTCAGCAGTCAGGCCGTCACGCTGCGGGATATCATCATCGATCAAACGCTCTACCCCACCGCCTCCGTATCCATCAGCACCGAAAACCTGATTACCGGTCAGCCGGCGAAGGGCTATCGCGTAACCGATATATCCATCGAGCCCGAATCCGTCCGCATTGCCGCCAGCGACGTGAGCGATTATCTGGACAGCGACGCGCGGCTTTACCTGCTCTCCCGCGTAAACATCGCCGGTGAAACGCAAAGCATCACGCGCGCCATCACCATCAGCCGCCCTGCCGCCATTGTCAACATGAGCTCGGATATCGCCTACGTTACGGTCACCATCGAGCCCATTGACGCAGCCAAGGAAGAGGGCGGCGGCGTATGAACGCATTTGCCGATACGCTCTTTACCCTTCTGTTCGGGTGGGTAAAGGCGCTGATGAACAGCCTGTGGGGGCTGATTGCCAGCGGCCATGTTTCCGCCTTCCTTTCCTGGCTGGGCGACCATTGGGCGCTGCTCGCGGCTGTGCTGGTGCTGGCCTGCTCGGCGCTGGATTATGCCGTTTGGCTGGTTCGCTGGCGTCCCTATCTGGTGTGGCGGACGAAGCTGCGCCGCCTGTTTGCCCGGCTGCGCGGCGAAAGCCTCGCGGATACGGCCGAATTTCAGCAGGGCTATCAGACGGGCGTCGGCCTGCAGGTGACCCCTGCGCAGCAGTCCCCGGCCGAGGCTGAGGTGCCCGCCTACACCTTCGCGCAGCCCGCGCCCTATGCGCAGGATTTTTCCGCGCCCGGCGAGGACGCGCCCTACGCTGTTTCGCAATATCCCCAGCAGCCCGCTTGGGCGCCCGAAGAGCCCCCTGCCGAGCAGTCCGCGCAGCGCCGCCGCTATTTTGCTTCGCCCGCCGCCTATACGCCGCCGCCCGCCTGTACACCCTCCCGGCTGGGCCGCGCGTTTGATTCCGATATGCCCGCCGCCCGTCGGAAACGGCGCAGTGAGAAATATGAGCGCAAAAAGCTCTCCTTCCGGGAACGGCTGCTGCGTGAGGACGACGACGAAAACCTCCTCGACGGCCTGCCGCCGGTCGTTGACCGCGATCAGGCCTTCCATCAGCCGGTTTATCCCGACCGCCCGGATGGGCAGAATCTTTGGCGGCGTCCTGAACAGACGCAGCAGAACGGACAGCGTCTATGAGCACTTTTCCCTTCCCCGACGGCTGGATCGGGCAGCTTACCCCCCTGCTGGGCAATCGGCTGCCCGATTTTTTGCATGCCCTTGAGCAGCCGCCCTGCCGCGGCGTGCGCACGCGCCCCGGCTTGCCGCCGCCGCCCGATGCGCTTTCCCCCATCCCATGGGCTGAAAACGCGTGGTATCTGCCGCTAAGCTCCAAGGCCGGAAGCCAATGCCTGCACGAGGCCGGGGCGTATTACCTGCAGGAGCCCAGCGCCATGCTGCCCGCAGCCGCGCTGCAGCCCCAGCCCGGGGACAGGGTGCTGGATCTGTGCGCCGCGCCGGGGGGCAAAAGCACGCAATTGGCGGCGTATATGAAGGGACGCGGTTTACTGGTATGCAACGAGCCCGTATCGAGCCGCGCGCAGATTCTTTCCCGCAATATCGAACGCATGGGCGTTCCAAACGCCGTGGTGGTCAGCGCGCTGCCCGAGCAGCTCAGCCCGCGCTGGGCGGGCTTTTTCGACAAAATTCTGGTGGACGCGCCCTGCTCCGGCGAGGGAATGTTCCGCCGCCATCCCGAAAGCAGGCTGGAATGGCAGGCCGCATCGCCGGCGGGCTGCGCGCAGCGCCAGCTGCATATCCTGCGTCACGCGGCGCGCATGCTGCGCCCGGGCGGAAAAATGACCTACAGCACCTGCACCTTCAACGCCGTTGAAAACGAAGGCGTAATCGAAGCCTTTCTGCGCGAACAGCCCGATTTTTCGCTCTCGCCCTTTTCGCTGCCCGGCATGCCGGAAAGCGGCGGCATGCTGCGCCTGTGGCCGCACGAAGCGCAGGGCGAGGGGCATTTCACGGCGCTTTTGCAGCGGGCGGAGGATCGCTTCGTTCCGCCGCCGTCCTTTGCCTTTCCGCCCGCGCCGAAGAACGCCCGCGCGGCGTGCGAGGCCTTTCTGGCTCAGAGCATGGCCGCGCAGCCGCCTGTCACCGGCGTTCTGGGCGATCATCTGTTTTCCCTGAACGCACCGCTTCCGCCGCTGCAGGGCGTAAAGACGCTGCGCGTCGGGCTGCAGCTGGGCATGCTGCGCGGAAAGGTCTTCACGCCCGATCATGCGCTGGCGCTGGCGCTGCCCGCAGCGCACCGCGTGCCGGTTTCGCCGGAGGAGGCGCGCGCCTATCAGCGTGGTGAAACGCTTCCCGCACCGGACGCGCCGCGCGGCTGGGTCTGCCCGACGCTGGAAGGCATGCAGCTGGGCTTTGGCAAGGTTTCGGACGGCCAGATGAAAAACCATTATCCCAAGGGATTACGAAAAAATCGGGAAGACGAGAGGAGCGAATAACATGACGCGACGTACGCATGTGGCCATTGATATCGGCGCTTCCAGCGGCCGGCATGTGCTGGGATGGCTGGAAGACGGAAAGCTTTGCCTTCGGGAAATGTACCGCTTTGAAAACGGCGCGGACATGCGCGACGGCATGCTGGTATGGGATCATGCGCGGCTGGAGAGGGAAATTGTCGCAGGGCTGAAGGCGTGCCGCGACGCAGGCGAAACGCCCGAAACCGTCGCCATCGATACGTGGGGCGTGGACTACGCGCTGCTGGACGAAAGCGGCGCGCTGCTGGGCGATACCATCGCCTACCGCGATAAGCGCACCCGCGCAACCGAAAACACGCTGGACGACGCGGCGCTCTATCGCGTCACGGGCATTCAGCATCAGTCCTTCAACACCATCTATCAGCTGCTTTCCGATCAAGCCGTCCGCCCGGATGCGCTTTCGCGCGCGCAGCGGCTCCTGTTCATGCCCGAATACCTGTCCTATTGCCTGACGGGACGGATGGAGAACGAATACACCATCGCCTCCACCTCCGGCCTGCTGGACGCGCGCACGCGCAACTGGGCGTGGGATATGATCGACGCGCTGGGCCTGCCGCGCAGGCTTTTCGGCGCGCTGCGCCAGCCCGGCTTCTCGCTGGGAAAGGTTAAGCCGGAAATCGCCGCCGCGATCGGTTTTGCGCCCGAGGTGCGCTTTGCGCCCGCGCACGACACCGCCTCCGCCGTGCTGGGCGCGCCGCTTCGGGCGGGAGACGCGTTTCTATCCAGCGGCACATGGAGCCTGCTGGGCGTGGAAATCGATCGCCCGCTGCTGACGGAGGAAAGCCGCCTCTCCGGCCTGACCAACGAGGGCGGCGTGGAAGGCACATACCGGCTGCTCAAGAATATCATGGGGCTATGGATCATTCAATGTCTGCGCCGTGAAATGCCCGGCAAGCCGTCCTTCGCCCAAATGGCCGACATGGCGCGCGAAAACGCGGCCTTCTCCGGGCGTATCGACGTCGACGCGCCCGAGTTTCTCGCGCCCGAAAGCATGAAAAGCGCCATTCTTCAGCATCTTCGCGCCCACGGCCAGCCGCTGCCGCAAAACGACGGCGAATTGCTCGCCTGCGTCCATCATTCGCTGGCGGAATGCTACGCGCGCACGCTTCGGGCGCTGGAGCGCATGCTCCGGACGACCTTCCGCCGCCTGTGCATCGTCGGCGGCGGAAGCCAGAACACGTTCCTCAACGAGCTGACCGCCAAGGCGTGCGGCCTGCCCATTTCCGCAGGACCGACGGAGGGAACGGCGCTGGGCAACCTGCTCAGTCAAATGCTCGCAAGCGGCGAAATCAGCGATACCGGCGCCGCGCGCGGGCTGATTCGCGCGTCGTTTGACCTTCTGGAAATATAATTTTTCAAACGGCTCAACGACGCTTTACGCTGCGAAGGAAGGATGCTCCGCTCAGGGCGCGCCCTGCTTTCGCAGCTTTTTGCGTAGCCATCGTCATTTTTTTACAAATGCGCCGCAAAAAATGCGCGTCATGCATTGCCTTTTGGGGTTTCTTATGGTAAAATAAAGAAAAAGCAGGCGATATCGCGCAAGCGTATCGGTGCGATGCCGCCGCAAAGGAGAGGGGAATTACGATGAAAAAGAAGCTGTGCATCCTGTTGCTGGCGATCGCGGCGCTGCTGGCGCTGACGGTCGGCGCACAGGCGGCGGATCTGAATACCTACGCCACCGCGCGCTTTGAAAGAAGCTGGCCGTGCTACTCGGGTCCCGGCGAATACTATTTCCGCGCGAACAACGGCAAGGCCACCTACGGCGGCGGCGGCGTGGCGCGCGTGTACGGCGTAACAGGCAGCTGGGTCATGATCGGCTATGAGCTGAGCAACGGCGATTACCGCATCGGCTATGTCGAAAAAACCGCGCTGCGCGGCATGTACAGCGTGAAGGGTCAGATTGATTATGACCTTTCCTTCAGCAGCTACACCCGTTCCATCACCTCCGACTGCAGCCTGACGGACGATCCGGTCATCTACAACAAGCCCATCCTGAATCTTTCCCGCGGCACGTCCGTGACGGTGCTGGGCACGATGGGCACCGACTGGACATACGTCGAGGTGACGGGCAGCTCCGGCTATATGCGCGGCTTCGTGCCCAGCTGGGCGTGCGGCGGAAGCTCCTACAGCTCCCCCACGACAAGGCCGTCGACCTCGCGCAATAACCCCACCGCCCGTCCCAACATCAACCCCAACAATTACCCGCTTTACGTTGTGGAGAGCTATTCGCCCAACGGCTATTGCTACCTCTACGATCAGGCCAGCGATGTCTACGGCCGGAATCTGGGCCGCTACAACAACGGCGCAACCGTCCGCGTGATCGACTACTACGGCGGCAATGGCTATTGCTACGTCTATACCTCCGACGGCAAGCTGGGCTATATCCACGATTATGTGCTCACGCCCTACAACGGTACCCTGAACCGCGACCGCTATCGCGTCTACAGCACCAATCCCGCCGGCTATTGCTACCTCTACGATCAGCCCAGCGATATCAAGGGAAGGAATCTGGGCCGCTATGACAACGGCGCATATTTTGAAATGATCGATTGGTACGCCGACGATACCTACGCCCAGGTGCGCGCCGAAAGCACGGGCAAGTACGGCTATGTCCGCAAGACCTGCCTTGTGCGCGCGGATAGCTATAAGCCCGCGCAGGCTTACGCCTATGTCGACAGCACCTCGCCCAACGGCTATTGCTACCTCTACGATCAGCCCAGCGATATCTACGGCAATAATCTGGGGCGCTATAACAATGGCGCCGTGGTCATGATTATCGATTGGAACGCCGATACCACCTACGCCAAGGTGGAAACCTCCAAGGGCAAAATCGGCTATATCCGAAAGACCTGCCTGTCGCTGTATTAAGGCGGCTTTTCCAAGGCCCCGTTTCTACGCCTGCTTTTTGCCCGCCTCCATAGGGCGAGTGAAAAGAAAGGCTGAACCCCAAAACGAATAAAGCACTGACGCGCCGACCGGCATGCTCGCCATCGGCGCGTTTTTTTTGATTATCCTATTCCCTTCGCGAAGCGCTTTTCCGAACGCATGCAGCAGCCTTGCCACATTGAAAAAGGCGCAATACGGCTTACGAACGGACACACGACAGGCCGGGAAGCGCAAGCCCCCGCCTCAACCGGCCAAACGAGGCCGGAGCGGCGCAAAAAAAGCGCGGCGAGCGGTGCGTTTCAGCTTGAAAAGCGTCCCCGGCGTCAGCCCGCGCTATCGCTCGAAATCGTATTCCACGCGCGTCAGCTCCAGCCCGCAGGCAGGCGCCGTCACGCCCAAATCCAACCGGCTGCCGGTTCGAATGGCCGTCGCGATGCAATCGGCGGGCAGCTTGCCCTGCCCCACGCCGATCAGCGCGCCGGCGATGATCCGCACCATGTTATACAAAAACGCATTGCCATGCACGCGCAGCGTCACCATGTCCTCCTCGCGGCGCACATCGGCAAAGTCGATCGTGCGAACGGTGGTCTTCGCACTGCCGCCCGCGGCGGCGAAGGCAGCAAAATCATGCGTGCCGATCAGCTGCGCGGCGGCGGCTTGCATGGCGCCTTCGGCCAGCCGCACGGGCACATGGGCCGTCAGGCAGCGCAGCAGCGCGCTGGCGTGGCGCGCATTCCAGATACGATAGGTATACAGCTTGCCCGCGGCGTTAAAGCGGGCATGGAAATCATCCGGCACGCGCAGCGCGGCCGTTACGCGGATATCGGGCGGAAGATAGCGATTGAGCACAAAGGGGAATTTTTCCGCAGGGATGGGCGAGGCCGTGTCAAAGTGCGCGCGCTGCGCCAGCGCGTGAACGCCGGCGTCCGTGCGGCTGGCGCCCGTAACGCGCGTAAAAGCGCCCGTTCCCTTTTCCAGCGCTTTTTCCAATGCCTCCTGAATGCTGGGGCCGTTTTCCTGAAACTGCCATCCGCTGTAATTCGTGCCGTCGTAGCTGACGGTCAGCAAGATACGTTTGGTTTCCATGCGTTCGCCTCCGCCTGCTATGATACATGCTTTTTCATGAATCGGCAAGAAAAAAGTCGTCCATGCGGCGTTTTTGCACGGAATCGCTCCTCTCGAACGCTCTTCGTTCATCGAATGCGAAGAGCGTTCTTTTTCTGTCAGTCCGTGTCAGGCAAAAGCGCGTAAGATCAAAGCATCCCAAGGCGGGGAGGTGATTTTCAGGACCGAGAGCAGGGAAAGGGACGAACGGGCGCTGCAAAAGCAGGGCGTAAAGGCCGCGCGACTGGCGGTGGAGCGGCTGACGCAATTGCTTCGCGACCCGGAAGCGTCCCACGCAGACGTGCTCAAGGCGGCCTCGCTGATCTTTGAAAAGATCTACGTTTCGCCGCCCGAGGGCGCGCTGACGGGCGATTTCGACATCTGTGTAAAGGGGGAATGACCATGCCGCGGCTGACGCTGCGCGCCGAAAGCATCAATCGCGTCTATGCGCCGCACTTTGACAACCGGCGCCGCTACCAGCTCTATTTCGGCGGCGCGGGCAGCGGAAAAAGCGTGTTTCTGGCCACGCGCTGCGTGCTGGACACGCTCGGCGGCCGCAACACGCTGGTGGTTCGGCAGGTGGCGCGCACCCTGCGGGGCAGCTGCTGGAACGAAATTCTCAAGGCGATGGACAGGCTGGGACTGCGCGGGCTTTTCCGCATTCAGAAGACCGAAAACATCATCACCGCGCGCAATAACGGCGCGCAGATTCTCTTCGCGGGACTGGATGATGTGGAAAAGATCAAATCGCTCACGCCGGCCCGCGGCGCGTTGACCGACGTTTGGATGGAGGAGGCAACCGAATGCGCGTTTCGGGATTTCAAGCAGCTGGACAAGCGCCTGCGCGGCGTGAGCCGTTTTTGCAAGCGCTTCACCCTGTCGTTCAATCCCGTTCACAAGGGCCACTGGATCTACCGGGAATTCTTCCCCATCTGGCGAGACGGCGCGACGTACTGCGAGGACGGCGACACGTCCATCCTGAAAACCACCTATCGCGACAACCGCTTCCTGACGGCGGACGACCGGCGAGCGCTGGAAAATGAAAAGGATCCCTATTTCTATCAGGTTTACACGCTGGGCAACTGGGGCGTGACGGGGGACGTCATTTTTCACAACTGGCGCGTGGCGGATATTCCGCCCGATACGCCGGGCGAAACGCGCATGGGCTTGGATTTCGGCTTCGCGGCCGATCCGTGCGGCTTTGTTCTGGCGCGCTATGACCGCAAAACGCGGCGCGTGTGCGTGCTGGCGGAGATGTACGAAAAGGGGCTGACAAACCTGCTGCTTGCGGAGCGGCTGGCACCCTTCCGCCGCTATGGCGCGATCGCCTGCGACAGCGCGGAGCCCAAATCCATCGCGGAGCTGCGAAGGCTTGGCGTCGCCGCCTACCCGGTTCGAAAGGGGCCGGACAGCGTGGTGCACGGCGTGCAATGGCTCAGGCAGCAGGAGATCATCCTTTCCCCCGCCTGCCCGCACATGCGCGCGGAGCTGGACGCCTATCAATGGCAGCGCGACGCCGGCGGGCAAACGCTTCCCCGGCCAAGGGATCAGAACAACCATCTCATCGACGCGCTGCGCTACGCCCTCGCGGGCGACATGGACGCGAGAAGGGCGTACACCGCCAGCAAAGCGGCGATGGGCCTGTAACCATGAAAAGAGGTGAAGACACGCATTGATTACCCGTGACAGCGCATGCCTGACGCAGGGGCTTTCAGGAAAGCTGCTGCAGGGATGCCTGAACGAACATTTGCGCGGCGTGGAAAAGCTGACAAGGCTGCGCGACGCCTATCGCCTGCGCGCCGCCATCACACGCCGCACCCGAGCGGACGGGCTGCCGAACAACCGGCTGAGCCATGCCTACGTGCGCTATATCGTGACCATCGCGTCGGCCTATCTGGTCGGCTCGGCGGTAACGTATCAGGGGGACGGCCCGGCGGCGGACGCTTTTCGCCGGGCGTACCGCGAAGCGGGCGTGGCGGGCGTGGACATGGAGCTGGCGCGGCAGGCGTCGCTCTACGGCAAGGGCGTGGAAATCGTCTATGCCGACGACCGTGCGCAGCCGCGCTCCGCGGCGCTCGATCCGGCCTGCGCCTTTGTCGTCTACGCCGATGATGTAAGCGCCGCGCCGCTCTTCGGCGTTCATTTCCACCCGATCTGCGATGAGGCCGGCTCGTCCCGCGGCTATGAGGCGCAGGTATACACCGCCCATGAACGGCTGACCTACCGCGCGCCGGACTTCGCGAATCTTCTGCGCGGCACGCCCTGCCAGCGCACACCGCATTACTTCGGCCGCGTTCCCCTGATCGAATATTGGAACAACGACGAGGAATCGGGCGATGTGGAAAGCGTGCTGTCGCTGATTGACGCGTACGACGTGCTGCAATCCGACCGGGTGAACGATCAGGAGCAGCTGGTGGACGCGCTGCTGCTGGTATACGGCGCGCGGCTGGAAGCCGACGAAATGGGGCGCACGCCGGCGCAGCAGCTTCGGCAGGACAAGCTGCTCTACCTGCCCGACAGGGAGGCGGGCGCGCAGTATCTGACGCGTTCGGGCGCAGGCGGCGGGGCGGAGGAGCTGCGCTGCGCGCTGGAGCGCGACATTCACAAATTCTCCATGATCCCCGATCTGTCCGACGATACGTTTTCGGGCAACGTCAGCGGCGTGGCGATTCGCTACAAGCTGCTGGGGCTGGAGCAATTGACACGGGTGAAGGAGCGTTGGTTCCGCGAAGCGCTGACCGAGCGCATGCGCTGCTACGCGCACTTTCTGAACGTAAAGGGCGAGCGCATGCTGGACGTGGCCGCCATGCGCATTCATTTCACCCGCACGCTGCCGGAAAACGCGCTGGAAAGCGCGCAAATGGTCAAAACGCTGGAGGGCATGGTGCCCGAGCACGTGCTGCTTTCGCAGCTGCCCTTTCTGGACGGCGAGCAGCCGGCGGAAGCGCAAAACAAGGAGGAAAGCCATGGAAGAAAATGAAAAACGGCCGGACGCGGCGCAGCAGGAGCCGACTGTCGAAATTGAGCAAAACGCTTGGCGGCAGGCGCAGGAAAGGCTGAACGCGCTGGCAAGGCGGCTGGAGGAAAAAATCGCCGCCGAAGAAACGGCGCAGGCAGCGCGCGACACAGCGCTGACGACGCGGGAGGACGCGCTGGCAAGGCGGGAGCTGATCGCGCTGGCGCGGGATGAATTGCAGCGCCGCGCGCTGCCGGCCTCGCTCGCGGAGCAGCTGCCCTTTACCTCACAGGAGGCGCTGTGCAGCGGCCTGGACGCGCTGGAGGACGCGTTCCGCGCCGCCGTGCAGCAGGGCGTGGAGGCGCGGCTGCTGGACGGCGCACCCAAGAAAACGGTCGTCAAGCCCGCCGAGGAAATGTCCGACGCGGAATACTATGCGGCAATGTGCCGGAATTGAAGAAGGAGGAAATAGAGAATGGCCAATACGTTTGTCAGTGTAAAGGATTTTGCCCGCGCCGCGCTGCCCCGTCTGATCGAGCATCTGGTGTTTCCGAATTTGATCTACAAGGACTATTCGGATGATTTCGCCGCCCGCAAGGGCGACACCATTCAGGTGCGCAAGCCGGTGGTGCTGGAGGCGCGCGATTTTGACGCGGCGCAGGGCGTAAAGGCGGACGACATCGTGGAAAACACGGTGGACGTAACGCTGGACAAGATCGCAACCGTGGACGTGGCGATCGAGGCGCTGCAGGGCGCGACCTCCATCGACGACCTGACGCGCGTGTTCATCGATCCCGCCGCCGCGGCGCTGGCGCAGAAGATCAACAACGACGGCCTGCAGCTGTATCAGGACGTCCCCACCAGCGTTGGCGTCGCCGGCACGACGCCCGGCACGCTTTCCGCCTTCGCACAGGCGCGAAAGCAGCTGAACCTGCAAAAAGCGCCCGTGTCCGGCCGCGTCGCCGTCTGGGACGCAGAGGCGGACGCCGCCTTCATTGCGCTGGATCCCATCGTGCACGCGGAAAAATCCGGCTCCACGCTGGCGCTGCGCGAGGGCAGCATCGGGCGCGTGATGGGCATGGACAACTACATGAGTCAGGCCGTGCGCCAGCATAAAACCGGCGTTACCGGCGCGACGGACGTGAAGCTCAGCGGCGCGGTTGCCGCCGGGGCGACCAAGCTTTCCCTCAAGGGCACGAAGCTGACCGGCAGCCTGAAAAAGGGCGACCTGATCCAGATCGCCGGCCGCGGCTATACCGTCACGGCGGACAGCGCCGCCGCCGCAAGCAACACGATTGCAAACGTGCAGGTTTCCCCCGCGCTGCCCGCGCTTTCCGACGAAACCGCCGTCACGCTGGTCGGCAGCCACACCGCCAATCTGGCGTTCCATCCCATGGCGTTCGCCTTTGTCACCCGTCCGCTGACCGCGCCGGGCGGCGTGGAGAGCTACGTAACCAACTATAACGGCATTTCCCTGCGCGTGGTGCGCGGCTACGACATGCAGCACAAGCGCGAAATGCTGAGCATGGACGTGCTCTACGGCTTCAAGACGCTCTATCCCGAGCTGGCTGTGCGCGTGCTGGGATGATGACGCAGGAGAAACTTATTCAGGCCATGCGGCTGCGGCTGCCGGACGCCAAGGATGCGTCGGACGAAATGCTGCTGGCGCACCTGACGGACGCCAAGGCGCTGCTGCTGGCGATGACATGGCGGCAAACGTTGCCCGAGGCGCTGGAAAGCGCACAGGTCAGGCTGGCGATCATTCTGTTTAACCGTATGGGCATGGAGGGCGAAAGCGAGCATGTCGAGGGCGATGTACGCCGCGCCGCGCCCTGCCTGCCGGACGAGCTGCGCCGCGAAATCATCGCCTTTCGCCGGGCGCACACCTAAAAAAGGGGGGGATAGCATGCGTTTATCTCTCAGGGCACGGGAAACGGTTGCCATCGGCAGCCGAAAGTGCCTTGCGCGGGTGCGGCCCATGCGGGGCGAGCTGTCGGCGCGGCTGTACGGCGAATATGCGCAGGACGTGCTGCGGCTGCTGCTGCCGCCCGATACGCTGATTCAGCCCGGCGACGCGGTTATTGTGGCCGACGCGCCGTTCGTCTGCGTGCATACGCGCTTTTTGCCCGGCCATGTGGCGGCGGACGTTCGCCGCTGCGCGCGATGAAGGGGCTTTCCGCCGCGCTTGGGCGCATGCAAACGCTCCCGAGCCGCGCGCAGGACGCGCTGACGCAGGCGGTCGATCAGGCCGCGCGGGAAACGGCTGCTCGTGCGCGGGCAGCCGCGCCCGTCCGGACAGGCGCGCTCAGGGCGGGAATTCGCGTAACGCGTGAGGATACGCTGTCGGCGCTTGTACGCGTCGGCAGCCCTTACGCAGCCTATGTGGAGCTGGGAACGCGCGGGCTGGCTGCGCGCCCCTTTCTGGGGCCGGCGGCGCAGGCGGAGGAATTCGCCGCGCTGGCCGCCCGGGCGCTTAGGGAGGTGATACGATGACGGATCTCAAGCCGGCGCTGCTGGACGCGCTCAAAGACGTGCCCGCCGCATGCGCGACGGCCTTTGCGCGGCAGGACGCGGCGCTGCCCCTTATCGTAGCGGGCGATTATCAGCACCGCGTGCTGGCACAGGCAGACGGCGAGCCCTACCAGACGGAGTATATCGCCGCGGTGGACGTATACGCCGCCGCGCGCGATGAAATGGAGTCGCTTTGCGCGCAGGCGGACGCGGCGCTTACCGCGCTGGGGCTGCGGCGCGTGTTCGCGCAGGATCTGTATGATGAAATCGCCTATGCGTGGCGCAAGAGCATGCGCTATCGCTGCGTTATGCAGGGCGATAGGCTGTATCAGTAAAAGGAGGAATCATATGCCGCAAAAGGCGATGGGCACGACGCTTTCGTGCCAGCAGGGCAATCAACAGGTAACCATCGGCAAGCTTCGCGCCATCAGCGAAATTCGCGCCGACAGCGAAGCGGTGGACGTAACGACGCTGGACGCGGCGGACGGCTGCCGGGCATATTGTCAGGGGCTGAAGGACATGGGCGAGGTAACGCTGACGGGCTTCCACGAAAAAAACGAAACGGGGCAGGCGCTTTTGCGCACGCTTTATCAAAGCGGCGCGGTCGCGGCCTTTACCGTCACCTTTCCGGACGGCGTGAAGGCGGCCTTCTCCGCCTTTGTCAAATCGCACGCGCTGGGCGCGGCGGAGGTGGACGGCGCGGTCGGCTTTTCCGCCGTGCTGCGCCTTACGGGCGGGGTGAGCGTCTCGTGAACGGCCTAATCTGCCTGTGCGGCCGGGATTATCCGCTGCGCTTTACGATCAACGCCGTATGCGCGCTGGAGGAAAAGCTGGGCGGGCTTTCGGGGCTGATGCGCACGGAGGTTTCCGCTCTGCGGGCGCTGCTGTGGTGCGGGCTGCTGGAAGGCGAGGAAAAGCTGTCGCTCACCGAATGCGGCGCGCTTTTGCAGCGGCATCTGGAATCGGGCGGCAATCTGAAGGCCGTATCGACGGCGCTGGCAAACGCCATGACAGACGCGGGTTTTTTTCCGCGTCCGGCAGAGAAGGCGGATCAGACGGCGAAAGCCTGAGAACGCAATACCGCAGACTGCAGCTCCGGGCGGCAGAGGCGGGCGCAGGGTTCGCGCCGCGGCTGTTTGATTTAACGCCGCTGGAGATCACGCTTTCCCTTCGCCTGCACCGGGCGGCGGAATATGCGCGGCAGGCCGACGCATGGCGCATGGGACGCTACATGGCGCTGGCGTTCCATGCGCCCGACAGGCTGCCCGCCGCGCCGCCCGTTCCCCTTCCCTGCCGGGAAATGACGGATACTGAAATGAAAGCGCGCCTGCTCAATTGGGCGCAGAAGGGAGCAAACGCATGACGCTCGAGGAACTATCCATCCGCCTGAGCGCGGATATCGCGCCGCTTGCCGCAGCGCTTTCGCAGGCCGAATCGCTGCTTACAGCCGCGGGCGCGCAGGCGGACAATCTGGCGGCGAATTTTTCCGCCGCAGGCGCAAACGCCGGGCAAGGCTTGGCCAACGGCCTGACGGCGCAGCGAGGCGCGGTCGTCGCCGCAGCGCAGGCGCTGGCGGACGCTGCGGCGGGCGCGCTTCGGGAGGCGCTGGACATTCATTCGCCCTCGAAGGTTACCTTCGCGGTGGGCGAGCTGTTCGACGAGGGACTGCTGCGCGGCATTCAGGGCAGCGCCGGACGCGTCGAAAAGGCTGCAGGCTCGCTGGGCGACAGCGCAGCCGACGCGCTGCGCATGCCGGAAATCACGCTGCCGGAGGCGTCCGTTCAGGCGGGGCGGCGCGCGGAGCCGGACGCGGAAACGCTTTTGTCGCAGCTTTCCATTACCGTGCCGCTGGAAATCGACGGCTACAGGCTTGGCGTCGCGGCTATTGAGGGAATCAACCGCGTATCGCAGGGCACAGGCCGCGTGGAGCTGACGCTGTGAGCGGAAAGGAGAAGCTATGCTGACCATCGGGAATCTTTCACTGCCCTCGCCCACGGCGCTGTACGTGCGCGTTTCGCCGCGCAGCGGGAGCACGCAGTACAACACGCTGGGGCAATTGGTAAGCGACGGCGCAACGGAAAAGCGCACGGTCGAAATCGTCTGGACGCGCATGGCGGCCACCGCGCTGGCGCAGCTTTATGCGCTGCTGGACGGCGGCGGCTTTTTTACCCTCACCTATCCGGACCCCGTTTCCGGCGCGCGGCAGATGAGCTGCCGCGTCAGGGAACGCGCGACGAAGCTGTATCAATATACAGACGGCGCGGCTGCATGGGCGGATGTGAAGCTGACGCTGGAGGAGCGATAGCATGGGCGCGTTTGAAAATTCTCTGCGCGCGCCGCGGCGGCACACATGGCTGTGCGGCAGCGTAACCTATCTGACGGGCGACGTGGCAAACTTCACCGGCGAGCAGGCGGTCGCCTTTTCCATGAGCGAAGGGGCGGGCAACGGCCTGCTGCTGGGCGGCGCGTTTTCAGCCGCCTGCTCCCTGACGCTGCTGAACGACGACGGCGCGTTCACCGATGCGCGCACGCCCTACGGCGCGCAGGTCAAGGTTTTTCTGGCCACCGAGGAAGGCAGCGCGCCGCTCTGCGTGTTCACGGTTTGCCGCGTAATACGGCGTGAAAACGACGCGCGGCTGGTGCTGTCGGGCAGCGACGCGCTGGGCACGGCCTTTAACGCCGTCTTCGAGGATGATTTTTCCTATCCCATGACGCTGGGCGCGCTGGCGCAGGGCGTAGCGGCCATGGCCGGCTTTTCCCTGTCGGCGGATTTTCCCAATGCCGAGGTGACGATTGCCGCGCGCCCGGCATGGAAGGAAATCACGCTGCGGCAGGCGCTGGCGCACATTGCCTGCGCCGCGGGCTGCTTCGCGGCGATTGACCGGCGCGGCGCGCTGGTTTTTCAGCGGGTATGGCGGCAGGGCGCGGCGGACATGGCGCTTTCGGCAGCCGACACACTGGCCGCCGAATATGGCGACGAGCGCTTCGGGCCGCTGCGCTGTCTGACGGTCGTGCCCACGGACGCGGCGAAGGACGCACCGCCCATGGTTTTCAGCGCGGAAGGCGAAACGCCCGCAGCGCAAAACAATATGACAATCTCCGGCAACCCGCTCTTTGCCGCCGGGCAGCCGCATACGGCGGCGCTGGCACAGGGCGTGCTGCAGGCGTTGACGGGCTTGCGGTGCGTCCGCGCCGTCGTCTCGTGGCGCGGCGATCCAACGCTTGCATTAGGACGGCAATTGGCGGTGACGAACCGCTTGAACGAAACCGTGCAGGTGCTGGTCACGCGCCAAAGTCTGGCCTATCGCCGCGGCTTCTCCATGCAGACGGAGTGCGCCGTTGCAACGGAAGCGCGCACGGCAGGCAGGCTGTTTACGCCCTCCGGCGCGCTCAATGCGGCGCGGCTGGCGCGCGAGATAGACGGCGCGCTGGTGGCCGACGGGTCGCTGGCGGCCAAGGCGCTGGTGGCGGGCAGCGTGACGGCGCTGCAGCTCGCCGCCGGCGCGGTCACGGCGGATAAGCTCGCTGCGCAGGCGGTTACAACCGATAAGCTCGGGGCGCAGGCGGTTACGGCGAATCAGCTTGCCGCCGGCGCGGTCACAGCGCAAAAAATCGCCGCGGACGTGTTCACGGCGCTGGAAGCGCACCTGAAGACGGCGGATATCGACTGGGCGCAGATTAAAACGCTGCGCGCGGTCATCGCGCAGCTCGCCGACGCGCAAATCGACACGGCCAAAATCGATTTTTCCCAGATACGCGATCTGGTCGCCGGGCGCGCGGTGATTACCAGCGGCACGGCGGGCGAATTGTACATCAGCCGTCTGGCGGTCACGGAGGCGAACATGGCCTCCCTCACCGTGGGCGAAATGCTGGTGCGCGGGCAGGACGGCGCGTTCTATGCGCTGAAGGTGGACGACTCCGGACGCGTGTACACCGAAAAGAAGGAAATCGAGAACGCGGACATACGCGACCACGCCATTCACGGCGGGGACAAGCTGATCGAGGGCAGCGTGACGGCGGAAACGCTCAACGCGCAGGCCATCTTTGCCGATAACGCGCTGATTCGTCAGCTGATCGCCGCAAATCTGGACGTGGATACGCTCTTTGCCCGGGAAGCGACGGTGCGGCGTCTCAACGCGCTGGATATCACCGGCAATGAGTCCATCCGCCTCTACGTGCAAAAGCAGGAGGCGCTGAACGTCTTCCTGCGCGTAACGGAGCAGGGGCTGGAGATCGGCCGGGCGGGCGACGGCGCGGTTTTTCGCGCAGATAACCGCACCATGGAGGTAACCAACGTGAAAACCGAACGCGTGGCCGTCGCGCAGCGCATGAGCGGTGACGCGGAATGGGCGTGGGTCGCCTCGGCAAGCGGGCTGTCCCTGAAATGGGTCGGCGCGGCCAAGGAAACGGAAGGAGAGTGAACATGGCGCAAATCAGCATACAGGCAGCCAGCGTATCCCTGCGCAGCGCATGGACGGTGGTAAGCCGCCGGGTATACAACGCCGCGGGCGAGTGGACGGGCGAAACGCGCAACGAATATACGCGCCCCAGCACGGACAACGCGACGCGCGTATTCGACCTTTCCGCGCTTCCCTCCGCCGCCGTGATCGACGGCGCCGTGCTGACGGCGCGGCCAACCGGCGTGCCCGCGCCCACCATGAACGGGAGCACGGCCTCGCGCCAGACGCTGGACGCGGCGGCCGTTACGCCGGGCGGAAACATGACGATCGCTTTTTCCTTTACCTATGAAACGCCCTACGGCAGCGGCGCAAAGCCGGACGTGACCTATTCCCGCGCGGAATACGCCGGCTGGGAAACGCCGACGCTGACCATCGCCTATCACATTCCCTACGCCGCGCCCGGCGCGCCGACGACGGTTTCGCTCAGCAGCGCCGCGCCCGCGCCCGGCGAAGCGCTGAAGCTTTCATGGGCGGGCGCGCGTCCGGGAAACGGCGTGGCCATCGCGGGCTACGCCGTTTATCGCGCGGCCAAGGCTGCGGGCGAATACGCCCTGCTCACCGCCGTTTCCGCTGCCGTCACAAGCCTACAGGTCGCCGCGCCGGAAGCGCCGGGCGGCTATTACTATAGGGTCAAGACGCTGGGCGATAAAGCAGGCTATGACAGCGCGCTCTCCGACGCGTACGCCGCGGCGGTGGTGACGGTCACCGCCCCGGCCCCGCCTACCGATGTTTCCGTATCGCCGAGCGTCACCTATCCGGGCGGCGCGGCAACGATCCGCTGGTCGGGCGCGCTCCCGGGGCAAAGCAACGCGATCACGGGCTACGCGGTATACCGCGCGGAAAGCGCGGCTGGCGAATTCACGCTGCTGCAAACCGTGGGCACGCAGGAAAGCAGCCTGCAAACGACCGCTCCTGCAAAAGGCGCGGCGTATTTCCGGGTGGCGGCGCTGGGCGCGCACATGGACGGCGAAATGAGCGCGGCGGCCGCTTCCCTGACGGCGGATTCTTCCCTGACAAGCGATTTTTCGCTCAGTCCCGCCGTCGTCGACGCAGGCTCGGCGCTGACAATCACGCTTTCCGGTCACACGGACAAGGCGCACACCCTGACGCTCTCCATCGGCGAATATACGCAAACCGTCGCCATGGCGGCGGGCGAGAGCGAGGTAAGCGTTACCCCGCCGCTGACGTGGCTCAACGCCCTGCCCACGCGCGAGACGGGCGAATTGACCATCGCCCTTTTCACGTCGGGCGCAGGCACGGTAACGCGCACGGCGACGCTGCGCTGCCCTGACAGCGTCCGTCCCGCCGTGCCGCAGGCGCTGCTTACACGGCTGGACGGCGACGTGCCCGCGGCGTGGGGCGTTTGGGTCGCGGGCAAAAGCCGGGCGAAGCTTACGCTCAGCGCCGCGCCGCAAACAGCCTATGGCGCGCCGATTCGTTCCTATCGCGTCACAGGCGGCGGCGCGGACATTGGAGGCGACAGCCTGCCGCTCACGGCTGAAACGGGCTTTCTGACCGCAGGAACGCATATTTTCACCGTCACGGCGACGGACGCGCGCGGCCGCAGCAGCGTGCAGACAATCGCCGTCGAGGCGGCGGCATACTTCGCGCCGACGCTTCGAAACATCCTGACGCTGCGCTGCACGCAAGGCGGCGCGGAGGACGACGAGGGCGTATACGCGCATGCCGAGGCGGAGGCGGTATACGCCTCCTGCGGCGGAAAGAACAGCGTGAGCACGTTGGTTTCCTACCGCGTGCAGGGCGACGCAGACTGGGTGGAGGCGGGCGCGCTGGCGGACGGCGAGCTGGTGTTCGGCGGCGAGCTGCTGGCCACGGAAAACTATGACGTGCGCTATCGCGTCACCGACGCGTTCGGCCAAACGGCCGTGTATTACGACGTCGTTACGCGCGCCAAGCCGGAAATCCATATCGGCGCGGGCGGCGGCGCGTGGGCGTTCGGCGGCATGGCCGATCGGCCCGGCGCGCTGAAGGTGTACGGCGATCTGGCGGTCAGCGGCGTTATCGCGGCGTCCGGTCTGTTTACCTACGACGAAGCAACCGATACGCTGACCATTGCGCCCCACGCAGGAACATTTTCCTTTGACGCGGCAAGCGGCACGCTGCACATCGCGGGCTGAACGTTTGGCGCAAACGAAAGGCGGAAAAACAAAATGGCCATTGTTTACCAAAACAAAAGACCGCAGGCAATCGCCTATAACGGCGCGGCGGTCAAGAAAGTAACCTTCAATGGGCGCGTTGTCTGGACGGATCTGCCCGCAAAGGCGGCGCTTTCGGATATGAGCTGGGCGGATATCGCGCGCGTCTGCCGGGCGGGCAAGGCCGCGGAATACTGGCAGCTGGGCGATATGAAGCCGTTTACCTATGACGGCTCCCCATGCCAGATGCAGCTTACGGCGTTTGACCATTACGATGCGGCGGACACGGCCTATGGCCGTGAGAAGGCAAACATCGTGCTGCACTGCCGTCAGGCGCTGGAAAGCAGTCCCTACGCCGACGCCAAAACAAGCGGGCTATCGTGGGATGCGCAAAGCGAAGGCGATAGGTCGCGCGTGCGCGCGCAGACGCTGCCCTCCATTTGGCAAAAGCTGCCCGAGGCGCTTCGCAGCGCCGCGGCGCAGGTGCTTGTGCCCTATTACGACAACGTCTCCTCCGGCGCGCTGGCCAGCGTGGCCGAGGTGCTTTTCATTCCCTCCTCGGCCGAGCTGTTCGGCCCAAGCGCGGAATACAGCGACGGCGCGCAGTACGCCTTTTATCTGGCGGGAAACGACAAACGGCGCTATACGCCCTCCGGCGGCGCGGCCAGCGTATGGACGCGCACCTGCAACGCGGAAAGCCCGAGCAACGCCAACCGCGTGGCGCGCATCTGCACCGCCGAGGGGGAAAGCAGCAGCACCTCGCCGACCAATACGCGCGGCGTCGCGCCGGTCATATGCATCTGACGCGAAAAATACAAACGAAACGGAGGCGGCGGAAATGTATCGGATCGATCATCCAAAGGGCGAAGGCTATGCAAACACGGTAACGCCCGTGCTGCGGCAATCAAACGGCTTTTTCGCACCATGCGGCGCATCCGCCGCGCAGGGCTTTTGCGCCGACGGCGTGGTATACGCGCTGCCGGGCTGGGGCGAAGCCATGCAGCGCGCCGAGGCGACATGGCGGCTTGTGGACGGCACGGCGCTTTTGACGCAGGCGCGGCGCGCGCTGGAGGAGGCGCTGCGCACGCTCCACGCCCGGGAGCAAAGCGGCGCGTCTTCCCTGCAAGGCGAGAGCATGCAAGAGGAGGAACCAACATGAACAAAGTGGATTCCGCCCGCGCGTGGCTTCTGTCGCGCGTGGGCAACCCGTACCTGATGGGCGGCACAGGGCAATTCTGCACAGTGGCGTACCGTAAGGCGCGGGCGGCGCAGTATCCGGGCAGCGCGGCCAAGATCAAGGCGAATTGCCCGCGCATGCGCGGCGCGGCGAATCACTGCAAGGGGTGCCGATACTACGACGAAACGGCGGGAACCGGAAAGCGCGCGTATGACTGCGCGCAGCTCACGCGCTGGTGCATGGACGCGATCGGCATTAAGCTGGTATCCGGCGCAACGAGCCAATGGAACAAAACAGCATGGGCGGAAAAGGGCGAAATTTCCGGCATGCCGCGCGAGAAAATGTGCCTTGTCTTCCGGCGGGACAGCGCGAAGGTGATGGGGCACGTGGGCGTATACCTAGGAGATGGAACCGTCGTGCACGCAAAAGGGCACGACTACGGCGTGGTACGCGAGGGTCTGGAGGAATACGGACGCTTCACGCATTACGGCGTCCCGATGGGTTTGTATGAAGCGCAGGAGGAAGGGAAAACGGACGCGCAGGGCGGCGATGCGGCGCAGACCCTTGCAATCAGCCGCGAAAAGCTGGAAGCGCTGCGCGAAACGCTGGCGACCGCCTGCACGCGGCTTGACCGATGGTTGAAGGAGGCGCGCAATGGAGCAATGGATTAACGACGCCGGCAAGGCGGCCGCGTCCGTTTCGGCGGTGTTGACGCTGCTGACCATCACGCTGATCAGGCCTGTCAAGCGCCGCGTCGCCGCGCGAAGAACGGAAAGGCAAGAGCAGGCCAAGTTCCGAGAAACCGTGCTGAAAAAGCTGAACGGCATTGAGGACGATATCGCCGATCTGCAGTATGAGCGGCTTTCGCAGGCGCACGATTTTTATACGACGCAGGGCTGGTGCCCCACCTCCAAGAAGGCGCAGCTCTGCAGCATGTACAAATCCTACCACAGCAAGGGGCGCAACCATCTCTCGGCGCACTACGAGCAGGATATTCTGGCGCTGGAGGACAAGCCGCGGCGGACGCTGCCGCAATAAAGAAAGGATGTGAAAGGTCATGCTTCCAATTACCGACATGATGCTGATCGCCCTGTTCGTCGAGGCGGTCGTCAACGCCGTTAAGCCCATCTGGACGCGGGAGGGCGAACGCTTCACCGTCGCCGAATACGTATCGATGGGGCTGGGCGTGCTGCTGGCCGTGGTATGCAAAATCAACATGCTGGACAGCGTCGCAGCGCTGGAATGCCCGGCGTTTATCGCCCACGTTCTCTACGTCCTGACGGGCGTCGCCATCGGGCGCGGCGCTGATTTCCTGTATGATCTGTGGAAGCGCCTGCGGGAATGGCGGGCTGCGAACGCGGAATAAGCGGACAGCGCGTCTCATATCCGCCGTCGGCGCGTCATACAATGCCGTGAAGCGGGGGGATGCGCATGAAGGAGCAAAGTCTCAGGCGGCAGGCGGCGGTTACGGCGGGCGGGAACGCCGCGGTGCGCATGCTGGGGTTCGGCATGCGGCTGGCGGTCACGCGGCTGCTGGGCGCAGAGGCCGTGGGCGTAATGGAGCTTGCGGCCTCGGCGCATATGGCGGCGCTGACGGCGGCGGCGGCAGGATTGCCCGGCGCAGTCAGCCGCGTGTGCGCCCGGGCGACGGAGCAGAACCGTCATGCCGTACTGCAGGCGGGGCGCGGACTGGCGCTGCGGTCGGGGCTGTTGATTTCCGGGCTGCTGCTGGCGCTGTCGCCCCTGCTCTCCCGGCTGCTGGGCGACGCGCGCACGCTGCCTTCGCTTTTGCTGCTGGCCCCGTCGGTGGCCGTCGTCGCGCTTTCCAGCGTGTACGACGGCTATTTCTTCGGCGTTGGCAACGCGTGGCCGCCGATGCTGAGCGAATTGGCCGAGCAGCTGGCGCGGCTGGCAATTACGCTGACGCTGCTTTTGCGTCTCCCGACGCTGGGCGTAGCGGGGCGAGCGGCCTCTCCGGCGCTCGCGCTGGCCGTCGGCGAAGCGTGCGGGCTGGCGGTGGTCATGCACTTTGGAAAGGGAAGCGCCGCGCGGGTCGATCCGGCTCGTCTGCCGCCCATCCGAAAAAGGCTGACGCGGCTGGCGCTGCCGCTGACGGCGTCACGTCTGAGCCATACGGGGCTGCGCGCGCTTTGCAGCGTGCTCATTCCCCTGCGGCTGGCGGCCGGCGGGATGGAGCACGGCGCGGCGATGCGCGCGCTGGGCATGCTGAGCGGCATGGTAACGCCGCTGCTGCTTTTGCCGGGCATGCTGGCGGGCGCGCTGGGCACGGTGGGCGGCCCGGCTGCGGCCAAATGCCGCGGCGCGCGCGCGGAAAACCGTCTGGCGCTGCGGCTGGCAGGCTGCTCGCTTGCGGTCGGCCTCCTCTGCGCGGCCGGGCTCTACGCGCTGGCTCCGACAATCGCCGTGCGTCTCTACCGCACGCCGGAGGCGGCGGCGCTTTTGCGGCGTATGTGCCCGCTGGCGGTGCTGATGCCGCTTCAGCAGGCGCTCTCGGGCGTTATGACAGGGCTGGGACTGCAGAAAAAAACGCTGCTGGCCTCCCTGCTGGGCGCGGCGGCGACGCTGCTGTGCACCTGGCTGTGGACGCCGAACAGCGGCATTACCGGCGCGGGAATGGCCAGCCTGGCAGGGCACGCGCTGTCGCTTTTATGCAGCGTTTTTTCTTTTTTATGCCGCGATACGCGGCCATGCGGCAAAATGCCGGTTGACGGGTTGAGGGAGGCGTGATACACTGTACCCAAACGCAGCTTATTGCGTTTTTTCAAGATACATGGGAGCGTGAATCTGCATGGAAGCATGCGCATTGAACGGCTTTTTCGCGCCTGCGCAAAGGGCGCGTTTTCTGGAGGCGGTTCCCCATCGCTACAGCGTTCGCACGTTTTCGGGCACGCCGGACGCAGCGCAAAGAAGCGCCCTGCATTATGCGGCCGAGCGGGTATGTCTTCCGGGCGTACGCATCGCAATGGACGAATGCTGCCCGGAAAAGCTGTTTTTCAAATTTCCGCTGACGCCCGGCGTGACCGGAACCAATCGCTACGCCGCGCTGATTGTGGACGAGGACGCAGAGCGCGCATACCTGCACGCGGGCGTGAGCGGCGAAGCCTTTGTGCTGGAGACCGTTTCGCTGGGACTGGGAACATGCTGGCAGGCCTCCTTCAAGCGCCGCGGCCTGACGGTGGACGTCGCCGCGAACGAGCGCGTAGCGGCCATTATGCCGCTGGGCGTGCCGGGCGAGGAGCAGCGGCTGATGAAGCGGAAGGCGTTGAGCCAGATCTGCGTGGGCGACCCGACCGCATGGCCGCTTTGGGCGTACCACGCGGCGGAATGCGTGCGCCGCGCGCCCTCGGCCATGAACCTGCAGCCGTGGCGCATCGCCTTTGCGGGCCGCACGCTGCTTCTGAAGCGCGCAGGCTTCGGCGGGCCGCTGGACATGGGCATCGCGCTAATGCACATGTCCCTGGGCGTAGGCGATAAGGCCCACGTTCTGCGCTGGGGCGAAGGAAGGGAGATTGCCGCGCTGATCGCGGAAGACAGGCTATGACGCTTTTCGAACAGAATGAAAACGCCAACGCGCCGCTGGCGGACAGAATGCGTCCGCGCACGCTGGACGAGTTTTTCGGGCAGGAGCAAATCGTAGGCAAGGGACGGCTGCTGCGCCGCGCCATCGAGGCGGACAGGCTGACGTCCTCCATTTTTTACGGCCCGCCGGGCTGCGGAAAAACAACGCTGGCCAGCATCATCGCGCGTCAGACCAACGCCGCCTTTGTGAAAATGAACGCCGTGACCAGCGGCGTGGCGGACGTACGGGAGGAATTGAAAAAGGCGGCGGATCGGCGCGCCATGTACGGCCGGCCGACCTACCTGCTGCTGGACGAATGCCACCGCTGGAGCAAGGCGCAGTCGGATTCCATTCTTCCCGCCATGGAAAGCGGGCTGATTCGCTTCATTGGCTCGACAACCGAAAACCCCATGATTTCCATGACGCCCGCCATCGTCAGCCGGTGCCGGGTGTTCGCGTTCGAGCCCCTGTCAAACGCGGATGTGGAGCAGGCGCTGCTTCGCGCGGTTCAGGATCAGGAGCGCGGACTGGGCGCCATGCACGTGGATCTGGATGAGGACGCGCTGCACCACATCGCGCATGTGGCCAACGGCGACGTCCGCACAGCGCTCAACGCGCTGGAGCTGGCCGCGCTGACTACGCCGACGGTGGGCGGCCGCGTGCATATTACCCTCCCCATCGCGGAGGAAAGCATCCAGAAGCCCATCGTCCGCTGTGACGATACGCTGTTTTACGACATGCTGTCCGCGTTTTGCAAATCCCTGCGCGGGGGCGACTGCGACGCGGCGCTTTTATGGTTTTCCCGGCTGCTCTATGCGGGCGCGGATCCGCGCATGTTGGCGCGGCGCATCATCGCGCATGCCAGCGAGGACGTTGGGCTGGCCAATCCCATCGCGATGCTGCAGGCCGTCGCCGCCGGGCAGGCGCTGGAAATGATCGGCATGCCGGAAGCCAGGCTGCCGCTGACGCAGGCGATTCTGGCCGTATGCACCAGCCCCAAATCCAATTCCGTGGTCATGGCGATCGACGCGGCCATGGCGGACGCAGAAAAGGGCGGGTTCGGCCCCGTGCCGCCGCATCTGCGCGACGCCTCCTATCACGGCAACGAACGGCTGGGCGTTAAAACAGGCAGCGAATACCTTTATCCCCACGACTATCCCGGCCATTGGGTGGCGCAGCAGTACCTGCCCGACGACCGCCGCGACGCGCGTTACTACACCCCCAGCGATCAGGGGCACGAGGCGAAGCTCAAACGCCGGGGCGAATGAGACGCGGGGCCTGCAAAAGCCCGCTTGATAACGCCCGAGGCGCTTTTTCTCGCCGGTTTGGAAAAAATTCCGCCTGCCGAAAGCACTCGTTCCGCGAAAAAAACGCGGGACGGCGAAGCGGCAAAGCAAAAGCTCCGATCTGCAGGCTGTTGGCCTAAGCATCGGAGCCCTTCTATTTATTTCATCAAACTGCTTTAAGCGGGCGCGGCCGGGTCATGCCGCCGCTTACGCCGTCTTCCCTTTCCGGCGGAGGCTGCGCTTCACTTCGCCATACCATTTGCTCAGCATCAGCGCGCACAGCGTGCAAAGCCCCAGCAGCGCATGGCGATAGAAGGTCAGCGTCAGCGCCTCGGGTGTGCGCAGCGAAACGGCGCGGTTGGCGGCGGTTTGATTGCTCCAGAAGGTTTTGATGATTTCGCCGATCTCCACCGGCACGGCGGGCACCCATTCCGGAAAAATATACACCGGCGCGAGCGCGAACTGCACCAGGCCGTACAGCGCCGCCAGCACGCCCGCGCCGCAAAGCAGCGTCAGCACGATATACGCCGCCAGCCGCGGCGCGAGCTGCGCCGCAAAGCAACGCTTCAGGCGCTGCCGATAATCGTCCAGCAGGCGCAGCGCCAGCCGCTTATATTTCCGCATCAGCGCCCCCAGCGCGCACAGGCCGCAGGCGGTAAGCAGCGTTCGCACCGGCAGCAGCGCGCGGGAGCGTTCCTTGGAAAGCAAATGGATATCTCCGCCCGCCTGCCACGCTTGCATATCGCTTTTGAACTGCGCCGCCGCGCCCGCGCCCGCAACGGGACGCGCGGACACGGTCAGCGTTTCCGCCTGCCAGCCCATTTTCTCCAACGCCGCAAGCGGAACATACGCGGCGTATTCATCGTGCTCGCCGGGCATACGCGTATGCCGCAGCACGCCGACCACACGGAAAGCGGTCTCGCCGATCAAAACCTCACGGTCGATCGGTTCGCCCGTACGGAAGATGGCAATCGCCAGTCCCTCCGTCAGCAGCATCACATTTTCACCGGCTTCCAGCTCCTCCTCATACAAAAGCCGCCCGGAGGAAACAAACTGCGCCGGAAGCGCCGCCTGATCGCCGTATAGGCCGCACAGGCGCGCGGACTGCGACTGTGCGCTGCGTCCGGCAAGCTGCGTTTCCTCGCGCTGCGCGGCCAGCGCCCACGCTGAATATACGGTCTCACGACCGTCCATCATCTGCCCGAGTTTGGTTATCGCCTTGGACAGGCGCGTAGGCTCCGGATGCTCAGGGTCGCGCTCCGGCTCGGCCGGCGCAAGGATGACGTACTGCATGCCGTCGTCGACGCTCCATACCTGCCACACGCACAGCGCAATCAGCAGCGCGCAAACCGCCAGCGCAGCGCAGCGCTTAATCCACATAATCCATCACCGCCTGCCCATCGCGCAGCGCCCGATCCTCCCGGTCGGCAATCTCCACATAGGACAGATCGTCCGCCAGCGAAACGAGCTTATCGCTCTTTTCCAGCACGGTCACGCTCTGCTTGCTCAGCTTGTAGCCGCCGCTGCCCAGCAGCCCGCCGCCGTAATCCCGCGACACGACATAAACGTACGCGCCCTCGCCCTCCTGACGCACGGCGCTGGCCGGCAGCAGGGTCGTATTCTTCGCGGCCTTATACACCACCGTGACCGGCAGGCTGCTTTCGCCCATCAGCCGTCCCAGCCCGCCGCCGGTTTTGAGCACATCCTTGCTCAGCGTCAGCTGCGCGTACTTTTTGCCGTCCGGCGCGACGGTGATTTTTTCAATCTTCGTGGCCGCGCCGCTCTCCAGCGTAGCCTTGCTGCCCTCGCTCAGCGCTTTTTTCACATCGGTGATGTCCACGCGCAGACAGGGCTCGGCGTTCTCCTCGCTGATAGCGTAGGTCGGCTTCGAGCCGTCGATGCTGTCGCCCACCTTAACGGAAATTTCGGTAATATAGCCGTCGTGCGGCGCGACGATGGTTTCAAGCGCGGCGCGGCGCGCCTCCAGCTCCAGCATCTGCCGGTCATATTCGGCAATTGCGTCGCGAAGCTCATCCATCTTCTTGACGTGGCTGAACGTCTCGTCGCCCACGCGGCCTTCGCCGGTATTGTAAAGGGTTTTCAGGGCGGCGACGGCGGCCTGCATCTCCGTCTGGCAGGTCAGCGTTTTTTCCATGGCCGCGCGCACGCTTTCAGGCGCGTCGGGCGCCGCCGCCGCCCAATCGTCCTGATGCTCCGGCAGAGCGTATCCGGCCAGCAGCGCCTCGCGCGCGGCTTCATACCGCGCGGCGTAGTACGCGTCGTAGGCGTCCATCATGCGGTTATACAGGTCGTTTTGCTTGGTAGTGGACAAAAAGCGAATATGCCCGGCGCGCTCCTGCGCCAGCTCGCGCACCTTTTTGTCGCGCTCCTTTTGAAGCTCCGCAAGCTTGGTTTCATATTCAGGGGCGTAGGCGGTCAGGATCGTATCACCCTTTTTCACCTGATTGCCGACGCTGACGCTGATTTTTTCCACCGTAACGCCCAGCTTCTTGGCCTCCCGCAGGAGCACCTGCTCGGTCTTGGGGAAATACACCTGCGCGGTGAGCGAAATTTTTTCCTCCAGCTTGCCCTTTGTCGCGCTGATGCGCTGCACCTTCGCGGTGGTAATGGTTTGGACGGTGCGGCCAAAGAACATGCACAGCGCGATAACCGCCGCCAATATGCCCAGCGCCCGAAGCGCCTTCTGTTTTCCGGTCATGGCTTCATCCCCCTTATTTCAGCTCGCTGAGCTGCACGCCCAGCAGGATATCCTCCTGAAAATAGCGATAAATCAGCAGCGCGGGCAAAATATACAGCGCCGCGCCGGCGAAAGCTACGTCGCTGTTTTCGGTAGAGAGCTGATTAAACACAACCGAAAGCGGCAGCTGATCCCGGAAATTGCCAAGGTAAATCAGCGGCTGCTCCACCATGTTCCAGCAATCGGCAAACGAAAGCGCGACAGCCGCGCCCAAGATGGGGCGGCAGACGGGCAGGACGATATGCATAAAGCACCGCGCCGTGCCCGCGCCGTCGATCATGCCGGCCTCCAGCAGCTCATTGGGCAGGCCGATCATAAACTGGCGCAGAAGGAAAATATAAAACGGCGAAAAAACCATCGGCAGCACAACCGCCCAAACCGTGTTCATCAGCCCCAGCGTGCGCATGGTAATCACCGAGGGCGCCATGGTAACCTGAAAGGGCAAAAGCATCAGCATCAAAATCAGGAAAAAGAGCAAATCACGCCCGCGGAACCGAAAGCGCGACAGCGCATACGCCGTGGCAGGGATCACCAGCGCTTGCCCCAGCAAAATGGCGCAGGTGTATTTCACCGAATTGACGAACAGGTTCAGGTACGACGGCTTTTCGATCATCACGGTGTAATACTGCCGCAGAGAAACGCGCGCGGGCGAAAGCAGGACGTTCATCAAACGCCCGGCGGTATAATCATTGCGGGTTTTCAGGTATGCCTGCATTTCCGTGGGCGGAAAGAAGGAATAGAGAAACGTCAAAACAATGGGAAGGAGCACCAGCGCCGAAATCAGAACGAGCGCGCCGTACAGCAGCATTCGCCCCGGGCGCGGAAAGCGGCGACGAGCCTTGCGCATAGCAGCCTCCAAAGCGAAGGATTTTTCAGCCCTCGTTGCTGCGCACCGACTTGCTCAGATACAGCAGCCCGAAGAAAAACAGCACGATGACGGCAAAGGAATAGGCGGCGGCGGTGACGTCCTGATAATCCAGCTTGGCGAACTTATTGTTCATAAAGTGCTGGAGGGTATACACCGCGTCCTGCGGATACGCGCCGCCGATGAAATAAACCTCCTTGAAGATCTTAAACGCATTGACCCACGCCAGCACAAACACCAGAAAGGCCGTGGGCAGCACCAGCGGCAGCGTGATCTTCACCGCCCGCTGCGCGGCGTTCGCGCCCTCGAGCGCGGCGAATTCGTAAAGCGGCTCGGGCACTGCCTGCAGTGCGGCGGAAAAAATAACCACCGAAAAGCCGACGTTTTTCCAAATATAAAGCAGCACCACCGGAAAGCGCAGCGCGCCGCTTTCCAGCCAAAGCACACGCCCCAGCCCCGCCGCCTCCAACAGGCGGTTGATCGGCCCGCCGTAATCAAACAGCAGCAGCCACACGATCAAAAGCGCCGAGGACGGCATCAGATAGGGCAGGAGCAGCACGTTGCGGAAAAAGGCGCTTTTCTCCCTGAGCGCCTTGAGCATCACCGCCAATATAAAGGAAAGCACGAAGATTCCCGGCGTGCACAGCAGCGACAGCTCCAGCGTGTTCTTCAGCCCCAGCCGGAACACCTCGTTTTGCCAGATGCGCCGGTAATTGTCCAGCCCGACAAAGCGATTGGCGATGCTGCCGTCCGTCAGGCTGTAGTAGATTCCGCCCAGAAAGGGCGCAAGATAAAAGACCGTCAGCCCGGCCAGCCCGGGCAGCAGAAACAGCCACAGGCTTTTCTTATGATGAAACATGGCGTCTCCTTACGGCTGCACGCCGTCCGCAGCGGGCGGGGAGCATGCGTCCCCCCGCCCGGCGGCGTGCCGCGATTATTCCAGCCGCATCAGGCGCAGCTTGCTCTCGCCCTCGCGAATCAGCTGCTCCAGCGTAAGCTGGCCGTCGATATAGCGCTGGAAAAGGCCGCTCAGCGCGCCGTCGCTGTCGTTCCGCAGCACATTGGGACGCGCCAGATAAAATCGCTTGGCCATTTCGCGATAGGCGGCGATGGATTCCGGCGTGGTGGAATAGCGGTTTTCCTTTTCGTATTCCGCCAGATTTTCCCGCATCCGCGCCAGCCTGTCCTCCAGCTCCGCCTTCTCCTCCGGCGCGGCCTCGGCAAGCGCCTTTTCCGTCAGCGCGATGTTCGCGCTCCATGAAGCGATCGTCCGCTCATAGGACGGGTTCTCCACCGGATCGTTCATGTCCGGGCACATTTCCGCCCGGTCAATCTCGGCAAGGCTCTCCGTATACAATTCCAGATACCGTATGGCGGCGGGAATATGCTGGCTGCGGGGGTTGATGAAGGCGACGCTCACGTTCAACGGGATGACGGCCTCGGTATCCTCCGTCAGGCTAAGCGGCGCGACAACGGAATAATACTGGCTGTCGCTATGCCTGCTATAGCGCAGCGAAATGTTGCCGTAATCGGAGAACAGCTGCTTCTTATCAAAGAATTCGTTTACCTCGTCGTCGTCGTCCCAGTTGAGCGACGTTTCCCACGCGCTCGCGTCCACCTGCGCGGCGGCGGCCATCACCTGACGGAACAGGTCGGTATCCAGCGTAAAGTCCTGGCCGGTCGCCATAAGGTAATTGCTGTACAGGCTAAGCCCCATGCCAATCAGCTGGCCGCGAATATTTTCCGTCCAATCGATGGGGCTGAAATCGCCGTAGGTATCGTAATATTCCTTTTCGCCCCAGTCGCTCAGGAATTGGCAAAACTCCAGAAACGTCTTGGGTATGTTCAGGCCGGTTTCCTTCAGGTTGTTGGGATAGTATGCGAAAGAAGCCTTGCTGCTGGATACCGGCACGGCCATGAGCTTTCCATCCTGCTCGACGGCCTCCCGAATAAAGGGATACAGCTCGTCGGCAAAGGCCTTCAGCTTTTCGCTTTCGCTCAGGTCATGGCAATAGCCCTTTTCCATCAGCCGCGTAAAATCCATATAGCCCATATTGATGATAAAGACGTCAATCGCGTCCTCGCCGCTGACCATCGCCTGCCCCAGCTCCTGCGCGCTGGTAAAATAGGTATCGTTATAGAAGGTAACGGGGATATCCTCCATCTGCGCAATGGCGCGGTTATGCTCGTCGCTGGCGTAGCCGCCGTAGATGGTCAGGGTCTCCTTGGCCAGATACTGCGGATCCGCGTTTCGGGCAATCACCACATCATAGCCGCACAGCACCACAACGCCCCTCGCCGTCGCAATGGGCGATGCGCCCCGGCTGCCATAGTCCGAAATGGGCGCATAGGCGCACAGCTCCGGCGCGGCAAAGCCGACCATCCGGTAGATTTTTTCCGGGCAGGCCATGTACAGAACATCCGTCTCCTCGTCATAGGCGATGCCCGCAACGTCGTAGGGGGTCCCAAGCGCGGCCTCGCCCACGGTGGTCATTTCTTCCGTCTCTGGGTCGAACGCCGCCAGCGTCACCGCGCCGTAGCTTTGCGTCTTTTCATCCCAGATCGTTTCCCGGTCGTACGTAAGGCACAGAAGCTTTCCGTCCTTATAGGGCGCGATGCACTCGATATTCGGGGTCTCATAGGCGGTCGTTTCGCCCGTTTCCACGTCGATGCTAAAAAGCTGGCGGGCCGTGCTGCTCGAGCTGTAATCGTACACGGTCAAAAACAGCTTTCCGCCCACGCAGACAAAGCCGCGCTGCTCGCCCTTGGGATAGGTATATTCCTCGCCGTCGCTGTGGGATTCGGTGGTCAGCAGCTCGTCGGCGTTATCCAGCGCGACGATCCGATCCACCGCCATTTTTCCGTCCTGCGGCTTGATATGCACCAGCTTTTGCCTGCGCAGGTACAAGGCGCAAAGCTGATCGCCCGAAAAGAAGAGCGCGTCGGGCAACTCCAGAATCGTTTTGTCCTCCTGCCCCAGCGCGGCGGCGTAGTCCTGCGCCACGCCGTCCAGATACAGAACCGGCGCGTCGTCGCCCACCTTCCACACATACATCTGCATAGCCATGTTGCACAGGTAAAAAGCGTCGCCGTTGGTCATCACCGTATCAATTCGCGCGCGATAAAGATCCGAGTTCGTATAGCGGAAAAGCGTCGCGTCGCCCGGCGCGGCCAGCGCGGGCAGCGCCGCCAGACACAGGCACAGCGCAAGCAGTGTCGCCAGAATCCATCGTTTCATAGGCATTGCATCTCCTTTTCTTCACAGTTCTTCGGCGCTCGACCCATCCCGGTCAGGCCGCGCCGAACGGGAGCGCCCCCGTTTTCCTGCTTCCGCAGGGGATTTTCGCCATCCTCACGGCGGACGCAGAGAGCGGCTGCGGATGCGCAGCGCCTTTTTCGGCCGTGCCGAACGCGCCGCGTATTGACTGCCGCATCCAGTATAGCACAAAAACCCTGAGAAATGGTAAAACCGAATTGTAAATCTTTCACCATCCCGTCCCTCGTCCTCTCCCCCCTTCCCTCTATTAATCCCTCAAACACGCCGTTCGTTACACGCTGCGCGCGTCAGACTGTCGAAAAAGTTTTTCGACAGTCTGCAAATGCAAGACCGCTAAAGCGGACTTGCATTTGAAACATCATTTTCCTGTAAGCCTACGGCTTACGGTCGGAAAATGATCGCGGAAACGGTCGTTCCTACCGCTCCTCGAACCGGCAAAGCCGGTTCTGCGGATGAAAAATGAAGGGGCTGCGGCCCCTTCATTCATCCCCGGAGCTTTGACGAAACTTTGGGAGCAGGCAAAATACGCCGTTCGTTACACGCTGCGCGCTTTTCCAGCGTCATGGCGGCGTTGAAGGCGCGAAAATCCCGTCTTGCCGATCGGGCGGCGCTTGGGGCAGCCGGCGGGACAGCGCGGCAGCGCTTGACAGTCCGTTTTCCATATGTTATTATAAATGCATAATGTTGGTAAGCCATTTCGCAAGACCCAGCGCCACGGGCAGGCGCATGTTGAAAACGCCGAGACGAATGATCTTGCAGAAAAGACATGACCGTGGAGGAATAGCAGACATGCGTCGTTGCTTGCCGCGACGCTGCAAAAGCGAATCGGGAGGGGAAGACATGAAGCGTTTTTCTTGGCTTTTTTTGGTGGCGTGCATTTCTTTGATGGCCTGCACCGCAGCGGCGGAGAACACGGACAACCTGCTGCCCTACGCGTGGGGAACGAGCCTCGAGACCGTACAGCAGGCAGGGAAGTATGCGGTTGGCAGCGGCGGCGTAGGCTGTTCAAATGTTTATACCTATAGCTATCCGATGCTGCAGAGCATGGAACCCAAAGAAATTGACAGCGTTCCCGCGATGTTGCTCATGACCTTCACGGACGACGGTCTGATTGCCTACTTGTATTGGTACGACCTTCCCAAAACATCGTGCACGGCTGCGGAGGCGCTCGAGGTTTTCTATGCATGGGAGGAAGCGGCCGCAAGCCAAACGGGCGCGGACATGACGGGGAATATCGAATGGGGAGATGAAAGCAAGGCCGCCCAATACCAGTATAATTTGGCCAAAGCATTGCAGAACGGCGCGGTGCAGGCAATCTCAAGCGCCGGGGAAACAGAGGAGAGCCGCGTGAAATGCCGCCTGTACGATATCGGCGATTATTGGGAGTGCGAGCTCGAGATCGAATCGGCGCAGCTCCCCGACACTTTGGAATGGGCCGAGAACAAGTATCAGCAGGAGCAGCTCGCCGCCATGCAAACGCCAGCGCTGACAGCCGGGGACGTATTTGCACAGTACGGGCTTTCGCTGCCGCAGACAGAGCTGGAGCTCAAATTGTTGATGATAGACGCGGACACAGTCGGCATTCTCGTGGAGGCTCTGCAGGCAGATAGCGGCTACGCCTATGAAATCTACACGACGTTTCCCGACGTCTATAAAGAAATGGTCGAGTGCGGCCTCGTTGAGCCGCTGCCGGAATACAGCGCCAATCAGTAAGTAAGGCTGCGCTGAAACCGACGCAGAATATGTGGAGATCACCTATGCGGACACCCAAAACGCTTATACGGGCGAGCAAACCGACGTGGTGACGGTCGTCATTACGGCAAAGTAAGCGGGTAATGGGCTGCCGCCCAAAGAGCCGTTTTCGCAAGGGCCTGTAGCCATGCGAAACGGCTTTTTGCTATGCAGCGCGTCTTTGCGCCATTTGAACGCTTTTGCGCGCCGCTCCGTCCTCCGGCTGCGCTCAGCGCAAAGGTTTTGCCAGCGCAAGGCGCGGCGGTCAGGTAACATTTGTTTTGAAACCCTTGACAAAGCGGCGGCACGCCCCTATAATGATTCATCCGGCAGAACGGCGCTTACCCGTTCTCCGACGCTTCTCACATACATAGGATGGCGCAAGCGCGATGCATAACAAGGAGGAAACAGCATGCTTCAAATCAACAGCCTGACCAAGCGCTACGGCCAGAAAACCGCCGTGGACGCACTGAGCCTGCACATTCAGCCCGGCGAAATTTACGGCTTTATCGGCCACAACGGCGCGGGCAAAACCACCACGATCAAGTGCGTTACGGGCATTTTGCAATTTGACGAGGGCGAGATTTTCATCAACGGCCAATCCGTTCGCCAGTCGCCGCTCGAATGCAAGCGGGACGTCGCCTACATTCCCGATAACCCCGATTTGTACGACTACATGACGGGCGTTCGTTACCTGCAGTTCATCGCCGACATTTTCGGCGTAAGCGCGGCCGACCGTCAGGCGCGCATTGACCGCTACGCCGAGCTCTTCGAGCTGACCGACGATCTGGCGCAGCCCATCGCCGCCTATTCGCACGGCATGAAGCAAAAGCTGGCCATCATCGCCGCATGGCTGCACAACCCCAAGCTCATCATCATGGACGAACCCTTCGTGGGACTTGACCCCAAGGCGGCGCACCTGCTCAAGGGCATGATGCGCGAGGTGTGCGACATGGGCGGCGCTATTTTCTTTTCCACCCATGTGCTGGAGGTGGCCGAAAAGCTTTGCGACAAGGTGGCCATCATCAAAAACGGCCGCCTGATCCGCTCAGGCACGATGGAAGAGGTCAAGGGCGACGCTTCGCTTGAGCAGGTGTTTCTGGAGCTGGAGGGCGAATCATGCTAAAAACGCTTCTGCACAAGCAGCTGCTGGAGATTTACCGCAGCTATTTCTACGACGCGAAGAAAAACAAAGCGCGCTCCAGGGCGTCGACCGCCGCCTACATCGCGCTGTTCGTGCTGCTCATGGTCGGCGTGCTGGGCGGCATGTTCACCGCGCTGTCCATCACGCTGTGCGGCCCGCTTTCTGCTGCCGGCATGGATTTTATGTATTTCGCGCTCCTCGGCCTGCTGGCCGTGCTGCTGGGCACGTTCGGCAGCGTGTTCAACACCTATTCCGCCCTGTATCTGGCCAAGGATAACGACCTGCTCCTCTCCATGCCCATCCCTGTGCGCACGATCATGGTCTCCCGGCTGCTGAGCGTGTACCTGATGGGGCTGATGTATTCTTCCGTTGTGATCGTGCCCGCGGTCGTGGTATACTGGTGCACGGTCTCGGCGGCGGCGAACGTCGTGCTCGGCTCCGTGCTGCTGGTCGCGCTGATTTCGATTTTCGTGCTCACCCTTTCCTGCGCGCTGGGCTGGGTGGTGGCGAAGATCAGCCTGCGGCTCAAGAACAAGAGCCTTATTACCGTGCTGATTTCGCTGGTGTGCATCGCCGTCTACTACTTCTTCTGCTTCAAAGCGCAGACGCTCGTCAGCGATTTGCTGCTCAACGCCGTCGTCTATGGTCAGGCGGTGAAGGACGCCGCTTACCCCGTCTACCTGCTTGGCATGGTGGCCGTCGGCGACGGCAAGGCCATGGCCGTCGTTGCCGCCGCAGTGCTGGCGCTCTTCGCGCTGCTCTGGCTGCTGCTTTCCCGCAGCTTCCTGAAAATCGCCACCGCGTCCGGCGCGACGCAGAAGCGGGTCTACCGCCGCGGCACGGCCAAGCAGGGCACAATCGCCTCGGCGCTGCTGTCCAAGGAGCTTCGCCGTTTCATCGCCAGCCCGACCTATATGCTCAATTGCGGCCTTGGCATTGTGCTGCTTCCGCTCGCAGGCGTAATGCTCCTGCTGCGCGGGCAAAGCCTGCTGGCGACGCTCGAGCAGGAGCTCGGCTTTTCGCCGGACGCCACGGCGCTGCTTCTGTGCGGCGTCGTCTGCCTGATCGCCTCCATGAACGACATCATCGCCCCCTCTGTTTCGCTGGAGGGCAAGAGCCTCTGGCTTCTTCAATCGCTGCCCGTTACGCCATGGCAGGTGATGCGGGCGAAGCTGAGCGTGCAATGGCTGTTGACGGGCGTGCCAATGCTGCTGTGCTTCGTCTGCGTGCTGTTTGCGCATTCCTTCACCGTCCCGCAGGCGCTGCTGATGCTGGCGACGCTGGCGCTCTACGAGCTGTTCCTATCGCTGCTGGGGCTTATGATCGGCCTGAAAATGCCGAACCTGTCATGGACGAGCGAAATCACGCCCATCAAGCAAAGCGGCAGCGTCGCGCTCGCGCTCTTTGGCGGCTTCCTATACGCAATTTTGCCCGTGGCCGGCTATCTGCTGGCCAATAACGCCGTCAGCGCCTTGGCCTGCATGGGCCTCTACGCCCTGCTCACGCTTTTGCTCTGCGCGCTGCTCTATGCGTGGCTGCGCAAGAAGGGCAGCCGTATCTTCGCCGCGCTCTAGGACGGCAAGGGCAGGAGGATCGGGACATTGGGCAAACGCTCTATCAGCGCGCCAAGGCGCACTACGTGCCCGCGGACGTGTCCCCCTTCATCTATGCGCATCCTGTAGTCTGCGCGCCGGAAAGTGAAAGCGGTGAAATTTTCACCGGCTTTTGCATCGAAAGCGCCAGCGGCGCGATGAACCTGTGCGCCGAGCGCGCGGCGATTCCGGACACGCGCCCGCGCAGCGGCCAAACCGTCGTCCGGCGCATGATCGCCTTTTGCGACAAGCCGCCCTACGGCGGCGGAAGCGGCATGTCCTGCGGCGCGTGCCGGGAGCTTCTGATGCGGCTGTCCGAAAAAAACGCGGACATGCAGATCATGGCGGATTTCGCCACGCGCGAAACCGTCGCCCTGCGCGAGCTTCTGCCGCGCTGGTGGGGCGACGAACGCCGCGAGCCGTAAGGCGCGCCTGCGCCGCCTCCGCTTTCGGGATCGATGATTAAAAACCTTCCGCTTCGGCGTTTTCCGCCATGGACAACGCGCCCGGAACGTATTATAATAAACTGATCATCTTTGACAGTGGAGGCTTTTTTTCATGAAAACGCAACTGGTCATTATGGCCGCCGGGCTCGGCAGCCGGTACGGCGGCCTCAAGCAGATGGATCCCGTAGACGCTCAGGGGCAATGGATCATCGATTATTCCATTTATGACGCGCTGCGCGCCGGGTTTGACCAAATCGTCCTGATTGTCAAGCCGGAAAACGAGCAAGCCTTCCGCGATACGCTGGGCAAGCGCCTGAGCGGCAAGGTCGACCTTATCTACGTCCAGCAAAGGCCTGACATGCTGCCCGCCGGCTTCAGCATTCCCGAGGGGCGCGTAAAGCCATGGGGAACGGCGCATGCCGTGCTGTGCGCCAAGGCCGCGATTGACGCGCCCTTTGCCGTCATCAATGCGGACGATTTCTACGGCCCCTCCGCCTTCGCAGAGATTCATGACTTTCTGGTTTCCGGCCATCCCGCCCACGAATACGCGATGGTCGGCTATCGCGTCGAAAACACGCTGACGGAAAACGGCCACGTCGCCCGCGGCGTATGCCAACTGGACGCAACCGGCCGCTACCTGACCGGCATTACCGAGCGCACGCATATCGAGCCGCGCGAGGGCGGCGCCGCCTTCACCGAGGACGACGGCAAAACCTTCACCTTCCTGCCCGCCGGCACGATCGTTTCCATGAACCTGTGGGGCTTCACGCCGGATATTCTTTCAGAAATTGAAGGCCGCTTCGCCGCGTTCCTGCAGGAGAATCTGCCGAAAAACCCGCTCAAGTGCGAATACTTCCTGCCGCTGATTCCCAATCAGCTCATTGCCGAAGAGAAAGCGCGCGTGCGTGTGCTGCCCGTCACGGAAAAGTGGCACGGCGTAACCTATCACGACGACATGCCGGCGCTCAAGGCCTCCATCGCCGCCAAAAAGCAGGCGGGGATTTATCCCGACGCGCTCTGGCAGGCGTAGCCCCGTCTTCGGGCAATGGCGGGCGCTTTTCCGCGCCCACGCCGCAGCCGCCCGCATAAACAGAAACGAAACGCATGCGCTCCGAGCACGGGCCGCCGCCTTGAGCCGGAGCGCTTTTCTGTGCGTTCGCGCATGCCGGTTCCTTCGGATGCTGCCGAGAACGCACGCCCGCTCCCCAAGCGGCCCTTGCGCCTGGGCGGGCACGCGTTTTCCATGGCAACATCATTTGCGCAAAGAGAGAACGGATGCGCGCGCATTCGTATTTTGTTGACCAAAAAGATAAAGCGCAAAGGGATACGAAATATTCAGCGAGGTGAGCTGAATGAAGCGGATAGAGGCAGGTGAATTACTGTCCGGGCTGGCGGAGATAAAAGACAAGAGGCGTCAGTGGGGCAGTCTGCGGCACAAGTTAACGGATATCCTGTTTATGCTCCCATGTGGCGTCATGTGTGGGATAGAGGATATCGACGAAATGGCGATGCTCGGAGAAGAACGGGGCGCCATCGTATGCGACGTATGAGCGAGCGCTGCGGACGTCGGAGCCCAAGGAGGTAGAGAAATTCTGCCGGGCATGGGCAAAAGCACCGCATAGCGGGGCGGGAGCGAGTCCAATCAGCATCAATGGGAAGACAATATGCGGGGGCGAAAGCCATCCGGAACAAGGAGGCGGATTGTCTCCCGGCGGTGAAGGGGAATCAGTCTGCGCTGAATGAAGGGATCCGCGAATATATGGACGGCATCGATGCAGGGCAGGAAGCAGCGACGATCGTAAATCAATGGGATAGCGGATGCGAAAAGGCGCATGGCCGCATTGAGCGAAGGGGCGCACCGATATACGCCTGTCCGGAATGGAAAGGCGTCACCGATGAATGGAGAGATATGCATACATTGGTTCGCTACGAATGTACTCGCGAGAAGAGAAAAGACACCGAAGGGAAACCGGACGCAGTCACGAAGAACAAATATACCCGCCGCTATATTTCGTCTATACGCGCTGTTGACGCGGCGCTGGTGGCAAAATGCCCGCGCGGTCATTGGTCGATTGAAAACCAGCCGCACGGGATGTTGGATGTGGTTTTCAGGGAAGATGCGTCCTCTGTTCGCATGAACCACGCCCCTGAAAGCCTCAACATCCTTAGAAAAGCGGCAACCCTTTACTGAATAGGCGTCGCCATTCTGGGCGAAACAAAGCCCCTTGCGCCGTTTTCCAGTCGAATCTCGAACCAGCCGTTTTCGGCGACGCTCAGGCACTGATAGATCTTCCCCGCCTGCGCCGTACCGACCTTTTCGCTCTCCGCGCTGCTGCTCTGGCGCACGTTTACCGCTCCCTCATCGCGTATCTTGACCCGCCGAATCGCCGCAGCTTCCGTCTGCCCATCGTCCGCCGCTTCCTCCTGCGCGTCCTCGGCGCTCATCACAACGCTCATGTCCGCGCCGTTGAACGCCAGCCAATCGGCCAGCGCATTGCCCGGCTCGTACGCGCCGTCGCGGAAGTAGGGCAAAAAGCTGCTCACCTGATACGGGTCGCGAAGCAGCAGCGTACAGGCGTAGAAATACTGATCGTCATATCCGACGACCGGCTTTTTGTCAGACCAGATGTGCATGAACAGCGCAACCGTATGATCAATGACGCCTCCATCGTCGCCATACACGAAATACACCGGCACGCCCTGATAGAAATAGCCGTTTGGGGCGGACTTTACCGCGATCATGTCCTCTTCTTGGCCGAAGCGCAGCCCCGGCTGCAGGCCGTCTGCCGCGTCCTCGACCTCCGGGAAGGTCAAATAACCATCCTGCGCCCAGTCGCTCAGGTGGGCGTACGCCGCTTTGCACAGCGATTCGTAGTCAAGCAGCGCCGCCTGATCGGTCATCGGTTGAATATCCATCGTTATAATGTCAGCCGGAAGCCATGCGGAGCCGTACTGCTCAAAGCCAAGATACAGATACCCGGTGAAATTGCCGCCTGCATCCTGTACCGCCGTCTCCGAAGCATACTCCGCCACGCCGAGTCGCAGCAGAACTTGGTCCTGAAGCAGAATCGCCTCGTCGCTTCGGCGTTCATCAATCTCCTTTTGCGTCAATGCCAGCGCATTCGAAGCCGGCAGGAGCAGCGCCAAGCACAGCAGCAGAATCGCCCATCTTTTCAGGGTATGCTCCATCTTTATCTTCCTCCCTTTCTTCCAGCGCAAGTATTCATCGCCTGAGATGTTAATATTTTACATCCATAAATATATCACAGCGCCCTCCACGTGTCAAGCGGCGAAAACAGGCGCATGGGAAAAATGCAGAATATACGCCGCCGCGCCGCCCGGCCAAGCCGCCGCCCTTGGGTGAAAACGGAACGCGCCGAAAGCGCCGATCGCGCGCATACGCAAAACGCCCCGGCCGCAAATTCATACCGGCCGGGGCGCGCATGTCATTCTCGTTTTCGGGAAATTCTGAAGCCCGCTAAAGCAGCTTCCGTTTATGCGCATCTTCCACCCGAAAGCGCGCTTTCCATTATGCCTGCGGCTTGAGCGTAATCACGACGTGGCGATTGGGCTCCTCGCCCTCGGAATGCGTGGTCACAGCCGGATGATTCTGCAGCGCGCTGTGCAAAATGCGGCGCTCATAGGGATTCATCGGCTCGAGCGCAACCTTGCGCCCCGTCTTCTGGCAGCGGTTCGCCATGCGGTTCGCCAGCCGCACCAGCGCTTCCTCGCGCTTGGCGCGATAGCCCTCGGTATCCAGCGTAACGCGGGTGTATTCGTTCCGCCCCTTATTCACCTGCAGGCTGGTCAGGTACTGCAGCGCGTCCAGCGTCTCGCCGCGGCGGCCAATCAGAATGCCCAGCGTATCGCCGTCCATATTCACGCGCACGTTGCCCTCGTCATCCGTCGCAACGGCCACGGAGACCTTCACGCCCATCAGCTCCGTCAGCTGCTGCAAAAACTCCTGCGCACGGCCGGCCGGCGTTGCGCGATCCGCCTGCTCGGCGGGAACAATCTCGCGCGCGGGCGCGGCTTCCTTGGCAGGCTGCGCGTCCGGCTGCCGGTTTTCCTTCTTTTCGCGCGGCTTGCGCGGCCGGGGAGCGGGCGTTTCCGCCTTATCGGGATTCGGCGCGGCGTCCTCCGCCGGCTTCCTTTCCGCTTTGGGGGCGGCGGGCTTGGGCTGCGGCGCGGGCTTCGCCCTTTCCGGCTTCGCCTTTTCGGGCGCAGGCTGCTCGGATAGCGTATTTTCGAAAATTTCCTTGGTTTCCTTTACGCTTTCCTCCTCATCGTCCTCCTTCAGCGTCAGGCGAACCTTCGCCGGACGTGAGCCGAACAGGCCGAAGAGCCCCTTGCTGCCCTCCTCCAGAATATCGACCGTTACATCGCTGATTGAAACGCCAAGCTGCTCTAATCCGTTGGAGATTGCTTCTTCAATTGTACGGGCGGATACTTCATAGCTTTTCATTATTTCACAGACCCCTCTCCGGAAACGGCTTCAGCCTTCTTGACGCCCTGCTTTTCCAGCATCTTGGTGATAACGATCCCCTGAAGCGCAACGACAACGTTGGACGTGACCCAATACACGGCGAAGCCGGCATTGGACGTCAGGCAGAACCAGACGGACAGAATGGGGAAGAAATACTTCATAAAAGCGGTCATGCCCTTTTGCTGGTCGTTGCCGACCTTCTGCTCGCCCTGCGACTGGGGGTTGATCTTCGTCTGGAGCACCTGCGTAACGCCCGCCAGCGCCGGCATAATCAGCAGGCCGTTAAACTGCGCATACACGGTGATGGAGCCGAGAATGAAGTTGATATTCGTCCAGCCGGGCACAGGCTGCACGGCGGCGGCATAAGCGTCCACATGCTTGAGCGCCTCGACGATTCCGGCAACGCTGGCCTTCATGGCAGCGTCGTCGGCAAAGCTCAGCGTCGCGTTGGGAACCACGGACAGGCTTTGCGAAATCGCCGCCAGCTGCCCCTCGTTGAGCATGGCATAGGCCTTTTGCCACACGTCGCGCGTCAGATAGCCCAGGCTCTGCGCGTCCGGCGCGACGGAGGCAAAGGGAGAATCGGTCATCCAAATATTTTTGATCCAGAGGAATTGATCCATGGGCTTGATGGGCGAATCCTCGCCCGCAAGGAAGCGGAACGCCTGCAGCGCCAGCTGCTCGTTGGCGATGGAGCGCATGGCGGCGAACATGGCGATCATCAGCGGCCATGTCAGAAGCAGGGGCAAACAGCCGGAGAGCGGGTTGTAATGCTCCTTGCGCATGAGCTCGGCCTGCTTCTGCTGATACTTTTGCTTGTCGTTGGCGTATTTTTTCTGCAGGCGCTCAAGCTCCGGCTGCAGCAGCTGCATCTTGCGCATTCCCTTGCGGCTGCGATAGTCGAAGGGCATGCACACCAAACGCATCAGAAACGTGAAGATAATGATGGATACACCGTAGTTTCCCACAATGCCGTTGATGAACGACAGCACTTGATACAAAAAATCGGTAATGGCGCTCAAGGATTCTCGTCCCTCCTAATGACTGGGCTGATGGCGTCGGGCACGGGATCGTACCCGCCCTTGGAGAAAGGATTACAGCGCAATATGCGCCTGACGGCCATTCTGCCCCCCCGCCATGCGCCGAAGCGTTCGATCGCCGTCAGCGCATATTCCGAGCAGGTGGGAACATATCGGCAGCAGGAGCGTTTGCAGGGGCTTATCCGACGACGATAGAAGCGAATCAGGGAAAGCAGCGCGCTTTTCACGGCTGATCGTCCTGATAGAGGCGCTGCTTATGCAGCAAATAGCGCAGGGAAGCGGCCAGACGCTGATAGTCCGCCGCAGCGGCGGCCTCGCGCGCGGTGACGACGTACAGCCCGCGGCGAAGCTTGGGCAGCTCGGCGCGGAACGCGGCGCGCAGACGGCGCTTTACGCGGTTTCTGGTCACTGCGCCGCCCACCTTCTTGCCCACCGCAAAGCCGACCTGCAGCCTTGCGCCGCGCGCAAAGCCCAGCGCAATCTCACGGGCGGCAGCGCCCTTTCCCTTGCGGTATACATAGCGGAACTGGCCGTTCTTTTTCAGCCGATACTGCTGTTCCATCCGCTTCCTCCACCTTCGCCGCTATATAAGCAAACCCGCCCCCACGTTTCCAATGCACGTTGGCAAGCGGCGGGGCGGGCTAAGCCATGCAAGGGCAGGAAAAAACGGAAATCAGACCGTCAGTTCCTTGCGGCCACGACGGCGGCGGGCGGCAAGCACGCGGCGGCCGTTCTTGGTGCTCATGCGGGCACGGAAGCCATGAACCTTGTTACGCTGACGCTTCTTGGGCTGATAAGTGCGTTTCATGACGACAACAACTCCTTCTAATTGCAAAATGCCGTTTGGCATTTATTTCGCGCATTGTGATCAAAAGCACCACAAAACAGCTATTATAGTATAGCGGCCGCAGCGCCCGGTGTCAAGCGTTTTTGCGGTTTTTCTTCCAGAATTTTTACTGCCGGGCGGCAATCTCCTGCCGCAGGGCGCGCAGCGCGTCCAGCTGCTGGGACAGGCTGGCGTCCGCATGCTCCATCATCTGGCTGACGGCGCCGTGCACGCGCAGCGAATAATCCTCGCCCTCCCGGTGCGCCGCCTCGAGCATCTCCTGCGCCTCCGCCTGCGCGCGGGCGACGATTTCGCTGTCGGCGACCATCTGCTGCGCGCGCGTCTGCGCGTCCGCCACGAGCGCGTTGGCGCGCGCCTGCGCGTCCGCCATGAGCGCGTTGGCCTGATCCGTCGCGCCGCGCAGCGTTTCGCCCGCCCGGTTCTTCGCGTCCTGCAGCATGGAATTGGCCTGATTCGTCGCGTTTTCCACCGTCGTCTTGGCATTCTGATTCGCCTCGCGGACGGTTGTTTCCGCCTGACGGCGGCTTTCGTCGATGATCTGCTGCTCCACAGCCAGCAGCTGCCTGGCATGCTGCAGATCCTGCGGGATGCTTTCCTCCAGCCGCCGCAGCAAATCGGACACCTCGTCCCTGTCCAGCATCATTTTGCCGGAAAGCGGAATGGTTCTGGCGCTGTTGACCAGCAGGTTGATTCGGTCGATCAGTTCAAAGGTTGACAGCTTGGTAGCGGACATAGACTCCCCCTCCTTCAAGGTTCTGTTTGATCAAACGCCGCCCGCACGTCCTGCACAACCTGCGGCGGAACGTAGGCGGAAATATCCGCGTGAAACATGGCCAGCTGGCGCACCATGCTGGCGCTGATCATGACGTGCTCCGGCAGCGCGGGCAAAAGCAGCGTCTCCAGTGCCGGGTTCAGGCGGCGGTTGATATGCGCCATCGCCGCTTCGGCCTCCAGATCCGCCGCGCCGCGCACGCCGCGAACCGCCACCGTCACGCCGTATTCGCGGCAGCATTCCGCCATCAGCCCGGCATAGGCGATCACGCGCACATTGGGAAAATCGGCGCACGCGCGGCGCAGCATATCCAGCCGCTTTTCCACCGGAAAGCAGCCGCGCTTATCCGGGTTGTGCAGCACCCCGACGATGACCTCGTCAAATATCCCGGCCGCGCGCCGAATGATATCCACATGCCCCAGCGTTACCGGGTCAAAGCTGCCGGGATACAGGCATTTTCCCGCGCTCATGCGTTTTCCTCCCCCGCGCGCGCAAACAGGCTGAGCCCCGTTACGCCGTATATTCGCCTGTCCGTCAGCGCCAGCGCGCCGCTCACGGCGGGCGGCGTTTCCTTCGCATGCTCCGTCACAATCAGGCCGCCGGCGGCCAGCAGTCCTTCGCGCGCCAAACGCTCGCAAACGGGCGCGGTATCCATGCGATAGGGCGGATCCAGAAAAACCAAATCGAACTGTTCCCCGGCGGCGGAAAGCTTCGCCAGCGCCGCCGTATCCGTCATGCGCAAAAGCTGCGCGCGGTTGCCGTAGGCCAGCGCGTCGATATTCTCCCGGATCACGCGGCAGGCCTTCGCGCCGCAGTCGACCAGCACGGCCGACGCCGCGCCCCGGCTCAGGCTCTCCAGCGCCAGCGCGCCGCTGCCGGCGTATAAATCCAGCACGCGCGCGCCCGATACGCGCCGCCCCAGAATGCTGAACAGTGCTTCCCTGACCCTGTCCGCCGTGGGGCGCGTATCCGTTCCCTCCGGCGCGGCCAAGCGCCGGGAACGCTTTTCACCCGCAATAATTCGCATACGTCAGATGATCTCGTTCTTTTTCTCCAGCCGTTCCTTCTTCGCCCGGTCAGCCTTGCGGTTGCGGCGCTGGCGGCGTTTTTCGTGGTTGTTGATATCGCCGTGCACCATCGCGCGGGCGCGCGGGCCGCTCAAATAACCCAGCGGATACCCAAGTGCGGGCAGCATCACCAGCAGCGGGCTGAGCCTGTCCACCAGCAGCATCGCGTCGGCGTTGTCGGCGGTGGCGATATTGGCAAAGGGAAATACCAGCACGCGGACGATCAGACGAATGACGTCCAGCACGCCGAAGGCAACCTCCCGCCGATAATACGCCAATGGCAAGGCGATTTCCTCCTGCTCGCCGTACGCGCTCACCCACGTGGGCAGCGACTGCAGGGTATAGACCTGCTTCTGGGCGGTCAGGGCGTTGGGAATGCTGAGCACGAGCAGCAGCGCGACGCCCACGCCCATCACGAAAAAGCCCTTCGCCGGATGGAAGCAGCGCCGAGCGTCCTCGGGGCTGACGGCCTTTCCCGTTTTCGCGCGCGTCAGCACAATCTCCCCCAGCGCCGTATCGGCCTCGCCGTCGCGCGCGCCGTTCATATACAGCAGCATCGCGCAGGCCAGCACCAGCACCAGATTGCCCGCCACGCGCAGGATGGCGTTGTCAAACTGCAGCGTCGCGCCCAAGAGCACATACAAAAACGCAAAGACGAGATAATAGGTCAGGATGGACAATCCGCGCCGAACGGCGGTTTTGTCATGCCAGTCGCCGCGTTGATAGGGCGCGTAAACCAATTCGCGTTTTTTTGCGCCCTTACGCTTGTTTTTATTGGCCGTGTTCTGCATGCTCATTCCCCTTTTGTTTGTGCGTTTTTTCATTTACATAGGTTATCGGCACACGCGCCGTGGCGGCCAGCAGCATCTCATAGCTGATCGTGTTCGCCCATGCCGCCAGTTCCCCGGCCGTGATACGCTCTGTTCCCTGCGCGCCCAGCAGCACGGCCTGATCGCCGGCCGCGGCGCGCGGCGCGTCCGTCACGTCCACCATGGTCTGATCCATGCAGACCCGCCCGAGCACCGGGCAGCGCCTGCCGCCGACGAGCACCTGCGCCCTGCCCGACAGCGCGCGGTGATAGCCGTCGCCGTAGCCGACGGGCAGCGTCGCCACGCGCGTTTCCCGCTGCGCGCGGAACGCGCAGCCGTAGCTGACGCACGCGCCTGCCGGAATGGTTTTCACATACGCAATCTCCGTATACCACGAAAGCGCCGGGATAACGGCCGCTTCCTCCGGTACGGGCGGACAGCCGTAGAGCGAAATACCCTCGCGCACCATATCGTAGCGCGCCTGCGGATATCGCGCGCCCGCCGCGCTGGCCGCCGCGTGAATCAGGAGGCCGGGAGGAAGCAGCGCGCGCATGCGGTCAAAGGTCTCAATCTGCATGCGGGTATAGCCGTCCCCCTCGCCGTCCGCGTCGGCAAAATGGGTAAACGCGCCCGTCAGGCGCACATGCGGCGATTGCGCGATTGCATCCAGCACGTCGCGGATTTCCGCCGCCGTGCGTACGCCGATACGGCCCATGCCGGTATCGCATTTAAGGTGTACGCAGGCGATTTTTCCCTGCGCGGCCGCCGCGCGCTCAAGCATTTCCACGCGCTGACGGTCGAATACCGCCTGCGTCAAATCAAAACGCACGCTGGCCGCCGCGCCCTTTTCGTTGACCGCGCCCAGCACCAGCGTCGGCGCGGCAATACCGGCTGCGCGCAGCGCTTCGCCCTCCTCGGGAATGGCGACCGCCAGATAATCCGCGCCGTTTCGCAGCACGGTTTGCGCAACCGGCACAAGGCCATGGCCATAGGCGTTCGCCTTCACCACGGCCAGCATGTGCGGCGTGGGCGCAATAGCGCGGCGCAGCGCGGCGGCGTTATAGGCGATAGCGCCCAGATCAACCTGCAGATATGTTCCGCGATATTGCAATGACAGCCTCCGTCGTCGGGGCGCGGCAGCCTTTCCCGCCCGGGAAAGCGACGCTCCGATTGATCAAAGTGCGTTCGCCGGCCCTTCCGGCGCTCCGTCACGCCCATTATTATGCGCCGGCCTTCGGAAAATGATCGGCCCTCCGTCATTCCGGATGATCCGTTTTCATTTTCCCCTGACAATTATAGCACATCAGCGCCGTGCGCCGCAAGCCCGCGAATTTACAGGAACTAGTATAGCAAACCGCGCGCCAAAATAAAAGCCCCCAAAACGAACAAAAGCATGGCGCGCCGCGCGCTTGCAGTCCAAAGGGCGCTTCGCTGCAATGCAAAGCGCCCCCGAGGCGGAGCAGACCGCCGCATGGCACGATTTCGGCAGTTGCATTCCAAAACCGCATTAGAACGCGCGTTCAACGCCAAAGGCCGCGTTGCGCTGCGCGAACAGCCAATCCCCCAAGCCGGCGGTTTGCGCCGCCAGCTGCCATACATCGTCGTGCGTCGCGCCCGGAACCGGCGTAAAGCGCGCCTGATCGTTGCCCGCCGTTTGCGCCGCTTCGATTATCGCCTGCGTAGCCGCGCAGGGCAGCACGGGATCCGCCATGCCATGGAACGTCCACATCGGCGTGTAGGCCAGATTCTGCGCGAAGGGGCGCACGGACTCCCCGCCTCCCTTGCCGCCGGCGACGGGAATAATTCCAGCGAAAAGATGCGGATAGCGCACCGTAAGCTCCCAGCACGCGCCCGCGCCATTGGACGAGCCCGTAGCATAGAGACGCTTCGTATCCACAGGATACAGCAGCAGAAATTCCCGCAGCAGCTCCACGGCCGCGCGCAGATAAACGCTCATATCGCGCTGCGCAAAGCCGGGCTGCCCCAAATAGCCGCCGTCGGGCACCCATGCGCTTTCCCGCGGGCACTGCGGCGCTAAAATATAAAAATCCTTTCGCTCGTCAAACAGCTTGGCCGCAACGGACGCGCCGATAAAGGTCAGCTGCTTCTGATTATCCGTCCCGCGCGAGCCGTTGCCGTGCAGATAGAAAAGCAGCGGCGCGTTCACCGCGCGCTCGGGAATATAATAGCGATAAGGCAGCTTCGTTCCGTCCTGCGCAGTAAATACGTCCGCTCGCAGGCACTGATTCAGTCGATCGCGCAGCTCCTGCATTTCAGCCATCGATATTCGCTCCTTTCATCACGCGCAAAGCCGCGCCTGCTCGCGCAGGGCGGCTTTTGCATACGGTATTCTCTTTAGCAGCCGATGCTGTGCATCAGGGCGCCGTAAAGCTGGGTCGGGTCGCACCTTTCCAGCAGCGCCTTTCCTTCCGCCTCGCGTCCCGGCAGGCACAGCAGCGCGAAGCCGCAATGATAATCGCAATTCCAATCGCGCGTCTGCGCCGCGTCCTCCGTATAGGCAATGAAGAACGGCGTCGTTTTGTAGAACCCCGCGCTGCGGGTTTCACGCTTGCGCTGCCACGCCTGATAGTGCCGCGCGGCCAATTGCAGGGCCACGGCCTCCTCGCCAAGGGCGCGGGCGGCCAGCGCCTGATAGCAGGGCAGCTCGGGCAGATGCATATCGGAAAAGAAATCCTTGGGCATATCGGCAACATAGCGGAAGCACGCGCGCGCGGCCTCCTCGTCGCCCAGCATGCGCAGGCACACGCCCTCGTAATATTTGTGCGGCACGAGCAGCGCCTCGTTCCAAAGCCCCGCGCCCAGATTATCCGGCAGCTTCTGCGCAGCGCGGAAATGCTCCGCCGCCGCGCGCGCGTCGCCTTCCAGGAGCGCCGCGCGTCCGAGCGCGTAATGCGCGAACATATATTGCTCCGCGTTGGCATGCTCGCCGCCCTCGCAGGGAACAAAGGAGCGGCTTGTCAGCAGCGCCAGCGCCTCCCGCCATTTTCCGGCCAGATTCAGCGCGCGCGCACGCTCCAGCGCCAGATCGTCGCGTCCGTCGCATACCGGCGACTCCGCAAGGAAGCGCGCCGTTTCCATGGGGTCGACATGCATCCGTCCCATCAGATAAGCCAATTCCCACGTCAGCTGCTTATTCTCCGGCTGCAGCGAAACTGCACGGCGAAGCAGCGCCAGCGCGCGCGGCTTATCACGCATATGGCTGTAGCAGGCAATGGACAGGCAGCGCAGCGCCTGCACGTCGTTCGGGTTTTCATCGCAGATCGCGTTCCACAGCGTATACGCCGCCTCATAATTCCGGCGGTGGTACTCGAGGCACGCCAGCCCAAACCGCGCCTTGACGGCGTGCGGATCAGCCGCAATCGCCGCGCGCAGGACGGTTTCCTCCTCAAGGCGCAGCGGATACGCATGGCCGAAATCCAGCGCCTCGGCCTCGCGGGCAAGGCGTTTGCCTTCCCCGGTATCCAGCCCGGCCAGATACGCGCGGGTGTACGCCGTCATGACGACAGGCTGCGTCAGCGCGCTCAGCAGCGAAGCGGCCGCTTCCCGTTCGCCCATGTTCATCAGGTCGTACACGTAATCCAGCGCCTGCTGGCAGGGATCGCTTTCGCGGGCGTTCACCCAGGCGGCGTTATCGCCCCACACCGCCCGCAGCGCCAGCGCCAGGCCGTCCTCAGCGTCCATCGCCAGCGCGGCGTTCAATTGCGCCTGCGCGTCCGCCTCGCGCCCGAGACGACGCAGCGCAGCGGCGCGCGCCGCCATTGCGGTCGCATTGTCCGCGCCCGTGCGCAGCGCCTCCTCCGCGTGCTCCAGCATCCGGCGGTAATCGCCGCGGCGGCCGTCGAGCATGGCGATGCGCGTCATGGCCTTTGCCCGCGCGTCAAGGTTCCAGTAGGCGCGATAGAAAGCGTCGTACGCTTCATCCTCACGCCCAAGCGCTTCCAGAATCAGCCCCAGCGCGTATTCGATCCGCCCGGTTTCCGGGTGATAATTCCATACGGTCACCTGTTTGCGGCAGCGCTCAATCAGCGCAAGCGCCTCCGGATAGCGCCCGTTGCGGTATTCGTATTCCGCCAACGCCAGCAGGGACGGAATGTGCCGCGGATCGCGCTGCAGCGCCTCGCGGTAGAAAGCGTCCGGCTGAATCGCCGGATCACGGTACTGGTCGACATGCACGCCGCGAAGGTAGAGCGCCTGCGCATCCGCGGGCTGGTCCAGCGACGGCACGGCGGGCAGCGGATCGGGCAGCTTGGTTTCGTCCGCGCGCGGCAGGAAATCAGAAAGCAGCGCGTCGCCCTGCGCGTTCCTTAGCTCCAGCGCCGTCACCCGGCCACAGGGCACGAAGACCGGTTGGCCGGGCTGCGCATCAACGGCGTATTCCCTGCCGCCGGCCGTCAGCCGGCCGCCGAGGAGGGGCTTGGTCGTTTGCAGCCACACGCCGTCCGCGTCCAGCCGCGCCGCCGCGTCCGCGCCCGCGAAATCCGGCACGCCCATCGCGCCGATGGGATACCAGCGCTGGGAGAAGGTCTTGGTTTCATAGGGCTCCAGCCAGCCAAAGTCCGGCTGGTTGGCCGAATAGCTGCTTGCCATCAGCTCGGCGTACGCGCCGTCGGTATCCGTCAGCGCCCGCTCCCAGCTTTGAGAAAGCTGGTTATACGCCCATGTGAACATCTTCTTGCCGATGGAAAGATGCCGATTGGCATAATGCACAACGCCGCGCTGCACGCCCTCGTCGTAGCCGCCGAAGAATTCCCGGCTGGTTTCGCCGCAGAAATAGGACGTGGGCTGGTGCGTGTTCTTATGCAGGCGAATATCCACGCTGTTGCGCCCCATGTTGATGCCGTTATACAGCCCGGTCGCCAGCGGATAGGTCGTCACGTTCTGGCGATAATGGAACTGCACATAGCGCACGTCATGCGGGAAGAAGATGCGGTACTGCTTGTTGACAGGCACAGCCGCGTTTTCCCACCAGAGGAAGGAGCGGCGCTCCGCCGTGCGGTTATAGACGCGCATGAGCGTATCGATCGCCGCCTCGTCGGGCGCCAGACGCACGCCGACCATGCCCTTCATGCGGCTGAGCGGCTCGTTTTCACTCATCCAGACGGTCGCCGCGCCGCCCTCGTCGTATTCGACGGTGTAATCGGTGGGCATGAAGGTAGACGGGCGATGATGGCACGGCCAGTTAAACTCTACGCCGCCGGAAATCCAGCTGCCCAGCAGGCCGATCAGCGCAGGCTTGATCACATGCTGACGGTAAAAGAAATGATAATCGTTTACCTTATCGTACGCTTCAAAGATGCGCCCGCCCAGCTGCGGCAGCAGCACTACGCGAAGGTAATCGTTTTCCAGCCGCACGGCGGTGTATTCCTTCTCCTCCGTCCCGGCGCGGTCAACCTCGCACACGACCTTTTGCGGGTACGGATCGCCGCTGCTGCGCTGATGCACGCGGTTTTCGGCAAACATCGGCATGTCCTGCGCTTCGGGCTCACGATACGTGGGAAGAGTGATTTTTTCGATAACTGCCTGCGTTCGGTTCACTGCTTTCAGCCTCCGTTATGCGGCGTTTGTTCGCCGCGCTTTGTTTGGTTCGCCACACGCTCCCGCCTCCCGGCGGAAGCCCGGCTACATCATACGTCACCGCCCGCAAAAGCAAAAGCCAAATCTGTCTCGCCATTTTGAGCGGAATTTTTTCGGTTTTTCTTTGCAATCGTCCCCGCGCAAGGGCGGCGCGCCGCGGCCTATTCCTTCACCGAGCCCAGCATAACGCCTTTGACGAAATACTTCTGAACAAAGGGATAGGCGGCCATGATGGGCAGCATGGAAAACACGATCACCGCGTGCTTGAGCTGCTCGGGCAGCGCGCCCTTGTTGCCCTCGCTCATCTCCAGCATGGAGCCCGAGGAGGACGCCTCCAGCACCAGCTCGCGCAGAATCAGCTGCAGCGGATACTTTTCGATGGACTTGATATAAATCAACGGCCCCATGTAATCGTTCCAGTGCCCCACGAACACCCACAGGCCGATCGTCGCCAAGCCGGCCTTGGACAGCGGCATAACAATGCGAAAAAGCACCTTAAAATCATTCGCGCCGTCCAGATACGCGCTCTCCACCAGCGAACGGGAAATGCTGCGGAAAAAGGACGTAAGAATCAGCACGTTATAAGCGCCGATCGCGCTGCCCAGAATCAGGGAGAACAGCGAATCGATCAGTCCCAGCCCCCGCATGACCATGAAGGAGGGAATCATGCCGCCGGAAAACCACATGGTAAACATAATCAGGAGGTTGTAGAGCTTCTTCCCCCCGAAATCGCCATAGGCCAGCGGATAGGCCGCGACGCTCGTCATCAGCAGCGAGAGCGCGCAGCTCATAAACGCCACGAAAATCGTGTTGCCATAGGCGCGGAGAATGCTGCTGGTATGCAGGATCTTGCAGTAGGAGGCCAGCGAAAAGCCCTCCGGCCAGAATTTCACCCGCCCGGCCATGATCGCCGTTTCGTTGCTGAAGGAAATGGAAACAAGATTCATAAAGGGCAGCAATATGCACAATGTAAAGACCGTCAGAACGGTAATCACAATGACGTCGAAGACGATTTCGGAAACCGGCTTGCGTACGCGCCGGGCCGCATGCGTTTTTCCAATGGCTGTCATGTTCGTCGCCTCCCCTCAAAAGATGCCGTGCGTATCGTCCGACAGACGCTTGCTGACAAAATTTGCGGAAATCACCAGCAGGAAGCTGACCACCGAGTTAAACAGGCCGACCGCCGTGGCGAAGCTGTATTTGCCCTTTTGCAGGCCCATTTTGTAAACATACGTGCCCAGCAGCTCGCTCACGGAAAGGTTCAGGTCGTTTTGCAGCAGCAGCACCTTGTCCGTCACCGTGCCCATCAGGCTGCCGATACGCATAATCAGCATCAGCACGACGATCTGCTTGAGCCCCGGCAGCGATACATGCCAAATTCTGCGCAGCCGCCCCGCGCCGTCCACCGTCGCCGCTTCATAGAGCGTCGGGTCGATATTGGTCAGCGTCGCCAGATAAACGATCGAGTTCCAGCCCGTATTCTGCCATATACCGGAGAGCACGTTAATCATCCGGAACGCGCTCTTCTGCGCCATATAATCCCGAACGGGCAGCCCGAGCGCCTTGCAGACGGAGGCCAGCAGGCCGATTGAGGGCGAAAGGAAGGACGTAATCATGCTCACGAGCACAACGGTCGAGATAAAATAAGGAAGGTACGTAATGGTCTGGTAAACGCGCCGAAGCGGAGAGGAGCGTACCTCGTTGAGCAGCACGGCCAAAATGACGCCGGCCGGGAAAACCATCACCAGCGACATCAGGTTCAGCGCCACGGTATTCCACAGCGTCTGTCCGAAATACCTGCCCTTCAGAAAATCCGCAAAATTCTTCAGGCCCACCCACTTGCTGCCCGAAAAGCCCTTGAGCAGCTTATAATCAAAAAAGGAGATGGAAAGATATCCCATGGGCAGATATTTGAAAATAATAAAATACGCGACCACCGGCAGGCACATCATGTAAATATAGCGATTGCGCCATGCCCGCCGCTTCCATCTGCCCGGACGCCGGGCGTCGATTGCCTTTTGCGTCATCATGCTTCCGCTCCTTCTAGCTTACGCTTTGATATGGCGCGGCGGGAGCGTTCGCCCCCGCCGCTGCCTTTCCTGGATTGAAAATCAGTTGCCGTTGACCAGCTTCCAAGCCTCCGCGGCCTGCTCGATGATCTCGCTCATGCCGTTTTCCTTGGTGCTCTCGTAGATCTGCCAGAATTCGTCCAGCGTGATTTCGCCGGTGATGCAGTTCGCCTCCGCTTCGGAAAGCGTGTTGGCAATGTCACTGTTATATTCGGCGTACGCGGCGGTCGTCAGCAGCGGAGCCGCCTTCACAAAGTAGGGATCGTTCATGAACAGGCCGTCATAGAAAATCTTCTGCGTGTCGCCCAGCTCCTCGTAGGTCTTGCCGTTGAGCAGAATCTGCATGTAGCTGTCGGCGTACCACAGGAAGGGGAAGGGCTGGAAAATCAGGCCGGCGGCGCGGGCGTTCACAAAGGAATCGATGTAGGGCGAAACCAGCTTCTTTTTCCCGTCGATCACTTGATGATGCACGTTTTCCACGCCGTAGTTAATCAGATCGGCGCCTTCCTTGGAATAGAGCCAGTCAAACAGCGCGACGATTTCCTTGGCGCGATCCTCGGCGGCGACGGTCAGCACGCCGCGGGTGCTTACCTTGGCGCGCGCGTTGATCGCCTGATCGCCCATGGGCGTGGTGATCGGCGGAACGCAACCGAAGGTAGCCTCGGGATCGTTTTCGCGCAGCGCGTCGGTAATCTGCATGGCCCACTCGGCCGCAGTCTGCATCGTGCCGCCCTGAGAAGCGCTGGCAACGGTCTTAAAGTTGCTGGTGGTGATGTTTTCCGAGCACAGAATGCCCTCGGCGTACAGGCCGCGAAGCGATTCCAGATAGGATTTGAATTCCGGCGTTTCGTAAATCACCGTGTATTCGTTATCCTTCGTTACGCAGAAATAATGCGTAGTAGACGCGGTAGGAATAAACGCGGTACGGAAGTTCTTGTAATTGCAGGCGATGGGCAGCTCGTCCGTCGCGTCGCCGTTACCGTTAACGTCGTTATCCCGAATGTAGCGCCAGTATTCCAGCCAGTCTTCCCACGTGTTCAGGCTGTCCTTGCCCATATCGCGAAGCCAGTCGGTACGAATCATCCAGGAGTTGAGCTCCGGGAAATCGAACACGCTGGGCAACTGATAAATCAGGCCGTCGGAAACGTTGCGCAGCTCCACGTAGTCGTTCTCATTGAGCGCGGCCAGAATATTGGGAGCGTTTTCCGGCGTCAGATAATCGTCCAGCGGAATGATCGCGCTCTGATCCAGCAGGGGCAGGAAGCTCGCGCCCATGATCACGTCCGGAATGTCGTTGCCCGCCAGCACGGTGTTGACGCGCGTGTCAAAGTCGGTCTTGAGGGCCCACTCCACGTTGATCTTCGCGCCGGTGGCTTCCTCAATGTAGGGAATCAGGGTGTTTTCCGTCGTGTAGGGCGACCATGTCGTGGAAAGGATGGAGAATTCCAGCCCCGCGAAGGGCTTATTCTCCTCCGCCACGGCCGTCAGGCCCATGGGCAGAATCATCACCGCCAGAAGCAAAATGGCCAGAATCTTTTTCATGATGGTTTCCTCCTTATTTATTTCTTGCCGAATCCATCCCGGCATGAGCACAAGAAATGAGAAAATACCGCACGCTCGCGCATCGACGCGACGATTTCGACCATGCCGCTGTTCTCTTGCATCATAACAAAACGAAATTTGTTTGAAAAGCAAAATCTTCTTCCCGTTTTCGCCATGAAAATCTGTTGCGGATTTTCCGAAAAAATTTGTCTTGACAAAAAAAGAACGCGAATGCCATTGCTTCGCGTCCCAAATGATTCGAAAACCCGTTCAATTTTTTAACCAATGCGGCAAAAGCGCGCAACGCGCCGCCCCCGCCGTTCATTCCGGCCGGATAGCGCGCTTCAATTCGTCCCCGCCCGCTCAAACGTCAGCGGCAGCTTTTCACCCGCCATTTGGGAAAGCAGCGTCCGCAGCGCTTCGCACGCCGCGTCCCAAGCCTGCGCCTGCGCGTCTGCGTCGCCGAGATACTTTTCGCGGCAGGCAGCGGCCTGATCGTCCAGCATTTTTTGATATTGCTTTTCCGTCAGGCGATACCAGAAATCATGCACCTCCGCCTCGCCCGAGGGCTGAAAGCTGTCGTAGAGCATGCGAATTTCCGGCACGGCCACGCTAATGCTGCGCTCCGTGGGCGTGAGGCGCACCTCGTCCAGCGAAAAGCCCAGCCCGATTTCGTAGGTATACGGCACGCTTACGCTCTGCACGCTGCCAATGAACAGGGCGTTGGTTTCCGTCCTCATCACGCCCTGCTCCACATGCCGCACGGCGGTCAATTCGCCCGCGCGCTGCATTTCATGCGAGAGCAGACGGGAGGCGCGCTCGTACTTCCCCTGCGGCAGGTATGCGCCCAGCCAATCCCGCGCGTAGGGCAGCAGCACCGCCGCGATAATCAGCGCCAGCGCCAGCGTCAGAACCCGCAGCAGGCGTTTGCCAAGGCGCTTCACCGCGCCATTCCTCCCAGCCAGACAAGCGCCCAAATCACGCCGCGCGCCAAGGCGTAAAACAACGCCGCATAGCCCACCAGCAGCACGAATCGATGCCACCGGCTCAGCCGCGGGGCGCGCCTTTGCCGCCGTGCTTCCCTTGAATACGTCGTCATTGCCAACCCTCCTGTTACGGAATAGAGTCAGTATACAACATATTCTTCGATTTTTCTACACATTTCCTCAATATTTAACATTTACGGCTGCAAAGGCAAAGCGCCGGAGCAAGGCGCGCAGCCATTTTTTCCCGAAGCTGTTATCGTAATTTTCACCGCAAGACGCGCGTATCGGCGCAACGGCTCGCGAGCCGCCCGGCTTCCGGCAAAGCGCAAAAAGCGCCCAGGCTCCGCCGCTTTTACGCTTCGCAGCGAATCAAATTTTCCCGTCCGCCATGCCCTGCAGCAGGCGCTCTACATGCGCTCTGGCATAGTTCGCGCCGGCGGCGGCCTGCGCCTCGCTGACAGGCGTATCGCCCATCAGCAGCAAAAACTGGCTGGTCTTGAGGCCGAGCGTTTCCTGCATCTGCGCGTCGCTTCCGCGCGGCGAAACCAAATAATAGCAAAGCAACGAATCGCGCTGGCCGATACGATGCGCGCGATCCTCCGCCTGCGAATGCACGGCGGGCGACCAGTCCAGCTCGCCGAACACCACGCAGGTCGCGCGCTGCAGGTTCAGCCCGCTGGCGGCGCGCAGCGAAACGCAGCAAAGGTTCGTCTGCCCCGTCATGAAGCGCTCCACCGCCTTTTCCTTCATCGCGGCGCTTTCGCGCCCCGTGATAAATGCCGGGCGCGCGTCGCGAAGCTCCTGCCGGTAAACGTCCATTACCGCGTGATGATGCGCAAACAGCAGCACCCTTTCGTCCGCGGCCAGCAGCGCGCGCACAAACTGGCATACATAGGGCGCCTTCGCGAGGCCGGTCGCCTGCCGCGCCTCCTGCGAAATCTGATCCTCCAGCAGCGCGCGCGCGGAGGGCGGCAGCGTCGTCTCATCCCGCAGGCGGCACAGCTTGTCCACTACGCCATGCATCAGGCGGCGGTACATCGCGTCGTCCGCGTCAATCTGCTGCACCAGCCGCCGCTTTTCGGGCAGTTCGGGCAGCACCTCCTGCTTCGTGCGGCGCAGCATCAGCCCCTCGCGGCGCAGATAATCGCCCAGCAGCTGCGGCCTGCTGACAATGCCGTTGCCGTAGCCCGCGCACCATTCGCGGGAGAAGGATTCCCAGTCGCCCAGAAAATGATAATCCAGAATGTTGACAATGTTCCATATTTCGCCGCCATAATTATAAATCGGCGTGCCGGACAGGCCGATCACCCGTTCGCAGGCCTCGGACAGCAGGCTGGCCGCGCTGTATTTTTCGCTGCTCGCGCGGCGCAGCTCCTGCACCTCGTCAAAAATGACGGTGTGAAAGCGCAGCGCAGGCAGCGTCTGCTTCCAGCCGCGCAGCAGAAGATAATGCAGAATGTAGATATCCGCTTGTGGCAGCGGATACGGCGAAAGCCCCTTGACGATATGCACGACGGGCGGGCGGCCGTCAATGCGCAAAAAGCGCAGCGCCTCGGCTTGCCAGTTCAGCGCCAAATGCGGCGGCGGCACGATCAAAAGCGGATAAATCCCCTCCTCCGCTGCGCAGGCCAGCGCCTGCACCGTCTTGCCAAGCCCCATCTCATCCGCCAATAGCGCGCGGTTCGTCAGCATCAGCCACGCCAGCCCCGCGCGCTGAAACGGCCGCAGCGCCCCGCAGAAAACCGTCGGCGACGGCTGACGCGCCGGCGGCGCAAGGCGCGCCTGCTCCTTTTGCCGATGATACGCCTGCGCCTGCGAAAGCGCCTGCTCCCACCGCGCCTGATCGCGCGGCGCAACCTGCAGCGGGTAGCGCAGCATCAGCCAGTTCAGATCGCCGATCACCCGGCGGTGCGCCGTAAAGCGCGCCTCGCCCCGCTTGCCCGCATCGCAGCCGGGAAAGAGCCGCTTGGCCATCTCGGTCACGCAGGGCTCGCCCTTGATCGTCCAGCATTTGCGGCGCGCGTTGTAGGACAGCGTGCCGTAGCTATGGCCCGACGGCGCGTGCGCGCGCAGATACTCCGGCACGTCTCCGTCGCGGATATCGGAAAGAATACGCTCCTCGATCGTACCGGCAGGCGGGGGCGCGGGAAAGCCGCCGGCCGCCTCGCTCTCCGGCGGCTCAGCTTCGGCCGTGCTTTCATGCGGCGCGTCCGCGCGCGGCGTTTCCCCGCCCGCGCCCTCCGTCGTCAGTCCCCAAAGCCGGTGCAGGCTGATCGTCACCACCGGCACGCCGCAGCAGGACGCGCCCACGTCCGCCGCTTTTTCGGATACCACAATCAGCCCCGTCAGCCCGCCGCTTTGCGCGTATCGCGCAAGCTGCGCCGCTAACGGCGTTTTTTGCGGCTTTCCGCGCTTGATTTCAATGCCGATCCCGTCCTCGCACAGAAAGTCGATCCGGCAGCGCGGCGCAAGCTGCGTCTCGTGCTTAAAAGAAATGCCCGCGCGCAGCAGCGCCTCCGCCACCAGCCTGTGCAAATCATATTCCATGTCGGGACGCGGCGCGCGAATGGTATGCAGCGCCTCCGCCACCCTTTGCATCGTCATCGTCCCGCCCCCTTGTGAATGCCGCTGTATCATTTGATCATTATATAATAAAAGCGCTCGTCTGCATAGAGTGTGCTGCTAAAAATACGGCGGCTGCGCTTCCGCGAGGATGGCGTCCGTTGCTTCCCGGATCAGCTTGTCCTCCTGACCGGGCTTTTCAGCCGCTGAGCCTGCGGTATGGCTGGGAATGCCCGTGGCCGGCGCGGGGATGATCTGCGCCCGCGCGTCCGGTGGCCAATACGAAAGCTACTCGGCGGGATCGCACTTGATTTTCCTCTCGTCCGCCATTTGAAGCGAGGACGGGAGCGGGCAGGCCGGGCAGCAGTCTGCCGTTGGCGTTCATCCTCCAGACGCTTCCGTGCTTCCTTGCAGGCTTCCGGCGGCGGTACGAAATGGCGGAGAGCGAGCTGACCCGGCCGGATACGGAAATGGAAAAGCTGAAGACGAAAAAAGCGGACAGGCTACTGCGAAAGAATAAGCTGCAGGCGTTCATGGGCAGACTGAGAGGATCGGAGCAACTGGCGGCCTTTGACGAAGGAATGTTTCTGGGGTTGACAGAGACGGTTCGGGTTTATCCCGACAGACTGGTGTTCGTGTTCAGGGACGGGACGAAAATTCCGATATAAAGGAAAGCATGATATGAAAGAACGGAATAAACCGGCGTACTCAGCGCTTCGGAGGATGCTCCTGCATTGGGGGAGCATCCTCTTTTTTGCGTTGTTGAACCGTCTGCCGAATGCGTCCTTCACCGCTGTGCAGCGATTGTGAAAATCTCGACGAATAATGGAAGGCTGGGATGAAAAAGGCGGGAACGATCGTTATATTGATGAAATGAGAAATTCGTACCTGTACCAGTTTTAACGTCACGATTCATTATTACACCAGATTACGAGAAGGAAATATTTTGAAACAGCAAAGGAGTATGCTTATGAAGAAAGCGGTAGGGCTTTTTATCACCGTAATAATCATGTTTTGCCAAGCGCTCACGGCAGCGTCCGAGAATGTGATACAGTATAACCCTATTATGCCAGAGTGTAGTTTTATCACCACTGGCGATCCTATAAGAACGAATATGCTGATGTCAACGGAGTATGTTTCAGCAGATGAGATATGGTTCTCTGGAACCGCTGACGAGGGGGGCCCATGGATTGTCAAAACAAATGCCTACGGAGATATCCTTTGGCAAGAAAGCTTTCCGATTCTTAATAAGAATGATAGGATCACTGTTCGTAGCATGAGCAAGACACCAAACGGCCTATTGCTGGGAATTATTGACAACAAAACATCTATGGGGTATATTTCATTGCTATCAGAGAGCGGTCAATTCCATCAGACAAGTCTTGGAGATGCAAAAATCTTTTCGTATACTTCAAGTCAATTGGGTATGCTGGCTCAAGGTGTTCTCTATGATGACGCCACACAAACCTGTGCGCCCCAAACCACGCTTATTGGCGTTAATGGCGAAATTGTTTTTCAAAAAACTGGAGCGCCTTATGAAATTGCTATGGATAGAGGAGCCCTCACTTCGTCCTTAAGTTATGCTTCAGATAATTTGATTTTTGTTGTCGAAGCAAGAAGCGCTCCAAACGAATTTCCTTTTGTACGCGAGTTGGTTTGCTTGGATGTTTCTGGGAATGAAATGTGGCGCGTAACCTTAGAGTCGGATATGGTTGTTCAAACCCTTTCTGCTGCTAATGGGAATATATATCTGCATGGTTTTTGGGGCACGTGGAACAAGGAAGGTGTATTGACGAACCAGCAGGCAACAATACAATGCTATTCGAGTGAAGGCGTTGGCTGTTGGACACGAAAGTTTGACGCGCCCAATATATTCCAATGTGCTGATGCGAAACATGAAATATGTGTTGCAACGGGCATGGAGGACGACACATGGTATATTGCAGTCCTGAACACGGAAGGACAACTCCAATCGGCAGTAAGAATTGAGTCCGAGGCGCAATATATTAACAAGCCCTATATTATCTCAGAAAAAAGTATGATAATATTAGGAACGGCAGGTGAAAATCTTCTTATTAAAAAACTGGAATTCTGATTCGAAAAGGATCGTTATTGCAGTAGCATAACGCATGCATTGGTTGGATGAATGGCAAAAGCGCAAGATAATAAGGCCTGACAGACGCGCCGCCATCTGTGAGATCAAGAAGGATTCAACGAATCATTCATCTTCCATGGGAAATTCGCCCTCCAGTAGTATCAATTGATCGTTCGCATACTGTGTCTGCACATACATAATGATACAAGTTACGAAATAGAATAAGGGGATGCAGGGGGTGCAATCTGCACCCCCTGTTCCATTTCATAACTTGTTCATTATTTAAGTGGAGACACACCAAGGAACCCGGATATTGTATCAATATCCGGGTTCCTTGGTGGAGCTGATGACCGGATTTGAACCGGTGACCTCATCCTTACCAAGGATGCGCTCTACCGACTGAGCTACATCAGCATTGCCTAACCGGGCAACGGATTTATTATAGCATAGGTCGTCAAAAAGCGCAAGTACTTTCTGAAAAAAGTGCCGCATTTCGACGGCATAAAGCGGCAAAAGGAAAGCCGCACATATTAAATGCGCGGGCAGGCCGCCCCAAAGCCGCAGCCAAGTCTGCGGAATGCAGGGAGGGCGGCAGGCTTTCCGCTTGCATCGCCAAGCTCGGCCGGGCGGACAGGAAAATTGGCAAACGTTCACGCAGGAAAAGCATTTCCGCAGCCTTGCGATATAGGACGAAGCGCCCTGCACGGCGCGTATCAAAAACGCAGCTTTGCGACGCGCAGACCATGCCCATTGAATGCGCGGACAAGGAAGGCGCGACGCTTCGCCATGCAGGGAAAACGCGGGCGATTCGCCGGCAGTCGCAGCGTCCCGGAATCACAACGGCGCGCGACGATCAGCGCAGACGCGGCAGAGCGTCCGGAAGCGCCCCTTCATCTTTCCGTTACAGAAGACAGGGCTGCATGCGCATTCATCTCCGCGCCACCATCGCTCGCCCACGCCGCCATGATAATCGACAGAGCGCCGCACGGTCACCGCCGCGTCCGAATCGTCAGTCCCACGCCTGCCAGCACCCAAAGCGCCGCCCCGACCCACCAATATAACGCCGCGAGGCGATTGCTTGTTCCGTAAATTTCCAAAACGCCGCGTACAATGCTGCCAACGGTCACCGTTGCGTTGCCCGCATGCAGGCAAAAGGCGGAAAAGGGACGACTGCTCCGCGCTTTCTTGCGCAGCCATAGAAGGGCGTAGGGCAAAGCGCCGCCCAGCAGGGGAACGAGAAACGCATAAAGCATGAAAAACGAATAAACCTCGTAGCTAAGCAGCTCGTAAACGGCGCCGAACAGCGCGCAAAAAATCGTAAGCAGCAGATAAACCAGCGCGGTTTTCGCATTGCGGCGGCCAAGCTCAGAATCCGATGTACACAATGTCGCTCACCTCCCGTTCCTTTGTGCGGTTGCCGGTTGTCGTCGGATGGTTGACCACTTCTCCATCAAAAACCATGCAGGACGACCCGCCGCCGTCCAGATTATAAGCGGTCTGCGCGCCAAGGCAGGCCATCACCTCCGCCAGCTCGGGAATGGTCAGGCCGTCGCTTGCGTCCGTGCGCCCATCCGCAACCACAAACACATAATGGAGCGCGTCAATGCATCCGATCGCCGTACGGGGATTCCGCGTTCTGTCCTTGCCGCGCAGGTCACTTTCCTGAACGGACACAACGCCGTCCTCCATAAGCGCAGGGCCGAAGGAAAGCACCTGAGCCGCGCCGTCCGACTGCAGGGCCTGCAGCGTCGTACGCTGCTCCTCAATAATACCAAAGGTGCCGTCGCGGTAAATGACCAGATCCTCCTGTCCCTCGGTTCCCGTCGTGCGGTATATGCTGCCGTTGCGCAGCACATAGCCCTTTTCCTGCGCGCCGTAGTAATCCCCGTTTACGGCCAGAATGGCATGATTTCGTTCCGCCATGACCGACGGCTGCTCCTTCAGATTTCGCCCGTAGGCTTCCTTGGCAAGAGCCGTTTTCAGCTGATCGGGCGAGGAAAGCCAAACCTCCGCGATAAAAACGTCCGAATCAAAGCAGCGGTATGCCGTGAGCCGGATGGAAACGCCGCCGTCGTTGTAATCGCCAAGGCGTTCTCCGGCGCTCAGAAGCGGCTCATAGGCGGACTCCGTCCTGTTCTCGGCATTGGAATAGACATGGGGAATGACAAAGGTGTCCAGCAGCACAAAGACCGTAAAGGCAGCCAGCAGCAGTCCATACGCCGCGCCGAAGCAGATTTTTGTTCGATGCATGATATCGCCTCCGCTTACATAGCGTTTTTCATTTCGTGTTCTCGAGCCCTTCGCGTGTGCGGCCGGTTCGGCGCGCCGTCCGCGTTATTGCGCCAGCATCCAGTCCAGCAGGTTCAAATCCTCATCCAGCCAAGCAAGCGCCGGAACGTCCCGATGCTCCGCGCCGGGGAAAATCGTCAGCCGCGCTTCCGCGCCGTTTTGCGCCAACGCGTTGACGGCTTCAACGGAAAATTCCGGCTTCACCACCCTGTCTCCTTCGCCCATAAACGCCCAAACGGCCATCCGCGACAACGCCTGCAGCTTCTGCGCGTCCATGGTCACGCTGCCGCTCATGGGCGCAATGCAGGAAAACCGCTCCGGCGCAAGCGCTGCCAGCGCCCATGTACCCGTGCCGCCCATGCTGTGTCCGGTCAGGATCACACGGTCGCCGTCCACCGGATGCTGCGCGCTGATTGCGTCCATCAGCGAAAAAACCAGCCCTGATACGTCCTGCCAGCCTTTCGCATTCGCAGGGCATTGCGGAATGAGGACATAAGCGCGCACATCCTGCAAAGCGCCCTCCTGAAGATATTTCGGAAAGCCGTCCGCCGCGGTGATAAGGCTCAGGTCGTCGCCCTTGCCGCTGCCGCCGTGAAGATAAACGATCAGCGGCAGCTCTTCATCGCCCGCATTCTCCGGCGTATAGAGCCAGTAGCCCAATTTTGTTGAAGCGTCCTGCGTTGGAAAGGCTGTCATGGCGCTTTCGTTCATCACACGCGCGACCATGCCCTGCATGGAGGCGACCAGCCTGCCCACCTCGGCCGGGCTGCGCTTCGCCTGCCGCGGACTAACCGGAAAAAGCAGAATGCTCTCGGTAATCTCGCGCTGGCAAACGCTTCCGCCCTGCCGCACGGTGAGCTTTCGCCCCACCTGAAGCGACGGCGCGCTGACAATCATGCTCTTGTAGGCCGCCTTGGGCGCAAAGGTCAGCAGCTCCTCGTCATCTACCGACAGCTGCACCGGCTCTCCGGCCTCCTGTTCCTCCCGCCATTTGAGCAAAACGCTCGCCTGATTGGGCGCAAGGTTGAAGTTCTGCGTATTCTTGCCATAGCCGCCGGAAGCGACAAGCACGCCGCCGGTGATTTGGCATTCGCAGACCTCCGGATAATCGATCGGCGCCTCCTTCATGGCGTTGCTGCTGGAAGCAAACGTAGCGCCGCCGGAAATCAGGATGCTGCCGTTGGAATCGATCGCGTCGCCGCCGGAAAGCACATAATGCTCTCCGCCGGATACGGTAATGTCGAAAGGACGGCTTTTGCGGCGCTTGCCGCTTTCCTCCTCGGAAATTTTCTTGGAGGCCGCGTTCCACCCGTCGTCAATGGCGGTTACGTCGGTCGTGCCGCCCAAGAGCAAAATGTGCGCGGCCTCAATGCCCTCATAGCTGTCGGAGATATGGATGCCGCCGCCCGTCAGCATGAAGGTATCGTCGGCATGAATACCGTCGTCGTTGCTGGAAAGCTCAAGGAATCCGCCGTAAACGGCGATGTTGCCGTCGGCATGCACGGCGTCGTCCCGGCTGCTGACGGTGATTTCGCCCGCGTCGATAAGAATATAGGCCGCCTTCATCCCCTTGCAGCTCGGCGCATCCTGAACGGCCGGCTGCGCCGTGGGCGCCGCGACTCCCTTGCGCACGGGTTCCTCCAGCGCTTGACGGTATTCCGGCAGACACCCGCCGCCCGAAACAATATCGTACGTGCCGCCATGGATGAACAGGCCCGTTTCCGCCTGCATTCCGTCGCCCTGAGCGGCGATGGTCAGTCTGCTGTTCAGGGCGTAAATCCAGCCGCGCTCCGCATCCTTCGTATTGGTGGATTTCACGCCGTCGTTTCCGGCGGTCAGCGTCATGTCGGCCGCGCAAAGCATTACGGAATCCTTGCCGCGAATCGCGTCGTCGCGGCTTTCCACAATAACGTGCGCGTTCGCAATCACAAGGCTGTCCTTGCTGACAACGCCGTCCTTGTATCGCGCGGTCACCCGCAGCGTCCCCGTGCCGTTGATGGACAAATCCGCCTTGGAAAACAGCGCGCCGTCAGGCTCGTCCTCGCCCGGCGCGAGGGTATAAACCGTGCCGTCCGTCAGCACGCTTTCCACGCCGTCCGGCAGCGTGAGAATCACCTTGTTCGCCGCCTTAATGTAAAGCGCCGGGCCGTCCGGCGCGGTGATCTGCACGCCGTCGAGCAGCAAAAACACATCTTCACCCTTCGCGTCCACCACCAGCTGCCCCGTGCAGCCGCCGCGAACAAGATATTTCCCCGCCTTGGCGATCGTGTTCACGCCGTCCTTGAGCAGCAGCGTCTCGCCGCAGGCCTCCGGCACAATGGCGGTAACGTCCTCTCCGCGGTAGAGCGCCGCGGCGTTTGGCAGCTCGCTTCCCAAGGCGATAGCGGGAAGCAACAGAATCAAAATCAGCGTCATCAGGCTCAGCATTCGTTTCATAGCATTCATCCTTTCAAAAGGGCTCGGCGCATCCGCCGCAATCATCATAGCAAAGCAAGCTGAAAGAAAACTGAAAAGCGGCATTCAGGTTTCTTTCAGCTTTGGCATTTACAATAGTCACATCGGATGCTATGATATTTCTGAAAGAACACGGGGCAGGAGGTCGTCATGAAGATACTGGTGGTTGAGGACGAGCGCCGTCTGGCCATGGCGCTGCAACGAATTTTAACCGACGCAGGGCACGAGGTCGCCGCCGTGTATACCGGCGACGACGGGCTGCTTTACGCCCAAAGCAACGCCTACGACCTGCTGGTGCTGGACGTGATGCTGCCGGGGATGGACGGCTTTCAGATAACGCGAACGCTGCGTCAGCAGCAAAACCGCGTTCCCGTGCTGATGCTGACGGCAAAATCCTCGACCGCCGACAAGGTCAGCGGGCTGGACGCCGGCGCGGATGATTACCTGACCAAGCCCTTTGAGCCGGAGGAGCTGCTGGCGCGCATCCGGGCGCTGCTGCGCCGCGGCGACAATGCCGTAACCGGCGAAATTTCCGCCTTCGACCTGCGCCTGCGGGTGGATACCCACGACCTTTGCTGCGGCGAACGCTCCATCCAGCTCAGCAGCCGGGAATACCAGATCATGCGCCTGCTCATGAACGGCAAGGAGCGCTACTTTTCCAAGGACGAGCTGCTGCTGCGCGCATGGGACATGGACGCCGGGGCGGGCGACAACTGTGTGGAGGCCTACATCTCTTTCCTGCGCAAGAAACTGATTTACCTTAAAAGCCGCGCCGTCATCGCCACGCTTCGCAAGGTCGGCTACCGGCTGGAGGCGCAGCCATGATGATCGATAAGCTTCGCAGGCGGGTCGTAGTGGTATTGATGCTCGTTTTTCTGGCGCTGATCGTGGGCGTGATGGGCTGCATCATGATCGTCAGCGCCCGGCAGTCCGTCGAAAGACAAAAGGAATTTCTGCGTTCCGCCGCCATTTCGCCCCTGAGCCGGCGCACCGAACGCACAGCGAAGCCCTATCGCGCCGACACGCCGTCCTTCACCGTACGCATCACGCCCAGCGGACGCGTCGACGTATTTACGCGCTCCTTTGATATCAGCGACGAGGAAGCTAAGAACGCGGCGAACGAAGCGCTTGAAAGCGGAAACACAAGCGGCCTGCTCAGAAACAGCGAACTGCGCTACCTCATCCGCATCGACGCCGAGGGCAGTAAACGCATCACCTTCCTGAGCACAGCCGAATATGCCGAACAGCTGCGCACGCAGGTCATGGCCTTCCTGCTGATGACGCCGGTTCTGCTGGGGCTGCTGTTTTTCCTCGCCGCGCTGCCGCTGTCCAAATGGCTTACAAAGCCTGTCCGGCAGGCATGGGACGCGCAAAAGCAATTCATTGCCGACGCCAGCCATGAATTAAAAACCCCCCTGACCGTCATTCTTGCAAACCTTTCCATTCTGCGCAGGCAATATCCCGACGAAAAATGGCTGGAAAGCACCCACGAAGAGGCGCAGCGAATGCGCCGCCTCGTGGAGGAAATGCTGACGCTTGCCCGCACGGAAAATGAGCGGCACGCCCTGACGCTTTCCCAGACGAACCTTTCCGAGCTGCTGGAGCATACGCTCATGACGATGGAGCCGGTCGCCTTCGAGCGCGGCGTAACGCTCCAAACGCATATTGCGCAAAACGTGACCGTTCCCTGCAGCGAACCGCACGCGCGCAGGCTGATGATGATTTTGCTGGATAACGCCGTAAAATACGCGGAAGGGGAAAAGAAGGTAACCGTCACGCTGACCGGAAAGCAGGATCCGTGCGAGCTGCGCGTTAACAACACCGGCGCGCCGATTCCTCCCGAGATCCTCCCGCATGTGTTCGACCGTTTCTATCGCGGCGACACGACCCGCGCCGGCGGCGGCTTCGGGCTCGGTCTGGCCATTGCGAAAGAAACCGTTGAAGCGCTCCGGGGAAGCATCGGCGTAACCAGCAGCGAAAGCGACGGAACCACCTTTACGGTGCTCCTGCGCGGAAAAGGGAGCCGCTGAGGCGCGCATATGAAAAAGCGCCCCGTTCAGCGTTTGGCTGAACGAAGCGCAGCAAGCAGCCGCCGCAATAGCGCTATCGGACGCTTTTCTGCGTCCCTACCGCGCCGCAACGATTTGCGTTTCCCGAATTCCCAGCCCCTTCAGCGCCGCCCATTCCGCGTCCGTCAGCGGCGAGGGCGAGGCGATCATCGCGGGCCACTCCCTTCCGTCCGAGCAGGATACCTCCAGCCCCTCCCACGCGTCAAAGGAAGCGCTGCCGTTCAGGAAAAAGGTGATCGACCGCTCATAGCCCGACTCCCCCGCCTTGGGCGAATAGCGGCGCATGCGGCAGCGCACATCGCCCGCGCCGCGCAAAACGCCCTCCCGCTCAAGCGCGTCCCGCAGCGGAAGGAATACGTCGTCCGGCGCAAAAACGCCCAAGGGAAGCGTATCGCCCGCCGCCTCCGGCACATCGTCGCGGGTATCGACAAACGTCTGATAGGCGGCCGTCATCGTCCGTCCGCGCGGAAAAACCGCCTCGCTTTTCTGCGGGAAAAGCGCGCCCCGAATCGGCAGCGCCCTGATTGCCTCCGGATACACGTCGGAGGCAACCTCTACCCTCGTGACGCATACGTTCGGCTTCATTTGCCCCATCGCGCGCAGGCGCTGGTAAAAATCGCGGTTATATGCGTCGCCGCCATGCTTGTCAAAGCCGCGCAGAACGTCGATCGGCTCGCCATCCCGATACACATACGCCCAAAAATCCGGCGCGCCGCAGCAGCATTCCAAATGAAAATTCGTCCATGTCAGGCTGTTTTGCAGCGCATCAATCGCCGCACGATCATCTATCAGCACGCCCGCTTCGCTGCCCGGGCGAACAATCAGCAGCGTGTCCGCATTCCACTCAGCGCGGACATACGTCTTTTCGGTCAGCCAACCGGCGTTGAACGCAACAATCCCCACAAGGATCACCGCCGCAGCCATCAGGCAAGCGGCGGCAGTGCTTCGGCGCTTCATTCGCTTTCCTCCGTTTCGGAACATCGCGCGCATCCGGCAGCGTCAATGCGCGGCAGCCCTTCCCGGCGTCCGTTCATCCAAAGAATACCACGTCGCCGCAGGTCTGTCAACCAGCCGGACACACCTTTGGGCGTGCGGCTGCCAATATTTACAATTGCAGCCGCGCGCTGCCGTCAAAAATTGCGGGGAGGCCTATGCTCCGATAGCCGGAGCGGCTTCCCCGCAATGCGTTATGCCCTTCGTGACTGCCTCACGCGTTGAAAATATCCTTCATTTTATCCAAGAAGCTTTTGCGCCCCTCGTATTCCTTACCGGTGGTCGCCTCTTCAAACTGACGCAGCAGATCCTTCTGCTTCTCGTTGAGCTTCCTGGGCACCTCGACGCGCACATGCAGCACCAAATCGCCGCGATAGCTGCCGCGCAGCTGCTGCACGCCCTGCCCCTTGATACGGTACTCCGCGTCGTTCTGCGTCCCCTCGGGAATGTGGAAGCTCGTCTTCCCGCCGCCCAGCGTCGGCACGTCGATGTCCGCGCCCAGCGCCGCCTGCGTGAAGGAGATTGGCAGCTCCAAATGCAGATCCACGCCCTCGCGGCGGAACAGCTTATGCGGCCGCACCGTCACCTGAATGTACAAATCTCCGTTAGGGCCGCCGTTTCTGCCCGGCTCGCCCTGACCGCCCAGCACGATGGTCTGGCCGTTGTCGATGCCCGCGGGCACCTTCACCGACGCCGTACGGCGCTTGCGCACCCGGCCTACGCCGCCGCAGGCGGTGCACTTGTCGGAAATCACCTTGCCCGTGCCGCCGCAGGTTGAGCATGTGCGCACCGTAACCATAAAGCCGCCCGAGACGCGCACCTGCCCCGTGCCCTTACAGGTAGGGCAGGTCTTGGGCTGCGTGCCGGGCTTCGCGCCCGTACCATGGCAAACATCGCAGTTTTCGTTGCGCGTAAACTCGAAGGATTTTTCGCAGCCGAACGCCGCCTCCTCGAACGTTATGCGCAGCTCATAGCGCAGATCGTTGCCCTGCTGCGGCGCGTTCCGGCGCTGCGCCGCGCCGCCCATGCCGCCGCCAAAGAGCTGGTCAAGGATATCGCCCATACCGCCCATGCCGCCCATGCCGCCAAAGCCGCCGAAGTCAAAGCCGCCTGCGCCGCCCGCGCCGCCAAAGCCGCCCATGTTCGGGCCGTCATGGCCGTAGCGGTCATACTGCGCGCGCTTCTCCGGGTCAGACAGCACCTCGTTGGCCTCGTTGAGCTCCTTAAAGCGCGCCTCAGCCTGCTTATCGTTGGGGTGCAGGTCGGGGTGGCATTCCTTGGCCTTGGCGCGGTAGGCCTTCTTAATATCCTCGGCGCTGGCGTTCTTATCAACGCCCAGCACCTCATAATAATCACGTTTTGTTGCCATGATAACCTCTAAACAGGTTCAGCAGAGGCGTTTTGCCTCTGCCTGCCCTCTTCGTACACGATTGGGGAGGCGGAACGCCGCGGGTTGGTTTCCCTTGGCGTCCGCGCCCGAAATACTATTGCTTACTGAACGGAGCCGTCCGCGTTCACCGAGCCGTCAGGATTCTGCGTGCCGGCCTGCGGGCCCTGCTGAGCGCCCATATCCGGCGCGCCGCCCTGCTGCTGGTAAAGCTTGCCGAAGATCGCGTACACCTTCTGCGTCAGGCTCTCCATCGCGGTCTTAATCTCGGCGGCGTTGTTGCCCTCGCGCACCTTCTTGAACGCGTCGATCTCGTTTTGCACGGTCGCCTTATCCTCGGCGGAAAGCTTCTCGCCGTTCTCCTTGAGCTGCTTTTCCATCTCATAGATCAGGCTGTCGGCATGGTTCAGGGTCTCGATCTCGTCCTTCTTCTGCTTGTCGGCCTCGGCGTACTGCTCGGCTTCCTTCACGCGCGCCTGAATTTCCTCTTCGGTCATGTTGGTGGAGGCCGTGATGGTCACCTTCTGCTCGTTGCCCGTGCCCAGATCCTTCGCGGATACGTTCACAATGCCGTTGCGGTCGATGTTGAAGGTCACCTCGATCTGCGGCACGCCGCGGGGCGCCGCGGGAATGCCGGTCAGCTGGAAGCGGCCCAGCGTCTTGTTGTCATACGCCATGGGACGTTCGCCCTGCAGAACATGAATTTCAACCGTCGTCTGGCCGTCCGCAGCGGTGGAGAAGATCTGGCTCTTCTGCGTGGGGATGGTGGTGTTGCGCTCGATCAGCTTGGTGAAGATGTGGCCTTCGGTTTCCAGACCCAGAGACAGGGGCGTAACATCCAGCAGCAGCACGTCCTTGACCTCGCCGCCCAGCACGCCGGCCTGAATGGCGGCGCCGATGGCAACGCACTCGTCCGGGTTAATGCCCTTGAAGGGCTCCTTGCCGGTTACCTTTTTCACCGCATCCTGCACGGCGGGGATACGCGTCGAGCCGCCCACCAGAATGACCTTATCAATCTGCGCCGCGGTCAGGCCGGCGTCCTTGAGCGCCGCGTTCATGGGGCCGATGGTCTTTTCGACCAGATCGGCGGTCAACTCGTTGAACTTCGCACGGGTCAGCGTCATATCCAGATGCTTGGGGCCGGTCGCGTCGGCGGTAATGAAGGGCAGGTTAATATTGGTGGTCATTGCGCCGGAAAGCTCGATCTTCGCCTTTTCGGCGGCTTCCTTCAGGCGCTGATACGCCATGCGGTCCTTCTTCAGGTCGATGCCGTTCTCGCGCTGGAAGGTATCGGCAATGTAATCGATCACGCGGTTATCAAAATCGTCGCCGCCCAAACGCGTATCGCCGTTGGTAGCCAGCACCTCGAACACGCCGTCGCCGATTTCCAGAATGGAAACATCGAACGTGCCGCCGCCAAGGTCGTACACCAGAATCTTATGCGCTTCTTCCTTATCAAGGCCGTAGGCCAGCGACGCGGCCGTGGGCTCGTTGATGATGCGCAGCACCTCCAACCCGGCGATGCGGCCGGCGTCCTTGGTGGCCTGACGCTGGCTGTCGGAGAAGTACGCCGGCACGGTGATGACCGCCTGCGTAACGGTTTCGCCCAGATAGGCCTCCGCGTCCGTCTTGAGCTTCTGCAGGATCATCGCGCTGATTTCCTGCGGGGTGTAGGATTTGCCGTCGATGTCCACCTTATAGGCGGTGCCCATCTGACGCTTGATGGAAGAGATGGTGCGGTTCGGGTTGGTGATGGCCTGACGCTTTGCAATCTGGCCCACCAGACGCTCGCCGTCCTTGGTGAAGGCGACGACGGAAGGCGTCGTGCGCGCGCCCTCGGCGTTCGCGATGACAACAGGTTCGCCGCCCTCCATGACGGCCACGCAGCTGTTCGTAGTACCCAAGTCAATACCGATAATCTTGCTCATCGTTCATTCCTCCGTTTATTTCGATCTGTTCGTCAATGTCGATTGCTTATTCCGCGACGACCTTCACCATCGCGTGGCGAAGCACATATTCGCCCATTTTGTAGCCCTTTTGCAGCACGGCGCAAACCGTGCCGGGCTCACCTTCACTGGCGTCCGCCTGCATAACGGCGTTCTCCAGATTGGGGTCAAATTTCTCGCCCGCCCGGCTGATTTCAGACACGCCGCGTTTTTCAAGCGCGTCCATCATCTGCCGGTAAACGAGCTTCACGCCCTGAAGCAGCGCCTCATCCGCGCTTTCCTGCGCCAGCGCGCGCTCCAGATTATCCACGACGGGCAGGAGCTGCTTGACAATCTCCCGCGCGCCGTCCTCAAACGCCTCGGCGCGGGTCGCCTTGGTACGTTTGCGATAGTTTTCAAAATCCGCCTGCACGCGCTGCGCCATTTGGAGATATTCCTCCGCCTTATCCTGCGCCGCCTTCAGCAGCTGCGCCGTTTCATCCAGCGCCTCCTCGGCGGGCGTTTCGGCCGCCGGCATTTCCTCCGGCGCATTCGCTTCCGTTTCAGGCAAATCCGCCGCTTCCGCGGCGTTATTTTTCGTCTTGCTGAATGCCATGGTTTCTGTTTCGCTCCTTTTTTATTCGCCCAGCAGCTCGCTCAGCGCTTCGCTGATCGCGCCCAGCGTGGAGATCACGCGCTCGTAGGGCATTCGTGTCGGGCCGATCACGCCGATCATGCCCCGATGCCCCGCGCCCACGCGATAGCTGGCGCTGACGACGGAGCAATCCGCCATTTCCGGCACGCCGTTTTCCTCGCCGATGCGTACGCAGAAGCGCCGGCCGCCGTCGCCCATCAAATTCTTCAGGCGGTTCTTTTCTTCCAGCACCGACAGCAGCGCGCGCGCCTTTTCCACATCCGAATATTCCGGATATTTCAGAATGTTGTGCGAGCCGCCCACCGTCACGGTGTCCTGCGCGCTCTGGTGCGCCATCTGCGCCGCCAGCGCGGCCACGCCCTCCAGCACGCGCGCGTCCATGCCGCCCTGCTTGGAGCAGGCGCTGAACATGTCCTGCACCTCCTGCAGCGTATGGCCGGCCAGCCGCTCGGTCAGCATCCGGGAGATGGCGTAGAGCGCGTCGCCATCCAGGCTTTCGCTCACGCGGATCACGGTGTCGCGAATCGCGCCCGTATCCGTCACCACCACCAGCAGCGCCGCGCCGCGCGGCATAGGCACCAGCTGCAGGCACGAAACCCTCAGGTCCAATTGCTTGGGCATCATGACCATGGCGGTGTAATGCGTGATTTCGGAAATAACCTGCGCGGCGGTGGAGACCACGTCGTCCACCTGACGGACGCGCTGGGCAAAGTATGCCTTCGCCGCCTCGTCCGGCGGGAGGGGCGCGCCGCTCAGCAGGCTGTCCACATACAGGCGATAGGCCTTCATGCTGGGCACGCGGCCCGCCGAAACATGCGGCTGCGCCAGATACCCCAGCTCCTCCAGATCGCTCATTTCGTTGCGGATGGTCGCGCTGGAAAGCGTCGTTTCATACTTTCGGGAGATCGTGCGGCTGCCCACCGGCATGGCGGTAAGGATATAATCGTCGATAATCGCGTGCAAAATTCGCATTTTGCGTTCATCCATCCGCACGCTTCCCATGACGCCGCACTCCTTTTTTGATTCTTTGTTGTTAGCACTCTTTATTGGTGAGTGCTAACTACGGGTATAGAATAGCACCTTTTCCCACGCTTGTCAATAGGGCAAAAAACTTTTTTCAAATTTCTTTTGGCACTTTTTATCCCATGCTCGGAACCGGCAAGCGGACGATCCGGCCAAGCGCCGGTTCCGCCGAAAGCCCGCCGCCCGCATCCCGTTTTCAATCAAAAACGCGGTACGATCCTCCCTGCCTCCGCCGAGGACGCGCCCTGCGGCGCGGAAAAGGCGCATTCCGTTACGGCATTCCGTATTGAGCGACAGCGTTAAACGGCTTCCCGTCCTGCGCGACCGCTGCACGGACGTAAGACAGCGTTCGGGAAAGACGAATCCGGATGCGGCGGTTCATTGGAGCAGTCTCGAGCGGATGGTTTCCCGTCCTGCGCGGAAACGATATATAGTATTCCCGAAAAACCGCTGCCGGGCGCACGGTCTGCCGCAAAAAACGCCCTGACGCGCAAACAGGTGTCCGCGTGTCGGAGCGTTCGAGTTGTTTGTTTTCACAAGTGGTTTTAGAGCGAAGGAGGGCCGCCGGTTCTGAGGCTTCAAGGGCAAAGGCCCGCCGCCCTTCATGGCGTCCCGCTCGCTTACCGCTTTGCCTTCAACGGTTCGCAGGCCTTCAGCCTTACCGGCGTTTCTCCCCTATCCTTCATTTCACAACGATATTCAGCAGTCTGCCGGGCACGAACACAATCTTGACGATCTGCTTTCCTTCCGTCAGGCGCTGCACCTGCTCGAGCTTCGGCAGCTCCTCCTGCGCCGTTTCGCGGGTCATGGCGGTGGGAATCATCAGCTTGCCCTTCACCTTGCCGTTGATCTGCACAGCGATTTCTACTTCGTCGCGGGTGAGACAGTTGGCGTCGTAGGCCGGCCACGGCGCAAGGTACATATAGCCTTCAAAGCCCATGTTCTGCCAAATCTCCTCGCAGATATGCGGCGCGACAGGGGAAAGCAGCAGCAAAAGCGCCTTCATTTCGCCGCGGGTGACGCTGCCCTTCTGATACATCTCGTTCACCAGCGTCATCATCTGGGCGATGGCGGTGTTGAACTTCATCTTTTCGTAATCCTCGGACACCTTTTTGATCGTCTGGTTAACGGTAACCTTCAATTCCTCGCTCAGGCCATCCGCCTCCGTCGCCAGCTCCTGAAGCCGCCAGACGCGGTCGAGGAATTTACGGCAGCCCTTGGCGCCGTTGGTGCTCCACGGAATCGCCTGATCGAAGGCGCCCATGAACATCTCATACATGCGGAAAGCGTCCGCGCCGATTTCAGCGATGGTATCGTCGGGATTGATGACGTTGCCGCGGCTCTTGCTCATCTTCTCGCCGTTTTCGCCCAGAATCATGCCGTGGCTGGTGCGCTTTTGATAGGGTTCGGGCGCGGAAACCAGCCCCAGATCATGCAGGAACAAATGCCAGAAGCGGGAATAGAGCAGATGCAGCGTGGTGTGCTCCATGCCGCCGTTATACCAATCGACGGGCATCCAGTAATCCAGCGCCTGCTTCGAGGCAAATTCCCGGTCGTTATGCGGATCGCAGTAGCGCAGGAAATACCAGCTGCTGCCCGCCCACTGGGGCATGGTATCCGTCTCGCGCTGCGCGTCGGCGCCGCATACGGGGCACTTGACGTTCACCCAGTCGGTCATGCGGGAAAGCGGGCTCTGGCCGTCGTCCGTCGGCTCATAATGCTCCACATCCGGCAGCAGCAGCGGCAGCTCGCTCTCCTTGAGCGGCACGGGGCCGCAATGCGGGCAGTGGATGATCGGAATCGGCTCGCCCCAATAGCGCTGACGGGAAAAAACCCAGTCGCGCAGCTTAAAATTGACCTTCCTCTCGCCGATGCCCTTTTCCGTCAGGAACGCGATGATTTTCTTCTTCGCCTCCGCGACGGACAGGCCGTTGAGAAATTCGGAATTGACAAGCGTGCCCGTCTGCACGTCGGAGAAGCACTCCTCCTGCACGTTGCGGCCGCCCTCGACCACCTCGATAATCGGCAGATTGAATTTCTTGGCGAATTCCCAGTCGCGTTCGTCGTGCGCAGGCACAGCCATGATCGCGCCGGTGCCGTACGTCATCAGCACATAGTCGGAGACCCAAACGGGAATTTCCTTGCCGCTGACGGGATTGACCGCGCGAATCCCCTTGATTTCCACGCCCGTTTTATCCTTCGCCATTTCGGTGCGTTCAAAATCGCTCTTCTTCGCGGCGGCCTCCTTATAGGCGATCAGCTCGTCATAGTTGGCGATCTGCGCCTTATACTTTTCAATCAGCGGGTGCTCGGGCGAAATGACCATATAGGTCGCGCCGAAGAGCGTATCCGGGCGCGTGGTATACACGCGCAGCTTTTCATCCACCGGCGTAAGGCGGAAATCCACCTCCGCGCCCTCGCTGCGGCCGATCCAGTTGCGCTGCTGCGTCTTAACGCGCTCAATGAAATCCACCTTGTCCAGCCCGTCGAGCAGCTTTTGCGCATAGGCGGTGATTCGCAGCATCCACTGGCTCTTCACCCGGCGCGTAACCTCCGTGCCGCAACGCTCGCACTTGCCGTCCACCACCTCTTCGTTGGCAAGGCCGCACTTGCAGGAGGGGCACCAGTTGATGGGCATTTCGGATTTGTAGGCCAGCCCCTTCTCGTAGAGCTTGAGGAAAATCCACTGCGTCCACTTATAATAAGCGGGATCGGTGGTGTTAACCTCGCGGGAATAATCAAAGGAAAAGCCGATCTTCTGCAGCTGTTCCCGGAAATGGTCGATGTTCTGCTTGGTCACCTTCGCGGGGTGCACATGATTTTTGATGGCGTAATTTTCCGTCGGCAGGCCAAAGGCGTCCCAGCCGATGGGGTAAAGCACATTATACCCCTCCATCCGGCGCTTGCGGGCGATAATATCCAGCGCAGTGTTGGAGCGCGGATGTCCCACGTGCAGCCCCGCCCCGGAGGGATAGGGGAACTCGATCAGGCAATAATACTTGGGTTTGGAATAATCGTCCGTCGCCTCAAAGGCATGATTGTCCGCCCAGATCTTTTGCCATTTCGGCTCGATCTGAGCCGGTACGTACGGCGCAACATGCATGCAAAAAGCCTCCTTCAATTGCTTCGCAATACGATGCCATTATAATTGTCCGCGCGCGATTTGTAAAGCCGAAGCCGCATTTCCTTCCGCAAACGCCGGGCAGGCGCTCCTTTCGGCCCGCGGCCATCGCGCAACGGCGTCTCAGCCGAACACGCTGCGCAAAAACCGGTCGAGCCCCGCCTGCCCCTGCGCATCCTGCTTATACACGCCCGCATCGCACAGCACCTGATAGCATGTTTCAGCCACGCCCTGACGCAGCGCGGCCTCCGCCTCCGCCGCGGCAAGCTGCGTGCCCGTTCGCCGGGCAATCCCGCGCACCCATTCCGTATGCGGCGACTCGGCAGGAAGATCCGCCTTGCCCTGCAGATACAGCGACAGCTCGGCCAATTCCTTCTTCAGGCGGCCCGGCAGGATAAACACGCCCATAACCTCGATCAGGCCGATATTTTCCTTTTTAATGTGATGCAGCTGCGCATGCGGATGGAAAATGCCCAGCGGATGCTCGGCGCTGGTGCGGTTGTTGCGCAGCACCAGATGCAGCCTGTAGCGCCCGTCCGGCAGCTTGCGCACAACGGGCGTCACCGTATTATGCGGCGCGTCGGTGCGCGCCAGAATATCGCACGAGGGGTCGGAATACGCGCGCCACGCGTCCAGCACGCGCATGCCGATATCCGTCAATTCCTCCCGGCTCTCGGACGTAAAGCGCAGGCAGGTCATGGGCCAATGGACGACGGCGGCCTCCGCCGGGCCGTCAAACGTGCGGCTGACCTCCGCCTTGTCCATGGGGAAAACATGGCCACCGCCCTGATAGTGATCGTGCGAAAGAATCGAACCGCCCACGATAGGCAAATCGGCGTTCGCGCCCAGAAAATACTGCGGGAACATATCGACAAAGTCGAACAGGCGCTCAAAGCTCCTGCGCGTCAAATGCATCGGCTCATGCTTTCCGGAAAAAACAATGCAGTGCTCATTGTAATACAGATAGGGCGAATACTGCAAATACCATTCCTCGCCCGCCAGATTCAGCGGAATGATTCGATGGTTCTGGCGCGCCGGGAAGCCGGCACGGCCGGCGTAGCCCGGGTTTTCCTTGCACAGCATGCACTTGGGATACCCCGCCTGCGGGGCGTTCTTCGCCGCCGCAATATCGCGCGGATCCTTTTCCGGCTTGGAAAGGTTGATCGTAATTTCCAGCTCGCCGCTGGGAGAAGGCGCGGTATAGAGAATATTCTGCGCAATACGCTTCACGCGGATATAATCGTTATCGCGGCAAAGAGCATAGAACCAGCGCGTCGCCGCCTGCGCCCCCTGATCGCGCATCAGGCGGAAGAACGTATCGCGCACCTGCGCGGGATGCGGAGTGAATGTGCCGGCCAGCCGCGCGGTAAAGCGATCCCTTTCATCGTTGGTGTCATGAATCACGCCGTGCGCCGCGGCATAAGCCGCCAGCTCCGTCAGGCAATCGGCGATATCCTCGCCCTGCAGCTCGCCCTCCGGCGGCGCGTCCAATCGCATCGCATCCAGCAGCAGGTTCTGCGTGTAGGCGCGATCCTCCCGCGCAATCAGCCGCTTTTCCTCCAGCATATCCAGCAGTCGATCCAGCAGCATAGTCCCGTTTCCTCCGTCATTTTCCAATTTCTTCAATATGATAGCCCGCCTGCGCGAGGCGATCGACAACGCCGTTTTGCCCCACGATATGCGCCGCGCCGACGGCGAACAGCACGGTTTGGCCGCTTTGCAGGCATTCCTCGGCCTGCTGGGCAAACGCCGCGTCACGCGCGCCGTACATCCTTTCGGCATAGAGCGCGTAGCTTGCAGCGGCCGCCTCTGACAGCCCCTTGGCGTCCTGGGCAAGCAGCGCCCGCAGCCACTGCGCGTCTCCCTGCGCCCATACCGTATACAGCAGCCGGATTCCGCCCGAAGCCGCGCGCGGATACGCGAGCATCATGCGCAGCTGCTCGACGATAACATCCTCCGGCATGTCGGCAAGCAGCGCCAGCTGGCTGTCCACGCTCTCCAGCGCGCGAATGGGCTTTTTCTCCTTATGCGCGCGCGTAAGCAGCCGCATGTCCAGCCCGTTTTCGGATGTAAGCCCGGCCTCGGCATAGATTTTTTTCTGCAGGTACGACAGCCATGCAAAGGGACGCATCCGCTTCAAGGCGCTTTCGGGCAGCCCCACCGCCGCGGGAACGCCCTCGTACACATCCTGCGGCAAATGGTTCTTCGCGCTGTCGCCCAGCGGGTACACCATCATCGTGGTCGTCATCAGCTGCTTCAACAGGTTTTTCTGATAGGCAACCAAATCAATCTCCACCGCCAGATAATCGCATGCGGTATAGGCTTCCTCCAGCGCGGGGCTGAAGCTTTGCATTTTCTCGTCGCCCACGTGAATTGTGCCGACCAGATACAGCGTATGCCCCTGCTCGTCCGTCACCCGATAGACGAGCGGCGTGTTCTGGCTCTGCGCCGCAGCGCTGCCCGCGCACAAAAGCAGCCCAAGCGCCAGACAAAGCGCGGCCAGCCGTTTTTTCACCATCAGCGCACCCCCTTATCGTAGGGGATGCCCTCCGCCTTGGGCGCACGGGAGGATTTGGACGTAAACGCCAGCACCAGCAGCGTAATCACATAGGGCAGCAGGCGATAGAAATTCGCGTTCAGCCCCAGCTCCTTGAGGTAGTAAATCCCGTCGCCGTTAATATCCAGCGTGGAATAGGACGCGGCGACGCACTTGAACAGCCCGAACAGCAGCGCGCCCAGCGCGATGTTCAGCGGCTTCCAGTTGCCAAAGATCATCACCGCCAGCGCCAGAAAGCCAAAGCCCGCCACATCGCCGTTGGAGGTGCAGTTCGCCGTCGTCATGGCGTAGACGAAGCCGCCCATGCCCGCCAGCGCGCCGGAAATGCTCACGCCCGCATAGCGCATTTTCACCACGTTAATGCCCAGACTGTCCGCCGCCTGCGGGTTCTCGCCACAGGCGCGCAGGCGCAGGCCAAAGCGCGTTTTGTACAAAAGGATTGACAAAACCACGTACACAATCACGCAGAGATAGGTTGCCAGATACGCCTTGTTGAGGAAGGTTTCCCCCAGAAAGCTCATTTGCTGTGTGCGGCCGTAGCCCAGCATAGATTTTTTCAGCATGAACCAGCTGGCCGAATCGCCCTTCGCCATCTGCAGGGTGTTCTGCTTGGCGATAATCTGAACGAAGAAAAGCACCAGCGCCGGCGCCAGCATGTTCAGCGCCGTACCGCCGATCGTCTGATCCGCCTTGAGGTTGATCGCCGCAAAGGCCAGCAGCAGCGAAAACAGCGACCCCAACGCCGCGGCCGCCAGCATGGTCAGCAGCATAAAGCCCTGCAGCGTCCAAAAATCCCCCGCAGCCTTCGCGGCGTCGAAAACCGCCGCCTGCTGCATCAGGCGAACGAACAATACGCCCACGAACGCGCCGAAGATCATGATGCCCTCCAGCGCCAGATTAATAATACCGCTGCGTTCCGAAAACACGCCGGCCAACGCCACAATCATCAGCGGCACGGCGTAAATCAGCGTCTGTCGAATGAGAAAACTCATACCTGCTCCCCCTTTTCAGCGTTTTCGGCCTGCTGCGGCGCGTCCTCGGCCTCCGGCGGCTGCTCCTGCGCAGCCTCGGTTTCCGGAGGCAGCTCCTGCGCAGCATCCGCCGCGCGCTGCGCCGCCTCAATCCTTGCGGCCCTCGCCTCTGCGCGCTTTTTGAAGTAATTGCCCAGCCACAGCTTAATGACCAGCGAGAACGCCGCCATATACACGATCACGGCGATGATGACGCTGGTGATAAATTCGTTATAGGCCGTCAGGTTCTTCAGCTGCAATCCGGCGATATCCAGGGCGGACATGAACACCGCCGCGAACACCACGCCGACAGGATGGCTGACCGCCAGCAGCGCCACGGGGATGCCGTTGAAGCCCACCGTCGGCAGCGACTGATACGTCGACCAGAAAAATTCCGTATTGCCCGAGAGCCAGTACAGCGACGCGCCCGCGCCCGCCAGCGCGCCGGCGATGGCCATGGAAAGCACGATATTGCGCTTATCCCGGATGCCTGCGTAACGCGCGGCGTAACGGTTCGCGCCACAGGCCTTGAGCTCATAGCCAAACGTGGTGCGGCTGAGCAGCACCAGCACGATCACCGCCATCACAATGGCAATCAGAATGCCGCCGTTGACCTGCGAGCCGGGGAAAAGCTCGTCCAGCCCGAGCTTGGGGGTTTCAACGCCGTTGAAGGTCGTCTTATATACATAACCGGTTTTCGTGCCCTCAGCGACATTTTTCAAATCGCTGATGTCAAAGAGCCATGTAACGACGTTCGCCGCAATCCAGTTGGTCATGATACAGGCGATGACCTCGTTGACGTTCAGCAGCGCCTTGAACAGGCCCGGCAGCATGCCCCACAGCGCGCCCGCCGCCATACCGCCCAAAAACGCCGCAACCCACACGACGCCCGGCGCCACGACCGTCGTGGGAATCTTCAATGCGATAAACAGCGTCGCCGCCGTGCCCGCCAGATACTGCCCCGGCGCGCCGATGTTGAACAGCCCCGTTTTGTACGCCAGCGCGACGGAAAGCCCCGTCATAATCAGCGGCGTGGCGCGGAAGAGCATGTTGCCGATGCTGGTCGGGTTAAAGCCGAAGGTCAGCGCGCCCGCCGCGTCGCGGCCCGTGGAAAACACCCCCAGCAGCACCAGACGCACGCCGTCCCACACGCTGCTCAGGCCAAGCGCGGGGTCGCTTGCGCCCACAAAAAGAATCACCAGCGCGCCGGCCAGAAGGCCGATTAAAATGGACAGGAGCGACGCGATGACCGCGCGCGTGCCGTCCTTTTGCGTGAAAGCGGAAAATGAACCGTTTCTTTCGCTCATTCCTGCTCGCTCCTTTCCTGACGCTTCGCGCCCGCCATATAAAGCCCCAATTCCTCCACCGTGATCTGCTTGGGATCAAATTCGCCTACGATTTCGCCGCTGTGCATCACCAAAATCCGGTCGGAGAGGTTCATGACCTCATCCAGCTCCAGCGACACCAGCAGCACCGCCTTGCCCTCGTCGCGCTGAGCGACCAGCCTGCTGTGAATATATTCGATCGCGCCCACGTCCAGCCCGCGCGTGGGCTGCACCGCAACAATCAGCGGCAGATCGCGGTTGATCTCGCGCGCGATGATCGCCTTTTGCTGGTTGCCGCCCGACATGCTGCGAACCTTGGTCACAGGCCCCTGACCGGAGCGAACGTCGAATTGGTCGATCAATTCCCGCGCATGCTGACGCACGGCCTCAAAGCGAATGAAGCCCATATTCTGGAATTGCGGCTCATAATACCGCTGCAGCACCAGATTCTGCTCCAGCGTAAAATCCAAAATCAGGCCGAATTTATGCCGATCCTCCGGGATATGGCTGATGCCGGCCTTGCTGCGTTCTCGAACGGAGGCGTGGGTAATGTTGCGGCCGTTGAACAGAATCATGCCGCCGCTCGGCTTCTCCAGCCCGGTCAGGGCTTGCACCAGCTCCGTCTGGCCGTTGCCGTCGATGCCCGCGATGCACACAATCTCGCCCGCGCGCACATCGAAGGAAACGTTCTTCACCGCGTTGCGCTTATACAGCTTGGAGCGCGCGCAAAGGTCGCGCACCTCCAGGATCACGTCGCCCGGCCGCGCTTCGTCCTTTTCCACAACCAGCTGCACAGGCCGCCCCACCATCATGCGGGAAAGCTTTTCCTTCGTCGTTTCGGCGGTGTTCACCGTGCCGATGCAGCGCCCCTTGCGCAGCACCGTCACGCGGTCGGAAACCGCCATAATCTCGTTGAGCTTATGGGAAATAAACAGGATGGATTTTCCCTCCCGCGCCAGCCCGCGCATGATTTCCATCAGCTCGTCTATTTCCTGCGGCGTGAGCACGGCCGTCGGCTCGTCAAAAATCAATACCTCGTTATCGCGATAGAGCATCTTGAGAATCTCAACGCGCTGCTGCATGCCCACGGTGATATCCTCTACCTTCGCGTCCAGATCAACCGCCAGCCCATAGCGCTCGGACAGCTCGCTCACCTTCCGGCGCGCTTCCTTCTTCTGCAGGAAGCCGCACTTTACGTCCTCCGCGCCCAGAATGATGTTGTCCAGCACGGTGAACACGTCGATCAGCTTGAAATGCTGGTGTACCATGCCGATGTGCAGCGCCGTCGCGTCGTTGGGGTTATTGATCTGAACAACCTTCCCGTCCTTGCGGATTTCTCCCGCGTCCGGCTGATACAGGCCGAACAGGATGCTCATCAGCGTGCTTTTTCCCGCGCCGTTTTCGCCCAACAGCGCATGAATCTCACCCTTTCGCAGGCGCAGCGTCACGTCGTCGTTCGCCTTGATGCCCGGGAATTCCTTGGTGATATTCAGCATTTCAATCACGTACGGGGCCTCGGTTGGCATAATACCACGCTCCCTTTCCTTACCAGTCGACAAAAAGTCATCTTAATTTTTATTATATCGCTTCATGCCGAAAAAGGCAAGAAAAAACGCGAATCCACGCAGGAGACGACGGCAGTTCACGGCAAAAAATCATCCTGTCGCAAATGGAAAGCAAAGAACCGTCCTCCCCGCATATCAGCCGATCGGTTTCCCGCGCGGATGATTGAAAATCAAGGGGCGCGCCGGCGCTGCGCGACCCCAAAAGCGGCCCCTTGACACACAAAAACGAGCCTGTGAAAAAAGGCCCCAACACGACAAAGAAGGATTTGGAGCCCGCAAGCGGGACAAATCCTTTTTTGTGTGATATAATTTAGTTGAAATGAAAACAACGCCACAAAGATATTATACGCCACGGCAGGGGCAAATGCCAGTATTTCTTTCAGCTTTTGCGTCTGAATGCAAAAAGGCGCCGAAGAACCGAACGGTACGAGTCAACCGGGGGCTGACCGCGATGCGCCGGGAGGCGCTGGATCATCTGAACAGTATCCACGGCGCACTGCTGAGAATGAACCGTTCGATTCAGCCAGAGGGCACATTCGGCGTTATGAAATACGACCGAGGGTACAGGTGAATCGTGCGCAGAGGGCTCAATTCCGTCAGGCCGGAGGTTCTTCTCGTTTCTATCGGTCACAACCTCTACAAGCGCTGCAACAAAACCATGAAAAAACAGTACGCTGCCTGAAGGCTCCTTGGACGCTTTCTCTGGGGGCAAGGGGGTATTGTACGCTTTTTTCTTTCATCGGTTTGCCGGAGATCAAATTGTAATGGGGCTGCGAATGAACGTTTGGTTCTTTCACAGCCCCAAGCGTATCCAAAACGTAGTTTTTTGACATGCAAAAACGCAAGAGCGCCCTGCGCCTGCAGGCTGTCGAAAAGATTTTTTCGGCAGTCCGATCTTATTCCACCGTAACCGATTTGGCCAGATTCCGCGGCTTATCCACATCGCGTCCCTGCGCGACGGCCATATGATAGGCCAGAAGCTGCATAGGCAGCATCGCCAGCAGCGGCAGCAGGCAGGGATCGGCGTCGGGCACCGTCCAGACGGCGTCGGCCTCCTGCGCGGCGCGAAGGGCAAAGCTTTCCGGGCAGACGCACACCGTCTCCGCCCCGCGCGCCTTCGTCTCTCGCAGGTTGGAAAGCGTCTTTTCCAGCAGCGTCTCCTGCGTGCAGATGGCGAAGACCGGCGTGCCCGGCTCGACCAGCGCAATCGCGCCGTGCTTCATTTCCCCGGCGGCGTAGGCCTCGCAGGGCAGGTAGGAAACCTCCTTGAGCTTGAGCGATGCTTCCATCGCCAGCGCCCAATCCACGCCGCGTCCCAGAAAGAACATCAGCCGCTCGTTCATATGCCGGTCGCAATAATGCTGGATGGGCTCCGCGTCGCGCAGCACGCCGGCCATTTTCTCCGGCAGCGCCTCCAGCCCGTCCAGCAGCGCCTTGGCGCGCGCGGCGCTGAGCGTTCCCTTCCTGTGCCCGATGGAGACGGCCAGCAGCAGCAGCGTCTCGATCTGCGTAATGTAGGCCTTGGTGCTGGCCACGGCGATCTCAGGGCCGGCATAGGTCAGCAGCGCGCGCTCCACGGCGCGGCTGAGCGTGCTGCCCACGGTATTGGTCAGCGCAACGGTACGCGCGCCCCCTTCCGCCGCCGCCCGCAGCGCGGCCAGCGTGTCCGCCGTTTCGCCGCTCTGGCTGATGGCCATCACGGCCTCGCCGGGATGCGAAAAGCGCGGCGCGTAGCGGTATTCGCTGGCGATGTGCGCCACGCTTTCCACGCCCGCCAGCGCAGCCATATAATGCGCGCCCACCAGCCCCGCGTGATACGCCGTGCCGCAGGCGATAAAATCCAGCCGTTCAGGCAGGAAGGGCAGCATTTCCGCCATGCCGTCGCGCCCATAGTAGGCATGCAGCGTGCCCGCCACGGCGGCGGGCTGCTCATGAATTTCCTTGAGCATGAAATGCGCATAGCCGCCCTTTTCCGCCGACGCGGCGTCCCATTCCACATGACAGGACGCAGGCGTTTTTTTGTGTCCCAGCGCGTCGTAGACCGTCGCGCCGCCCCGCGTAATCACCGCGCTTTCTCCGTCCTCGAGGATCAGCATTTCCCGCGTATAGGGCAGCAGCGCCGGAATATCCGACGCCAGCAGCATTTCGCCCTTGCCCACGCCGATCACCAGCGGCCCGCCCTGCCGCACACAGTACACCGCGTCCGGCTCGCTTTCGCTGATAACCGCCAGCGCATAGCTGCCCGTCATATACGTCTGCGCCTGATGCAGCGCGGAAAGCATATCGCCCGCATACAGCCAATGGAGCAAATGCGCCGCCACCTCGGTATCCGTCTGGCTGACGAAGCGGCAGCCCTTTTCCGTGAGGAAGGCGCGCAGCTGCGCGTGGTTTTCGATGATGCCGTTATGCACCACCGCCAGATCGCCCTTCATATCGGTATGCGGATGGGCGTTCAGATCGCTCGGCTCGCCGTGCGTCGCCCAGCGCGTATGCCCGATGCCCGCCGTGCCCCGAAGCGGGTTCGCATCCGTCAGGCGCGTCAGGTCCGCGATACGGCCGGCGCACTTGCGCAGCGCGATATGCCCTCCGTCCATCACCGCAATGCCCGCGCTGTCATACCCGCGGTATTCCAGCCGCCGCAGCCCCTCCAGCAGCACCGGCTGCGCCTGACGATCGCCTATATACCCCACAATTCCGCACATACGCCCTCCAAAATAACACGTTTTTATATATTTCAATCACATTTTCTAAATTTATGATTGATTGATTTATTTTATGCTCATTTTTCGTTTTTGTCAACCAGCAAAGCAGCGTAGTCGACCGGCACGCCGTCGCGATACAGCGCGACGCAGACGCAGCCCTTGCCCTCCCCGGGCACAGCGCCCGCCGTGACGCCCAGCACATCGCCTGCGCGCACGGACGCGCCGGCCTCCACACGCAGGCCGGTTACGCCGTGGTAAACGCTTTCGCTGCCGTCCGCGTGCTCAACGCGCACGCCGCCGTCCAGCGGCGTCGCCGTGCCGGGCAGCATGGCGCGCACCGGCGTACCGGCGGGCGCGGCGAAATCCAGCCGCGGGTGAATCTGCCACAGGCCGCTCTGCGCAAAAAACACCGGCGCTGCGTCAAAGCCGCGCACAAGCTCGCCTGCGCATGGCCGCACAAGGCGCGGCGGCGCGGGCGATGCGGTAACATCCTGCAGGCGCTGACTGCCGTCGGAGAGCGCCTGCCGCTCCGCTGCGTCCTGTCCGCGCGTCCACCATGCCGAAAATAAAATGACCGCCGCGCACAGCAGCGCCAGCCCATACACGCCCCATGTTTCCGCCGCTTTTTTCCATCGCATCGCGCTACGCCTCCCTTGGCAGTGTGCCCAGAAGCCTGAAAAGCCATGCGAAAGCGGCGCTTGCAGGCACAAACGGACATAAAAAGGAGGGAACCGTTCTTCCTGTCAAGAACAGCTCCCCCACGCCGTTTCGCGCCTCAGCGCCCTTCCCTTGCGTCCCGGCGCACGCTGATCGGGCCGTTTTTGCGCTCGTACGCCTCCACGCAGCGCCGAATCAAAATAATCACCTGACCGTTCGCCGACCGTCCCTCGTAATCCGCCACCACATGCAGCTTATCCAGCAGCTCCTCATCGATTCGGATGGTTAACCCCTTCATTTCCTCGAAACCTCCAAATGAATAGCTCCATTCGGATTTACAATATCAGAATAGTATGATATAATGTGCATAACGGTTGCAAATTATAATCAGAATAATTGCAAATAGCAATTACAAGGAGGAAGAAGGATGAAGCAAAACACGCTCAGGCTGCTGGCGCATTCCCTGCTGACGCAAAGCGCGCGCTTTTACCGGCTGGCCATGGCGGACACGCCCCCAAGGGATGAAATTGCCAACGTAATTTACAAGCTGAAGCTATGCACGCTCACCATCGAATACGCGCAGTCGCAGGGCTTCGCGCAGGACGCGCTCATCCCCGACGACGCGCAGGAGGACATCGCCTCGCTGCGTAAGCTGGCGGAGGAGCTCAACACGTTCGCCGACGCATGGGCGCGCGCCTCCGACCTATAGACCCGGTCATGGGCGCTCCATTACGCGCAAAATTGCATCTATTTATAAAACAAAAAACGCCCGGCGCACGGGCGGCTGCCGCGCGGCGAAGCGTTTATGCCATGCTTGCTTCCGTTATCCTCGGGAGTCAGGCGGAAGCGCGGCGCTGTCGGAAACCATTTTCGTTCCGGTTCGGCCAAAGGAATACGGCGGAACCGCTTTATTCCGCGTTCTCCGGCAAATCGACCATTTGAGCGATCAAAAACTTGATCGGCACGCCCTGCTGGGAAAAAAGCCGCTCATGCTCGCTGACATAGTTGGGCGAAAAGCCCGACGCGTGCAGATCCCGCGTCATATATTTTTCAGCAAAGCCGCAGGCGGCGAAATATTCTCTGGACGCGTCAAAGAGCGCGTCGTCGTCCGTTTTGAAATAAATCTCCCCGCCCGGCCGCAGAATTTTGCGGTAAAGCATCAGCTGATGCGGATGCGTCAGGCGGCGCTTGAACTGGCTCTTCCGCTTCGACCACGGATTACAAAAGGAAATGATAATCCTGTCCGCCTGATCCGGCGGGCTCATGAAGCGGTCGAGCCAGAACACGTCGAAATGCGTAAGCACGATATTATCCACCGGCTTATCGCCGTAGCGCGCCTGAATATTCCGCCGCGCCACGCCCAGAATCACGGACGCCACGTCCACCGCCAGAAAATTAATCTGCGGATGCTCATACGCCATTTGCGCTGTCGAAACGGCCTTGCCGCAGCCAAGCTCCAGCCAGATGGGCTGCTGCGCTTTGAACTGCGCCGCCCAACGCCCCCTGCATTCCGCCGGCTCGTCGCGATAATAAGGACACGCGTCCAATTCCGGCTTGACCCATTTCTTGCTCCGCATGCGCATGTGCCTTTCCGCCTTCCCCTTCGTGGTGAAGGTTATTGTAAATCATTTTCTTTTTCCCGTCAACCCGGCAGGAGAAGCACGAAACGCGTCGAATATTCTGCGTCGCCATTTGCAGAAATGTAAGGGGCATTCTTTTTCGCTTGCGGAGGTCGGTATGCGGCGCGCGCAGATTGACATGACCAACGGCCGGCTCGGCAGGGATATTCTGCTCTTCAGCCTGCCGCTGATGCTTTCCAACATTCTTCAGGTGCTCTTTAACATGGCGGATCTGGCCACGGTCGGCCAGTTTGTCAGTTCCCATGCGCTGGGCTCCGTCGGCTCGACGGTGATTCTGGTTTCGCTCTTCACCGGCTTCCTGATCGGCATGGGCAGCGGCGTAAACGTGATTGCGGCGCGCTATCTGGGCGCGCGGCAGGGGGACGACGTATCTCAAACAGTGCACACGGCGGCGCTGCTGTGCCTGTTCGCGGGCGTGGCCGCATTGGCCATCGGCGAATTCTTCGCCGTGCCGCTGCTTCGGCTCATCCATACGAAGGACGAGCTGATTGTCGACGCGACGCTGTACCTGCGCATCTATTTCTTGGGCATGCCGGCGCTGGCCGTATACAATTTCGGCAACGGCGTGCTCAGCGCGACGGGCGACACGAAAAGGCCGCTGATCATTCTGGCCTCGGCGGGCGTTTTGAACGTGGTGCTGAACCTGTTCTTCGTGGTCGTATGCGGGCTGGGCGTGGCGGGCGTAGGCATCGCCAGCGCCGCGTCGCAATGGCTGTCGGCCGTGCTGGTGGTGCTCGCGCTTTCAAAGCGGGAGGACGCCTGCCGCTTTATGCCGCAGGCGCTGCGTATCACGCCGGACAAAGCGCGGCTTTTGCTTTCCATGGGCGTTCCCGCCGGGTTTCAAAACGCCATTTTCGCCATTGCCAACCTGTTTATTCAGTCGGGCGTGAATTCCTTTGACGCTATCGTGGTGGACGGCAATTCCGCCGCCGCCAACGCCGATTCGCTGGTATACGACGTGATGGCGGCGTTCTACATTGCCTGCTCCACCTTCATGAGCCAGAACCTGGGCGCAGGCAGGCGCAAGCGCGTGCTTCAAAGCTATTTCGTCAGCCTTGCCTATTCCTTCGGCGCGGGCGCGGTGCTCGGCGCGCTGCTGCTGCTCTTCGGGCGGCAGTTTCTCGCCCTCTTTACGCCGGATTCCGCCGTCATCGACGAGGGCATCCGCCGCCTGCAGGTCATGGCGTTTTCCTACGCCTTCTCCGCGTTCATGGACAACACCATCGCCGCCTCCCGCGGGCTGGGCAAAAGCCTTGTGCCTACGATTATCGTGATGATGGGCTCGTGCGTTTTCCGCGTCGTGTGGATTTATACCGTCTTCGCGCATTTTCACACGCTGCCGTCGCTCTACCTGCTCTACATTTTCTCATGGACAATCACCGCCGTTGCGGAGATTCTGTATTTCGTGCATTGCTACCGCGCCCAGATAAACCGCCCCGGCCTCTCCGGCGGCGAGCTTTCCAAGGCGCAATAAAAAAGCGCTGTTAAAAAGCATGACGGCGGCGAAGAAGCTTTTCGGCCCCTTCGCTGCCGCAATGCTTTTTTATTCATCGGCTGATCTGCCGCGCTTTCCCGCAGGACTCCTTGCCTTTAACGCCTACGGCTTCATGGGGAACACGCCGCGGTCGCCCTTGACAATGTGACGCGGCGGAACAACGCCGCGCACGCAGGAAAGCGGGTACACGCGGCTTTCGCGGCCGATGACCGTGCCGGGGTTGAGCACGCTGTTGCAGCCCACCTCCACCCAGTCGCCCACCATCGCGCCCAGCTTCCTGCGTCCCGTTTCAATACGCTCTTTGCCGTTTTGAACGACGACCGGCGTTTTGTCGCTCTTCACATTAGACGTTACCGCGCCCGCGCCCAAATGCGCCCTGTAGCCCAGCACGGCGTCGCCGACATAGTTGAAATGCGGCGTCTGCACGCCGTCGAAAAGAATGCAGTTCTTCAATTCCGTCGAATTGCCGATCACCGCGCCGTCGCCCACCAGCGCGCCGCCGCGAATAAACGCGCCCTGACGCACCTGCGTGCCGTGGCCGATGATGCAGGGCGCGCCGATATAGGCGGAGGGGAAAACCTCCGCGTCCTTGGCGATCCATACACCGTCGGCGGGATGGTCGAACGCGTCCGCGGGCAGCGTTTCGCCAATCGCCGCAATGATATCCTTGATTCTGTCCAGTATTTCCCATGGATATTCCGTGCGCGCCAGCCACGGCGCGGCCAGCGTATGCGACAAATCAAATAAATCAGCCGTCTTCATCCTGCTTTTTTCTCCATCATCAAGCCCTCGCGCCGCATTGTATCGACGATTTCTTCCACACACCGGCGGCACAGCGCCTCGTCGCTGCATTCGGCCATGACGCGCACCACGGGCTCCGTGCCGCTTTTGCGCAGCAGCACGCGCCCGTCGCCATGCAGCCTTTCCTCCGCCGCGCGCTTGGCCGCCTGCACGGCGGGATGATTGATCGCCGCGTCCTGGTCCGCTACGCGCACGTTTTCCAGCACCTGCGGATATAGCCTCACGGGCTCGGCCAGCTTGGAAAGCGGCAGCTTCTGATCCAGCATGGCCTGCATCAGCTTGATGGCGGTCAGCATGCCGTCGCCGGTGGTGGCGTACTTGCTAAAGATGATGTGGCCGCTCTCCTCGCCGCCCAGCATGTGCCCGCCCGCGCGCATGCATTCGTAAACAAAACGGTCGCCCACCTGCGTCTGAATCCAATCCACGCCCGCCTTTTCCAGCGCCTTGCCCAAGCCGAAATTGCTCATCACGGTGGAAACCACGGTGTTGGTGGTCAGCTTATCGCGCTTTTTCATGTAGGTTCCGTAAATGTAGAGAATCAGGTCGCCGTTAATCAGGTTCCCCTTTTCATCCACAGCGAGGCAGCGGTCGGCGTCGCCGTCAAAGGCGAAGCCTACGTCCAGTCCCTTTTCCCGCACCAGCGCCTGCAGCCCCTGAATATGCGTCGAGCCGCAGTTCAGGTTAATGTTCACGCCGCTGGGCTGGTTGTTGATGACATACGTCTCCGCGCCCAGCGCGTCGAACACCGATTTGGCGATCATCCATGTGCTGCCGTTGGCGCAATCCAGCCCCACCTTCACGCCCTTATAGGAATGCGTCGCCAGCGAAATCAAATAGCCGATATAGCGGTTGCGTCCCGCGGCATAATCCACCGTGCGGCCGATTCTGTCGCCCGTTGCCAAAGGCGCCTCGGGCAGCTCGCCGTCCAGATATTTTTCCACCTGCGCGGTCACATCGTCCGCCATTTTTTCGCCGTTGCCGTTGATGAGCTTGATGCCGTTGTCGTCGTAGGGGTTATGGCTGGCGGAAATCATGATGCCGCAGTCGAAATCCTCGCTCCTGGCGACATAGGCCACCGAGGGCGTCGTGGTAACGTGCAGAAGGTACACATCCGCCCCCGAGGCCGTCAGCCCCGCCGCCAGCGCGTATTCAAACATATAGCTTGACAGCCGCGTATCCTTGCCGATCACGACCCTGGCCTTGTGCCCGCGGCCGTAGTAATGGCCGATATAGCGCCCTACCTTGAAGGCATGCTCCACCGTCAGGGTAACGTTAGCCTCCCCGCGAAAGCCGTCCGTGCCGAAATATTTTCCCATTGCAACCTCCTGATTTTTGTTCCTGCCGCCCGAAAGCACCGCGCGGCGTCCTTCAACGCGTCCCCTTCCTTGGCCGCCCCATTATAGTATGCGCCAAAAACGAAGTCAACGATTCGGCGAAATTGCTGCTTTTTGGTGATTGTGGCGCTTCTGTCAGTGCCTTTATTTCATAATGAAGCAAATTCAATCATTCATAACGTCATATATGCTCAATCTTATCTTTTATGACGTTTCATTCTTTCGCAATCGAACCAAAACAGCGTTTGACAGCCGTTGTGTTCCGTGCTATAATACGTTTCATTCTATGATTCGGAAGGGAGTGTGATCGCCTCGTGGAGGGCGATTATGGCGGTAGCAGCGTCATAGGCGACGTGCCCCGAAGGCGATTTAACCGCGGCATGCCACGTCCGTTTGGGCGAAGGGCATGCCTTTTTGCGTTTCCATTTTTTCGGGAGGTTTGAAAAGGCATGGCTTCAGGTACATTCAATCAATTGTTTCCCATGGTGATTCTGCTGGCGCTGTCCGCCTTCTTTTCGGCGACGGAAACGTCGTTTTCCTCGCTGAACAGAACGCGGCTGAAGAGTCTGGCCGATCACGGCAATAAAAAAGCGCTCAGCACGCTGAAAGCGGCGGAGCGATACGACGAGCTGCTTTCCAGCATTCTCATCGGCAACAACATCGTAAACATCGCGCTGGCCTCCCTGAGCACCGTGTTCTTCGTCAACTGGCTGGGCGGCAATACGGGCGTATCGGTCTCCACGGCGGTCAGCACGGTGATGGTGCTGATCTTTGGCGAAATCACGCCCAAATCCATGGCGAAGGAAACGCCCGAAAAATTCGCCATGGCCGTTACGCCCGTCGTTCGCGTGCTGATGGCGCTGCTGCACCCGATCAATTGGCTCTTTGGCAAATGGAAGGCGCTTTTGTGCCGTCTGGTCAAAACGGGCGACGACCGGAAGCTTACGCAGGACGAGCTGATTACCATGGTGGAGGAAGTGGAGCAGGACGGCGGCATGAACGCCGAGGAAAGCGAGCTGCTGCGCAGCGCCATTGAATTCAACGATCTGGACGTATCGGATATTCTCACGCCGCGCGTTCGGGTGGAGGGCGTGCCGCTGGACGCCACGGCGGAGGAAATCGCCGCGCTGTTTGAGGAAAGCGGCTATTCGCGCCTGCCCGTTTATGAAGAAACGCTGGACAAAATTGTCGGCGTTGTTCATCAGAAGGATTTTTACCCGCAGTTTCATAAGGGCTGCGTCAACCTGCGCGCCATTATGAAAACCCCCGTTTTCGTTCCTGAAAGCGTCAAAATCAACGATCTGCTGCATCTTTTGCAGAAAACCAAATCCCAAATGGCCGTGGTCGCGGACGAATACGGCGGCACGGTAGGCATCGTTACCATGGAAGACATTCTGGAGGAGCTGGTCGGCGAAATCTGGGATGAGCATGACGAAATCGAGGTCGCCTGCCGTCAGACGCAGGAGGGCACGTGGCATATGCTGGGCTCCGCGCCGGTAGAAGCGCTTCAGGAGCAGTTTCATCTGGCCGCGGATACCGACGCAAGCACCGTCGGCGGCTGGGTGATGGAAATGGCCGAGCGCGTGCCGGATGCGGGCGACGTCTTCGATTGCGGCGAATGGCAGCTTACCGTGCTCAAGGCCGACGAACGGCATGTGCTGGAAATCGAGCTTCACAAAAAGCCTGCCGTCGGCGCCGAAGCCGCCGCGCAGCCCGCAGCGCAGTAAGCGTATTGCCGGCGGAAAACCAAAATAAAATAAAAACGCTGCGGAGGAAGCTTCTGAGCGGCACGCCTCTCCCCGCAGCGTTTTTGATGTTATTTCGGGATCCCTTTGAATGCCCGCGTACGAATCAGCGGACAATCTCGCCCATCGTGCCGGGCGCGGCGCAGGCAGCGTTGGATTCGTCGGTGTCGATGTGCATCGCCAGCGCAAACTTATCGCTCACGCGCACCACCACGTCGCCGAAGGTCAGCGCGCGGCCGTTGGTATCCACCTTCACGCTCACAACGTCCTTATCCTTCACGCCGTATTCCTCCGCGTCGGCGGGCGTCATGTGAATATGCCGCTTGGCGGCGATCACGCCGCAGGGAATTTCCACCTCGCCCTTGGGGCCGACCAGCTTGCACGCGCCCGAGCCCGCAATGTCGCCGGATTCACGGATAGGCGCGTTCACGCCGATGGAACGCGCGTCCGTCAGGGAAATTTCCACCTGCGTCGCGCTGCGCACCGGGCCCAGAATGCTCACGCTGGCCAGCGTCTTCTTGGGGCCGACCACGTCTACGCGCTCTTCGCTGGCGTACTGGCCGGGCTGGGAGAGCATTTTCTTGACATGCAATTCATAACCCGCGCCAAAGAGCGTTTCCAGATCCTGCTGGGTCACGTGCACATGACGCGCGGACGTTTCCACAATGAACTTTTTCATCGGTATTCCTTCTTTCTTCATTTTCCTGCCGCACCGCAGCCGCGGCAGACTGCGGCGCATGGCTCCATGCTTGCCGGCGCAACGCCTACGGCCCCGCCGACACGGACAAACCGCCCCGCGGTTTTCCTGATGATTATACCACACCTGCCCGGAAGCGGTCAATTCATAATTCCGCGCCGGAAAACGTTTTGTTTTTGAGCCACATTGCCAAAGCGTCCTGCGCCAAAGGCGGCGCGCCGACGGACGGCGGTATTTTTTTCAAAAGCATGCAACCTTTTGCGCCCCTCGCGCTTCTAATAAGCGGAATCAACGTTGAAGCCAAATGAACGAAAGGAAGACCAGCCGATGGACAAGGCCTCATTTTCCCAGCAGGCGCGCGCGCTGGAGCGCTCGCTCTACCGTGTGGCATACAGCTACACCGGCAGCGCCGCGGACGCTGCGGACGCTGTGCAGGAAGCCTTGCTGCGCGCATGGGCAAAGCGCGACTCCCTGCGAGATGAAGCGTTCTTTTCCACATGGCTCACGCGCATCCTGATTAATGAATGCAAGACGCTGCTGCGCAGGCGAAGGCGCCTGATCCCCATGGGCGAAACGCCCGACGACGTCGCCCACGACCCCGACCAAGCCGACCGCATCGCGCTTCACGATGCGCTCATGCGCCTGAGCGCCTCCGAACGCGCAGCGCTGGCGCTCACCGCGTTGGACGGTTATACCCTGCGTCAGGCCGCGGCCATGCTGCGGCTGCCGGAGGGAACGCTAAAATCCAAGATAGCCAGAGCCCGAAAAAAGCTGAAGGCGGCGCTGCAAAAATGAAGCGGCTGAAGAAAAAGCTTTTTTCGCCGGATACAGCGCCCGAAGCCGGCGCTTTTGCCCATCCAATCATGCAAAAGCGCAGCCGGCCCGGCCGCCGAATCGCGCGACAGCCGAAGACTGATTCAAAAAGGGAGGCGTTCGAAAATGAGCAATGAAGAGCTGGAGCAGGCCTTTGGGCCAACCCCCGCGGCGTTTTCCGACCGGATGAACCGAACGCTGCTGACATTAAAGGAGGAAGAACCCATGAAGAAAAGCATTGGCCGAACGCTGCTGCTGACCGCCCTGCTGGCGCTGCTGCTCTGCGGCGCGGCATACGCCGCCGTCACGCAGGGACAGGCGTGGTATTATCAAAACCGCTTCACCGCCTATCAGGAATACGAGCCGGAAAAGCTCGACGCGATCATGCGCAACCTGACCACCGACATTGTGCAGCAGGATGAGGGCGAAACGCCGGTTTCCATAACGGTGCAGGACGTTTCGTGGGCGCCGGAGCGGCAGGTCATGACGGTGTCGGTCTGCGCCGTGCCCAAGGACGCATCGCGCTTTGAGCTGCACCCGCAGCTCAATCTGGATACGGACGGCGCGTACAGCAGCGAGCCCGTCGAAGACGAGGAAGCGCGCGCCGAGCATTACCTGTGGACGAAAAACGGCTTCGGCCCCGTGCGGGACATGATGACGGACAGAAAAAAGACGCTGCTGCTCTTTCACTGCGACGAGGTTCTGCTGGCAGGGAGCAGCGTCAGGGGCGACAGCAGCAGCGTGGATGCATTCGTGGGCGAGGACGGGCAGGTCATCGTCGTGCTGGAAATGACACTGGATTGGCTGGACGAAAAAAACGACGCGGTTTACCGCGGCATGCTGGAAGCACAGCCGGAGAACCGGGAAAGCTACGAGCGTATTTTGTCGCAGCGTCAGGCCGCGCGCAAGGCTGTCGCCGAAAGCGGCGGCACGCTGACCTTCACCCTGCCCTACGTTGTGGAAACATACTTTGACAACGACGACGACGCGATGCGCGCCAGCGTACAATCCGGCGCAGTGCGCTTCACGCTGAAAACCGCGGAATAAACCAATGCGGGAGGGAGCCGCCCGCAGCCGTTCAAAGCGGCGCTTAACGGAATCTCCCTCCCGCGCTTTTGATGAAGGCGGCGCGACGCAGGCAGCGAACCGGACTGTTCCCTGCGCCCGCGCGCTTTTATTTTTGCAGATACGCCGCGATCAGACGACAGGTGTTCTCAATCCCCTGCACATGCGTGCGCTCGTAGCCATGGGAGGCGAACACCCCCGTGCCGATGAGCGCGCAGCGCGCGTCGTTGCCCGCCCGCAGCAGCGCGCCCGCGTCTGAGCCGTAGGCCGGGTACACGTCGGCGGCGTAGCGAACACCGCTTTCCTTCGCCGTCTGAATCAGCTCATTGGTAAAATCGTAATGGTACGGGCCGCCCGAATCCTTCACGCAGATGGAGACCATCGTCTCGTCGCAGGCCAGATCATCCCCCACGCAGCCCATGTCCACCGCCAGCATATCCTCAATGCCGTCGGGCAGGCGCAGGGACGCGCCGTGGCCAACCTCCTCAAAAACGGTAAAGAGGATCGCCACCCGCCGCCGGAGCGTAATCGCGCCCTCGGCCACCGCCTGCGCCAGCGCCAGCAGCATGCCCGCGCTCGCCTTATCGTCCAGATGGCGGCTTTTAAGATAACCGCTCTCCGTAAGCACCGTACGCGGATCCCACGAAATATAACAGCCGGTTTCAATGCCCAGCGCTTCCACATCCGCCCGGTTGCGGACGATTTCGTCCAACACGATCTCCAGCGTATCCTCGCTGCGCGCCTCATTGCCCATGCCGGCATACACGTGCTGGCTGGCCTTGGTGGACTGCACCGTGCCGGAATACACGCGCCCGTCGCGCGTATGCACAAGGCAGTTTTCGGTCTCAACCGTCGCGTCCTGCCAGCCGCCGATATGCGTATAGCGAATACGGCCGTTGGCCTTGATCGAGCGCACCATCGCGCCCAGCGTATCCACATGCGCAGACAAAAGCAGGCCGCGGCCCGCGCCGCCCAGCTCGCACCATACGCCGCCCTTGTGCTGCCGCTCGGGCGAAAAGCCCATACCGCGCAGCTTGTCCATGACATAGTCCGCCGCCGCCCGCGTGTAGCCCGTGGGCGAAGGAATGGCCAGAAGCTCCTGAATATAGCGCATCGCGTTTTGATACATGTCTATTCCCTCTCTTTTCTTTCATTGCAGGCTGGGCAATGCCGCGCGAACGCGGCGCTGCGCCAGCGTGTGTCGCTAAAATGAGGCAGATGGCTTTCTTGCGGTTCAAAACCGAAGGTTACCCCGGCGGCAAGCGCCGGCTTAAAGCCGCAAGAGGGCTGAAGCGCCGCCCGGCGAATTGAAATGCGCCTGCTAAATCACCTTTTTCTCCAGCCATTTTCTGCCCATGAAGCGTGCGACAAAGCACACGCCGCGCGCGACCCAGTCCATGTGCATGGCGATCCATACGCCCAGCAGCGAAAGCCCCATGCCGTACACCAGCAGATAGCTCGCGCCCAGCCGCAGCGTCAGCATGCTCACCACCGACACGACCATCGTGTAGCGCGCGTCGCCCGCCGCGCGCAGGATGTTGGGAAGCCCGAAGGAGGGCGCCCATGTGAAAATGGACAAAAACGCGTACAGCCGCGCAATCTGCACCGCCGCCGGAATGCCCGCCTCGGAAAGCTTGAACAGGCGCACCACCGGCTCCGCCACAAACAAAAGCGCCAGATTCAGCGGGAAAACCGCCACATACATCAGCCCCAGCAGCTTTTTGCCGTATCGCCGCGCCTCCTCCTTTTCGCCCGCGCCGATCAGCTGGCCGATGACGGCGATGGAGGCCAGCCCAATCGCAGAGCCCGGAATATTCACGATGCTCGATATGCTGCCCACAATGCCGTTCGCCGCGCGCAGGGGCGTGGAAAAGGTGGTGATGATGCCCATAATCAGCACCTTGCCCACCTGAAACAGGCTGTTTTCCAGTCCGTTGGGCACGCCGATGCGGAATATGCGGCGAACCATCTCAAAATCCAGCCGGAAATACGTTCTGCGGTCATACACGGGCTCCAAATGAATGGCCAAATTCTGGTTATAAATCAGCCGCAGAATCACCATCGCGGATACCATGCGTGAAAGCAGCGTGGAAACGGCCGCGCCTGCCACGCCCAGCCCGCAGGGATGAATCAGCAGCGCGTTGCCCACAATGTTAATCAGGTTCATGGCGAGGCTGGTAAACATCGACGCCTTGGAATTCCCCATCGCGCGCATCAGGCCGACACCGCCATTATACAGCCCCAAAAACGGAAAGGAGAACGCCGTAATCAGCAGATAGGTATAGGATTGATTGCGCGTCGCAGGGTCGCTGCCGTCGTCCAGCAGGCCGACGATCGGGCGGTGAAACGCCACGGTCAGCAACGAAATCAGCGACGCGAGGATCAGCGTGGAAAGCATCAGCTGCTTCGCCGCGCTGCAGGCGTTCTTTCGATCCTGATGGCCGAGATACTGCGCCGCCACCACCGCGCCGCCGGCGCTCATCGCGGAAAAAAGCTGAATAATCAGCGTGTTGATCGCGTCCACGGTCGAAACAGCCGCCACGGCGCTGTCGCCCACGCCCGAAACCATCACCGTATCCGCCATGCCGACCAGAACCGCCAGAAATTGCTCCGCTATCAGCGGCAAAATCAGCGCCATCAGCGTCCGACGGGTAAACATGCTTTCCTTTTCGGGCGCATTTTGCTTTCGCATCGCATCATTCCCTCCTTCGTCATACTTTTTTATTATACCCCCGAACCCCCCGCGCGGCAAGGAGAGAATTGCATCAAAAAACGCGCGCTTTTTCATTCCTGCGCATGCGCTTCTTCTGAAGAAAAAACACGGCGAGAGCAAAGCGCATCTTTGCGCCGGAGCAGAAGGGCGCTGGCAAACGCCGCCTATCCAATCCGGCGCCGCGCCAAGCCGCTTTCGTCCCGAAGCGCTCCCCTTCCGCCCCCGGCGGCAGGCGAAGCGGCGCAAATACAAAACCCCGACGCATCGGCGTTGCGCCCATGGGTCGGAGTATTTTGCGTTTCATATGGATTCAAACAGCGCCGGATAAAGCGCCCGCGGCGGGAAAAGCGGCGGGCGGCAAAGCCCACCGCCGTAACGTCGTCAAACCCCTTCGCCCGCTCAGCTGCCCAGATAAGCCTTTTGCACGGCGTCGTCGTGCAGAAGCTCCTGCGCGCGGCCGCTCATGACAATCCTGCCCGTCTCCAGCACATAGGCGTAATCGGCGACGGAAAGCGCCATCGACGCGTTTTGCTCCACCAGCAGAATGGTCGTTCCGGCGGTGTGAAGCTCCTGAATAATATCAAAAATTTGCTCCACCAGAATGGGCGCCAGACCCATCGAGGGCTCGTCGAGCATGAGCAGCTTGGGCTTGCTCATCAGCGCGCGTCCCATGGCAAGCATCTGCTGCTCGCCGCCGGAAAGCGTGCCGGCGATTTGCTTTTCACGCTCCCTCAGGCGTGGGAAGCGCATGAACACATCGGCCAGCGACGCGTCGATCTCGCCGCCGGGGCGGGTATAGCCGCCCATTTCCAGATTTTCGCGCACGGTCATCTGCTGGAAGATGCGCCGCCCCTCCGGGCACAGCGCCATGCCGTAGGAAACAATGCGGCTGGCAGGCATGCCGGCAATGCTCCGGGCGTTGAGGGTAATCTGCCCTCCGCGCGGATGCAGCAGGCCCGCGACGGTGTTGAGTATCGTGGATTTTCCCGCGCCGTTCGCGCCGATCAGGGTAACGATTTCCCCCTCCGTAACCTGAAAGGATACATCCTTGATCGCGTGAATCGCGCCGTAATAAACGTTGATATGCTCAACCGCCAACAGGTTACTCATGGCGCTCCTCCTTTCGCTTGCCAAGGTACGCCTCGATCACGATGGGGTTGGCCTGAATCTCCTCGGCGGTTCCCTTGGCGATCACCTTGCCGTAATTGAGCACGCAAATGCCCTCGCAAATGCCCATGACAAGGCGCATATCGTGCTCGATCAGCATAACGGCGATTTGGAACTGATCGCGAATCTTGATGATGTTCTCCATCAGCTCCTCCGTCTCGTGCGGGTTCATGCCGGCGGCGGGCTCGTCCAGCAGCAGCAGGCAGGGGTTCGTCGCCAGCGCGCGCACGATCTCCAGCCGCCGCTGCGCGCCGTAGGGCAACGAGCCGGCCTTGACCGCCGCAAGATCCTGCATATCGAAAATGCTCAGCAGGGAAAGCGCCTTTTCATGCTGCCTTTTTTCCTGCTTCCAGAAGGCGGGAAGGCGCAGGATTCCCTCCAGCGCACTGTAGCGAATCTGGTTGTGCAGGCCGATGCGCACATTTTCCTCCACCGTCATGTTGCCAAAGAGGCGGATGTTCTGGAAGGTGCGCGCGACGCCCAGGCGGTTGGCCTGCTCGCAGGTCATGCCCGCGGTATCCTTGCCGTTAATCATGACGGTGCCGCTGGTGGGCTGATACACCTTGGTCAGCAGGTTAAACACCGTCGTTTTGCCCGCGCCGTTGGGGCCGATCAGGCCGGCGATTTCCGTTTTGCCAATGGTCAGGTTAAAATCCTCCACAGCGTGCAGGCCGCCAAAATCAATGCCCAGATGGCGCGCCTCCAGCACAGGGCAAAGCCCCACGTCGCGCTCTGGCACGATGCTGTGGCTGGGAACGGGCACCATGCGCGTGTTCTGGTTAAAGCGCTTCGTGCTCATGAACGGTCGCCTCCCTTCGCAGGGTCGGCCGCGGGGCGCTTCTTGGGCGTCAGCCTTTCCCGGACGCCCGCCAGCTGCGGGTTGTTCGTCAGCAGCATGACCAGAATCAGCACAATCGCGTATACCAGCATGCGGTAATCGCTGAACGCGCGCAGCAGCTCTGGCAGAATGGTCAGCAGCGCCGCGGCGATGACCGAGCCGCGAATATTGCCGATTCCGCCCAGCACGACGAACACCAGCACCAGAATAGAGGTATCGAACTTGAATTTGGAGGCGGCGACGGTCGAATAGTTCAGGCCGAACAGCGCGCCCGCCATGCCCGCCAGCGCGGCGGAAATCACAAAAGCCATCATCTTGTACTTGGTCACATGAATGCCCACCGATTCGGCGGCGATGCGCGAATCGCGAATGGCCATGATGGCACGGCCGGAGCGGCTGTTAATCAGGTTCAGCACGACAACGAGCGTAAGCATCACCAGCGCGAAGCCCATGACGAACGTGGATATCTTGGCCACGCCCACAGCGCCCGCCGGGCCGTTGACCACCAGCTTGCCCGGAATGCTCGGGCTGCCGAGGGCAATGTGCAGCGCGCGACCGTCCACCGAAATGTACAGGCAATTGAGCACGCTGCGGATAATTTCGCCAAAGGCCAGCGTTACAATGGCCAGATAATCGCCCCGAAGCCGAAGCACAGGAATGCCGATCAGCACGCCCGCAATCGCCGCGAACACGCCGCCCGTCACCATGGCCAGTATCAGCCGCGCCGTTGTGCTGGTCATGTCAAAGGCTGAAAGCAGCCATGAGGACATCACGATTCCCGAAAACGCGCCGATGCTCATAAAGCCGGCATGGCCGAGGCTCAGCTCGCCCGAAACGCCCACCGTCAGGTTCAGCGAAACCGCCATGACGATATACACGCAGATCGGCACCAGCTGCCCTTTAAGCGAGCGGCTCATTTTGAAGCCGGGAATCGTGCCGTTGACGGCCAGCTGACAGGCGACAAAGGCGAGAATAACCAACGCGTAGGTAATCAAATTGTTCAGGGTGGTTTTATGGATGCGCACGCTTTTTCTCATCCCTATCACCTCACACCTTTTCCCGCACCTGCCTGCCCAGCAGGCCCGTGGGTTTGAACAGCAGCACCACAATCAGCACGGCAAAGACGAACGCGTCGCCCAGCTCCGTGGAAACATACGCCTTGCCCAGAATCTCAATCACGCCCAGCAGCACGCCGCCCAGCATCGCGCCGGGAATGGAGCCGATACCGCCGAACACCGCCGCGGTAAAGGCCTTGATGCCCGGCATGGAGCCGGTCGTGGGCATCAGCGTGGGATAGGACGAGCACAGCAGCACGCCGGCCACCGCCGCCAGCGCCGAGCCGATGGCGAAGGTGACGGAAATGGTGCGGTTGACGTTGATGCCCATCAGCTCCGCCGCGCCCTTATCCTCCGATACGCAGCGCATGGCCTTCCCCATTTTGGTTTTGCCCGTAAAAAGCGTCAGCGCAACCATGATAACAATGTTGGCCAGCACCGTAACCATGGCCGCGCCGCTGATAATCAGCTGCCCGTCAAAGAAGGTAAGCGAGCCGAGCTTGAGCAGCGAGGGGAAGGATTTGGGCGCCGCGCCCCAGATCAGCAGCGCCAGATTCTGCAACAGATAGCTCATGCCGATGGCCGTAATCAGCACCGCCAGCGAAGCCGCCTGCCGCAGCGGCTTATAGGCCAGCCCCTCAATCAATACACCCAGCGCCGTGCACACCAGCATGGCGGCCAGCACGGAAAGAAGCGGCGGGAAGCCCCAGTACTGCGTGGCGCAATAGGAAACATACGCGCCGACCATAATCACGTCGCCGTGCGCAAAATTGAGCATCTTCGCAATGCCGTAAACCATCGTGTAGCCCAGCGCGATAATGGCGTATACGCTGCCGAGGCTGATGCCGTTGATCAGATAGGAGAGGAACAGCGTCATGAAATCTCACCCTCGCTCGTCTTTTCCTTGAACCATATTGAAAAACAACCAACCGTTCCATATTGAAAAGTAACCAATGGCGATGCATGCCATTGGTTACGGCCATACGCGGGGACTACGTTTGAAAAAAGCCGCCCCAAGCGCGTATAAGCGGATGGGGCGGTGGATTCTTCGTTTACTCCATGCCCACGTAAGCGCCGTTCTTGATGACGACGGCGTAAGGCTCCTTGGACGCGTCGCCCTTATCGTTCCACGTCATCGTGCCGGTTACGCCCGCAACCTCCATCGTGGGGAAGACGGAAACGAGCTTCTCGCAGCATTCCTCATAGGGGGTATCGGCGGTGATGCCCGTCTTGACAATCGCGTCGTAGAGCGCGTAAATGGCGTCATAGCCGTCGGCGGCGAACTGTGTGGGGGCAACGCCGTACTTGGCCTCGTACGCGGCCGTAAACGCGGCGGATTTTTCCTCCTTCGAATCGGCGGAGAAGGGCGTCAGCAGCAGCACGCCCTCGGCCAGCGAGGTATCAAAGCCCTCGATGCCCAGAATGCCGTCCATGCCGTCCACGCCGAAAAAGGTGGGCTTATAATCCATCACGGCGGCCTGCTTGAGGATCATCGAGGCGGGCGTGTAGTAGATGGGCAGGAAGACCAGCTCGGCCCCGGCCTGCTTGGCGCTGCTTACCTGCACGGAAAAGTCGGTCGTATCCTCGGTAAAGGTCGATACGCTCACAACCTCCAGCCCCAGCGCCTTGGCCCTGGCCTCGAACACCTGATAAATGCCCGTGGAATAGCTGTCGGAATTATTGTAAATGACGGCGACCTTCTGCGCCAGCTTCTTCTCCGCGATATACTGCGCGGAGGCAGAGCCCTGATCCGGGTCGCTAAAGCAAATGCGGAAGACGTTATCCTTGCCCTCCGTCACCACGGGAGAGGAGGCCGAGGGCGTCAGCATGAACAGCCGCTCCTCGTACGCCTGTGCGGCGACCGCCGTGCAGGGCGTGGTCGTCACCGTGCCGGCCATCATCTGCATGCCCCAGTCCATCAGCACGTTATAGGCGTTGATCGCCTTTTCGGCGTCGCCCTCGTCGTCCTGCGCGTTCAGCTCCAGCTGAATGCCGCCCAGCGCGTTGATCTCATCCACGGCCAGTTGCTCGCCGTTGCGCGTCGAAATGCCGTAATCGGCCGCGCCGCCCGTCATCGGGCCGGACATACCAATCTTAATCGCACCTTCCGCGTTGGCGGAAACGCCAAGCGCCAGCAGCATGACCACCGTCAGCATCGCACACACAAATTTCTTCATGGAAAAACCGCCTCCTTTTTTCGGTGCATTCGGGGCTTCCCTCGAATTATTGAATAAGTATATTCACAACCCAGTCTTTATTCAAGAGGAAAATTGTATATCCTCTGTTTTTTTCGTCATTTTCCTTTTGGCTTCGTCGCCTTTTCCAGCGCAATCAGCAGCAGGATAATCAGCCCGGTCACGATGAAGATGCCCGCCATGCCCTTTAGCATATACTGCAAAGAATCCACAAAGGCCGCGCCGTCTATGCGCAATCCCTCCTCCGCCAGCGAAACGGCGGGACGCAGCAGGAGCGTCCATACGGCGAAAAATGCGCAATATGTATATTTATTCATTTTGATACCTCCTGTCAATGCTGCGCAAAGAAGCTGAGAATCAATCCGCCCGCGATGACCGAGGCGATCTGCCCCGATACGTTCACGCCCACCGTATGCATCAGCAGGAAATTCTGCGGATCCTCCTTCAGCCCCATTTTATGCACCACACGGCTGCTCATCGGAAACGCGCTGATGCCGCATGCGCCGATCATGGGGTTCACCTTCTTTTTGCTCAGAAGGTTCATCAGCTTTGCGAACAGCACGCCGCCGGCCGTATCGAACACGAACGCCACCAGCCCCAGCGCCAGAATCAGCAGCGTATCCAGCGCAAGGAACTCCGCCGCCTGCATCCGCACGGCGATGGTCAGGCCAAGGAAGAGCGTAATCAGGTTGGCCAGCACCTTCTGCGCCGTTTCAGACAGGCTGTCCAGCACGCCGCATTCGCGCAAGAGGTTGCCGAACATCAGGAAGCCCACCAACGCCACCGCGCCGGGCGCGATAATGCCCACCAGCATCGTCACCATCACGGGGAAAAGAATGCGCGTGGCCTTGGAAACGTTGCGCTGCTCATAGGGCATGCGAATCAGCCGTTCCTTCCTCGTGGTCAGCATGCGAATGACCGGCGGCTGCACAATGGGCACCAGCGCCATGTACGAATACGCCGCCACCATGATCGCGCCCAGATACCGGCTGCCCAGCGCCTGCGCCACCACGATGGCCGTCGGGCCGTCCGCCGCGCCGATAACGGCGATGGAGGCCGCGTCCATCAGGTCAAAGCCGAACAGGCGCGCCATGGACAGCGTAAAGAAAATACCAAACTGCGCCGCTGCGCCAAAGAGCATCAGCTTCGGGTCGTTCAGCACGGGGCCGAAATCGATCATCGCGCCGATGCCGATAAAGAGCAGCAGCGGAAACAGCTCGTTGTCAATGCCCGCCTTGAACAGCGTGGTAAGCGTCTCGATCGCGCCGGACTGCGGCAGATTCACCAGAATCGCGCCAAAGCCCATGGGCAGCAGCAGGCTGGGCTCCATGTCCTTCTTGATCGCCAGATAGATCAGCGCGCCGCCGATGACCCACATTACCGCCATTTGCCATGTCACGTTCAGCGCGTTGCCCAGCAGTTCATTGAAAAACGCCGACATATTGTTTCCCCCTCCTGTTTCGATACATGCCATTCACTATAGCAAAAGGTTGCTTTTCTTCGCAAGAGGGCGTTTTTGAGCGAAAAATGCTCGTTTCATGAAAAGAATTCACGAAAACGAGCATACCTTCCGCAAAACGTGCAAAAAACGCGGAATGTTTTCAGGTTACATCATGGAAAACAATCAAAAATGAACATTGGCATTATTTTGCGCGAAACAAGCGTAAAAACGCCGCTTCGCAGCGCCGCAGAGCGCTTTGCCGCCTTACTTTTGCAGCAGGTGAATGCCGAAGCCGCCGATTTCCTCCTTCAGGTAGATAAAGCGCAGCTTACCGTCCTCACCATAGGCGGCGGTCGGCTCGTCGAACGCAAAGCCGCTGCGTTCCATATGCCATCTGGCGCGGTCTACGTCCAGCGCGCCGATGGCGATATGGCCGTGCGTACCGCGGAACCATGTTTTCATCATCTCAAAGCGGCCGCCTACGAACACGCCCTTGGGGCTGTCCTCCCGCAGCGGCCAGCCCAGCAGCAGCGACAGCTTCTCGGCCTCCCGCATGGCGATCTCGGCGTTTTCACTGTTAATGCCCAAATGCACAATATCCAGCCCCAGCATCGTGCGCACGGCGTCGCGCGCAAGGCGCTCAATGCGCGCCCAGTCCCCGGCGGCAATCGCGTCCTCGGGCGCCATCCAGCTGCCGCCGCAGGCTGCAACCTTGGGGAAGCTCAGGTATTCGGTCAGGTTCTTTTCGTTAATGCCGCCGGTGGGCACGAATTTCAAATCGCCGTACGGTGCGCTCATGGCCTTCACCATCTTCAGGCCGCCCAGCGCCTCGGCGGGAAAGAATTTCACGGTCTTAAGCCCAAAGGCCAACGCCGTCTCGATATCGCTGGGGTTGGCGCAGCCGGGCAGCACGGGATAGCCCTTTTCCACGCAGTGGGCGACCACCTTGGGGTTCAGACCGGGAGACACGATATAGCCCGCGCCCGCCTGCCACGCGCGATCCGCCTGTTCGCAGGTCAGCACCGTGCCCGCGCCCAGCAGCACATCGGGCAGCGCCTCGTGCACCAGCCGAATCGCTTCCTCCGCCGCGTCCGTGCGGAAGGTAATCTCCGCCACGGGCAGCCCGCCGTTTTTCAGCGCCCGGCAAAGGGGCACGGCGTCCTGCGCGTTCCTGATTTTAATCACCGGCACCAGCCCGGCCAACGACAGTTGCTTGAATATATCCATGATAACGCCCTCCGTTCATCAAAAATATCCTTACAGCCCGAAGTATTCCTTCGCGTTGCGATAGCTGATATCGCGCACCAAATCCTTGAGGAAGTCCATGTTGGCGGGGTATTCGCCGTTTTCCACCCACAGGCCGAGCACATTGCACAGAATCCGGCGGAAGTATTCATGCCGCGGGTAGCTGATCAAGGAACGGCTGTCCGTCAGCATGCCCACGAACGTGCCCAGCACGCCCAAGCTGGCCAGCGTGTGCAGCTGCGCCTCCATGCCGTCCTTCTGGTCGAGGAACCACCACGCGCTGCCCATCTGAATCTTCCCGCGCACGCCGGACTGCTGAAAATTGCCGATCATCGTGCCGATCACATGGTTTTCCGCGGGATTCAGGCAATAGAGAATGGTCTTGGGCAGCTGCCCCTGCGAATCCTGCAGATCCATCAGCCGCGACAGGTTATGCGCCACGGGATAGTCGTCGATAGAGTCAAAGCCGGTATCCGGCCCAAAGCGGCGGAACATGGCGGTATTGTTATTGCGCATGGGGTTCATGTGGTACTGCTGCGCCCAGCCCCGCTGCGCATACATGCCGCCCAGCCCCGCCAGCAGCACCGTGCGATAGCTGTCAACGTGCTTTTGCTTCATTTTGCCGCCGTTCATCGCAGCGTCAAACGCCTTGTCCGCCTGCTTGAAGGACGGCTCGCCAAAGGGCACGTGCTCCAGCCCGTGATCGGCAATGCGCGCGCCGCAGGCGTGGAAAAATTCAATGCGCCGCTCCAGTGCGGTCAGCACGTCCGCGGTGGATTTGATCTCCATCCCGGCGGCATGCGAAAGCTGGCGAATATAATCGGCAAAGCCGGGACGGTCGACGTTAATCGCCTTATCCGGCCGGAAGGCGGGCAGCACGCGCGCCCGCAGCGCGCCCTCGGCGGCAATGGCGCGGTGGAAGGCCAAATCGTCGGCAGGGTCGTCGGTGGTGCACAGGTAATCCACATTAAAGCGGTCGATCAGCCCCTGCGCGGCATAGTCCGGCTGCTGCAGCAGCTCGCTGGTATATTCATAAATCTCCGGCGCGCTTTCCCGCGTCAGCGGAATATCCACGCCGAACACGCGCTGCAGCTCCAGATGCGTCCAGTGATAGAGCGGGTTGCCGGGCGCGTGCGCGATCGTATCGGCAAAGGCGATGAATTTTTCCCGGTCGTCGCCGTCGCCGCGAATCAGGCTTTCGTCCACCCCGAAGCTGAGCATGGCGCGCCATTTGTAATGGTCGCCGCCGAGCATCAGACGCGTGATGTTTTCAAAGCGCGCGTTCTGCGCAATCTCGCGCGGAGAAAGGTGGCAATGATAATCGATAATGGGCATTTTTTCGGCCGCGTCATGATACAGCGCGCGGGCCGTTTCATTGGTCAGGAGAAAGTCCTTGTCCATAAAGGGGCGCATGGCGTTATCCTCCTTCGTCCTTCATGCTATTCGCCGCCCTCAGCGCCGCTGCGCGGCAAGCTGGCTTTGCAGGTATCCGGCCAGAATGCTCACAATACGCGCGTTTTTCCCGCCGCGCATAACCACCACGTCCGCGTCGTGAATATAATTGCGGATATAGCGATCGTACATGGGCTTTACGGTGCTCAGGTACTGGGCGCTGATGTTGTCAATCTGGCGGCCGCGATCCTTAATGTCGCGGCGAATGCGCCGCAGCAGGCACACGTCCGGCTCCACGTTGATATACAGCTTCAGGAACATTTTTTCACACAGGCGCTGGTCGTAGAAGGAATGAATCCCCTCCACGATCAGCACGTCCGCCGGAGCGATTTGCTCGTTGGTGTCCGCGCGGCGGTGCTGGCTGAAATCATACTGCTTGCGCGTGATACTTTTGCCCGCCATCAGGTCGCACACATCGCGGTAGAGCGCGTCATGATCGAAAATGCAGGGCTCGTCGTAATTCAGCAGCGTTCTTTCCTCAAAGGTAAGATCCGGATGGTCGAAATAGTAAGCGTCCTGATTGAGCACCACGCTTTTTGCCCCGACGTCGCGCACCAGTTCGCGCGCCAGCGTGCTTTTGCCCGAGCCGCTCGCGCCGCAGATGCCGATGAAAAGCACGGGAAACCATCTCCTCGTTCGTTTTCCCCAAAATACCACATTTTTCGCCTTCCTTCAAGGGGGAAAGCGGAAGAAAACGAAAAAATGGCCCCCTGTCGCCGCGCGCCGCCGCAGCCGCCGCCGACCGTTCACACGCGAAAAAAAGATAATAATGCGAAAGGAAAAAGCAATTTTCCTGTTTGGAACGCCCCGAAAAGTATGCTATACTGTAAATAATGAAAAAAGAACAAGGAGGTGTTCCCATGCAACTGGGGCTGAGCTCGTATTCGCTGGACAGAGAAATTGAAAGGGGCGCGATGACGCTGCCCGCCGCCATCGACTGGGCGGCGGCGCACGGCGCGCAATGCATGGAGCTGGTTCCCTTCGCCTTCCGCTTTGACGACCCGACAACCGGAGCAATCGACCGGGAAAAGATTCGTCAGGTGCGGACGCGGGCGCGGGACGCGGGCGTGACGCTTTGCAATTATTCCGTATTGGCGGATTTTTGCCGCGAGGGCGAGGCGCTGGAGGCTGAAATCCGCCGCGTCTGTCACGAGGTCGATATCGCCGCGGAGCTTGGTCTGCCCCGCATGCGCCACGACGTTTGCGCCTTCCGCCGTCCACAGGCGGAAAACACGCTTCGGGACTTTGAAAAATGGCTGCCCGTCATGGCGCAGGCCGCGCGCCGCGTCAGCGAGCACGGCCGCGCGGTCGGCGTAAAAACGCTGATTGAAAACCACGGCTTTTTCGCCAATGGCTGCGACCGGGTGGAGCGCATGCTATCCGCCGTAAACAGCGACAACTACGGCCTGCTGCTGGATACGGGCAACATCGTCTGCGTAGACGAGGACGCCGCCGTCGCCGCGCGCACGCTGGCGCCCGTCACGGAAATGGTGCATCTCAAGGATTTTTACATCCGCACCCGCGACCCGGGCGACAGCACGCAGTTCGACTGCGCGGGCAGCTGGTTCCGCTCCCGCGGCGGCAAGTATCTTCGCGGCGCGATTCTGCATCAGGGCGATCTGGATATTTATGCGACGCTGGGTGCGCTCAAGCATGCGGGCTACGACGGCCCGATCGTCATTGAATTCGAGGGGCTGGAGGACGCGCGCTACGCCTCCGCCGTCAGTCTGCAAAACGCCGCGCGCATCTGGAACGAGGTTGAATGAATGAATAACGCACGCAAGTCGTCCTATGAAACGGAGGAATCGAGCATGAAATTCGGCGTATCTTCTTACAGCTTTTCCAAGTATATGAACCAAACGGGCGCAGATTATTACACCGTGTGCGATCTGGCCAAGAAAATGGGCTACGACGCGATTGAGTTCATCGACCTGTCGCTGGACGTGCAGCAGGCCGACAGTCTGATCGACTTGGCCAAGGACATCCGCCGCCATTGCGCGGAGATCGGCCTGCCCATCGCCGCCTATACCGTCGGCGCGGATTTCATGCGCCCCAACGAGGCGGACGCCGTCAAGGAAAAAGTGGACGTCGCCGCCGCGCTGGGCGCAAAGGTGCTGCGGCACGACGCGTCGTGGAGCCTGCCCGAGGGCATGGACTGGCGGCAGCTGATCGACCGCATCGCGCCCGACATTCGCCGCGTAACCGAATACGCCGAGGATAAGGGCATTCGCACCTGCACGGAAAACCACGGCTACGTGCTGCAGGATGCCGAGCGCGTCGAAACACTGATTCGCACGGTCAACCATCCCAACTACGGCTGGCTGGTGGACATGGGCAATTTCCTCTGCGCCGACGACCAGCCCGTGCACGCCGTGCCCATCGCCGCGCCCTACGCCTTCCACGTCCACGTAAAGGATTTCCTGTATAAGCCCGCCTGGGCGGAAAACCCGGGACAGGGCTGGTTCCCCTCCCGCAACGGCTCCTTCCTGCGCGGCACGGTGGCCGGCCACGGCGTGGTGCCCATCCGGCAGTGCCTGAGCACCCTGAAAAAGGCGGGCTATGCCGGCGTCGTTTCCTACGAATTTGAGGGGATGGAGGAAAACCTGCCCGCGCTGGAAGCCGCCATCGCCTTCCTGCGCGGCCTGAACCTGTAAAGAAGCATCGATTGCGGCCGCGGGCTTCGTCGCTTGAATGCTCCCGCGGCTGCGCGCCCCCAAACTGCGCTCGGGCGCGCTCCATGCGGAAGGAAAAGCTTCATCGGCATGGCAAGGCTGCGGAAACGCTTTTGCCGCGCAAACGCTCCGCAAAGCCTCCCCACCCGGCAAAGCCTGACAATATCAATCAAAAACGAAGGGCCGACCGCCCTTCCTTGCATCCCGCAAGCTTGACTGCGACGTTTTGCCAGTCGGCCGCGGGATTTTTCGTTTGAAGCGGTTCGCGGATTTGATTGCCTAAGCGCGCCTTTCCGCCGAAGGCTTGCGGCAGGAAGCGTTCGCTCCTTTGCGGGCTTATTCGCCGCGTCTTTATTTCCGCGTCGCAAGAAAGGAAGCGTTCTTCCCTTCCCGAGCCGGTCAATCAAACAGCGTGGGCGCATCGGGGTGGTCAAGCGCCGCAAAGCACATCAAAAGCTGGTCGCGCGTGCACTTTTCGACGGCAAGCCGTTCCGGAATTTCTTCTCTGCCAAACAGCCCGATTCCGGTTGTTTCGATGTTCTCCTGAAACGCTCCGTATTCGTATTGGCACAGCACAAAAATTTTGACAACGCCGTAGGCGTGGTTTGTCACATTATGCCTGCGCCAGTCCTGAACGGCTATCAGCCTTTGCGCCGTTACGGTGCAGCCCGTTTCCTCGCGCACCTCCTTTTCGGTGTTTGACGCGACGGATTGATCCACATCGCACCAGCCGCCGGGCAGCGCCCAAGCGTCGTTGTTTTCATGAACCAGCAAAAGCTTGCCCCCGATAAAAACGGCGGCGCGCGTATCCACCTTCGGCGTCTGATAGCCCGCCTCGTTGCAGAAAAGGCCGTAAACCTTTTCAGCAGGAACGTCCGTTTTCGCGGCAAGCATTTCAGCGGCGATCCTCCTTAGTTCGGCGTAGCGTTCCCGGTCTTAGGGATCCTTTCCGCATTGCAGACCCGCCTGCGCGATACTCTGAATGCGAATGGCAAAGTCAAGCCATGGGTCGTTCATGGTGGTTTCCGCCGTAAACGTTGTTTTATTCGCCCCAATTCGGCGTCCCGAAAAGCGCCTCGTCACCGGATGCTCCTGAGCCCCTCGAACAGCTCGTCAAAGGATTTCATGCCCCTCAACGGCGCGTATGCGTCGATCCGCTATTGCATCGGAATCCTGATTTCCGGCGCATTGCCTTCGCGCATGCCGTAAATCGCCTTCAACTCTTCCAGCGCCTCGTCCCTTTCCCGAAGCATCCCCGGCCGGTGGCTGACCAGCAGGTGCGACGCCCGCAGCGCGCGCAGCACCGTGATCTCGTCCCGCAGCAGCTGCGCATTGTACACATAAAATCCGTCCCTGACCCGGCAGTACAACGCGTCCCCGACAAAGGCGTACGTATCCCCGACCTCCAAGCCCAGACACCCCTTGGCATGGCTGGACGGCAGCGGAAACAGATGCATGTCTCCGATGTACAGGTCGCCGCGCACAATCGTCCCGCACTGCACGTGGCGATAGGTTTCCTCTGAAACGTAAAGCGACCTCGCCCGAATCCGGCCAAGATTGCCGGTATGATCGGCGTGAAAGTGCGACAGCACAATGTCATAGGCCTCGTCCAAGCCGCGCACATGCTCCGCCCATCCGCCAACGTCATACAGCCAAGTGCCGTCGCCCTGCTTGATAACGCCGATATCCGCCGAAAGCGGCTGGTCGGAAGCCGGCCTATAGCCGATCCGATCGTTAATCGTAATAAATTCCATTGCCGTTCCTCCGTCGTGGCGCGCCCGGTTTCGCCCGCGTTTCATCCATCATTTCCCAAACCAAAAACGCGGACTATTACCCATCCATTCTTCAAAGTCCGCCTGCTTTCAGCCGTTCAGATCCCGGCATAAACGGCGCAATTTCCCATGATAGGCACACCGCATAAACCGTTTAGCCGAACGCCCCGCCCATACGTCACGTCGCGTCTCGTTCTGCGCAGCGTCTCCCACCCCGCGCCGCCCGAAAAGCTCCGCAAAAGCATGCATCGGCCAAAGTCCGTGTCTCGCTGTGCCTCACGCCGTACTTCCGCGCACAGGATAAGGCACTTTACAGCCTACCCAGTGCGTCACGCCCCCCTTGTCCCATTCCTGCCGCCTTGTGCCGAAGGACTCCGAAGGAACGCACACTCCTCAAGAAAGCTTGCCAACAAACCGTTGTAAGCGCATCGCTTTCCGTAACCATTTTCACCTTGTCCAAGCGTACGCCGCGCCTCATTCCGCCCGGCGTATCGCACGACGCTTTCCCGCACTGCATAAAGCTTTTGAGCCCCTAGCCGACGCGTCACGCCATCCCTTGTCCCATTCCTGCCGCCTTGTGCCGAAGGGCTCCGAAGGAACGCACACGCCTCGAAGAAACTGCGCAAAACCCGTAGGTGCAACACTTCGCGCACACCTCTTTGCCTGACGAGAATGAAAGTACATTCTCAGTCACGCCACGCTCTCGCTGCATTCCGCCGGATACTTTAAGAACCCTATCGGCTTATCAACAAACCGACTGGCCGCTGCCGCATACCGCCACTTTGTGCATACCACGCGGCGTTGCTCAAATGTCCCCAATCAGATGCGCTTATTGTAATGCGCATTCAACGTGTTTGTTTCGCAGGAAGCGAAATTTGCGTTAATCTGCCAAACGCTTCATGCTTTTCCTGCACATGGGACAACCAAGATCATTTGGTTCAAAAGCCTCATTGCTTTTCCTGCTCCTTTTTGCTAATCGCCCCCAGAGCATACACACCTGTATCGCCAACAGATTTTCCGCACATTACCGACTTATTATATCACATCATCCAAGCCAAATCCACCCCACCATTGAAGCGAACGACAAGCGAACTTCCCTCGTCTTGAGTAGATCAGGATTGCATTTGGAGCAAATGCCTCAACGGCTTCGGTTTTGCAGCAGTTGTCGAATCGTTTCTATGCGAAAAGGAGTTCCTTCCCGCATCTTAAACCCTACCCGCATAGAACAAGGCGGTTTTTACCTTTCATTGAAGTAACAAAAAAGAAGTCATTCTATTGAATGACTTCATGGAATCCGGCGGCGACCTACTCTCCCGGGCCGTGACCAGCCAAGT